>CAMBBS010000035.1 GCA_945863875.1 Desulfopila aestuarii DSM 18488
GAAACGATCTCGCGCCGTCTGTATGTGCATGTTTACTATTCCCCCGACAACGAAGCCAAGAAAGAAATCGCCTTCCGTATGGACCTGCTTGAACTGAAGGCACAAATTGAAGAAGGGAAAACCGAGTTCACCGAATCAGCGCAAAAGAAAACAGACAAGTACCTGACCTGTTCCAGGATGGGGCGTGGGGGGCAGCTGAAGGTGGGATTCAACGACAAGGCCATTACCGAAGCAAAGAAGTACTTTGGCTATTTCGCCCTTGTCAGCAATCAGGCCATGGACACATTTACCGCACTTGAAAATTATCGGCTGCGAGAAAAAATCGAAGAACTCTTTGCCGTGCAAAAAGGGAGGCTCGACGGTGCCAGGCCGCGCACATGGCACCCGGACAATCTGCGTGGAAGACAATTCGCACAATTTGTCTCGCTGGGCTATCATTGTTTCCTGACGAAAAAAATAAAGCAAGTACAGGCCAAGCTCGGAAAGAGAGAATCCGGGAAAACCGAATCACTCATCAAGTTCGAAAAGAAACTGGACAACTGGCTTTCGCAACGTTCCCTCGCCCAGATCCTGGATTGGTTCGACTGCATTGAAACCACAAAGGTACAGACGGTCCTGGGCAGTTATCGATGGTCCACCGAATCAGTGGCCAGAGACAGACTGTTCTTGGAGTACTTGGGAGTAGACACCAAATAGTGTACGCTTTATCCGACTTTCAGGATTCTCTGAAATTGTCAGACAAAGAAAACAAAGATCTCTCCACACAGGTTCGCACCCTCCTCTGGCATGGCAACATCAATGAAATTGTCAACTTTGTCAGGAAGAAATTAGCCCAGGAAAAAAGCGCATCAAAGACAGCCTTGAAAAAACTGAACGACTATTTCGGGGAGCACTCGAGATTTCAATACGCAACATTTCGCTACAATGGTCTGCTCACCGGCAGCGGAACTGTTGAAAGCGCCATCCGTCGTGTTATCAATCTTCGTATCAAGGGAACAGGATTGTTCTGGAAGCGTGAACATGCAGAGAATATAATCTTTCTACGCTCATTAGTCCTTACTGGTAAGCTGAGAAATGTTAGTCGGAAAGGATTGGGAATAGTGAGAAACATGTTTGAAAACAATATCATCCATGACTTGCCGTTGGCTGCTTGAGCGGTGTAACTTTTTTGTATTGCACCCACGTAACATCGCCTAAGAAACGCCGATGCTTCTCCAGTGCTTTTTGAGAAAAATGCCCTAAAAATCATTGCCGCCTTCAGCAGGGGTAACCGACGTAACATATGCTGGATTTGATAGCCAATTTCCAACAGCTTGCTAGACTCAGAAATCAGTTATTCTCAAGATTTTCAATGAGTTTTGGTCTTAGGAGCTGTTGAAATATAATTGTTACATATTGCCTTAAAGTTGTATATTGTCGTCTCAAAACACATTCAAGCATCTCAATGATCGCCATCCATTCCATTATCATCCCGGTTTTAAATTGGTTGAAAGCGATCGTCAGGACATTGCAATGCGGACATCAAGAGACAGGCGAGCCTTATTGCCGGAATCAAGAACGGCCTCAACAAGCTTTACAAGAAGCTGACAAATGCCAATGCCGCAACGAAGAAGGACGGTGCCCCGCGCCGGAACAGTATCAGGCAACGGCTGGAAGGTACCATCGCCGAACAAAAGTCCGCGCTCACTGTTCTCCAGGAAGAAAAGAAGCAGTTGCCGGAGCGTGTGAATGCTTCAAGTCTTGTGGATTACCTATCGATCCAGCGGGTTGACGATGAAGGGATATACCTGTTTGATTTTGTGACAGCTTCTGTCTGGAATGCCCGCAAGCAGATGATAGACTGGCTACGGCCGCACTTCGATGAGGAAAATGAGCCGGTGGATCTGTTTTATGCCATCACCAATTGCCATGACTGGATCAAGTCAACCAGGACAATGGTCACGGTACGACTTGAGCCATTGCAGCAGCGGATACGGCGGCTTGCCCAGGAGCAACTTTGCCGCAAACTGACAAATCTCGGGGCGCGTACCCCAACCGGCAAATGGCTTGTAGTTGAGGTGTCCAAAAAAATGATTGATTTTCTACCTCCATTCACGAGGTCTGAAAATAAATATGAGATCCTATTATGTCCCCAGATTAAATCAAGAACTACAAGAAAGCATTATACATCCAGCCCTGCTGCGGGCCCAGTCGGGGCGTTTTACGGCAAAGTGTTCTTTGTCCGGTTGTTCGTCGTAGGGCTTGCGCAGCAGGTCGAGGAGTTCATTTACCAGGGCAAAGTCGCCGCTCTCCGCCTTGTCGATGGCGAGCTGGGCGAGGTAGTTGCGCAGGACGTATTTGGGATTGACGCTGTGCATCTTTTGCCGTCGCAGATCATCCGGGACCCTGTCCTGCCGCAGGCGTTTGGTGTAGGCTAGCACTGCCCTTTACCCATAAGTTTCGGCAACATTTTTTTAATCATCCCTGAGCTCGAACCCTTCGCACATAATTTGTAATATCGAATAGCCGTACCACATTACTTGATGACCAGGGGGGAGGTCGCCAGACCGGTTAAGATACCCGCCCATTCTTGCCACCAATTTTACCGCGTCACCTAAACAACCTGGGGGCGCTAAGCTTTTTTTTTGCATAGGCGGCCAAGACTTTTATTTCCAGATCAGAAAATAATACTTCGGGAGGCAGTTCCGGGGTTTCTCTTCCCAAAAGTGTCATGAGCATGATCCGCCAGGCAACAACCATATTGATCGCTATTGCTCGCTTAAGCCGGTCGGCGGTTTTATGTGCCATCTTTTCAACTCCGCATCCAGATTTCAGCACCCGATGCCAGTCTTCGATTCGCCAGCGCAAACAATACCATTTTACACACTTTACGGCATCAGCAACGGATTTTATGTCGATTGTCGTAAGCAAAAACCATTCAACAGGTACCGTATCAGTAGGGGCATTGTCTTCGCGCACATGGACAATCCAGACCGGAAGGGGAGCTTTGTCCTGATAATACGGTGGAGGATTCAATTCTACTTGTACATAGCGCACGGCAACTTCCGCTATACGTGCTGATCGTTTGGGACGAATTTTCTGTTTACTTTTTTTCGGTCTGGCGCTTTGTCGGGGGATCTTAATCTTAAGCATGGCCTGAACCGGCGATTGCCTGACTGTATCGAACAGTTTATGCTCTCCTGTTGTTCTACGATCGAATTTGGCGCGTACGAGCAGCTCAACCCTGGAAAAATTACACCGCTGTTCATCAAATAATTCAAAGAAGTCCGCCTCACGATCCAGGACGTTGACCAAAGAGGTATGCGGCATCTGTGCTTTTAATTCTGTACAATCGCGCAACCCCTCGATCCAGCTGAATGTTTTTTTCTCTTCAATGGGGATTGCTGAGACCGGCCGTTTGTCCTCTTCTGCTTTTGGTTCTGGAGCAGTACATTTGGCACCTAGCACCCCCAGGGGCAGACCTTCTGTGGTTACCGTGAATGTCGAATGCAGATGCAACCCTTTGCTCTGAGCACCAGTCTGATTCTTGCCGATAACCCCCAAACCCTCACATTTGTCCAGATTGGAATAATTAAGATCACTGCCATCTTGAATACAAAGGACAGTCTTTTGTGCCTTCATTCGCCGTATCGTTTGCTCACGATGCGGCAGAAGGATATTGGCCATCGTCACACCTGAATCGCTCGGTTTATCGATCAATCTATAGTAGCCTTTCACTTTTGACCAGTCGCCTCCCGCAACCCCACAATAGGCACGCCCAGGGTTCTGCGCTTTATCTGCTGCAATTTCAACAAGCCTGTCGCTCAGTCGCTTGTCGCCCAAAGGAGCTCCACCGAATTCTTTCTCTGCCCAATTCCCACCGTCGACGCAAGTGGTTATGTCAAGAGCATCTAAACCGCTGCCCTGCGGAAGCCCAATCTTGCTGCGGAAATCTTCAGCGAGTGGATACACATAAATATCTTTAATACTTTCCGCCTTCTTCACGAAACGATCCTGTCGTCCCCTGCCTTTGGTACGGCCGATCCAGTGCCAATTTGTGGCCTTGTAACATGTCCCAACATATCGATCGGTGTCTACAAAGCTTTCCAAAAGTTGCGGCCGGTAACCATAACGCGTTTCAAAATCTCCTGGAAATACTCGGATAACCATACCAAGCAATCTGGAGGCAAGGTTTTTACATGATACGCCGGAGCGAATCAGAAATCGGCTCATATTAACGACATGGTGTAAATTCGCTCGGCGGGTGTCCAAGTCCCAGCCGATCCATCTATCACGGGCCTCCAAGTGTAATGCCGCCGAACTAAATCCCACACCTCCCAGCCAACCATATTCCGATTTCACTAGATAACGAAGTTGACGACCAACCAACGGGCCAGCTCCTCGCGGATGATCTTGAATCATCATTTCGTTCCAGATTCGCCTATGCTCTTCTGTTTCTACCGTAATCAACTGTAATTGATAAATGTTTCCAACCTCATCGGCAACACCTTGAAGTTCAGGGAGTGGCTCTGAAAGACGTAATGTCCCTTGAATGCCCGGATGATTTCGGCGCAGGGGTAAAACAAATCGCCCCTGCCTTTCCAACTCGCGCAATGCTTTTATGCATCCAGCGCTTTGCTTGTTCCAGAGTGGATCAAAAAAGTTATAATGCCCACAAAGATTATCCGCCAGTTGTGTCCGGCTGATGGTGTCATTATTATCGAGTATGTTGCAGATGTACTCAATCACCTCAGGCTGCTCGAGTGTTCGTTTGATTTGATTTTGCGTTTCCATGCCGACAGTATCAACGACGTGAAAATAGCTGTCCAGTGTTATTTATGGGCAAAGGGCAGGGCTAGCAGCCAGTCGCTGAGCCGATGGCGGTAGTCATCGGATATCTCTTGCGGGGTGTAGTTTGCCTGGCAAAGGGCTGCCGACAGTTCTTCCGGCTTGTGCGGTGTGGTATCGGCGGAGATGGTCGCCAGATTTCTGAAGAAAATGGTCATATCCGTTTCTACGAGCTGGAGGATTTCCACCAGTTCGCCGATAAGTGCATCGTCGGTTGCCGCTTCAAAACTCTTCAAGCCAAGTTTTGCCGCCATCATGTCGTTCCATCCGCTGAGAAACAGCGAATTGTAGGAGCTGAGAGCTTCCTGCAGCGGTTCAATTTGCCGCACCAGCGGGTAGATGGCGTTGGCCAGCTGCAGAAGGTTCCACTGGCCGATATGTGGCTGGTTGCTGAAGCAGTAGCGGCGGCGATGGGCATCGGTGGTGTTTGGCGTCCACTGTGTTTCATAACCCTCGAGCCAGCCGTAGGGCCCGTAATCGATGGTCAGGCCGAGGATGGACATATTATCGGTATTCATCACCCCGTGCACAAAACCCACCCGCATCCAGTGAAGGATCATCGCCGCGGTGGTACGGCATATCTCGCTGAACCATGCGATATAGACCGGAACCGATGGCTCGCCCAGATGGGGGAAGTCGGTGCGGATGGTGTAGTCGACCAGCCTTTGCAGCAGCGCGGTTTCGCCCCGGGCGGTGAGGATTTCGTAATTGCCGAACCTGAGAAACGATGGCGCCACCCGGCAGACGACGGCGCCCGGTTCGTCCTTCGGGTGGCCGTCGTAAAACATGTCCCGGGTGACCAGTTCCCCGGTGGTAACAATACTCAGCGCCCGGGTTTTCGGGATGCCCAGGTGGTGCATGGCCTCGCTGCAGAGAAATTCCCTGATCGACGAACGCAGCACCGCCAGGCCGTCGGCTTGCCGGGAATAGGGCGTTGGTCCGGCCCCTTTCAGCTGCAGCATCCACCGCCTGTTGTCTTTATTGAGGATCTCGCCGAGATTGATCGCCCGGCCGTCGCCGAGCTGTCCGGCCCAGTTGCCGAATTGATGTCCGCCATAGCACATGGCAAAAGGATCCATGCCGGGCAGGAGATTGTTGCCGGCAAAGATCTCGGTAAAAAGGAACGAGCGGCAAAACTCCTCGGACAGGTCGAGCAGGTCGGCCGTTTCACGGCTGTAGGCGACCAGCTGCGGCTTGGATACTTTTGTTGGCTGCACCCGTGAATAGCAGGCGCCCTTCACCTGGCGACAATAATTGTCGGCTTGCGGGTCGGACGGCAGCTCTTCGACGAAGCGGTTGTCGAAAACGATCGGGTTGGTGAGTTGGTTGGGAAGTTGGGTACTCATGGGTTTGTCCGGGTTAATTTTGTTTGGTGTTGTGATGCCCCGATTAATGAAGACTAAGCATGACACATTGTGGCGGCAAATTAATATGATAAAATAACCAGGTTGCCAGATTCTTCGATAATAGTTATTGGTTAAAAAGGGAACATAATAAAATTGACGTATTATTTCCTTCGATTAAATAACCGTCGTGCATCGTTAATTTTATTATGTCCCCAGATTAAATGAATACCAATGAGGAGAAGAGCAACAGATGGTAGTACGAATTCTTATTGCGGGCTTTGCCTCTTTCGTTGCCGGGCTGAGTTATCTGACCGGTCTTGGCCGGATGATGACGGGATTGCTGCTTGGCTTTGGCGCGTTTTGTTCGTTTTTTTTCGGCGTGCTGTTTGTCCTGCCCATTGATGCCGAGCGGATTTTTTTCCCGGTGTACGACAAGGTGCCCGCCTGGCCCTATTTTGTTCTGGGCCTGCTTCTCAGTGGCATGACCGTTGCCCTTTTTCTGGTAAAAGTAAAACCGGTGCGGGAAGAGCAGGTTTCAGCCATCCATTTTAAGTATCTGCTCGGCGGTATCGGCAGCTATTTTGTCAGCCTCTTTCTGTCATCCGTCTACTGGTTTCCCTCCGAAGCGAAAAAACTGTCCGCCGATCCCTCTGCCCTGACCATGGAGGTGCTGCTCGGCACCGGCCTGTTTCTCGTCGGCGTGTCCGTTTCCTGCTCTCTGTTGTACCGTGCCTCCAGGGGCGCATCGGAGCGTCATCCCGATCTGATGCGGCGCTTTGTCCTCGGCTTTTTTACCTTTTTCCAGCTTGACAAGATGCCGCTGCTGGTCGCCTACCTGCTCATCTATTCCCCGGAAACCAAGGTCACTTTTCCGTATGTTGCCGCCCTGGCCCTCGCCTCGTATATCCCGGTGGGTATCTTTTTATTGAAGGCCACTTTGGACACCAGGGGCGAAATTTAAATTACTTCGCCTTGGAGCGCAGGGTGATTTTTTCCACCACCTTGCGGTAATAGTCGTGCTGGCTGGAGATATTCGAGGAGAAGGGGCGCCGGGCATCAACTTTCATCAGCAGCACATTGAGCTTTTTCATCTGCTTCAGGCGTTCGTGTTCATCGTCGGTTCTGCAGATCAGGTCCTCCAGTTTTTTAATCTCTTTGCGCTCTTCTACTTCCGGTGGCAGGTAGCCGCTGTTTTTCAGGATCTTGTAGGCCATTTTCAGGTCATCGGGCACAAAGCGATCGTCTTCAAGCGGCAGGGGCTTGTTTTTCCACTTCGGCGAGTTCAGATCCCTTTCCCGCATGGCCTCGGCAATTCTCTGTTCCGCGATAAAGGCTAGTGAATCCATGGGACCTCCAATGTGTAATTACACGCCCAGGCTAAATTGCAATTGCAGCCACCGGGAAATATCGCCGATCTGCTGTGGGCAGACGGCGTGTTCCATCGGATAATTCTCATAGCTGACGCTGTAACCTTTTGCGGCAAGCTGCGTGGTGGCCTTGCGGCCGAGCTGTTCGGGCACGACCGGATCATCCGTGCCGTGCTGGATTTTGATGGGGATGGCCAGATTTGCCGCACTGTAGGCAATGATCCCGGCGGTGGCAAAGTAGGTGGACATGGCCAGCAGCCCGCCGAGGGGTTTCGGGTGGCTGAGGGCCACCTGGTAGGCGACCGCGCCTCCCTGGGAAAACCCGGCGATGACAATCCTTTTGCTGTCGATGCCCCGCTCGAGTTCCCGGCTGACGAAGGCGTTGATCTGCTCGGCGGAGGCCATCAAGCCGGCAATGTCGACCTTTCTCTCTATCGTCATATCGACAATGTCGTACCAGGCGGGCATGACGAAGCCGCCGTTAATCGTCACCGGCATGGCCGGGGCATGGGGGAAAATAAACCGAACCGCCAGCCCGGCCGGCAGGTGCAGCTCGGGGACGATGGGGGCGAAATCGCTGCCGTCCGCCCCAAGGCCGTGCAGCCAGATAACCGTGCTGTCCGGGTGGGCTTTTGTTTCCAGTTCAATGGCGGGGAGAAGAGGCATTGTTTATTCCTTGTTGGTTGCTTGTTGCTGGGGGTATGGAGAGCGGTCAGCGTGCACAGGCCATAGTAGAAAACATCACAAAAAATATCCATTAAAATTGCATCCCGCTCGCCTGATTAAAAAAGACGAAAGAAGTACTTGCGTGTATCGGCAATTCGCTCTACTTTGTTTCTCTGTCCAGTACGAAAAAAATCCCACAGCAGAGAAATATTCATGGCCAAGAAAAAGAAAAATGTCCGAGGCCGCAGGCATAATGTCGCCTCGCTGGCCACCCTGTCTTCGGACGAGCTGCAGGAAAAAGGCAAGGCTTTTCTTCGCGAAGAAAAATTCCAGGATGCGCTCCTCTGTTTCAAACAGCTCCTCAAGCAAGGTGGAAATCCCCAGGTGCTCGAGGCGCTGGCCCAGGCCTACGTCGGCAGAATAGAGGCCCTGGCGGCCAAATCGATGATCAAGGAGGCCATGGTCATGCTTGACACCATGATCGGTCTCTGTCCCGATGCCCAGATTGACGCTCTCCAGCTTTCCCTGCTGCTGCAGGCCGGCAGGTTTGCCGAAGCCGCCCGGTTCTACACCCAGCGTTGCCGGACAGTGGAACCTGACCGGCTGCTTCGCCTCGAGGCGCTGTTTGGCGCCCTGCTCGTCGCCGGGGTCGAGGGGCTGCGGCCGGAAGATTTCGCCGACGATTCACCGATTGCGCAGCACTATGGCGCGGCACTCACCGCTCTCGAGATGTTTTTCGCCGGCCGGGACAACGAGACGCAAGAAGCCTTGAAACAGCTTCCTCTTCGCTCGCCCTATCGTGACCTGCGCACGCTGCTGACCGGCCTGCTGCAACTGGGCCTGGAGAGGGAGAAAGGTGAAACGTTCCTGCGCAAGATCAAAAGTGACTCGCCGTATTTTCCATATGCCGCCGGCTATCTTGCCGCCGATACGCCGCCGGAAACCTTTCTGCACACCCTCGCCGCCGCGCCGAAACAGGACCACCCGCTGCTGCGCGAGCAGTTTGGCCTGAGCCTGCCGCAGTTACAGCTTTTGCTTGAATTATCCCAGACCGATGGTAAGGCGACCAGCCTCTATCGTCTTGTCCGCCAATATGGCCATTGTTTTACCCGCCAGCAACGCATCGAAATAATGAAAAATATACTTCCCTTCTGTCATGCTCAGGCAGTCGATGTCCTCGAGCAGAGTGCGGACTTCGACGCGCCGGAGACCTATCGTATCAGTGCACTGGCTGCGGAAAAAGACGGAGCCTTTGGTTTTGCGGTATTGTCCTGGGACGAGTATCTGGACACGGTAGATGAGAAGGATCCGGCCCGGCACAAGGAAATTGCCCTGGTCATGCGTCACCAGGCACGGCTCATGCCCCTGGAAAGGTACGACGTCTATGATATGGAAGATATTCTTGAGACCATGCTGGACAGTTTGAAATATGATCCCTCTCATGTGCCGACATGGCTCGGGGCGGCGGAATTCGCCGGGCGCCATCTCTCCTGGTCGCAGCAATACACCATTATAAACGATGCGGTGAAGAAGCTGCCGGAAAACGTCACCATTCTCACCGCCGCCATGAAGGCCTGCGGCCAAAAGGGCGCTTACAAAAAGGCGTCCGGTCTGGCCCGGCGCGTTCTGGCCATCGATCCCATCAACACCAGCGCCCTTGATTTCCTGGTGGAGGCCCGTCTGGCACATGGCCGCAAGCTGGCAAGTCAGAAAAAATGGCTGCTTGCGGAACAAGAGCTGCTGGCTGCCGATACCCGGGTCAAAGCGGTCCGCCTGCGCGGTCGCCATCATATTTGCCTCGGCATGCTGCAGCTCGTGCAGAATAAGGAGGAGGGGCTGGCGCTGATCGAGGCGGGACGGCAAGAAAACGGCTCGCTCTTTTTTGGCCACCTGCTCACGGCATTGGAGGCCCGCCTCTATCGCCTGCCGCCGGGCCGGCGCAAAGATTTTGACCGGGAACTGCTTCGGGCCTCGGCGGCGGATGTCGATCGGAACGAGTTTCTTCGGCTGATGGGCTGGCTGTTGAGCTTTGACGGGGAGCAATGGCCGGCGCTGAAAGAGATCTGTCAGCTGCTGAAAAAATATTTTTCCCGCGCGGCACGGCTGGAATGGAGCCGGGATGAGGGGGTGTCGATCTGCAAGGCCCTGGATCGTGCCGGGCTGCCCACCGCTATGGCCAAATGTTCGGCGCAATTGCATAAGAAATTTACCGATGATCCGGAAGTCATCGCCTGGTATCTGCTTGGCAGGTACGAGCACAAGAACAGAATCATCGCTGATGACATGGTTGATCTGGCCGTTGAGGTGCTCGACCAGCTTGAGCGAAAGAATTGTTTTGCCCTGGTGGATCGTATCGACGAGTTGCTCGAGGCCGACAGGCGATTGAGAGTGTATCGCAGCGGCCGCGAACATGATAGGTTTGATTATTTTGACGACGGCCCGTTCAGGATACCGGAAAAGGCCAAAAGAGACCAAGAACCCGAGGTAAAAGCAAAAGCAAAGCCGGTGGGTGGTCGGCAACTTAACCTTTTTGATGATTTTGATGATATAGAATGAAAAATCCCTACGATGTTCTTGAAGTGGCGGCAACCGCCGATGATGCGCGGATAAAGAAGGCCTACCTCGGCATGGTCCGACGCTATCCGCCGGAACGGTGTCCGGAAGATTTTCAGCGTATCCAGCAGGCCTACGAACGGATCAAAACGGAGGAAGACCGGCTGTCCTATCGACTGTTTCACTGCGTCGTCCCCGAACCGGCGGATATCGCCGCCTTGCTGCTCGCGCCGGTGGCCAAAAAAGAACGGCCCGGCCGGGAGGCGTTTCAGCAGCAGCTCCGCCTTAATCTGCAGCGGTTCTGCGCCACCACAAGAATTTGATGGGACATATGCATGGATGAACAACAGAAAGAAGAGCTGGTCGCCCGGTTTCGCAGCTACCTGGAAACGGAGTTTGTGCCCGGGCCGGAGGAGGATTTCGTCGACCGAATGACCCTGTTTAATGAAATGGCTGGTCTGAAAAATGAAGTGCGCATTGAATCTCGCCAGTTGAAGGGGGCCCTCGATGATTTTCGCCAGGTCTTTACCTCCCTCGATGATGCCCAGGCGGAAGTGAACAGGATGTTCGAGCATATTCGGCAACAGGATCGTGAACTGGCCCGTGCCGTCCAGAAGCCGATTATTCTCGGCCTGCTTGATCTGTACGATCGTTTGAGCGCCAGTCTGGCCGGACAACTCCCCGCACCCTCCCTGCTTGACCGCTTATTGCCGGGGCGGCAGCAAAGCCGGAAGTGGCTGCAGGTGCATAACGAGGGGCAACGGATGATTCTTCATCGCCTGCTTGAGCTGTTGCGCCAGTGCGGTGTGTCGGCGATAGAGACCGTCGGTGAACCGTTTGATCCGCACTGCATGCAGGCGGTGGGCAGTGAATCGAACCCGGAGCAGGGCCATGGCGTGGTGCTCCACGAAAGTCGAAAAGGATTTCGGCAGGACGGCGCAAGCCTTCGCCCGGCCGAGGTGATTGTCAATAAAAGAGAGGTTTAATGGTTATGATGGAGAAAATTCTCGGCATTGATCTGGGAACGACCAACTCGGAAGTGGCCTTGTACGAAAACGGCACGGTAACAATTATCGAAGGCCCCGACGGCAAGCTGCTGCCATCCTATGTCGGCCTGGATGACAACAATAACCTGCTCGTCGGGGGACCGGCGATGAACCAGTTTGTCCTGTATCCCGAACGGACGATCAAATCGATCAAACGACTGATGGGGCAGACAAGCCCGGTGGCTCTTGGCGACAAGTCCTATCTGCCCCAGGAAATATCGGCGATGATCCTGCGCCATTTGAAAAATATTGCCGAGACCTCACTCGGCTATTCGGTGGCCAAGGCGGTTATCACCGTTCCGGCCTTTTTTTCCGACGCCCAGCGGCAGGCTACCCGGCAGGCCGGAGAGATGGCCGGTCTGGAGGTGGTGAAAATAATCAACGAGCCGACCGCGGCAACCCTGGTCTATGAAAGCGGCCATAAAGAGGCGAAGAAGGTCCTCGTCTACGACCTTGGCGGCGGGACCTTCGATGTCTCCGTGGTCGAGCTGCAGGACGATGTCATCGAGGTGATCGCCAGCCACGGCAACAATAAACTGGGCGGCGACGACTTCGATGCGTTGATTGAACAACATCTCCTCGACCAGTTGCAGGAAGAGGGGGTGCGCGACATTCCCCGGCAGGCCCAGGCGAGAATCCGGCGGGCGGCGGAAAACGCCAAAAAGCAGCTTTCGACCCAGCCCTTTGCCCTGATCGAAGAGGAATATCTCCTGGACCGCGACGGGGCGCCGTATCACTTTCGGGCCGAGTTGTCCCGCCGGCAGTATGAGCAGATGATCACGCCTCTGCTCGACGAGACCCTGGACGCCGTCCATCTGGTGCTGCACGATGCCGGACTTGCCGCCTCGATGATCGACGAGATACTCATGGTCGGCGGCTCGACCCGCACACCGCTGGTACAGGAACGGCTGGAGCTGGAATTCGGCATGCCGCCGCGCTTTGAGGTTGACCCCGATCTGTGCGTGGCGGGCGGTGCCGCCCTGCAGGCGGCGATGATCGCCGGCGAGGAGGTGCATGCGGTATTGGTCGACATTACCCCCTATACCTTCGGCATCAGTGCCATCGGTGAAGTGGATGGCAGTTTTTCCTTGAATAAATTTGTGCCGATTATCAAAAAAAACAGTCCGGTGCCGGTGACCAGGAGCGAGGTTTTCTACACCTCGGTCGATTATCAGGAGGAGGTCGACATCAGGGTCTATCAGGGCGAGGCGGAGAATGCCCTGGACAACCTCGAGGTGGGCCGTTTTCGCGTCGAGGGACTGGCGAAGTGCCGTCAGGGCAGTGAAATTATCGCGACATTCGCCCTTGATTCAAACGGCATCCTTCAGGTGAGCGCAAAGGAAAAAGCCACCGGCCTGGAAAAATCCATTACCATCGACAATGTCCTGGCCGATACGACCGCGCATGCGCTGCAGCAGGCACGGGAGAAGATCGGTCGGCTGTTCGGTGATTCAGCCGGTGCCGCCGGTCCGCTGCCGGAAGGTACCGTCCCCGGTATGAAGACGGTGACCAACAGCCGCAAGGTGCAGGCCGAAGCCTTGATCGAAAAGACCAGGACTCTTCTCGACAAGGCGGGGGAAGACGACCGGGAAGATATGATCGAGCTCATTGAAACCATTGATCAGGCCTTGGCCGGTGAGGCAACGGACCTCCTCGAAAAGTCCATGGACGAGCTCTCCGAGATCATTTTCTATATGGAATCGTAACCGATGGAGCGTTGCCCCCAATGCCGGGCCCGGCTGAAAGGGCGGACCATCTGCCCGCGCTGTGAAACCGATCTGAGCCTCTTGCATGCCATCGAATCGGCGGCGGATATCTGTTCCCGGCTGGCGGTAAAGCGGCTGGCAGCCGGGGATATCGAGGCCGCGGCAACGCAGGCGGCCGCCGCCCGGGACCTCCATGCAACGGAGTTTCATCGGGCTGTGGCCGGCTTTGTGCAGAGCATGAGAAAGTCGTGGCGGTTCACTCCTCCTTCTTGACGACCAGGATATTCAGCCACTGCTGTTTCTCCCCGCGCAGCGGGGCGGAAGACTCGCTGATCTCGAGGATGTGCAGCTGGGGGAAGTGGCCGAGCAGCTGCTGCATCATCGGGATGGTGTAGTTGTTGAAATACCGGCCTTTGGCGTCCTGGCCGGCGGACTCGCCTTTTTTAAAGGACATATACCATATTCCCCGTGGCCGCAATGCCCGTATGATACGGGCAAAGGTCGCCTCGATGCGCGATCTGGGGATATGCAGCAGACCGGCGCAGGCCCAGACGCCGTCGTAGATGGCCGTTTCGTCGAGGTCCTCGGCTTTTTGCACCCGCACCGGTTGGCCGAGACAGGTCGCGGCGCATTCGGCAATGGCCGCAACCGCATCAACGGCTGTCACCCGGTGTCCATGGTCGAGAAAATACCGGCTGTCGCGCCCCGAGCCGCAGCCGAGGTCGAGGAGCAGGCTGTCCGGCGCGAGCAGCTCGAGAAAACGCCGGCGCATCGGCTGATGCCCGGCAAGATCAATGGTCTCCCGGATATACGTTTCGGCATTGTCGCGATAGTAGGTAAGGGTCGCCTCGATTTGATTTTCAGCCTGTATTGCCTCCACCAGGACAATATCCGCCGGAGCCCAGGTGAGCGTCCGCAGCCTGTCGACCGGCAGCCAGACTATCCGGTCATGATCGCGGCAGTGGAAGCTGCCGCCCAGATGCCGGACGCGATAGCCGAGCAGCCTGATAACCTTCAGGCCGTCATCGTATATCGATTCAGCCAGGAAATCGCCGACGCGGCAGTGGATGTCAAACTCTTCGCGCAGTTCGCGGGCGAGGCATTCTTTCTCCGTTTCCCCCGCTTCGAGTTTGCCGCCGGGAAACTCCCAGTACCCGGCCAGATGGCTGCCGGGCCTTCGCCTTGCCGCCAGGATGAGGCCGTCTTTTTCTATTATTGCTGCGGTGACCGTTATCATGGGCGATGGGGGGAATGAGGTTTTTTTTAGCGAACGAAGGTGGTATCGTAAGGCGTTCTTCCCTCTTATAATATAACACCATTTTTTTCAGGAGAAAAATATGACTCTGCAGGAATCCTTGCGAGAAGAATTGACAGCTGCCATGAAGGCGAGAGACACCGAACGGACCGGGGCCATCCGTATTCTCATGGGCGAATTTGCCCGCCAGCCGGAAAAGGTCTTAAATGACGAACAGGTCATTGCCATTGTCAAAAAGCTGATAAAGTCGGAACGGGAACTCCTCGCTGCGCAAAAGCAGGAAAGTTCTTCTTTTCTGACGATTATGGAAGAATATCTGCCGAAGCAGGCCAGTGAAAAGGAGATTTTTGCCTGGGTCGAAGAGAATATCGATTTCTCTGCCTTTGCCAGCAGGATGCAGGCGATGAAACCGATCATGCACCATTTCGGCAGTGCGGTGAATGGCAATGCGGTGAAGAAAGTGCTGGAAAAATTTTAACCAGCCTACTGCCGGTTTTTCTTGTGACGGAAAAAAGGATGTTTATCATTACTCCTGATTTGAAAAAAAGGTTCTGCACGGCGGTGATCGTTCTCTCACACCGGCAGGGCATATGGATAACAAAAATCTTGGAGGAATGACGTGTTACGAATTATTCTCTTTTTAGCGACCAACATGGCGATACTTATCTTGCTGGGTATTGTCATGACCGTTTTCGGCATCGACTCGAGGTCTACTTCCGGGCTGCTGTTCATGGCGGCGCTGTTTGGCATGGGCGGTTCGCTTATCTCGCTGGCCATGTCTAAATGGATCGCCAAGAAATCGACCGGGGCAAAGGTCATCGAAATTCCGAGTAACCCGACGGAACAGTGGCTCTACGATACGGTCAAGCGCATGGCCGAAAAGGCGGAAATAGGTATGCCGGAGGTGGCGATTTACAACTCTCCGGATATGAACGCCTTTGCCACGGGCATGAAGAAAAATTCCGCCCTGGTGGCCGTTTCCACCGGGCTGCTGCAGAATATGGCCAGAGACGAGGTCGAGGCGGTGCTCGCCCATGAAATAACCCATGTGGCCTGTGGCGATATGGTGACGCTCTCCCTTATCCAGGGGGTGTTGAACACCTTTGTCATCTTTTTGTCGCGCATGGCGGCCAATGTTATCAACAACTTCTTCAGCAGTGATGAGGAAGGCGGGGGCCTGGGTTTTTTTGGCTATATGGCGGTGACCATCGTCCTTGAGCTCATCCTTGGACTGTTTGCCTCGATCATCGTCATGTGGTTTTCACGGAAAAGAGAATTTACCGCCGATAAAGGCGCGGCCTATCTGACCGGCAAGGACAAGATGGTCAGTGCCCTGCGCCGCCTGCAGGCCCACCATGAACCATCGCATCTGCCCGATCAGGTGGCGGCGTTTGGTATCCGTCCCAAGCAAGGCGGCATGGCCTCACTGTTTCGAAGCCATCCACCCATTGACGAGCGGATCGCCGCGCTGGAGAAGCTGTAGGGTATTTGCTTTACTCTGCCGCCGAGGGCTCTGTTATGCCGAGAATGGTGTGCCAGATATCATCCTGATTCCAGCGTTTCAGGATA
Source organism: Desulfopila aestuarii DSM 18488 (assembly GCA_945863875.1). Classification (GTDB taxonomy): domain Bacteria; phylum Desulfobacterota; class Desulfobulbia; order Desulfobulbales; family Desulfocapsaceae; genus Desulforhopalus_A; species Desulforhopalus_A aestuarii_A. Next base: position 16,336 of record CAMBBS010000035.1, read on the forward strand.
AGAACCGGCTGGGTATGCAGAAAGTCGACGATTTTTTCTGCTTCGCTGCGCAACAGACCGGAGAGAATAAACCATTTTTGCTGGAGAAAGCCCTCGGTGCGCACCAGGTCCTTCATCACATCGTAGTGGATATTGGCCACCAGCAGGTCGGTGGCGACAGAGGTGTGCTCTTCCGCCCGGCCGTTGACTACCAGAATCTGCGCGTCGAGATTATTCAGTGACACATTCACCCGGGCGGTTTGCGCGGCCAGATAATTGTAGTCGACGGCGACGATCTTTTCGCAGCCGAGTTTGGCGGCGGCCAGTGCGAGGATTCCGGTGCCTGAACCAAGATCGAGCATGGTTTTGACCTTGTTCCCGGCACAGGCGATATCAATGGCCTCGAGGCAGGCCTGGGTGGTCGGGTGGGCGCCGTTGCCGAACACCACGCCCGGGGCGAGGGTGATGGCCACATCGTTTTCGCCGGGAGACGCCTTGATCCAGGTCGGGTTGAGGAGAAATCGCCCGATACGCACCGGTTCGATGTTGCCGCCCTGCCAGTCGGCGTAGGTCATTTCATACTCGTCGAGCAGCTTCAGCTGCGGGTAATCGGCCAGGATGTCCAGCACCTTTTCCCGTGCCGGTTGGGTAAAAAAGAGGAAGCTGAAGTCGTCTTCCACCCAGTTGCCGATAAAATTCTCCGCCGCATCCGTCTGCAGGGCGGGGACGATTCCCCCGACATAATAGATATACAGCAGGGTATCTGGTCGAAGCAGGGGGGCTGGATGCATAATGAAATCTCTATCAATACTTGATCTTCGTCAAAAAAGCCTGCATCTCATTAAGCATATTCTTAACCTGGCCACTGTCAATCGCCTCAGCCGTCCCTTTCGCCGCCGCATCGCAGAGTTCCAGCCAGCTGATGACCGCCTTGTTGTCCTGCCTGTCGTACAGTTTCTTTTTATATGCCTCTCCGGTCAGCTGCAGGCCTTTCTTGGCAACGGCTTTGCCCTGGATCTCATTGTGGATGGCGACGCCTCGGGCCAGACACAGGTTGCGCAGCTGTTTTTCCAGGATGGCCCCGGCGATAACGGCCGCGGCATAATGGTTGCCCTGGTCGAACTGTATCCTCGCCAGGCGAAGCATATCGATTAAGATATCGCGGGCAATCGCCCCGCTGGTTGTTTCCAGCCAGTCGCCCTGCAGTTCTCTTTTGGCCGCCGTCAGGATGCCGATCCCTCTGCGGCTTCGGCTTGCCGTGTGGTGGGTGACTTCGGTTCTAAAGCTTTCGTAATAGGTACTGATCTCGCCGAAGACGCGGCCAAGATACGAGAGAGCGGTAATTCTGAAGTCGTGGAATTTTACTTCGTTGACAAGGGATTTTGACTGGCTGTCACTGGTTTCCGTGGCGAGAACTTTTTCTCCCATTGTGATGATTGCCGTGGCCTGGGTAATAAGCTCGTCCTGGTTTTTCATGGTATTCTGGTCTCTGGTCAAATTGGTCGATCAAATGCGTTGATCAAAAGTAATCGAAATGAGGAAATGCAAAGTTTCTCCCATATACCCTGTTATGGCAATTTTATCATCTCTCGATTCGGCCCAAATGAGATATTTTACCGGGAAGAAGCGGTCATTTGTCGGGAATCAGTTTTAATGCGGTACTGTTTTTTAGTGTTTCGAGGATAAAGGAGGTCTTCACATTTTGGATGCCGGGAATTCCCGAGAGCTTATTGTTGACGAAATCCGTGTAGCTGCTCATGTCTTTGACCGCCACCTTGAGGAGAAAATCAACCTCCCCGGTCAGTTGATGGCATTCAAGTACTTCATCCATCTGCGTCAGTCGTTCCTTGACGTTCTGCAGTGAAGAAATCTGATGGTGGCTCAGGCAGACCATGACGATGGTCTGGATGCTGAATCCCGCCTGCTTTCGATCCAGTATGGCCACATATTTTTCTATAATGCCGGATGATTCCAGTCGCCGGACCCGCTCCAGCACGGCGGGCGGCGATAATCCCACCTCCTGGGCCAGTTTGGCGTTGGTGATACGGCCGTTTTCCTGCAGGAGGGTGAGGAGCTTTTTGTCAGTTGCGTCAAGCATGGGGTAATTGAGAGGAAATCGTTAAGAGTGATAAGCTCGTAAAAGAAGTTTTGACGACGCCATCAGGATTATAATAAAAAGTAAAGCAGCAATATAACGAATTATCTTCAAAAATGAAAGTTAATTACTTAACTATCTTAAGCTGGTTGCCTTGATTTATTTGTGGGCCATTGTGGAAATATTCGTTCCTGGAAAGAAGCTGCCAAACTTCATTTGGCGGCCGTATGCATCGATTGGGAGGGATTTAAAAGCAAAGGACGAGAGTCGCCGTCAGGCAAGTTGATGAATTTCAATGGGAAGGTCTTGTGGGCTGGATATTGAAATATTTTCCATGGTCTCACCAGAACATCCAGTTTCCGGTTGCCACAACATAGATTCCCAGTCCGAAATTAGTTACGGCATGTGCCAGGATAACACCCTTGAGGTTTTTTTGACGGACAAGCAGGAAACCATAAAGCAGCCCGGCGATGATTCCCGCTCCCACCTGATGGTGCTCAAGACCAAATAAAACGGCTACACCGATAAAAGAAAACCAGGTAAAAGCACCGAGGGGTACGGGACGAAAATCGGGATTGATCAGGTAACGCATCAAAAAGGAGCGCCAGAACAGTTCCTCCATTACCGGCACAACCAGAGACGAACCAATTAAACGCACGCAGATCAGTGCTATTGCTGCCGATTGAGACGAGCCCATTGAATAAGGATCAAAACCTGCGCTCTGGCCGACCTCAAAGAGATATCCCTTCGGCATAATCCAGATAATCAGTACCAGCAGGCCACAAAGAAAAGCGGTCACGACCTCACGAAAAGAAAGAGAAGATGAAAGATCCGCCGCAAACTTATGCCGCCAGAACCAGAGCAGAGCACCGACAGTGATTGTTTTGGCGGTATAAAAAAAAGGAATAAAAGCAGGCAAAAACCGCGCCGGCTCGGTTAATAATAAAAAGAGAGCAAATGGGGCTACATAGGGCAGCCAAGGTTTTTCTAAAAGTTGCTTTAGGCGATTCCTCATTGCTCTCATCAGGTAGTGTTTATGTTTTGAAAAATGTGCTGTGGCGGCACTCGAATACATTGGCCTGCGGAGAAGGTAACAGATTCTCGAAATAAAAAAAGTAAAATTGCTACTGCAGAGAGGCTGATAGTATTCACCTTGGCCAGCCCCCTCGGCACCTGGCAGAAACTGTTGGTTAAACAAGTGGCAGGTGTTGCAGGGGGCTATTCGCTCGGTTTTGAGTTCGGGCGGTCGTCCTGGGTCTTGTCACGCCCATCACCAAGATCCACATCATAGAGCTGTTTGGCCGCCAGCAGCAAGAAAGGAATGGTCGTCAGCGGGGCAAAGGTCGGTGCCGCCTGGGCCAGTTTTTGCCAGGTGGGGTGTGCCAGATTGATTTCCGGCACGACATACTTTAAGGTGTAGTAACTGCCTGTGGCCAGAAGGACATTCACCCACCAGGGGATGCGCTGCGTTGATTTCGTCGATTTCGTCGATTCTGTGGGTGAAAGATCTGCGATCTTCTTCTTTTTCATGACGATTCTTCCAGTACCAGTTCGACCATTTCCCGCACCTGCGCACTCGGATCATCGCGCAGGAGACGGATCTGCGCAAGGGCCTCTGCCGTGCCGATGATGCCGAGGATGGACACCGCTTCGCCCCGCCACAGAGGTTCTTCGGCCTGGAGCAGTCCGGCGAGGGAGGGGAGGGCGAGTGCTACTCTGTCGGGTTGGATTGCCCGCAGTTCCTCAAAAAGGACGCTGACGCCAAGGCGCACGCTGAACCGTTCGTCGTGGAGGATCTCTCCGGTCCAGGCGTAATATTTCGGTTCCCGGCGGAACATGGCGACGATATTTTCCACATGGCCCTGAGCAAGAAAATCGGCAATGACTTTCTTTAATTCCTCGTCGCTGACTTCGTTCTGTGGTTGCATGATGCGTGTGATAAGAGAATTCTCGGGTCAGAAAGTGACTTTCCTTTTGCGAATCTCACCATAACGTGCTTGTATTACCCCAGAAAAGCAAGGAAAATGCGGATGGCTTCGTGAAAATCCTTACGCCTGGCCGAGGAAGCTTTTTCCTTAGCCGTTTTGTCATCCGGTTTTTTACGAGGCAAGTCGACGGGAAGGCAGTCTGCTGGGGCTTTGTCAACAGTTGCACAAGAACAAAAAACACACGGGGGGTGGACGATGATAGAGGTGGATATACCTGGGGCGGCGACGCTGCGACTGATGCATCTGGTGCTCGACTATAACGGCACCCTGGCGCTGGACGGGGAGTTGCTCGACGGGGTGGCGGAGAAAATGGCCGAGCTGGCGAACCATCTGGCCCTGCATGTCATTACCGCCGATACCCATGGCACGGTGGCGGAGAAACTGCTCGGTTTGCCCTGTGCATTGCACATTATCGGCTCCAAAGAACAGGACAGTCTCAAGGATGCCTTTGTCCGCAGCCTTGGCGCCGACACAGTGGCGGCAATCGGCAACGGTCGCAATGATGGTCTGATGTTGAAAAGCGCGGCTTTGGGTATTGCGCTGGTCCAGGCAGAGGGGGCAAGCCTTGCCGCGATCCTCCAGGCGGATATTGTCTGTACGGATCTCCTCGATGCCTTTGACCTTCTCCTGCAGCCGGCCCGGTTGAAAGCGACCCTGCGTAATTAGGGGAGGGCCGGCCGGTTTCATTCCGGGCCTTATCCGGAGTGACGAATCCGCCGCCACCCTTTCCCTTTATTTCATATGACAAAATTGTAAAATCTGCCCTGCCGCATTACTCTTTCGTAGGATATCAGAAAAAATGATACGTCTGGGGCAAAACCCGCTAATTTTGTTGCGTGGGCGCACCTTATCAGCTAATAATGGCCACATCTCGATAAATGAAAAGAAAGTCTGGTTTTGCTGCAAGTGTCAAGGCGATCAGCAGACCTCTTTTTTGTTGTTTGCGTGAACGAGCACGGACACAGAGGGTGCCATTGAACGGATTGCCGTTGTTGTGCTGGGTCATAACCACGGAACTGCAATGGTTAACCAAACAAAAATGATGTTAACTAGGGAGGAGAAAAGTATGTCAACACGTAGGTTTTCTGTCTTTTCAATGATGGTTGCAGCGAGCATATCGCTTGCTCTGTGCGGTTCAGTCGGCGCCGCCGACAAATCGATTAAAATTGCTACCCAGTCTCCCCTGTCCGGTGACCAGTCGGTTATCGGTGTGGACATCAAACGTGGTGCGGAACTGGCCCTCGAGCAGTTGGGCGGACCCCTGGTGGATATGGGCCTCAAGATTGAGCTGGCCCCGTTCGACGATCAGGCCAACCCGGATGCCGGTGTCGCCAATGCCAAGCGTATCGTTTCCGATCCGGCCATTCTCGCCGTTGTTGGACACTATAATTCAGGGGTGCAGATCCCTTCTTCCGAGGTGTACCACACCTCGGGTCTGGTCAATGTTTCCCCGGCCAACACCAATCCCAAGGTAACCACCCGTGGCTATCTGGAAGTGAACCGTATCGTTGGACGTGATGATGTCCAGGGCGTGGTCGGTGCCGATTTTGCCGCCTCCAAGGGGGTAAAAAGTGTTTTTGTTGTCCATGACAAAACCGCATATGGCCAGGGGATTGCCGAATTCTTTAAGCAAAAAGCCACGGAAAACGGTATGAAGGTGCTTGGTTTTGAAGGAACGGAAGAAAAGGCTAATTTTGACGCGCTGCTTTCCCCGGTTGTTGCCGGTAATCCGGACCTGGTCTACTTTGGTGGTATGGCTTTCCAGGCTGCCGTTCTGTTCAAGCAGGCCCGTGAGAGGGGATATGAAGGCATCTTCCTCAGCGATGACGGTTTTGATTCCTCCGATGCCGCGAAGATCGGCGGCGACACCTTGATTTCCGGCGGCGGAACGTTCTATTCTACCGTTTCCGGCCCTGCTTCCGTCTATGCGGGAACGGCAAAATTTATCAAGGATTTCGAGGCGAAATACAACGCAACACCGCAGCCTTTTGCCGCGCAGGCCTATGACTCCATGGCTATCAGCCTGAAAGCCATAGAGGACGCTGCAAAAGCCGCTAATAATGCGGTTCCCACCCGCGCGGCTGTTGCCAAGGCAGTTCGCGACCTTAAGGAATTCAAAGGTATCACCGGTACCTTCACCTTCAATAAAATTGGCGATCCCGAAAAGGCCCTTTATTTTGTTATCCAGGTGGTATCAAAGGATCCTGCCAAATGGAGTGAAAATAAGGTTGTTCAGACCCTTGAAATTGCCCCTCCTCAGTAAGACTTCCTAAGTTTTTGGCCCGGCCCTTTGCTCTGCAGAGGGCCGGTAGATTTTTAACGTTAGGGAGTAATCATGATACGATTCCTAAAGCGCATAAATGTATATGAACTGGTGCGGCCTGTTGGTCAGATGATGGCCTTTTCCCTGGGCAGCGCAGCGTTCATGTCGGCTATTGCTATTTCTCTCGCCCTCGCCTTGGACGATACCGCCGTCGGCGTGAGCCTGATGGACAAATACAATGTCAGTCTGTTTACCTATACCATGCTCAATCTGCCCCAGGTCATCATTGACGGGCTGACCATCGGCTTTGTCTATGCCGCCATTGCCCTCGGCTATACCATGGTGTACGGGGTTCTTGAATTCATAAATTTCGCCCACAGCGAGATTTTTGCCGTTGGCGCTTTTGTCGGCGTGGAGCTGCTCATTGCCCTGGACGGCATGGGTATTCTGGCCGGTGCGTCGCTGGGCATGGCCTACGCCTATCTCATTCTCGCTATCCTTCTGGGGATGATCGCCGCCGGTGGTCTTGCCGTCGCCGTCGAACGGGTTGCCTATCGGCCGCTGCGCGGCATGTCCCGCCTGGTGCCGCTTATCTCGGCGATCGGTGTCTCCTTCCTTCTCCAGGATATTATTCGTCTGGTGGAAAGTTTGACTTCGGGGCAGTTCAACCGAATCATGCCGACCTTTGGTAATTTTGACAGTCGCATTATCTTCGGTAAGATTGCCATGGGCAGCTCAAACCTTACCCTGGGCATTTCGGTGAAGTCGATCATCGTTATCGTCTCCGCCGTGCTCATGCTGGTCGGACTGAATTATCTGGTCAATGCCACCAGGGTCGGCAAGGCGATGCGGGCGGTTGCCCAGGATCGTCCGACCGCCAGCCTGATGGGTATCAATGTGAATCGGATCATCTCTCTTACCTTTCTGGTCGGTGGTCTGTTAGGGGGAGCCGCCGGTGTGCTCTATGCCTTGAAATTTACCCGCATCGATCCCTTTGTCGGGTTTTTTCCAGGCTTGAAAGCCTTTACTGCCGCCGTTCTCGGTGGTATCGGCAATATGACCGGCGCGGTGCTTGGCGGGATTGTTCTCGGCATGCTGGAGACCTTTGCCGGCTCGTATATGGGCGTGTTTACCATGGGAGCGGCGGGGTCTGAATACAAGGATATTTTTGCTTTCAGTATTCTTATACTTGTCCTCATCTTCCGGCCCCAGGGTCTGATGGGCAAAAACGTCGTTCAGAAAGCATAGGAGAGTCGCATGATTTCGTTGTTCCTTAAAGATTTGTTCAACCGGGTAAATCAGGGGCGCTGGCCGTACTTGATCGTCATTGGCCATATCCTGGCCGGGAGCCTGCTGGTCTATACCCAGCCGCGATCGAATCTCGCTTTTCTGGTTTTGATGACCTCATTTATGTCGCTCTATTTTTTCACCACCAGCGTGCGTTTCAAGCTGATTGCCGGAACCATGCTCGCGCTGGTCATCATTCCCATTGTCGGCGTCAGGAATATCTTCTATCTGGAGGTTATCTTTCAGATCAGTGTCTTCGCGGCCCTGGCCCTTGGCCTCAATATCGTCGTCGGTTTTGCCGGACTGCTTGATCTGGGCTATGTGGCCTTTTATGCCGTCGGCGCCTATCTCTGGGCCTTTTTCGGCTCGCAGCAGTTTTATGTGCTGCATTTCGCTCCCGGCACACAGCCGTCGGACCTGCCATTTCTCCTGCCGGGGGACGCCTTTTATATGTTCCTGCTCGTCGGTGTGGTCATTGCCGGTTTGACGGGTATCCTGCTGGGGCTGCCGGTGTTGCGGCTGCGTGGCGATTACCTGGCGATTGTCACCCTCGGCTTTGGCGAAGTGATCAGGGTGCTCGCCAACAACCTCGATAAACCGCTCAATTTCACCAATGGCCCCCAGGGCATCACCCCCATCCAGCGCCCCTCCATGCCGGATCCCGTGGTCGAATGGTTCAATTCCGTGTTCCGCGGCGTGGTCGGCCATGATGTGACGCCCGCGGACATGTATAACCTGATGTTTTATATTTTTGCCCTGATCGTCATCATCGTCATCATTTTTGTCACCCGCCGTCTCGACGACTCGAAGCTCGGCCGCGCCTGGACCGCGGTCCGGGAAGATGAAACCGCCGCCATTGCCCAGGGCATTCCCCTGGTGAAGATGAAACTTGCCGCCTTCGCCGTCGGCGCGTCCTTTGCCGGGGTCATGGGTGTGTTACTCGCCGCGAGCAGGACCTTTATCAGCCCGGAATCGTTTTCGTTCATGCAATCGATCGGGGTGCTCACCATGGTTATTCTCGGTGGCGCCGGCAGTATTCCCGGGGTCATCCTTGGCGCAGCGACGGTGACCATTCTCAATCTCCAGGTACTGCAGGGCTTTTCCCTCTATCTCAACGAGCTGCGCCAGAGCGACGCGGTGATGCCGATTATCAATTTTGCCTGGAAAGACCTGTCGCCCCAGCTTGATCCGGCAAAATACCAGCGCATGCTTTTTGGCCTTATCCTCGTCCTGATGATGATCTTTCGTCCAGCCGGATTAATTCCCGCCACCCGGCGCAAACGTGAAATCGATGCGGAAGAGACCAATTAAGGGGAGGGTGTGACCATGGCATTACTGGAAATGAACAATATCACCAAGGTGTTTGGTGGCCTGAAGGCCATCAGCGACGTCACCTTCTCGCTCGAAAAAGGCCGTATTGTCTCGATAATCGGACCGAACGGAGCCGGGAAAACGACATTTTTCAATACCCTGACCGGCATCTATAAGCCCGATGGCGGTACCATCACCTTCAACGGGAAATCCCTTGTCGGTCTTCGGCCGGATCAGATCGCCGCGCGGGGAATTGCCCGAACGTTTCAGAATATTCGCCTCTTTCCGGATATGTCGGTCATTGAAAACATTCTGGTCGGCATGCATATCCATTTAAAACAGTCGCCCCTGCAGACGCTTTTCCGTTTACCTGGTTTTAAAAAAGAAGAAGCGGACGCGGAAAAAAAGGCGGTACGGCTGATGCGATATGTCGGCCTGAAGAGGGTCGAAAACGAACTGGCGAAAAACCTGCCCTACGGCGCCCAGCGCAGGCTGGAGATCGCCCGTGCGCTTGCCGCCGATCCCCTTTTGCTGCTACTCGATGAGCCGGCTGCGGGGATGAATCCCCAGGAGACGGAGGATATCATCCGCCTGTTCCGCAATATTAAGGCGGACATGGGCATAACTATTTTACTCATCGAACACGATATGCGCGTCGTCATGAATATTTCCGAAGATATCTGCGTCATGGATTATGGAGAAAAAATTGCCGAGGGGACGCCGCAGGAAATCCGCGCCAATACCCGGGTCATCGAGGCCTACCTCGGCCGCGGAGCTGTAGCCGGACAGCACGAGGAGAAAATGAGATGAGTCTGCTGCACATAGAAAATATCCATAGCTACTACGGCCAGATCCATGCCTTAAAGGGCATATCCGTCGACGTCAACGAAGGAGAGATCGTCACCCTGATCGGCTCGAACGGCGCCGGCAAGAGTACCACCCTGCGCACCATTTCCGGCATGATGCATCCGAAAAAAGGCACGATTATCTTTGAAGGGAAGGATATCTCGAAAAAGGAGCCGCATGAGATCGTCCATTCGGGCATGGTCCATGTGCCGGAGGGGCGCGGCATCTTTCCCACGCTGACGGTCAAGGAAAACCTGGAGATGGGCGCTTTCACCATTACCGACAGTAGGCTGGTGGAAGAGCGGATGGAATATGGTTTTTCGCTTTTCCCACGATTGAAGGAGCGCATCGATCAATTCGGCGGCACCCTGTCCGGCGGCGAACAGCAGATGCTCGCCATCGCCCGCGGCCTGATGATGAATCCGCATCTGCTGATGCTCGATGAACCGTCGATGGGGCTTGCGCCGATTCTGGTCGAGTTGATCTTTGATATCATCAAGGAACTCAATGACAACCGGGGGACAACCATCCTGCTGGTTGAGCAGAACGCCCTGATGGCCCTGTCCATTGCCCATCGCGGCTATGTCATGCAGACAGGCGAGATTACAGTCACCGATACCGCCGCCAATCTCCGGGATAATGAGGAGGTGCAGAAGGCCTATCTTGGTGTCTCCTAGAAAAAAGGCCTAGTCACGGGCAGCCCCCTGATATGGCTGCCGGATTATGCTCATTTTCCAGGTCCATGGCCACCAGATGGGCGTAGTGTCCGCCCCGCCGCAGCAGTTCCTCATGGCTGCCCTGTTCGACGATCCGGCCATGGGCCATGACCACGATATGGTCCGCCCGCCTGATGGTTGACAGCCGGTGGGCGATGACCAGCGACGTCCTGCCCTTGAAGCTGTCGGCTATGGCCTGTTCGAGGATATTCTCCGATTCCGTGTCGATGGCCGCCGTTGCTTCATCCAGGACGACAATGGTCGGGTTGCGGCAGAGCACTCTGGCAAATGAGAGCAGTTGTTTTTCCCCGGTGGACAGTTCCAGTCCCCCTTCCCCGATAACCGTATCCAGCCCCGACGGGAGCTTGTCGACAAAACGGTTCATGCCGGTCTGGTCGAGAATTGCCTGAATCTTCTCACGGGAACAGCCGGTATCCATGACGATATTGGCAAAAAGGGTATCCTGCAGAATAAAGACATCCTGCAGGATGACGCCGACGATGGTGCGCAGGCGGTGGACATCCAGGCCGGTGATATCCTGGTCATCGATGCGGATCGCTCCCTCCTGCGGGTCGTAAAATCGCAGCAGCAGGTTGACCAGGGTTGTCTTGCCGGAGCCGGTGGTGCCGACCAGGGCGACGGTCTGCCCAGGATAGACGGTGAGGCAAAGGTCATGGAGGATAGGGTTGTCCGGGCTGTAGCCGAAACGAAGATGGTTGAATTCGAGTCGGCCGGCCACCTTGTCCAGCTTTTGGGGGTGCGGCAGCTGGGCAATCTCGCTTTTCGTGTCGAGCAGCTGGAAAATACGTTCGGCGGAGGCCATCGCCGACTGGACAACGGAATATTTCTGGGCCAGCTCCCGGAGCGGCTGAAAAAAGAGGCGCATATAGGAGATAAAGGCGACCAGTTCGCCCAGGGTCAGCCGTTGCTGCAGTACTTCACCGCCGCCGTACCAGAGGATAATGGCCACGGCGGCGGAACTGAGGAATTCGGTGAGCGGCATAAAGATACCGAAAAGCCTGATCTGCCGCAGCGTTTTGTGCAGAAAGCCTTCACTGAGCTGTTCAAAGGTCCCTCTGCTCGATTTCTGCCGGCCGAAAAGCTGAATGATGGCGATGCCGGAAATGATCTCCGACAGAAAACTGTTCAGCTTGGCCAGCTGGCTGCGTATTTCCCTGAATCTTTCCCGGGCCAGACGGGCAAAGAGAATGGTGACAAAAAGAGCTGCCGGCACAAAAAGGGCCATCAGGCCCGCCAGCCGGGGATTCATCCAGAACAGGAGGGCGAGTATCCCGACCAGGCGCAAGAGGTCGTTGAACAGGGTGACGATGACCGAGGTGAACATCTCGTTCATGTTCTGGATGTCGTTGGTCAACCGGGTAACCAGTCTGCCTATCGGGTTGTTGTTAAAAAAACGCAGATCGAGATGCAGGAGGTGGCGGAAAAGATGCTGCCGGATGGTGTGCATCACCGATTGGCCGACCCATTCAAGGACGAAAATCTGGCAAAACGAGGCAAAGAAGATGCCGACGATAAGCAGGCCGTAGCGCAGCGTTGTTGCCCCGAGACCGGCCAGCCTCTCCTCTGTCGACAGGGACGAGGCGGTGATGTGATTATCGATGGCGGTCTGCACCAGATAGGGCAGGGTCAGGGTCGCCCAGGTGATGAGGATGGAGATGAGCACGGCAAAAACCAGGCCGGGCCAGTACGGCGTGGAAAAGCGAAAGATCCTTTGCCAGAGATGGAAATCGCTGAGCGAGCCCTGCTGCCCTTTTTCACTGTAGCCGTAGTCCATCATGGCAGCGGCGTCTCCTTGCTGCCGTTTTGCGTCATCTGTTTATCAAACATCGATTGATAGAGGGAATTTTCCCCAAGCAGCCGCTCGTGGCTCCCCTCGCATTCTATCGTGCCATCGGCCAAAATGATGATGCGGTCGGTCATCGACAGCAGCTTGATACGATTGGAGACGATCAGCACGGTTTTTCCGGCAAAGTGCCGCCGCAGCCCCGCGAAAACCTCATGCTCGGTCGCCACATCCACCGCCGACAGCCCGTCATCGATGAGCAGTACCGGCCGGTCGCACAGCAAGGCCCGGGCCAGGGCCAGCCTTTGCCGCTGGCCGCCGGAAAGTTTCACGCCGCGTTCCCCGGTCATGGTGTCGTAGCCGTCTTTCAGCGCCAGAATATCGTCATGGATGGCGGCATTGACCGCGGCCTCGATAATCTCCTCCCGGCTGGCATCCTCCCGGCCAAGGGCAATATTGGCCGCTATGGTATCGGAAAACAGCAGCGGCTCCTGGCCGACATAACCGATGTGCGAGCGGATGAACTGCAGGGGGAGCTGATTGACATCGACGCCGCCGAAAAAGAGTTTCCCGTCGGCCACCGGATAAAGCCGGGCGAGCAGCTTGCACAGCGTGGATTTGCCGGAACCGGTCCGGCCGGTGACCCCATGGATACCCGGGCCAAGGGATAGGGTGAGGTTTTTCAGCACCGGCGCAGAGTCGGCAGCATAGGAAAAAGTCAGATTATTGAGGGCAAAACCCGGTCGGCGGAACATTTTCGGCGCGGCCGGCAGCAGAGGATCCGCCAGCACGCTCCGGCTGGTGACCAGCTGGTAAATGCGGCCGAGTGACGTCAGCCCTCGCTGCACCAGATTGGCCACCCAGCCGATGGCCATCATCGGCCAGATAAGCATGTAGAGATAGGTGATAAAGGCGACGAAATCGCCGAGGCTGATGGTGCCGTCGATGACCAGCCGGCCGCCGAAATAGAGGACCATGAGCATGCCGAGGCTGCCGACCAGGGTGGCAAGCGGGCTGATCAGCCCCTGGATGGCCGCAACGCGAAGATTGCTGCGAAAATATCTTTTGCCGAGTCGGCCGAATCTGTCGGTCTGGAAATTCTCCATGGTATAGGCCTTGATTAAACCGATGGAGATGAGTGTTGAACGGGAGAATTCGGTCAGGGCGGAAAACTGCTCCTGCACCGTGGCAAAGCGTTTGTGCAGCTTGGCCGAGAGGATGCGGGTGGACACGGCGAGAAGGGGCATCGGCAGCAGGGCCAGCAGCGTGAGCAGGGGATGGATGGCAATCATAAAGCCGATGGCCGCAAGAGACATGACCAGGGCGTCGATAGCCGCGACCATGCCCATGCCGCAGGCCATCTGCACGGCGGCCAGGTCGTTGCTCGAATGGGCCATGAGGTCGCCGGTGGTATGTTTTTCAAAGAACGGCATGTCCATCTTGAGAATATGGGTGAATATCCGGTTCCTCACCGCCCGTTCGAGCAGGCGGGAAAAGCCGATGATCAAATAGCGCCAGACAAAGCGCAAGGCGACCACCGCCCCGGCAATGAGGAGGATCAGCCCGCCAAGACGCAGCAGCCCCGCCGTCGAGATGGTCATGGTTTCCAGGCCGTCGACAGCGTATTTAATGATCCGCGGGATGGTCAGCTGGAGCAGATCTACGAGGACCAGGGCGGCAAATCCGACGGCCAGGCGCAGGCGATGGCTGCGGTAGGTGGGCAGCAGCAGGTCACGAAGCTGTGAAAACGGCACCCGTCTGGGCTCGGTTTGGCTGGCGGCGGCGGTGGAAATTGTTGAACTCAAGATGATAAACTCGTAAAAAGTCGGATTTTCAGAGGGCTAAGTAAAAAGATTGCTATGGCACCAACTGCACACAATCGCAGATAATAATGATCGATTGGCCGAATGTCACCCTAAAACCGGCAAAAACCATTGCTGTGCCGGCTGTGCATCATCCAGACCTGTTTCAGGGGAACTGCTCGTCCCGGTTGCAATGCGCAAAACTTAACGATACAATAGCCGGTCACCATGAAGGCTTATTGTTTACCATCTATTCAGTGAGAGAAATATGCTTCTAACATTTGTCACCTATTGTGCGGTTGGCGCCATTGCCGGAATTCTCGCCGGATTGCTCGGTATCGGCGGAGGACTGGTCATTGTGCCGATGCTCGTCTACGTCTTTGCTCTCAACAATATCCCTGCCGAGCTGACCATGCATCTGGCCCTGGCGACCTCCATGGCGAGTATTATGTTCACCTCGGTGTCAAGCTTTATGGCCCATCACAGAAGGGGCGCGGTGCACTGGGATGTGGTGAGGCGGATCGTCGCCGGCATCCTCATCGGTACCTTTCTCGGCTCCTGTTTTGCCGCGGCCATGTCGACCAATTTCTTAAAGGTGTTTTTTGTTATCTTTCTTTACGTCGTGGCGGTGCAGCTGCTGCTCAATAAAAAGCCGAAAGGCGGACGTGAACTGCCGGGGAAACTCGGCATGTTCGGCGTGGGCAACGGTATCGGCGTGGTGTCCAGCCTGGTCGGTATCGGCGGCGGCTCGCTGTCGGTGCCCTTCATGCTCTGGTGCAATATCCCGGTCCATCACGCCATCGGCACCTCGGCGGCCATCGGCCTGCCCATCGCCATAGCCGGTACCGCCGGCTATATCGTCAACGGCTGGAACGTCGCCACGCTGCCGCAGTATTCCTTCGGTTATGTCTATCTGCCGGCTCTGGTCGGCATTGCCGCGGTCAGTGTCCTGACCGCGCCGCTCGGCGTCAAACTGGCCCATAGCCTGCCGGTGGACCGCTTGAAGCGCATTTTCGCCCTGCTGCTCTTTGTCGTGGCGACGAAGATGCTGCTCGGGGTTATTTGACGCGGGCCCCGGTAACGGCGAAAACGCACAGCCTGTCATGCAGACCGTGCGTTTTTCAAAGCGGATTCGGTGCTGGTGCACGTTTACGATTATTTGGGGATACTGCCCTCAACCCCTTCGACATACCAGTTCAAGCCAAGCAGATCCGCATCGGATATAACCTCTCCGGCTTTGACCACCAGCTCACCTTTCTGGTTCTTGATCGGACCCTGGAACGGATGCAGGGTCCCGTCGATAATCGCCTGCTTCACCCCGTCGGCCAATTGACGAACATCCGCCGGAACGGCGTCACCGTAGGGCGCCATTTCGACCATCCCCTGCTTCAGGCCGTGCCAGGTGTCCGTCGATGTCCAGGTGCCGTCCATCACCGCCTTGACCCGGTCAATATAATAGTTGTTCCAGTTATCGATAATCGAGGTCAGTTGCGCTTTCGGGGCGAAGGCCTTCATGTCGGAGGCCTGGCCGAAGGCGTAGACACCGCGGCTTTCCGCGACCTGCAAGGGTGCCGGAGAGTCGGTATGCTGGGTGATAATGTCGACACCCTGGTCAATAAGGGCCTTGGCGGCGTCACCTTCCTTGCCCGGATCAAACCATGAATTCACCCAGACCACCTTGACGGTTGCCGCTGGATTGACTTTGCGCAGGGCCAGGGTAAAGGCATCGATGCCGCGAATAACCTCGGGGATGGGGAAAGAGGCGATATATCCGACGACATTCGATTTGGTCATCTTGCCGGCAATGGTGCCCAATATGGTCCGTCCCTCATAAAACCGGGCGGAATAGGTGCTGACATTGTCCGCCCGTTTGTAGCCGGTGGCATGTTCGAACTTGATATCTTTAAATTGCTTGGCCACCTTCAGGGTCGGATTCATAAAGCCGAAGGAGGTGGTGAAAATAATATTGTGTCCGGAGCTGGCCAGCTGACGGATAACCCGTTCCGCATCCGCTCCCTCCGGAACACTCTCGACATAGGACGTTTTAATGCCCAGTTCTTTTTCCAGGGCCAGACGGCCCTGATCATGTTGGTAGCTGTAGCCGTGATCGCCGATCGGGCCGACATAGACAAAGGCCGCCTTCGTTTCCGCGGCTGCAGTAGTGCCGACGGCCAGGGCCGCGGCGAGCACCAATGAAAATAACGTTTTTTTCAGCATGTTTTCTCCTTTTTTGAATTGACTCATGTTAATAAAAAATACAGCTGGTGGTAAACAACATTCGGATTAACGACTCGGATGAAACGGTCTCCCCAGGCTTGCCGGGGCATTTAATTTGATCTTGGAAACATCCCTGGAAATGATCACCAGCACGAGGATCGTCGCCAGATACGGCAGCATCGACATGACCTGGGAGGGGATGCCGATGCCCAGCGCCTGGGCATGTAATTGTAAAATTGAAATGCCGCCGAACAGGTAGGCGCCAAACAGGACGCGGACGGGGCGCCAGCAGGCAAAGACCACCAGGGCCAGGGCGATCCAGCCGCGACCCGCGGTCATCTGCTCGACCCACATGGGCGAGTAGGCCAGCGACAGATAGGCTCCGCTCAGTCCGGCCATCGCCCCGCCGAACAGTATCGCCATGAATCTGATTTTGATCACCGAGTAGCCCATGGCGTGGGCGGCATCATGGGAATCGCCCACGGCGCGCAGAATGAGGCCCGCCCGTGTTTTATGCAGGAAATAATGGATGGCGGCAACCATGGCGATTGACAGGTAGACGAGGAAATCCTGCTGAAAAAACAGGGTGCCGACAACCGGAAGGGCGGCAAGGCCGGGGATGGCAATTTTAGGCATGCCCCCGTAGGCGATACCGACCATGTTCTGCCCCATTAAGGCGCTGAGGCCAATGCCGAAAATAGTCAAGGCCAGGCCGGTAGGCACCTGGCTGGCGTGGAAGGTGAGCACGAACAGGGCAAAAATCGCCGCCATGCATATCCCGGCAAGGACGGCGGCGAAAATGGCCACGGTCACGCTGCCGGAGGCGTGCACGGCAATAAAGCCGATTATCGCCCCCATCACCATCATTCCTTCCACCCCGAGGTTCAATACCCCGGATTTTTCCGTGACCATTTCCCCAAGGGCGGCAAAAAGCAGCGGTGTTGCCGCGGTGATAATCGTTAACATGGCCGGAATAAGTAAATCCATCAGCTTGTCTCCACCGCCGGGGCAGCCATGCCGAATTGCAGACGATAGAGGATCAGCACATCACTGGCCAGTAAAAAGAACAGCAGCAATCCCTGAAACACCCCGGTCACGGCGACGGGTAAATTGAGTTGAATCTGGGCGGTTTCTCCGCCCAGATAGGTTAAGGCGAGCAATAAACCGGCAAACAGCACGCCGAGCGGATGCAGCCGGCCGACATAGGCGACGATAATGGCGGTGAAGCCGTAGCCGGGAGAAATGTTCGGCAATAACTGACCGATTGGTCCGGCAACCTCGATGGTCCCGGCGAGTCCGGCCATGCCGCCGCCGAGAAGAAGGGTCGTCCAGATGATTTTCGCGTGACTGAAGCCTGCATGTTCGCAGGCCGCCGGGGCGGAGCCGGCAACCTTGATTTGATAGCCGAGCAGGGTCCGGGAGAGGATGAGCCACCCCAGGGCGACGGCGGCCAGGGCGATAATGGCGCCGATATGCAACCGGGTCCCTTCCTGCAAAAGAGGCAGCAATGCCGAGTCACTAAACTGTCTGGATTCGGGGAAATTGAAACCATCCGGATCTTTTAAGGGGCCGTGCATCAGCATGTTCAATAACAGGCCGGCGACGTAACTGAGCATGAGACTGGTGAGAATCTCGTTGGCGTTGAAGCGGACCCGTAAAAAGGCGACGATGGCCGCCCAGGCGACGCCGCCGAAAACACCGGCACCCAGCATGAGGGGGATGATGTAAAAACCCTCGCGGTCATAAAAATAAAGTGCCACCACTCCGCCGCATATGGCGCCCATGGTTAACTGCCCTTCGGCGCCGATATTCCATACTCCGGCCTTAAAACCCAAGGCCAGGGCCACTCCTATCAACACCAGGGGGGTGGCCTTGACGCCGAGCTCGGCCAGGCCGTAAACGGAAGACAGGGGTTCGATAAAAAATGCGTGCAGTGCGCCAAGGGGGGAGACACCCATAATGAGAAAGAGGATGATCCCGGCGAGCATGGACAGCACCAGGGCGAGCACCGGCGACAGATAGACCATCGCTTTGGAAGGAAGCCGGCGTCTAACTAAATGAGGCCACATGGGCTCCTCCTTTTTCCAGCGGGACACCAGCCATGAGCAGGCCGACTTTTTCAACTGTCATTTCCGCGGTGGGGTAAAAGAGCGATAAGCGACCGCCGCAGATTGCCCCGATTCTATCCGACATTTCCATTAATTCGTCGAGATCCTGGGAAATAACCAGCACCGCGGCACCCCTGTCGGCCAGTTTGCGCAACGACTGACGTATCGTCTGCGTCGCCCCGGCATCAACGCCCCAGGTCGGCTGGGAGACGATGAGGATATCCGGCTGCTGGGTCAGTTCCCGGCCGATGATAAATTTTTGCAGATTGCCGCCGGACAGGCTGTTTGCCGGTACCTTGGCGCCGGCGGTCTTCACCCCGAAGTCGGCAATGACCTTTTGGGCGAAGGTTCTCGTTTTCGAGTAATTGATGAGGCCCTTTGCCAGCAACCCCATGCGCTGAAATCCGGTCATGAAGGCGTTGTCGACCAGATCCATATCCGGGATGGCCCCATGGCCCAGTCTTTTTTCCGGCACGCTGGCCATTCCTGCCCTGCGGCGGGCGTTGGGACCAAGTTTGCCGGAATGTTGGTTTTCGATAATGATGCTCGCCGCCAGCTGGCAGCTTTCTTCGCCGTTCAGGGCCTTGAGCAGTTCGTCCTGGCCATTGCCGGCAACTCCGGCGATGCCGACGATTTCTCCGGCGCGCACCTCAAGATGGATATCGGTTAAGGAGATACTGGTGTTATCCATTGCCGGCATCGTCAGGTTGTCGACCTTCAGGCGTATTTCGCCGGTGGCGACCGCCTGGCCCCGGGCAATTTTTTCCATTTCTTCGCCCATCATCATCATGGCCAGCGACGAGGTGCTTTCGGTATCGACGGACACGGTATTGACACGTTTGCCGAGGCGGAGGATGGTCGCCTGGTGACAGAGGGCTTTTATTTCATCGAGTTTATGACTGATATAGAGGATGGCCAGACCTTCTCCGGCCAGGCGATTCAAGGTCAAAAATAATTTCCGTACTTCCTGCGGGGTCAATACCGAGGTCGGTTCATCCATCACCAGTAAACGAGGATCCTGCAGGAGACAGCGGATTATTTCAATGCGCTGCCGTTCGCCGACGGAGAGGGTGTAGACATGTCGATGCGGATCGAGAGGCAGGCCGTATCGTCCGGATATCTCAGTAATTTCACCGGCCAGCTGTTTCAGGTCAACCGCCCGGCTTATACCCAGTGAAATGTTTTCGACGACGGATAAGGAATCAAACAGCGAAAAGTGCTGAAAGACCATGGCAATGCCGAGGTCCCGAGCGTCGGCCGGGGTATCGATTTTCACCGGCTGGCCATTGAACAGGATAGTGCCGGCATCCGGTTTGAGGATGCCGTAGATCATCTTCACCAGGGTTGATTTTCCCGCACCGTTCTCCCCCAGCAGGGCATGAATTTCACCGGGTTTTATTTTTAAATCAACCGCATCGTTGGCAAGCACGCCGGGAAATGCCTTGGTCATGCCCTGTAATTCTATTAAATATGGAGGATTGTCTTTCATGAAAGTGTTGCTGAGAAGTAAGCGTTATTTATTTTTGTTCTTTTATTATATTTTTCTGGCAGTATATCAAATGAATTCGTCACCGGTGCGGTGGCTCGTTGTTACTCTTTACCAATAAGATGGCCGGAAAAAAACAACAAAATACTTTCTCGAACAAGGAATCGGGTGCGCATATGATCAGGGACCGGCGGAGGTGGTTCATTTATATCCTGCTGCTTGTCTTGCCCTTTTTTTTCGTCGGAGGACCGGATTATGACAGTCAACGATCCTTGAAGGAGCTGTGGAATCTCGGCCATTTCTTCTTTTTTATGATATTCATTCTGGTGCAGGACAGCTACTGGTGTTCGCTGCATCGGTCGATTTATTTCAGAATGGCCGCCGCATGTATCACCGTGACCTGCGTTGGTCTCGGTATTGAGCTGCTGCAGTTACATATCGATGACCGTTTTTTTTCCTGGCGCGATGTCGGCATGGATCTGATGGGTGGGGTCACCGCCCTGCTCTGGCGGGCCGGCCGAAGCCTGCCGCCGCTGCCGGCGACGCTTACGGCGGTCGTGTCGATTGTCGTTGTCTGTGTCAATTTCGTTCCGTTTGGCCGCGTTGTGCTCGATGAATATTGCAGTGGCCGGGATTTTCCCCTGCTCGCCGGCTTTGAGACGACGATTGAGCTGCGCCGCTGGACAGGTGGCCGGGGTGGCCTGACCCGGGTGCCGCTGCCGCGCGTCCAGGGCAAACATTCGGCGCGGATTACCCTGACCACCGATAAATATTCCGGGGTGGCCTTGAACTATTTTCCCGGCGACTGGCGGGACCGGCGCGCGCTCGCCTTTCAGGTCTTTAACCCTGGGCACCCGCTGACCCTGCATTACCGTGTGCATGACGCCCTCCACCGAGGCGAGATGCAGACCTATGGCAATCGGTACAATGGCCGTACCCTTTTGACCGAGGGCTGGAATGAAATCATCATTCCCCTGGCGGAAATCCTTGCCGCGCCCGAGGGCCGCCAAATGGATGTGACGAAAATCCGTGGCTTCGGCGTTTTTGTCGTGCAGCAAAAGGAGCGGCGGGTGCTGTTTCTTGATAATGTCCGTCTCTTGTAAATAACCTCAACACGAAAAACCATTCTATGTCATTTTCCCTTCTTGGCCTCTCCGAACCTCTTCTCCGTGTTCTTCGTGAACAGGGCTATGGTGTGCCTTTTCCGATTCAGATCAAGGCGCTTCCGGCCGTGCTTTCCGGCAGAGATGTCATGGCCGCGGCGGAAACCGGCACCGGTAAGACCGCCGGTTTTGTCCTGCCCCTGCTGCAGCGTCTTGCCGGCGGCAGCACCACGCCGGCCAATCACATCCGCGCGCTGATTCTGACACCGACCCGCGAGCTGGCGGTGCAGGTGGCCGAGAGTGTGGCAACCTACGGTAAATACCTTTCATTGACCTCGGGGGTGGTCTACGGCGGGGTGAAGATTAATCCGCAGATGATGAAATTGCGCCGCGGCCTTGACGTGCTGGTGGCGACCCCGGGACGGCTGCTTGATTTGTCTGCCCAGAATGCCGTCAAGTTTGCCCGGGTAGAGACGCTGGTGCTCGATGAGGCGGATCGTTTGCTCGACCTCGGTTTTTTATGCGATATCAGGGCAATCCTCGCGCTGCTGCCGAAAAAGCGGCAAAATCTTCTTTTTTCGGCCACCTTTTCCGAAGACATCCGCGCCCTGACCGAGACGCTGCTGAAAAATCCGCTGAAGATAGAAGTTGGCCCGAAAAACAGTCCGGCGAGAAGTGTCAAGCAGTGTTTGTACGAAGTCGACAAAAAGAGAAAGGCGGGTCTGCTCAGTCATCTGCTGCGCGATCGGGGCTGGCCGCAGGTGCTGGTTTTTACCCGGACACGGGACGGCGCCGATCGGCTGGTGCAGAGGCTGGAGCGCGACGGCATCGTCGCCGCAGCCCTGCACGGGGACAAAGGGCAGCAGGAGCGCAGCCGGGTTCTCGCCGCCTTCAAGGCCGGGGACATTCGCGTCCTGGTGGCAACCGACGTCGTTTCCCGTGGCATCGATATCAACGAGCTGCCCCGGGTGGTGAATTTTGATCTGCCCCAGGTGGCCGAGGATTATATCCACCGCATCGGCCGTACCGGACGGGCAGGGGTGGCGGGGGAGGCTGTTTCACTGGTGAGTGCCGATGAGGTGAAGCATCTCGCGGCAATCGAGAGTCTCATCGGCCAGGCGCTGGTGCGCGAGGTGGAGATCGGTTTTATTCCGGCGCATAACGTTCCGTTAACCCGGCAAACGGTGCTGCGCCCGAAAAAACCGAAAAAACCGAAAAAGCCGAGGCAGGGCATCGCGCCGGTGCCAGGTGAAGGGCAGGGCATTACCGCGACTCCAAAAGGTGACCGGGGAAAGTTGCAGGCTGGCCGGACTTCTCCATCGGTCGCTGCCGGCAAAGCAAAAGAGAGTACGCCCGAAGACAGTCGGAGCGACAGGCCCAGGCGGGGGGCGGTAACCCGGAAAAAACGCTGATCGGGGAGGATGGAGAGACGATGGTGCTACTGTAATTCCACTCTAAGCAACTGGTGCACGTGGAGTTGACCGGCGGGCAAAGAAAACCTGATGAAAACCCCGGTTGTGTCAACAGGCAGACAACCGGGGTTTTGTTAATTAAAAATTAGACATCCATGTCGGCGGGTTCGTAGTACTCTTTCGGATGCTGACAGCTTGGACATTTATGTGGCGGCTCGGTTCCGGTATAGGTGTAACCGCAGAGAGAGCAGCGCCATTTGATGGGTTGCTCGCGGGTGAAAACAGTGCCTTTTTCAACCATTTCGAGCAATCTTTTGTATCGTTCGCGGTGTTCCGCTTCAATTTTAGCGATCTGCTTAAACAGCATGGCGGCTTCCATGTTCCCTTCTTCCTCTGCCTCTTTGGCAAAAGTAGGATACATGGTCACGGTTTCATAATCTTCGCCTTCAACGGCCTCTTTCAGATTTGCCGCCGTATCGCCGATGCCATTGAGAAGCTTAAAGTGATCGTTGGCGTGGCGCATTTCATTGAATGCCGTCTCATCAAAAATTTTGGCGACGTAGTGATAGCCCTCCTTGCGGGCGACCTTGGCAAAAAAAGTGTATTTGTTGCGCGCCTGTGACTCGCCTGCAAATGCGGCCTTTAAGTTTTCAATGGTTTTACTCATGTCATCCTCCATATACGGGTTTGGGTGTGGTGGCTGTGTCCGAAGAGCACAGCGGAATTGTTGTCTACACAATAATGATTCCTATTTACAGTAAACCGATTTTCCTGTCAATGATTTTTTTGCCCATCGGCTTATTTGCCCGGTCAACGACTTTTGTCTGTCTATCTTGGACAGGTATCAATTCCCGTCGCAGGGAGATATTGCTCAGCACCGGTTAAGGGGAAGAAAGAATGGCGGAATATAAAGATGATAGGGGTGGTTTTTTCTATAGCTTTTATCGGATGCATACTGTATTAAGAAGGGTTGTTCGTGTGCAGCAACTAACAGTGGGCACTCTTTTATGGTGCCCAGGAATGATAGAAGTACCCGTTGAGTCAGTTGAGTAAGGAGTTGCAGCCTGCTGCAACTCCTTACTTTTTTATTTTCCCACAGCTTTTTATAAGCGAGGCCGGATGGAAGCCGGTTGCAACGTTGCAGAGGACAGCAGCCATGAGTAAGGATTTATCGAAAGTAAGAAATATTGGTATCAGTGCCCATATCGATTCGGGAAAGACAACCTTGACCGAGCGTATCCTGTTTTATACCAAGAGGATCCATGCGATCCATGAGGTACGCGGGAAAGACGGTGTCGGGGCAAAGATGGACTCCATGGAACTTGAAAAAGAGCGTGGTATTACCATTCAGTCCGCCGCAACCTACTGCTCCTGGAAAGATATTGACATTAATATCATTGATACCCCGGGCCACGTTGATTTTACTGTTGAAGTTGAGCGGGCTCTCAGGGTCTTAGACGGGGCCGTGCTGGTGCTTTGTTCGGTTGGCGGGGTGCAGTCCCAGTCAATCACGGTAAACAGGCAGATGACCCGCTATAATGTTCCCCGGATTGCCTTTATCAACAAATGCGACCGTACCGGTGCCAATCCTGAAAAGGTGACGAAGCAGCTGCGGGAAAAACTCGACCTGAACGCCCATCTGCTGCAGATGCCGATCGGCCTAGAGAGTGACCTGAAAGGTGTCGTCGATCTGATCACCATGAAAGCGGTTTATTTTGATGGTGACAGCGGGGAGGATATCCGCATAGAAGAGATTCCCGCAGCTATGCTGGAAGAAGCCGAAGAAAAGCAGGAGGCATTGCTCGAAGAGGTATCCATGTTCTCCGAGGAGCTGATGGAGGCCCTGCTCGAAGGTGGCGAGGTTGATACCGCGTTGGTCTACGACGCCGTTCGTAAAGGAACGCTTGCCCTCGAATTCACCCCTGTTCTCGTTGGTTCAGCCTATAAGAACAAGGGCGTGCAGTCGTTACTCGATGCGGTGGAAAGCTTTCTTCCCTGCCCGACGGACGTCGTCAACATGGCCCTTGATCTGAATGACGGCGAAAAAGAATTCGCGGTCACCAACGATCCCAAGGATCCTCTTATCATGCTTGCCTTCAAACTGGAAGACGGCCGCTACGGCCAGCTCACCTATACGCGGACCTATCAGGGTACCTTGTCCAAAGGCGACACGGTCTTCAATAGAAGGACCGGCAAGAAAGTGAAGATCGGCCGTCTCTGCCGCATGCATTCCAATGAGATGGAAGAAATCGATTCATGCGGTTCCGGCGATATCGTCGCCCTGTTCGGGGTCGATTGCGCCTCCGGTGATACCTTCACCTCGGAGGGCATTTCCTGCTCGATGACCTCGATGCATATTCCAGAACCGGTCATTTCCCTGGCGGTAATACCTGTCGATAATAAGGCGCAGATCAATATGTCCAAGGCGCTGAACCGGTTTACCAAAGAAGATCCGACCTTCAAAACCTTTGTCGACCATGAAACCGGCGAGACCATTATCTCCGGCATGGGCGAGTTGCATCTGGAAGTATACATTGAACGGATGAAGCGTGAGTACGGCGCCCTTGTCGAGGTAGGCGCCCCGCAGGTTTCTTACCGTGAGACCATTTCCCAGCGGGCGGATTTCAACTACACCCACAAAAAACAGACCGGTGGTTCCGGTCAGTATGGCCGGGTCGCAGGCTATCTCGAACCGTTAGCGGAAGGCGATTACGAATTCGTCGACAGTATCGTCGGCGGTGTTATTCCCCGTGAATTTATCGGTTCCTGTGATAAAGGATTCAAAAAATCCGTTGAGAAAGGATCACTCTGCGGTGCACCGATTACCGGCGTACGCTGTGTCATCAATGATGGCGCGTACCATGCCGTCGACTCCTCCGATGTGGCTTTTCAGCTTGCTGCCATAGGTGCCTTTAAAGAAGGCTATCTCAAGGCCAAACCGGTTATTATGGAACCGATAATGAAAGTTGCCGTTGAGGGGCCCTCCGAGTTTCAGGGTTCGGTGATGGGGTCGATCAACCAGCGACGCGGCATGATTATCGGTACAACCGAGGAAGGCAACTACTCGGTTGTCGAGGCGGAGGTGCCGCTGTCCGAGATGTTCGGCTATTCGACCACCCTACGTTCACTGACCCAGGGCAAGGCCGAGTTCACCATGGAATTTGCAACCTTCAAGCAGGTGCCAAAGAGTGTCAGTGAGCAGTTGGTTAAAGAGTATCAGGACGAGCGGAAGAACAGTTGATAAACTTTCTGCTTCAGATTACAACTAGAGTCTGTTGATAGACGGTATTGATAGACTGTAACAATATACGGACGACTGCACCAACACTGCAGGCTGAAAAGGAATTAAAAAAGGTGAACTGCCATGGGAAACGAGCTGATAGTTAATAATCCACTTCGGGCTCTTGGGCTTGAGGAAAAGGCGGGCGGAACGACACAGGCAATGATGGGCTTGGTCATGGCCAGGGCCGGACTGGGCAAGACTGCAATTTTGGTGCAATTCGCCCTCGATTGTATGTTGCTTGGCAATAAGGTGCTGCATGTGTCGATCGGCGAGGGCGTCGATAAGACGCGGACCTGGTACGATGACATTCTTTCTCTGTTGACCGATGGAGAGAAATTGGAGTCGATCCCGGAAGTCATGAAAAACCGGATGATTATGACTTTCAAGGAGAGTTCCTTCTCCAAGGCCAAGCTCGAAGAAAGATTGGATGATCTGGTGCAGCAGAATATCTATAAGCCGGAATGTCTGATCATTGACGGGTACGATTTTGAGAAAAACGACAAGAAATCTCTTGAGGAGCTGCGCGATTTCATGAATACGCGCGGTCTGAAAATGATCTGGTTCTCGGCACTCAGCCATCGGGATGACAAGCGGGTCAGTCTCGACGGGGTTCCGGCCCCCTGTCATGAGGTGGATATGCTGTTCGATACCATACTGCTGATCAAACCTGAGGGCGATTCCATGAAACTGAATATAGTCAAGTGTGACTCCTGTTCGGTTGATCCCGGTTCGACGCTGATGCTTGATCCTTCGACGATGCTAATTAAACAGGTCTAGAAGGTTTTCCGAGAAGGCCCCTTTTGCCGGTGCCGGTTCATGGATGGATTGCAGGATGAAAAACGGGGTGCTGAAGAAGCATCCCGTTTTTTTTTCAGTATGGAGAAGGTGACGTTATGAAATTCAGACCGTGTATCGATCTCCACGGCGGCGTGGTGAAGCAGCTTGTCGGCTCGACCTTGAACGATGCCGACCCGGAGGCGGTGCAGACCAATTTTATCGCCGAAAAATCAGCGGCATGGTTTGCCGAGCTGTATCGGGCGGATAATCTCACCGGGGGGCATGTCATCATGCTTGGACCGGGCAATAACCTGGCCGCCGAGGAGGCCCTTGCCGCCTGGCCGAACGGCATGCAGCTCGGTGGAGGAATCACCGCCGACAACGCCGGGGCGTGGCTGGACAAAGGTGCTTCGCATGTCATTGTTACATCCTATGTTTTTCAAGACGGGAAGATTAAAATGGACCGGCTGAAAAAACTGACCGACACGGTTGGCCGCCAAAGGCTTGTCCTGGATCTGAGCTGTCGGAAAAAAAATAACGCCTACTATATCGTCACTGACAGGTGGCAGAAATTCACCGAGGTGATCCTTGCCGGGGATGTTCTGGCCGAACTGGCCGGATTTTGTGATGAATTTCTCATTCACGCCGCCGATGTCGAGGGGAAATGCGCCGGCATTGACCGTCAGCTGGTGGAAAAACTTGCCGAGTGGAGTCCTGTGCCGACCACCTATGCCGGGGGAGTGAGAGATTTATCGGATCTGCAGCTGGTAAAAGAGGCCGGGAAGGAGAGAATAGATGTCACTGTCGGCAGCGCGCTGGATATATTTGGTGGAAAAAAACTGACCTACAGGGAAGCCGTGACCTATTGCCGTGGGGGAGAGGGAAATGCACCTCCTTGACAAGGAACGATTATTTCCGTTCGAATCTTGACCTTGCCGGCTTCTTTCGATACACTGTTTTGCAGGAACGACAGTTGTATCAGCGACTCATTCATTGGTTTTTCTAACTGAAATAATGGCTATAAATAAAGAAAAGCAGAGAAGGGATATTGACAGATTTATTGAAAAGATGCCCAGTCTGTCCACAACGGTCGGCAAGGTCATGGAGATCTGCAGCCGCACCGATGCATCACCGAATGAATTGAATAAAGTTATTTCCCTTGATCCGGTGCTGACGGGGCAGGTACTGAAACTGATCAATTCCGCCTATTACTCCCTGGTCAACAAGGTCACCTCGCTGACCAGGGCGATTACCATGCTTGGCATGAACACAGTGAAAAATATGGCCCTCAGTACCGCCATTATCCGCAGTGTCGCCGGTGCTAAAAAATCCCGTGCCCTGCCGACCACCAAGTTCTGGGCCCATTCCATCGGCGCGGGAGTGAGTGCCAAACTGCTTGGCGAAGCAAAAGGCATCCCGGTCATGGAAAGGGAGGAGCTGTTTCTTGCCGGGCTCCTGCATGATCTCGGTAAGGTTCCCTTCGGCGACGAATATATTGAAGTGCTGAACATTGCCAAATTTGAGCAGCGGCCCTTGAACGAAGTGGAGCTGGAGGTCATGGGCATTGATCACCAGGAGGTCGGACTGATGATTGCCGACAAATGGAAACTCAATCAGGTCATCAGCACCTGTATCGGCAGCCATCATCACCTGAAAAGTTTCAACGGACAACTGGGGCAACAGGTGTCCTGCGTGGCTCTTGGTAATATTTATGCCAATATTCTCGATCATGGCTATGCCGGCAATCCTTATCCCAAGGAAGAGGAGATCGGGCCTTTGCTGGCCGGTGTCGGCCTTTCCTGGGAGGAATTTTGCGGCATAGGTGGCAGGGTGGTCGAAGAAATACAAAAAGCCGAGATCTTTTTGAAAATTTAACCCGGAGCACACATGAAGGTTCGCTTTTGGGGGGTTCGTGGGTCAATTCCCAGCCCAGGGTCAACGACCCAGAAATACGGCGGCAATACCGCCTGCATCGAACTGCGGGTCGGACCGGATAACAGGATTATCATCATTGATGCCGGGTCCGGCATTCGCCTGCTCGGCAATGCCCTCATGGCCAATGATCTGCCGAAGGGGCCGATCAAGGCGGATATCTTTTTGTCGCATACCCACTGGGACCATATCATGGGTTACCCCTTTTTTACGCCCATCTATATTCCCGGCACGAAATTAAAAGTGCATGGGCCGGTCTCTTTTGAGGATGATCCCCTCGAAGAAGTTGTCGGCGGGCAGATGAAATATCGCTACTTCCCCATTAATTTAGGGGAGCTGGCCTCCGATGTCGAATATGTCCGACTCAAGGAAGATCCGCATATCGATCTGGGGGGTGGTTTACGCCTGGCAACCAAATTGCTCAATCATCCGATCACCGCTCTCGGCTATCGCTTTGAATACGAGGGTCGTGTTGTCTGCACCTGCTACGATACTGAACCCTTTCGCAATCTTTTTATCACCGACCCGGATCATCCGGCCTACGACGAGGCCATGGCTTTCGAGGGCAATGAGGTGGCTATGGAGCAGAACCTGGCAATCGAACAGTTCTTTGCCGGTGCCGACCTGCTCATCTACGATTCACAGTATACCGACGCCGAGTACGGCGCGCGGATCAACTGGGGACACACGACGATGGAATATGCTATCGCGGCGGCGAACCGGGCCGGGGTGAAAAAACTTGCCATGTTCCACCATGATCCGGACCGAAGTGATGCCCAGCTGGATGAACTGGCGAAAATGTATTGTCAGCCGGGAAAATTCGGCGACACCGAGGTGTTTTATGCCCGGGAGGGGATGGAAGTAGACCTTTAAACTTAGAATAATA
>CAMBBS010000036.1 GCA_945863875.1 Desulfopila aestuarii DSM 18488
GGAAGTGTCACTCGCAGGTGGCGACGACAAAGAAGTAGCTAAAGAAGAGGCAAGGGTATGTTCCATGCCCCCTTTATACACGATTAAGTTTGATGTGTCCCATCCTTTTTTTGATAATTTTGAAGGGCGGGGTTAACCGAATATTTACCCCTTGCCAGAGCCATGTCCTCAATTGCACGTGCAATCCACCCATTGCCGTCTTCAAATGGGTGAATAGTGACAAACCATAAATGGACAATACCTGCTTTAAGCACAGGGTCAAGCTTCATCTCAGTTTCAAACCATGAGAGAAATTTCGTCATTTCCGCATCAAGCCTGGCTGCTTCTGGAGCTTCATAATGCACCGTTTCATGCCCTATTGGGCCAGACACAACTTGCATCGGGCCCGCTTCTGCTGGTCGCCAAGCACCAACGGTAATGCGGTGCATACCGCTTCGACCTGTCGGAAGCAAAGCCGCATGCCAGTCAAACAAGCGTTCCGCAGTCAAAGCCTGATCGAAGTTTTGCGTCGCATCCAGCATCATCTCAACAATGCCCTCAACATCGCGACCGACAGGCCTATCGTTTTGTAGAGGAATACCTAATCTTCGCGCAATGGAAGATCGGACTTCATCAGTATCTAGTCTTTCGCCCTCTATGGCCGACGATGTCACAACATCAGTTGTGAGGATATTCAGGTTGGCCTCCCGCCGGACCGGGAAACCTAACGCCTCCATTTTACCCAGTAAGCGTCCCTGCCGGTGACGGGCCTCGGCAAGCAACGACGCAAGGGCTTTGTCGTCCCAGACGAAATCTGGCCATTCTTTCTTTTCATAAATCCACATGCATAATCCCCGTATCATATGCGGTGATTATAGCGACTAATTGCAACAATGGAAATTGAAAACCGCAAATTATGCGGTGAATATTGGCCTTAACCGCCGCAGATGGTCTCCATTCAGGAGAACGACGGGACGTGTTGACATCACTATATCGTGCATCCGAAGACTAGGGTTCGTGTTGCCAATGTTAAGCGGTAAATCAAGCGGCTGAGTTGAGATGTTTCCTAAACACACCGCTGGTCGTAGGTGCGGAGAAGGTAACATTTTAAGGAGAGGTACAGAAAACTTGGCCACTTGCAGTGGTCTTGTTTTTGAACTTATTTTACCGCCCAAAATAACATTTTTCGGTTTAGTATAGAATGTCAAGCATTCGACAGAAGGAATTATCTTGCCTAATGTATAGAAAAAGAAGTAAAATCAAAATGTTATTTCTTGTCGCTTGAGAGGGAGAATCATCCTTGTTTTCGGGGTGGTCGAGTTGGAAGTTCTTCTCTTTTCTTCATTTGGTCGAGGAGCCACTCAGGATGTTCCGAGGCAAGAGTCAAGAGAACCCGAGCAGGTCCTTCTGGTTTTCGTCTTCCTTGCTCCCAATTTCGTAACGTTCCTACACTGATCCCGACAAGGGTCGCAAATTTATCCTGAGAGAGGCCAAACCGTTCACGTAGTAAACGGACTTCAGTTTCAGGGAACTGAAAAGTTCGCGATGAGGTCATGGTGCCTTTTGTGATCTCCGCACCTTGCTTGACGCTTTCCAATAATTCCTGAAATAATTTATTCTCCATGATATTCTTCCTCCACAATTTTTTTTAAGCTGCTCAAGCTGGGTTTCCGTGAGATTCCCCTGTACATTCTTAGGATAGACAAACAGGAGTAAAATTCTGCCTTGTGTAAACCAATAATAAATAACTCTCAGGCCTCCACGCTTACCCCGGCCCTCTGTTGACCATCTCAGTTTTCGGAGACCCCCACTTCCAGGTATCACCTTTCCAGCATCAGGACGTTCTACCAGAGACAATTGAAACAGTCGGTATTCATCTTCTGACAGGGCAGAGGTGATCTGTTTGGTGAATATGGGAGTTTCGATAATGATCATATTAAAATGCATACGTCATTGACGCAGTAATGTCAATTTTACTTTTGGAAAATTGCGGGCCACCAAAATCCCACTTCGTTACCCCATTTAAGGGTCTGCCCCAAATCGGCTGGCCCTTGACTGAGATTATCTTGAACGGCAAATGAAGGTTTTCACAGAAGGAGATGTTCACTGGCATGCCTAAGTCGGGGAGGATATATGAGAATTTACATTATTCCTAAGAGCCCTGCGAGCAAAGTGGGGTATTTCTAAGGCAAAACACTCTAAAGAGTTGCTCCATTTTGAACCGGCCGAATGTAAGATAGTACTTTCGTGTCAATTGTTAAGATTAGCAGCAGGGAGTGCACCACATTGGTATTCGATCTTTAGCTGATATTTACATCTACTGTTAGTTGCGACAACCATATGCCTTGACACTAAACGATAAGTAAAGGTTTGCTTTACTTTTCAGGCCGGGAAAGTACCCGGCCTTTTTTTGAAAAAAACAGTAAATAAATGTGGTAAAATATTCTAAGTAAATTAACGATTACTTTTAACGGATTTCTTTACTCTGCATAAAGAGACCTGGATCATGTCCGAGAAAACCACGGCGCCAGCTTCCGGCACACCGGCAAAGGAGGAAAGAATGAGATTCGAATCAAACATATCATTTGTACGTCATCGCGTGACAGTGGATAGAGAGTTTTACCCGGAACGCAAAACAGAGCGGACCCTGCTCTTTGTCGAACCGTGGGCCATCGATATTTATCCGGCCGACTGGGATGCATTTTCTTGCAGTGTGCTTGATTATAACCGGCCTGTGGAAAAACAGGAATTCAAGAAGTGGGTCTTGGAGGGTAAATGAAAATTGGCTATGCCAGGGCAGGCCCCCTCGATCAAAATTCAGAGTTGCAGCTTGACGCCTTGAAGAATGCCGGATGCGAAAAAATCTTCCAGGATAAGATCAGCTGCGCCAAAGCTGATCGGCCAGGTCTTACCGAAGCCTTGGCTTATGTCCGGACAGGTGACAGCCTCGTTGTCTGGCGGCTGGATCGGCTTGGCCGATCGCTCAAGCATCTGATTGAAGTGGTCGAAGAAATGGAGGGGCGGGGCGTGGGCTTCATCAGTCTGCAGGAAGGGTTCGACACAACGACAAGCAGCGGCAAGCTTATTTTTCAAATCTTCGGCGCTTTGGCCGAATTCGAGAAAAATTTGATCCGCGAACGAACAAACGCCGGTCTTGCAGCAGCACGAGCAAGAGGCCGGAAGGGTGGAAGAAAGGAAAAATTGACCCCGCAACAGATTGGGACAATGCGAAAGATGTCATCCGGCCGGCAACATACGGTTGCCGAAATTTGCCGGGTTATGGCGATCACCAAGCCGACGTACTATAGATATTTGGAGAAAAACAATGAATAGTCTCGAGCTGTGCCGCACCTGGTTAAAGCATAAGGTCTATTTTCTCGATACCGAAACCACCGGCCTCGACGAGAAAGCGGAGCTTGTCGAAATCGCCGTTATCAATTGCGAGGGATGATACCCGGTCTTCGAATCGTTGATCCGGCCAGTGTGCCAATCACCCCCAAACTGACGGCGCTTCACGGCATCAGTAACGCCATGGTCGCCGAGGCTCCGCAATTTTGGGAGATACATGAGCAATTGAGCACGGAACTTACCGGCAAGGTGCTTATCGCCTACAGCGCTGAATATGATGCCCGCATGATCCGGCAAACATGCGAACTCTACAAGCTGCCACCGCTTGCCGCAGAATGGCTGTGTGCAATGAAAATGTACCAAGAGCATACCGGGAATACACACCGCATTTCTTTGGCCGACGCCGCCGCACAGTGCCGGGTTTAAAACAAAAAAGCACACCGTGCCCGGAACGATGCCGAGACTGTCTGGGGTATTGTGCAAACTGTGGCGGGGTACTGGCGATGAAGGAATGGCTACAAATCGACCAGAGCTTCAAGCCATGCTCGGCTGACGTCGGGGACGAACTGTTTCCGAACGGCATTTTTGAATTTAACATTACGAAGATACAGGAATACATCCGAGACAATGCGGAGATCTTCACCATTACGGAAGCGGCGATAAAGGACTTTTCCTGGGAGCTTTCATCGCTTGATGAGGCGTATGTCGATTCCGCCGACATTACCAAGCCGGTAATACTGCCGGAAATTACACCGGACAGATGCAATTTGATCGATGGCCACCACCGGATGGAAAAGGCCCGGCGCTTGGGGGTGCAAATCTTGCCGGCCTACAAGCTAGCCATGCCCCAGCATATCAAGTTTTTGACCAGCAAGAGCGCCTATGAAGCCTACGTTGGGTACTGGAACGACAAAATCCAATTCATGAATGGCCAAACCGGCAAAAACATCATTGCCGAGCTGATCGCAGCAGATGATTTATGGAGGAAATGGCAAAAAATTGATCTGCTCTACACTCTTGGGTTTCCTCCCGCAGTAAGGCAAAATATTTGTAGAAGGTACTGGCAGGAACAAGAATTTATAACATTGGCGGAAGTCTTCGAAATCATCATTTCCAGGGAGAAAGACCCCCGGCCCGGATACCTGATCAGTAAAATGCTCGATTGCCTTTGCGTGGGGAGAATCGCTTTTTTTAAAGCTGTAGAGCACATATCACAACTTGATCTCGGCAAACGGTGCAACCTCGCATGGAAGAGGAGATACAAGAAATTTGCAGAAGCGCATAGAGCAAAGGGCAGTAGTGCACAGTGCTGGTCTTTTCCACTTACAGAAGCAGACAACATGAAGGCCAAATTCCGTAACGGGAGCGCATACACCCCTCGCCGCCGCAAAAAACGAACCCTATAAAATAACCGCTGAGCCAGGGAGACGGTGGAAACACTTGGCAGCATGGAGGTACCTCGTTGATTTTTCAATTTATTTTACTATTTTGTACGCAATAACACAATGTCTTGTGCGTACTTTTTGACAGAAAATAAAATATAACTTGTTGTTTTAAAATAGCAAAGTCGCACAAGAGGTGCAAAAACCTGACAGAGAACCCCAGCTTCCCATGGAGGACGGGCGGGGGGCCGTTGTTGTCATTCCGCGCGTTGTTTGCGCGGCACTTCTATTTGAGCGGAAGCACTGCCCGGCAACCGGTGCAAAACCCGACAGTGCAACCCCCAAAACCGGGCGTATTTTCCGGATCGCCCCGCCTATGCCCGGTTGGTTTTGGGGGTAGTGCTGTCGATGGAAATTTTCAGGATTTGTCTTCTGCAGTGCGGCTTCGGTTAACCATGCGCTTATCTTGCCGCGATGAGTCACGGGGTTTTAATCTTGATTAAGGCCGGTGGCCCGCAAGCTAGCTTAAATGCTCGGTGTACAATTCTACCAATTTCGAAAGGGTCCAAAAATGTCACTATCAGATTGCGATGGATTGAAAAATAGGACATTTTGATCGTTCATTTTTTTGTCCAATGTTTATCTGTCATCATGACAGCTAAGTATTTGATGTTTAACCGGCCATCACAATCTGTCTTGAGAATTGTCTTGACATTGTCTGGCAATTTTCTAGACTAATACTATGACTACTCCACGAACCAACAGAACAGAAAAGCTTGATCTGCGGCTTAGCCCGTCTGCTAAACAAACCTTGCAAGCAGCGGCCAAAGCAGCGCGTAAATCAGTGAGCGAATTCGTTCTTGATACAGCGCTGAGCGAGGCCGAGGAGCGGCTGGCGGATCGGACTGTCTTTACGCTCGATGCCGAACGTTGGGCCACTTTCGTTAATGCGCTCGACGCGCCGCCTCGCCGTCACCCCCGTCTTGAACGATTGTTTCGCGAACCATCTGTCTTTGACCCCAAACCGTGACAAATCCTTTGCACATAGAAAAGTTGCAACGAAAGCATGCGGTCGAAGAATTTACCTGTGGTCAGCCTGAACTTGATCGGTTTCTCATTCGCCATGCGCTGCAAGCGCAGCAAATGAACTCATCGCAAACCTACGTTGGCTTAAGCGACCAGACGATAATTGGGTACTACACAATTATAGCCGGCGAAGCCCGACACACTGACGCGCCGGAGCGCGTGGTTAAGGGAATGCCACGTCATCCGATACCGCTTCTCGTTCTGGCACGTCTTACTGTGCACAACAACTGGCAAGGCCGTAGTTTCGGTGCCGGACTGCTTTTAGATGCTTTAGGACGTACGTTGCAAGTTGCCGATATTATCGGGGTGCATGCGCTCGCCGTTCATGCAAAAGACTCTTCGGCGACGGCGTTCTACCGGCACTTCGGATTTGTACCCTCCCCGACAGACAACCGTCACCTTTTCATGCTCATCAAAGATATTCGTGCAGCATCGGACAAGTAAGGCCACCCAGGCCGAGTAGGCAAAAAAAATTCATCCTGTCTGTTGTTTGACAGTCGATGTGAAACAGCAATATTTCAAGATTGCCAGATCGAACCTCAGCCAAGCCGGCATGTCCTCAACTTGACACTTCTTCTGAATCTTCTTCCAGATGAGCCTTGAACCTTATTCTCGATTAATGTGGGCTCAGATTGGTCATTATTGCGGGTCCGGGCGTGTGTTACTACCGATTTAAAATGGACCCACCTGGCCGCTATTTTATGGACCCACCCTTGATCGACGAAAAAGTGCCCGCCCACCTCCTCTATGGTAAAAATATTTTTTTATTTCAAAAGCTGTTTGCCCGCTGGCACTGAAGGTTTGAAAGACAAAATGATTGCCACGCAGCATCAAATAAATAAAGACCAGGCGTGTCAGAAGCAGGAGGTGAAAAATGAGTACACCGTTAAGTATTAGATTGAGTGACGAAGTAAAGGAAGATTCCTTCACCACGTCATTACAACGACCCTCAATTGGAACAAAATTGGAACAAATCAATTTCTTTAACATACAATATATTTTATAAACAGATAGTTAAAACACCATAAGCACTGGACTTCGAATCCGGGTGTCGTCAGGTCGAATCGGGCCGGGTGTACCAAATATGTCAAGCACTTAGCTCATCTTGAGCCAGGTGCTTTTCTTTTTTTGGGGTTTTTGGCCCGCCCCTGTCCCGCCTTAATTATTTTATGTCATATAAAAGACCTTCAAAATTTTTTCCGGTATCGCCTTGCATGGTTTGATTTCCGGAAACTAAATCGTACATCCTCGCTTTGATGTTTTACATTTAGCTTCCACCATTGATGTACGCTACTCCCCTACGCCTTTTTAGGCGTCGGTATTTTAATTCTCCCCATGTAAGAATTTCCCCATCGGGACTTTCTCTCGAATAAGTTTCCGGAAACGTTTTCCGACTGGACATAAAAAAATGTTTTTCAGTCATTTGTTCATACAAAAAAGCTATGACCGCAAATGACGGTTGGATTGCGTAAGTTTTTAATATTTTTGATATATAATTAGTACAATTTCCATGAAACTGACGAAAAACACCCGAAACAGAGCCATTTTTTTGTCGACTACGCGCAACTGTTTGAAACAATAACTTTTTAAAAATCCAACCGTCATTTGCGGTCATAGGTTTCAATTGTTGATGTTTCCAGAATCTTTTGGGGAGAAGGTAAAATCATTTTTCCCGGAAGATGGTGCCGGCTCAGATCTCAAAAGCCAGCATAGCTATATTCGATTTTGACAACGGTCGGAGTTAACATCTCTCCTATCGATCAAAACCTGCCTTCTTATATTGAGAGCCTGGGGCCATATGGTTGTGAGAGGTAGCTCTTTGCGTCCTCACATGTAAGGTCTTCCCAACAGGCAGCCGGCTTTGGCGTGACAGAATTGTAAATATCATCGGTGTAGCCACCAAAATTGGAATGGCGTATTGGAGTACTAACTGACTAGAATCAAGGTCATTTAGATTCGGCTGTGAGAATCGAGATAAAATAGGAATAATTAGTGCGGCGGAAAAAATACCATCACAGAATGACGCAGTTCTGGAGAAATGGAGAAAGTGCACTGCACCTGACAGAGCAGAAGTTATTACGGCTTTTCTTAACGAATGCGGCGAACATGCCACATGGGAAGTACACGATGGGTGCTGCTCATCATGTCCCCCTTGCTGTATGTGTTTTTATCTTTTAACTCATTCAGCTGCCGGTTTGATCAGTTTCGGAGTAGCAGATGTGTTTGGCACGCATCAATAATAGCTGCTCCCATCCATACAATGTGTGCACAGGCGTTCCTTCGGCAACCCGATGGCGGCCACCAGATCATCCAGGCGCTGGTATTTGAGTGAGGTCAGATGCAGTTTGATGCGGATTTGCTCGATCATGGCCAGGTTCTTGGCCGATCCGGCCTGAGCATATATATGCAGATCTTTATCTTCGGCCCCTTCAATCTCCTGAACGGTTTTGCGGCCGACCAGATCCAGTGTCGATCGCGAAGAAGAGAAATTGAGGAACTCGCAGGGATAGATCAGAGTGGGGCAGGCAATCCGCATATGGACCCCACATGCGCCGCAATCAAACAGAACTTGCACATTTTCCTTGAGCTGCGTACCCCGTACGATCGAATCGTCGCAGAACATCAGGCGCTGCCCTTCAATGAGCCGGCGCACCGGTATCAGTTTCATTTTGGCCACGAGATCGCGCATCTTTTGATTCTGGGGCATGAAACTGCGCGGCCAGGTCGGGGTGTATTTGACGAATGGTCGACCGTAAGAGATTTTTTTTTCATTGGCATAGCCAAGAGCATGTCCAATGCCCGAATCCGGAATACCGGCAACAAGATCCACTTCGACATCATCATGCTGGGCCAGCACGGCTCCGCATTTATAGCGCACGTGCTCCACGTTGATGCCCTCATACTCCGATGCCGGGTAACCGTAATACACCCATAAAAACGAACAGATCTGCATGCGGTCTCCGGGGGGAAGCCGCTGCTCCCATCCATCGGCGGTCAAAAAGAGGACTTCGCCCGGCCCCGGGAAATATGCTGTCTCGAAGCCGAGGTTGGGAAAAGCACTCGTTTCGGAGCTGACGGCCGTGGCCCCAGGCCTGCGCCCTACCACCAAAGGGGTCCTTCCCAGTCGGTCGCGGGCTGCATAGATCCCTTTCTCCGTAAGCAGGAGCATCGTGCAGGAGCCGTGAATGATCTCCTGGGCAGAACGGATGCCTGCCTCGAAACTCTCTTCGCGGCAGATGAGCATGGCTATCATTTCGGTCGGGTTGGTGATGCCGTCGGAGGTGCTCGAAAAATAACCCTTCCTGGCATAGGCTTTTTTGATCAGATCCGCCATGTTGTTGATCCTGCCAACGGTGACGATACCGAAAGTGCCGAGGTGCGAATCGATGACCAATGGCTGCGGATCGGTGTCACTGATCACGCCGATGCCTTGCCGCCCCTGAAAGGTGACCAGTTCGGACTCGAACTTGGAACGGAAGTACGAGTTCTCAATATTGTGGATGGCGCGACGAAAACCATGCGTATTGCGCACGGCCATGCCGCCACGCTTGGTCCCCAGGTGGGAATGATAGTCCGTGCCATAAAAAAGATCCGTCACGCAATCGGTTTGTGAGACAATTCCGAAAAGACCGCCCATTGTTACCTCTATTTTTAGTGTGTTCATTGTATATCGTCTGTATTCGGTCCGGTCGGCAATCCAAGGCCGACCGAATAATCAATCCATCAAGCATTACCGACTCACCGGATATCCCCGTGATAGCTTTGCAGGGAACGCACCTCGGCCTCCCCTTCGCGAACCGCCGCGATACCCTTGGCCGCGGCAATGGCCGCCGCCGTAGTGGTGATATAGGGTATTTTGTATTTGATAGCTTCCTTGCGGATGTTCGAGCTGTCAGCCGACCCCTTTTTACCGCTGGGGGTATTGATCAGCAGGTGTATCTGCCCGCTTTTGATGGCGTCCACCAAATGAGGTCTGCCCAGGCCGATTTTGAACACTACCTGGGTGTCGATGCCTTTTTCCTGCAAAAATCGATGGGTGCCTTCAGTGGCCAGGATCGTGAATCCCAGCTCGCGGAAGCGGCGCACCGGTTCCAGTGCCGCCTGCTTGTCGCGGTCGGCTATCGTGAACAGCACGGCGCCCTGCTGGGGCAAAATAGACTGGGTTGCCTCCTGGGCCTTGAAGAAGGCCCGGCCGAAGGAACTCGCCATGCCGAGCACCTCGCCGGTGGAGCGCATTTCCGGGCCGAGCACGGGGTCAACCTCGGGGAACATATTGAAAGGGAAAACGGCCTCCTTCACGCCGAAATACGGAATCCTTATTTCTTGCAGGTTCAGGTTGGTCAGAGTTTTTCCCAGGACGATCCGGGTTGCCATGCTCGCCATAGACAGCCCGCACACCTTGGAGACGATCGGCACGGTGCGCGAGGCCCTCGGGTTGGCCTCCAGCACGTATACCGTATCGTTCTGAATAGCATACTGAATGTTCATCAAGCCAATCACCTTCAGTTCGATGGCGATGCGGCGCGTATATTCGCGGATCGTGTCGATGTCTTTTGGCGCGATGCTGATCGGGGGGATGACGCAGGCCGAATCGCCGGAATGGATACCGGCCAGTTCGATATGCTCCATAACCGCCGGCACGAAAGCATCTACGCCGTCGGCAATGGCATCGGCCTCGGCTTCGATGGCGTTGTCGAGAAACTTGTCGATCAGTACCGGACGTTCGGGCGTGATCTCTTCCACCGCCACATTGAGATAACGCTGGAGCATCTGGTCGTCATGGACGATTTCCATGCCGCGACCGCCGAGCACGTAGGATGGTCGGACCATCAAAGGATAGCCGATCTCCCCGGCAATTTCCAACGCCTCTTCGGCACTGGCAGCCATACCCGATTCCGGCTGGGGGATACCGAGGCGATGCATGATCTGATTGAAACGGTCACGATCTTCGGCCAGATCGATTGCCTCAGGCGAAGTTCCGAGAATGTTTACTCCCGCCTCGGCCAGTTCTCTGGCAAGGTTTAAAGGGGTCTGGCCGCCGAACTGGACGATGACGCCTTCCGGTTTTTCTTTTTGATAAATGCTGAGGACATCTTCCACGGTTAAAGGCTCGAAGTAGAGCTTGTCCGAGGTGTCGTAGTCCGTCGAGACCGTCTCCGGATTGCAGTTGACCATGATCGATTCATACCCCGCCTCGCGGATGGCCATGGCGGCGTGGACGCAGCAGTAGTCGAACTCGATGCCCTGGCCGATACGGTTGGGACCGCCGCCCAGTACCATGATTTTGCGGCGGTCGCTGACCGGCACCTGATCGACGTCATTATAGGTGGAATAATAATATGCAGCGTTTTCCACCCCGCTCACCGGCACCGGATGCCAGCCCTCGACGACACCCATGGCGATGCGCTGCTCGCGAATGGCTCGTTCCGATAGCCCCAGCAGGTTGGCAAGATATCGGTCGGCAAAACCATCCTGCTTGGCCCGGCGCAGCAGGTCGTCCGGCAGAGGCCGTCCTTTACAGCTGAGAATCTCCTCTTCCAGGACCACCAGTTCCTGCATCTGCCTGATGAACCAGACTTTGATATGGGTGAGGAGATGCAGCTGCTCGATGGTCGCGCCTTTGCGCAGGGCTTCATACATGAGAAACTGCCGTTCGCTGGTGGCAAAGGCCAGCCGCTGTATCAGAGTTTCCAGGGGAAGCTTGTTGAAATCCTTGGCGAATCCGAGACCATAGCGGTTGATCTCCAGACTGCGAATCGCTTTCTGAAGGGCTTCTTTATAGTTCTTACCGATGCTCATGACCTCGCCCACGGCGCGCATCTGTGTACCCAGGCGGTCCTCGATACCGACGAATTTCTCAAATGCCCAGCGGGCGAATTTGACCACCACATAGTCGCCCGACGGAGTATATTTTTCCAGACTGCCGTCGCGCCAGTAGGGAATCTCGTCCATGGTCAGACCGCCGGCAAGAAGAGAAGAGACGCGGGCGATGGGCAGTCCAGTGGCTTTGGAGGCCAGAGCCGACGAGCGGGAGGTGCGCGGATTGATCTCGATGACGGTCACCCGACCGCTCTTAGGGTCATGGGCAAACTGAACATTGGTGCCGCCGATCACCTCGATGGCCTCAACGATGGCATAGGAGTAGTCCTGCAGTTTTTTCTGTAGGGCCGGGTCAATGGTGAGCATGGGAGCGGTGCAGTAGCTATCGCCGGTATGTACGCCCATGGCATCGACGTTTTCAATGAAGCACACCGTGATCATCTGGTTTTTGGCATCCCGAACCACCTCCAGCTCCAGCTCTTCCCACCCCAGCACGGATTCTTCCACCAGCACCTGGTGAATTAAACTGGCAGCAAGTCCTCGAGGCACGATGGTGCGCAGCTCTTCTAGGTTGTACACCAGTCCGCCACCGGTGCCGCCCATGGTGTAAGCCGGTCTTATAACCACCGGATACCCCAGCTGTTCGGCAATCTTTTCTGCCGCCTCGAGGGTGGTCACGGCCGTGCTGCGCGGCATATCGATGCCGAGGCGCTCCATGGTTTCCTTGAAAGCGACGCGGTCCTCGCCCCGCTCAATGGCATCGATGTTCACCCCGATCACCTTCACACCGTATTTTTCTAGAATACCCTCGTGATACAGCTGAGACGAGAGATTCAGGGCGGATTGACCGCCAAGATTGGGTAAAATCGCATCGGGCCGCTCGGCGGCAATGATCTTTTCCAGCGTTTGGACGTTGAGGGGTTCGATATATGTCGCATCGGCCATGTCCGGATCGGTCATGATGGTTGCCGGATTGGAGTTGACCAGCACGATCTGATAGCCAAGAGAGCGCAGAGCCTTGCACGCCTGCGTTCCGGAATAGTCAAATTCACAGGCCTGACCGATAACGATAGGACCGGAACCAATGATCAGAATTTTATGAATGTCGTCGCGCCTGGGCATGACATGCTCCTTTTTTTTATGGGATGAGTCTCAGCGGGTTGTCGAATAGGCATGAACATTATCTGATAAATTAAGCCACACTGAAAATCAAGGTATAGTTTTTGTTGTCGTCAAATGAATCTAAATCCGGCAGCCTCCCCGATGGGAAACCAGTCGAATCAGGCCACCCCAAACCGGCGGCAAGACGCCTGCAACAGGCTTTGACCGACGGAATCCACCTTCCAAATTAAAGCATTTAATAAAATATTGACAGAGACAGATTGTTCTGCTATCACAGACTTTCCGCTTCACCTTTTTTTCTGTTGGCCAAGGACGTTCTTTTCTCTTTCAATCTTTGCACATAATGGAGTGCTGCTGTGAAAAATGGCTATTCTCTGCATACCTTTCGCGGGGACTTTTATGGCGGGCTAACCGCCGGTATCGTTGCCCTGCCACTTGCTCTTGCCTTTGGTGTCGCCAGCGGGTTTGGCGCGGTAGCCGGAATATACGGCGCCATAGCAGTCGGTTTTTTTGCCAGCCTGTTTGGCGGAACCCCCAGCCAGGTGTCCGGGCCGACCGGACCGATGACGGTGATTTTTACGGCGGCCATTGTCACCTTTGCCGATCATCCCCAGGCGGTCCTCGCTGTCATCTTGCTGGCGGGGATACTGCAGATTGTTTTCGGACTCCTCAAACTCGGAGTCTTTGTCCGCTATATCCCCTATCCGGTCATTTCCGGTTTCATGAGCGGCATCGGCGTCATTATTATTCTTATTCAACTGCATCCTCTTCTCGGCGCCGCCGGTGTCGGCTCTCCGGTGGAAGCGGTTTTGCAACTGCCTGACTCACTCGCCAACCTCAATGTATACAGCGTCGGCCTGGCCCTGGTCACCATGGCAGTGGTCTTTTTTACGCCTTCGAGAATATCGCGGGTCATTCCGTCCCCGCTTATTGCCCTTTTAGTCGGCAGCGTATGCGCGATAATCTTCAAACTGCCGGTGGCGACCATCGGTGAAATACCATCCGGCCTGCCCCGTCTGGCAGTGCCGTTTTTCCCTGTTACTCTCTTTCCGCAGATTATGTCCATGGCCCTGGCACTCGCCGTTCTTGGGCTTATCGATTCTCTGCTGACATCGGTTGTCGCCGATTCAATGACCAAGCAGAAACATGATTCCAACCGCGAACTGATCGGTCAGGGGATCGGCAACATCGCCGCCTCATTTATTGGCGGTCTACCGGGGGCGGGGGCGACAATGCGCACCGTCGTCAACATTAAGTCGGGCGGCACCACCAGAGTTTCA
Organism: Desulfopila aestuarii DSM 18488; assembly: GCA_945863875.1. GTDB lineage: Bacteria > Desulfobacterota > Desulfobulbia > Desulfobulbales > Desulfocapsaceae > Desulforhopalus_A > Desulforhopalus_A aestuarii_A. Next base: position 14,018 of record CAMBBS010000036.1, read on the forward strand.
GGCATGATACACTCGATTTTCCTCCTGGCCGTCCTGCTTGGTCTGGGGGAATACGCCGCGCAAATTCCCCTGCCGGTCCTTGCCGGCCTGCTGATGAAAGTTGGTATCGATATCCTCGATTACCGCTTACTGCGGCTTTTTGGGCGAATCCCGAAACAGGATCTGATGGTCATGGTGACGGTCTTTCTGATAACGGTTTTTGTCGATCTCATCGTCGCCGTCGGGGTTGGCGTAACACTTGCCTCGCTGATGATTACTTATCGCATCTCGAGCCAGTCAAAAATAGCCGTGCAGGGCGTGCCGCATCAGGAATGGCATAGAGATCTCGAAAAAAGTCTCGAAGAAGAGACGGATTACAAGATACGGACCCTATCCGTCATGGGCGCTTTTTTCTTTGGCACCACGGCAAAAATGCAGGACCAGGTCAGTAAACTCATTGGCACGGAAGTAGTCATTATTAACTGTCTAAATGTCCCTTTCATGGATCTGTCCGGTCTCTTTGCCTTAAGCGAGATGATCGACAGGCTAAAGCACGAGAAAATAAAACCGATACTGGTTGTCCGGGAAGGCGAAGGCATCCGCCGTCATATGCTGGAAATGGGCTATGGCAACCATCTTGGCGCCGATGGCATTCAGACCGACTACAACGATGCTCTGCACCTGGCCTGGGAATATCTGGGTGATGCCCCCGGCACGTGATGTTGTCGGGGGAGGGGGGCACGATGGAGAGTGCTCATCATGTCCTCCGGCCGAATACAAAATTTCAAAAATCCAATGACATAATGTCTCTGGATTTTTTTATTGTCCTTGACAAAGAGTCTTCTTTTAGCCGACATTGTAGGATCTAATCACCTGGTTTTTTCCTCCACTAACTCAACAGGACAGTCCTATGAAAGACATCAAAATCGGCATCAAATTGTTCGGCGGTTTTCTCATAACGGCTTTAATCATCTTGCTGGTCGGTCTGCTTTCGATTTTCCAGCAGGGCAAACTGGCCAAAGAAACCGAGCATCTCGGCACGGAGGAACTCTCCGCCGTGCAAGAAATTCTTACCGTCAAAAGCCAGGCGGCCTCCATTGCTTCTTCCATGCGGAGCCTGCTGACATCCTATGCATCCAAAGAACATCTTGAAGAATCCTACCAGCAGCTGCTGGATGCTCGAAAAATCTACGGCGCGGCCAAGGAAAAGTTTTCGACCCTGCCGATCATGAACGACGTCAAGACAGAATGGCAGGATTTCAACACGCACATTGGTCAATGGGTGGTGGTCAATAACGAGGTGGTGGATCTTTCCAAACAGCTGGTTGCAATGGATATGACTAAACCGGAATTGCTCAAGCAGCATATGGCCGACTTCGAGATCGCCCATAATGTCCTGCTCGCCAATACCGGCAAACTGCTGCTCCTCGATATCCCTTTTGATGGCGGTACCGACGACACAGCCTGTGCCCTGGGCACGTGGATGCAGAACATGGATACCACCAATCCCGAGATAGTGGCGCTGATCAATGAACTTAAACCGGCACATGCCGGCCTGCATAACAGCGTCAAAGAAATCAAAACCCTGGTGGGCAACAGCGAACACTACCAGGCCAGGGAAATCTACCAGACAAAACTCTACCCCGCTTCGGAACAGGTCTTTTCCCATGTGAATAACATGTCGGCCATCGCCGACAGTGCAGTGGATAAATTTACAAAAATGAACACCCTTCTGCTCGAGGAGGGCGAAGTACATCAAACTGCAACCTTCGCAGCCATCGACACGATCGTGCAGATCGCCAAAAATGCCGCAGGGAAAAGGATCGTGAGTGCCCATGATATCGCTGGCCGTGGTCGGCTGATCACCATCATCTGCCTGGTCGCCGGTGTCCTTCTGGCCATTTCTTCCGGTTTCATTCTCACCCGTGTCATCACCGGGCCCCTCTTTAAAGGAGTGGGTCTGGCCAGGGCAATGGCCGACGGGGATCTCACCAAAACGATGGATGTCAACCAGAAGGATGAGATCGGCATTCTCGCCGCTTCTCTCAACGAGATGGCGAAAAACCTGCGACGGATGTTCGGCGATATCAGCACTGGGGTATCGCAGGTCGACAATTCGTCAATTCAGCTGGCCACCATCGCCAACCAGATGTCCACCGGAGCGGAATCGACCGCGTCCCGTTCAAGTCTCGTCGCCACCGCCGCCGAAGAAATGAGCGCCAATCAGGCCTCAATTGCCGCGGCCATGGAACAGGCGTCGATTAACGTCAACATGGTCGCCGCCGCTGCCGAAGAGATGACTGCCACCATCAACGAAATTGCCAGGAACTCCAGCGAAGCCAAAGAAATCACCAGCGTCGCCGTACGGCAGTCACGCAGCGCCTCCGCCAGGGTGAACGAACTCGGTAATGCAGCCAACGAGATCAACAAAGTTACCGAGGTGATAACCGAGATCTCCGAACAGACCAACCTCCTGGCCCTCAATGCGACCATCGAGGCGGCCAGGGCAGGTGAGGCGGGCAAGGGTTTTGCCGTCGTCGCCAACGAAATCAAGGATCTGGCGAAACAGACTGCAGCGGCGACCCTCGATATCAAGATAAAAATCCAGGGCGTGCAGGAAGCCACCGGCATCACGGTCAAGGAAATCAACGACATCGGCAAAGTTATTGCCGATGTCGACCAGATCGTCGCCACCATCGCCGCAGCGGTAGAAGAACAGACCGCAACCACCAAGGAGATCTCCATGAACGTCAATCAGGCATCCCAGGGGATTGCCGAGGTCAATGAGAACGTGGCCCAGAGCTCGACGGTTTCATCGGAAATAGCCTCGGACATCGCCGAGGTCAACAACAGCGCCAACGAGATGAGTCAGGCCAGTAACCAGGTCAAGTTGAGCGCCGAAGAACTGTCCGGGATTGCCGATAAACTCAAAGTGATGATGACCAAGTTCAGGACTTGAGCCCAGGCACCCAACGAAAAAACCGTGGGAAGCGCCACGCCGCGCTTCCCATGGGGCCTGTCCCAATCCCCCAACGCCTACCTCTTCATAAACTCAACAACCGTAAACGACCCAAAGCGCCAGCCGTCGTCTTGTTTCTCCACCGTGATATTAATTTCGTAGGCATCGGTAAACTGCTTATCAACTATCTGGCCGTTTATGCGGAGTGTGGTGAGCACTTCAGCCCGGTCGTCTCCGACAATTTCGACAGCGGTATCATGAAAATTGAACACCGTGTCGGTCAGCCTCTTTTTCATCATAAGAAAACGATCAGTCAGCTCTTTCTGACTGAAAGCACGGTCAATCTCCAATGATTCAAAGTGGACAGTGCAAGGGTCGGTGCAGAGCTTTGCCGCCAGCGCCGCTTTCTGCAGGGTTTCAATAACCGGTTCTTCCTTGGCCGACGAACAGTATTCCGCCAGCGAGTCCAGACCATCCCTGATTTTTTTCTCGTCACTGGGCCAGAAAAAGACGACCGCACCGGCAACGAGCACCAGGGCAAAGAACAGAATTTTATTGTTCATGGGAAGACGCCTCCAACGATCCGGTTCATAGGGGTTTCGCCAAATTGATGGCGATCCATGGGGGTACCTCGATTATCACCCACAACATAGACATGTCCCGGTGCGACCGTTCTTGGCGGAAGTTCCCAGGCTGCACGGTGGTGGACATAAGGCTCATCGATAGGCTTTCCATCGACATAGAGAAACCCTTTCCGGAACTCAACCGTCTCCCCCGGCAAGGCGACAATGCGTTTCAGCAGCATCACCCTCCTCCCCGAATAGCGAACAGTCACCACATCAAAACGCTCCATCGGGGCAAAGATATACCGCAGCCGCCAGGAGAAAGCATAGGTTCGGTCACGGTAGGTGGGCTCCATGCTCACCCCCTGTATACACAGAGGAATGAACAGATAGCCAAAGACCAGGTAGCTGGCAAAGGCGACCAGGGCAAGACGGATAAAGTATCTCTTGTTCAGGGTCGGCAGAAAAAACCGGCGCAGGGAAGAGGAAGGCACCATAATATTGATTTCCTAGCTTTCGATATGCTTAACCAGTTTCACCGGCTCAACTTTCTTGTTGCGGTGGACCCTAATATTGAGCAGTTCGACCATAACAGAGAAGGCCATCGCAAAGTAGATGTAGCCTTTTGGCACGTGCACATCGAATCCCTCCGCCACCAGGGTAAGGCCGATCATCATGAGAAACGACAACGCAAGCATCTTGATCGTCGGATTTGCGTCGACAAAAATCCCAATAGGTTTGGCCGCGAATAACATGACAATGACTGCACCGATGATGGCAACCACCATGACCGAAATATGCTGCACCAGACCGACGGCGGTTATCACCGAATCCAGCGAGAAGACGACATCGAGCACGGTTATCTGGGCAATGGTGGCATAGAAGCCGCCGTGGCCGGTCGGTGGCTTGTCTCCATCGCTGACACTTTCCAGGCTGCTGTGAATTTCATGGGTCGCTTTTGCCAGCAGAAAAAGGCCACCGCCTATGAGCACCAGATCCCGGCCGGAAAACTCCTGTTCAAACAGACTGAACCAGGGATCAACCATGCCGATAATCCACGCTAGACTGAAAAGCAGGGCGAGTCGCGAAAGCATGGCAAAGCCGATGCCCAGAGATCTAGCCAGATCTCGCTGCTCCACCGGCAGCCTGCCCACCAGAATGGTTATAAAAATAATGTTGTCTATGCCTAAAACAATCTCAAGAGCGAGAAGGGTTGCCAGCGCCACCCAGGTTTCAGGCATTAAAATCCATTCAAACATAAGCTATACGATTCCCTGTTGGTTTTTCTCAGCAGCCAATATTCTGAGTTATGATTTGCCCGAAGATGCCAACCTTCTCACTTGAGTACTTTTCCTCTACAATTATTCCGGGTCAAACTCTTCTTTGATATGTGCTGATGAAGGATAATACAAGAAGATTTATGCGCAACCAATAGATAATACCCTGCGACAGAACCACTCATCTCCCACGGCATTCTCGTCCGGGAGGACGATTTTCGATAAAAAAACGTGCAGGTGTAAAAAAAATGGTTAAATCAGCTGCTGGTTACCCAAATCAACAGATTGCAGAATCTGCTGTTGGCACCATGCACATATTTTTCCGGCTGGGACCCGAAAATGAAGTAATAAATATGTCTTCAGATCGTTGTCTATTGCCTGTTTATCGAGAGCTTGTTCCATGCATGTCAGCCACATATCTCTCTCGGCAATATTTATTTTGAGGTGGGCATGGTGGTCGGTAAGATTTATAGGACCGTACTTTTCCTTGTAAAGAGATGGACCACCAAGCCAACCGCAAAGGAAAAGAGTAAGGTTCTCACGTGTTGGTCCCAGATTTTTTGGATGCATATCCCGTATTTTTTGTGCTTCAGGTATTTCATCCATTATATCGTAAAAGCAGTTGGCCAGGGTTCTTACTCCTTCAACCCCACCCAGCATGTTGAAAACGTCTACCGTGTATCTTGCCTTTTCTTCCATGTATTTCCTCTGAAAATTATCAATAAAACAGATGTGTTGTTACCAAACATTTAGACAAACAACAGTCGAGTGCTTTTCCTCTATGATTATTTCGGGTCGAATTCCACACCATCTCCGTGATTGTCTGGAAGCGGCTGGGAAAATCTGTTAAAAGTTCGTAAAAGTGTAAGACGAATCAACTTCTTTACCAAGGGGCTGCTCTATGTATGACATCAAAGTGTATCGCGATTTTATAAAAGATAGCATCCGAAAAAAGATCGATTTTCACAAGAGTGACCAGAGCAGAGGTGTTCCCGTACCACCATTGGAGGAACATATTGATCTGAAGTTACCTCGCATCGCTCTCCCTGAGGGATCATCCTGGGGGCCTGTTATAAAAGCAACTCATCTTGTGGACGCTATCAGTAATCGACGAAGCAGGCGAAACTATAGTGACGAATTCCTGAAAGTTGAAGAATTGGCCTTTCTTCTCTGGGCAACACAGGGACAAAGACAGCCAGGAAAACAACCTCCCCATTTCCGCACAGTACCCTCGGCTGGTGCAAGGCACAGTTTCGAGACGTACTTGTTCATTCACAGGGTGGAAACATTACCCCAGGGGCTGTATCGTTATCTTCCTCTCTCCAATGAGCTTGTTCTGCTCTATGATACCGATGACCAGTTTAAAACCAGACTATCCCAGGCAGCCCTGGGACAAAGATTTGTCGCTGACAGCGCAGTGTTGTTTATCTGGACAACCGTGCCTTATCGTATGGAATGGCGGTATTTACAGGCAGCACACCGGGTTATCCTGCTCGACGCAGGTCATGTCTGCCAGAATCTCTATCTGGCATGCGAGGCGATTAATGCAGGAACCTGTGCAATTGCAGCCTACGATCAGGAAGCGATGGACGAGTTGATTCAGGTAGATGGAAAAGAACAATTCGTTATCTACCTCGCACCTGTGGGAAAATACTAGTGTAGATCAATCCCCGCCAAGAGGGTCAACATGCCTGAAACTATTGCTTTCTCGACCAACAACCGCCGGGTACCGCTCTCCGGAGCGGTTAATTTTCGCGATCTAGGTGGCTATCCGACCACGGATCATAACCGGGTTAGAAAAGGTCTGGTCTTTCGTTCCGATCACCTCTCCCGCCTGACCATAAACGATCAGCAACTTTTGCAGACTCTCCGCTTCAAAACGGTCTGTGACCTGAGAACCGTCCTTGAGCAGCGGCTGGCCCCTGACCTTTTGCCGGAAGATGACTCGATTCAACTCCTCTCTCTGCCGGTACAGGTTGACGGGTTTGATCCGGCTACCGTCATGGATCGACTGCGAGCGGACGATGAGGCGTGGCTGTCCGTCGATTTTTTCATCGAACTCTACCGGCGGTATCTCGACGATTTCGGCCCGGTGTGGGGCACGGTGCTCGGGTTGGTCGCTTCGTCGCACAACCTGCCGCTGGTCTTTCACTGCACCGGAGGCAAGGACCGCACCGGAATCTGTGCGGCCCTGCTGCTGAAGGCCCTCGGCGTACAGGAAGAAAATATTCTTCTTGATCACGATTACTCCAATGATTGCAATGCCGAAAGGCTGCAACCGATCTATGCCAAATTTGCTGCCATGGGCATCACGGCAGAGAAGGCCGCCCCCTATCTGCAGGCTCCGAGAGAACCCCTTGTTGCCCTGCTTGCCCACCTGAAAAAAACTTACGGTACCATCGAAAATTATCTGCTGAGCAAGGCGGGGCTCGACCGGACAACACTCACCGCCCTGCGCCGACGCCTGCTGCAATGAAAAACTGGAACCGGCACACTGAACGGCAACAAGCACTGGCGCGCCTTCGCCGGCAGTGCTGTTGGGCTGCCGCACTTCTTTTTTCTCCCTGGCTGTCGACCATTTTTCTCTGTCGTCCTCTCTTTCACGACCAGCCGGCGACGATCCTGGCCCTTCTGCCCGGACTAGCGACAGCGGTGTACCTGCACAGCCGCCTGTCTCGTCACCTGACAGCCAACCACCGCCCCTTCGAGACAAACAGGCTCTTTGCTACCCTGGGAGCAGCCAACTGGATCACACTGCTGCGTGCCGCGGCTGTCGTCGCCCTGGCCGGTTTCCTGCCTGTTGCCGCCTCGACGGTGGTCGCCACCCAGGAAAGCCGGGGGCAGTTGAACGCCGGTGGGCTGGCGTGGGCGCCGGGCATCATCTATCTGGGGATATCCCTGGCCGATCTGCTTGACGGCTTTTTGGCCAGAAGGCAGGGGCGCGAGACCGAGCTCGGCAAACGACTGGATATCGAAACCGACGCCATGGGCCTGCTGGTGGCCTCACTGCTGGCGGTTGTCCTCGGTCGGCTGCCGGTCATCTATCTCCTGGTCGGACTGGCTTACTATCCTTTTATCTTCGGCATATGGCTGCAGCAAAGACGGAAACTGCCGGTGGTCGCGCTGCAACCCAGGCCCTTTTCACGGATTATCGCCGGTTTTCAGATGGGCCTGGTCGGCCTGGCTCTTCTACCGGTCTTTCATCGTCCATTCCTCTTTCTTGCCGCCTCTATTTTCATGACGCCGCTGCTTATCGGTTTTATGAGAGACTGGCTGGTGGTTTCCCGCCGAATAGAATCCGACAGAAACCAACAGACAGGCCTGGACCGCTGGGCACGGTCAAAGATGAGGACGGTACCGATGACCCTTCGCCTGGGGCTTTTTTCCGGAGGGATGATGATACTTGTTGATTTCGGCATACAGTGGCATCTGCTGTGGCATCTGTCGTGGCAATCGGTTGCCCTGGCAATCTTCTGTATCTGCGGTCTCTTGGCCACCATTGGCTGCATGGGCCGCACTGCCGCTCTTTGCCTGGCCCTGCTGCTTGCCGGCAACCAATCGCCTTTTGGGGCATCTCTTTTATCGTTCGTTGTCTTCGCCTTCGCCGCTGCCCTGATGATAATCGGTACCGGCGCCTTGTCCCTCTGGACTCCGGAAGAAACAATCCTCTACCGCCAAGGGAAAAACAAACCAACGTCCAATGGCGGGCCACGATGACCATATCTCGACCACCATCCGCCAAGGGGACCACCGGTAAATGGTCGACTGTCGGACGGGAAATAATCAAGAGATGGCGCTGGCCCCTCGGATTGCTTGGTCTGACACTCGCCTGGCACGCCCTGCGGGAAGTTATCTGGGCCGAAGTATGGCAGCTCCTGGCCGGAATGGATTCTCTGGCCATTCTGACCCTTGGAGTCGTCAACCTGCTTATGCTGCCTTTGATGACCGCCAGATGGTGGCTGCTCCTCAGGCTCCTCGGCTCGCCGGTCGATCCGCTCTCCGTCTGTGCCTATCGCCTGGCCGCCAACGCCGTCAGTTATCTTACTCCCGGCCCGCATTTCGGCGGAGAACCGCTCGCGGTCTATCTCCTGCAGCATCGCCACGGGATACCAACGGTCTCCGCCGCCACCTCGGTCGCCGTCGACCGGCTGCTTGAGCTTTTCGCCGGCTTTATCGTCCTGTCACTCTGCCTGACTGGTCTGGCATCTGCGCAAACCGGTCTCTTTCAGGCGAATAACGGACCGTGGCTCGTCCTTGCCGTACCGGCTGTCGTTACCTGGATCCTCGCCCTGCTGAGCACCGGTGGCAGACCCCTGTCCCGGGTATTAGTGCCGGTGAGAAAATTTTGTGGCCGATTCCTCCCCCGGCTTTCCGGTAACAGCCCGATGTTCGCCTTTATTACCCAGGGCGAGGACATGGCCGCAGCCCTTTTTCGGCGACACCGCTCCCTCTTCCTGCTGGCCAATCTTCTTTCCTTTGGCCATTGGCTGGGAGTCTTCTTCGAATTTTGGCTGATGTCGGTCTTTCTGCAGCTGCCGTTGCCTTTCTGGCACCTGACAGCGGTGGTAGTTGTTGCGCGGCTGGCGTTTTATACGCCCCTGCCGGCTGGTATCGGTGCATTGGAATCGGCCCTCCCCTGGCTGACCGCCACCCTGGGCTCGGGAAGCAGCCTCGGGTTCGGCCTCTGCCTGATCATCCGATTCCGTGACCTTCTCTTTAGTCTGGCGGGACTGGCGCTTACCATGAAGTATTTGACTTGTCCCGACAAGGCCGGTATCATTCGCGATAGAACCGAGCAATAGATTACACACGATCTGTCAGGATAACAACAGGATGGAAAAGGATCCCCATGGATGAAAATCAGCCTCGGACCAACGCTCTCAGTCGTGCCCGGAAAACACCGGCAACCGGCAGCACCGACCCCGATTGTCAATCGCAAGCATGGTTCGACCGATTACCTGATCTTTCTGAGGACTTCCTGGACCGTCACCACCGGCCACTCGTGACTGTTTCCTACGCCCAGAGCGTCGATGGCAGCATCGCCGGCCGGAATCGTCAACAACTTCAGCTAAGCGGCCACCAGTCGATGGTCTTGACCCACCGGATCCGGGCCGCCTGCGACGCCATCGTCATCGGCATCAATACGCTGCTGGTCGATAACCCACTGCTGACTGTTCGTCTCATCGAGGGACCGAATCCCCAACCGATTGTTCTCGACAGCAAGCTGCGCATCCCCCTGGAGGCCAGGCTTCTGGACCGCACTGACCATCGTTGCTGGCTGGCCTGTACCGACAAAAGCGACCTCGAACGGATCGACACGGTTGAACGTCGAGGCGCTGAACTCATCCACTGCCGCCGTGATAGCCGGGACCGAGTCGATCTACCTGACCTGCTTTCTCTGCTCGGCCAAAAGGGCATCAAGAGCGTCATGGTTGAAGGCGGCAGCCAGGTCATCACCAGTTTTCTCGAGGCACGCCTGGTCGACCAGATGATCATCACTATCGCTCCCCGCCTGGTGGGAGGTCTGCCGGTATTGAATCGACCGACAGCCGGCAACGGTTCCCTGTTGCATCTCGATTCCATTACCTACCAGTCCTGCGGTCCGGACATCATCCTCTGGGGGAAACCGCAGTGGAGGAAAGCGTGAACCGGCAACGGCTGGAATTTATCGCGCCGGGATGGGTGGACATCAACCTCGGCCCGGCACCGCGGCCAGCAGCCGATCAGGTCCTGGTACGGACACGTTTTTCGGCCATAAGTCCGGGAACGGAGATGCTGGTTTACCGGGGACAGTGGCCGGAGGGCGTGCCGCTGGACAGCACCATCGAAGCCTTGGCCGGCGCCTTTGCCTATCCCCTCGCCTACGGCTATTCCACGGTCGGCCGGGTAGTCGCCACGGGCACCGCGGTATCCGGCGACTGGCTGAACCGCCGGGTCTTCGCCTTCCAGCCCCACCAGAATCTTTTCTGTGCCGCCGCCGCGACCCTGCAGCCCATTCCTGACGATCTCGACGATGAAACCGCTCTCTTTCTGCCCAGTATGGAAACGGCGGTCAATCTCCTTTTGGACGGCCATCCCCTGATTGGAGAACACGTTGTAGTAATCGGCCAGGGCATCATCGGCCTGCTTGCAACCGCCCTGCTGGCCCGTTTTCCGCTGGCTACACTCACCACCATCGACGCGTATCCACTGCGGCGCGAGGCCTCCATGAACTTTGGTGCGAAAGAGAGCCATGACCCGGCGGATCCGTCCCTCCTCGCCCGATTGGGCGGAAATGAGGGTCAGGGAGGCAAGGCGGATCTGGTCTTGGAACTGTCGGGCAATCCGGCAGCCCTGAACACCGCCCTTTCCCTGACGCGTTTCAACGGCAGGGTGGTGGTTGGATCCTGGTACGGCACGAAAAAGACCGAGCTGAAACTTGGTTCTTTTTTTCATCGTGGCCGGGTGTCGTTGATCAGCTCCCAGGTCAGCAGTCTCGCCCCCGAACTAACCGGCCGATGGCCAGACGGCCGGCGCCTTGAGCTGGCCTGGCAAATGCTGCGGCAGGTTCGCCCGTCCGGCTGCATCAGTCATCGTTTTGCCCTGGCGGACGCGGCGTCGGCCTATGCCCTCATTGACCGCAGTCCGGGCGAGACGATTCAGGTCATTTTCGATCACCAATAATCAGCAATAGTTGGTAAGGAAGAGCTACAATAAACGAGGAGAAAAATAGCATGTACAGTCTCGGAGTAGGGCGCGATTTCAGCGCCAGCCATTACCTGGTCGGCGGCGACTGGGGAGCAGAGAACATCGAACATTTGCACCGTTACCGGCTGGAACTGGTGCTGGAGAAAAAAAAACTGGACCAGCACGGTTTTCTGGTCGATATTGTCGAGGTGGAGCGTCATCTGAACGAGGTTGTCGCCGATTTTCAGGGCAAAACCCTTAACACCTTAGTCTCCTTTGGCGGCGGTAATCCCAGTATCGAACGACTGGCCACTGTTATTTATGACCTGGTCAAAAAGAGGCTCGCGCCTTTTCGCCTCGATGCCATGGCCGTCACCATCCGGGAAGATGATATCGCCTGGACCTCGTACCGTACCACCCTCTGATGCGCATCGGCTTGGTCATTTACGGCAGTCTGGATACTCTCTCCGGCGGCTATCTCTATGACCGCATCGTGGTCGAAGGGTTGCGACGGCTCGGCCACGAGGTGGAAGTAATCGGCTTGCCTTCGGGCTCGTACCTCCGCCGACTGGCATGCGGCTTTTCGCCTGATATCCTTCGTCGGCTGCTGGCCGGTAAATTCGACATTCTCATCCAGGATGAACTCTGCCACCCGACACTCTTTTCGGTCAATCGGCGACTTCGTCGTCAGGGTGGCCCGTTGCTTGTGGCCCTGGTCCACCATACCCTCTCCGCCGAACCACGCCACCCCTGGCACAATAAGCTGCTGGCCCTGGCCGAACGGCGATTTCTCGCTTCGGTCGACGGTTTTATCCATAACTCGGCAACCACAAGCCGCACAGCTGGGTCCCTGGTGGTGCACAAGCGACCGGAGGTTATCGCCTACCCGGCCGGCGACCGGTTCGGCAGCCCTCTGGCCGCTGAATTCATCAATCAACGTGCCGACCGGCCCGGACCATTACAGCTGCTCTTTCTCGGCAATGTGATTGCCAGAAAAGGTCTGGTGCCGCTGTTGAAGGGATTGGCGAAAATTGATCGTCAGCTCTGGCGGTTGTCGGTCGTTGGCGCTCTTGACTTCGATCCCGCCTATACCGCCGAAGCGCGGCAGCTCGTCCGAGACCTTGATCTGTCCGGGTCGGTTCGCTTTCTTGGTCCTCTCGACAATGACCGACTGGTCGAGACCCTGAGCGAGAGCCATCTCTTCTGTATGCCGTACGCCTATGAGGGCTTCGGCATCGCCATGCTGGAGGCCATGGCCTTTGGTCTGCCGGCCATCGGTTGTCTAAGCGGTGCGGCCGGCGAGACCATCCGCCACGGCGAAAACGGCTACCTGCTGGCCATGGGCGATCTTGCCGGCCTGCAGCCGCTGCTGAATCAATTGCATCAGGATCGGGACAGGCTGCGGCGGCTCTCACTTGCTGCCCGTGCAACCTGTGCCGCAAGTCCTGGCTGGCAGGACGGGGTGGCCGCCATTGATGGTTTCCTGAGGCAGCTAAAGGACCGGCAAGACCGCCAGGCGAAGACGAATGACTGGGGTGGCTGCTTTGATCCCCGTTATCTTGCCGCCAAGAAAAGCATTGACGACCGGGCTCTGAACCATCATGTCTGGGAGACGCTCCGCGTTACGCTGCCGCAAACCACCGGCGGCGCACCGGTGAACATTCTCGAAATAGGCGCCGGCATCGGCACCATGCTTGAACGGATGGTCGATCGACACCTGCTGACCGGTCCCGTCACCTATATGGCCACCGACTGCGATCCGAACCAACTTATGGCGGCACGCCGATATCTGACCAAGTGGGCAGGAAAAAAGGGGTACAGCCTGTCCTGGACCGGTGAAAATCATGGCTGCCTGAGTACCCCTGGCGCCAGAATCTCGCTTTCACTCGAGCCGGCCAGTGCCGAAGAGCTTGCCGACCGGGCCGACTCGCCGGGCACCTTCCACCTGATCATCGCCCATGCCGTGCTCGATCTGATCGACTTCCCCAACCTGCTGCCGCGCCTTCTGTCACGGCTGACTGATAACGGCATGGCCTACTGCACCTGCAACTTCGACGGGGAGACCGTCTTCTTGCCCAAATGGGCAGGCGAAGAGGAAATAATCGGACGCTATCATGCCTCAATGGAGGCGCGGCTGTCCGGGGCAAGCCACACCGGCCGAAGACTGCTGAGCTTTCTGCAGGGTCCGGGCCTGGAACTCCTCGCCGCCGGCAGTTCTGACTGGATCATCCACCCCCGGAACCATGGCTATTTAACCAACGAGAGCTATTTCCTGCACGCCATCATTGAAACGGTGGAACAGGAACTTTGCCGCCAAGATCTTTCGCCGGCCGACCTTGCCGGACTGACCGACTGGGCCCGTTTGCGGCACCGGCAGGTGGACGATGGGGAACTGTCCTTTCTGGCCCGCCACCTCGATCTCCTGGCCCGCCGTCGACCATCCCTGCCATGAAGTCCGAAAAGCCCTTTTATCAGCTCTTGATCCAGCTCACTGCCGCCTTTTTATTCCTCAGTGCTCTGCTGAACCTGAACTACCCGGCCGGCCGTTTTTTTTCCCCACAGCTGCTGCTGCCGTCTGTTGACGTCTGGCTGCTGCTTATCCCGCTCGCTTTGGCGGCCTGGGCCGGAGGACGACTACTGTTCTGGACCGGTCTGCCGCTGTGGGTGTTTTTTCTTGTGCTGCGCCTGTTCCGCATCGCCGACACGACGGTCCCGATGTATCTCAACCGCCCTTTCAACCTCGCCATCGATTCCGGTTACCTCTTCGATCTCTACGATCTGCTCAAGACCTCTGCCCGTCAGGGGGAGTTCCTGCTGCAGTCGGTAAACATTGCAGTGGTGGCACTGGGGGTAGTCATCTCCAGCTGGTATGCCTGGCGGGCGGCAACCAGAGCGCTTCTGGCCCATCGGGTCCGGCTGTCTTTCCTGCTCGTCTCGGGGGTCCTCCTCGGTGCGGGGCATCTTTGTCAATTGCCGCCAACTCAACCGCCGGTTATGGTCCGCTTCGGCCGCGAGCTCCTTTCCGTCCCCCGGCAACGGGCACAGCAGCGGGCCGTCCTCGCCCGAATAGAGACAACGGCCCGGGACAGGAAAATTCATGCCTCCCCGGACAAAGGGCTCGAAGGACTGCGGGGCGCCGATGTGCTATTGTTCATGGTCGAGTCCTATGGCCATATCGTCTTCAATCGACCTTCCTATCAACCGGCGATGGAGGCCACCATGGCCGGCTTTGCCGAAATCCTTGAAGAGCACGGCTTCATGGCAGTCTCTTCCTATCTGACCTCCCCGACCTACGGCGGGGCATCCTGGCTGGCCCACAGCACCCTGGAGTTCGGGGTGCGGGTGGAAAACGACCTCGAGGAGAAGGCGTTACTCCGCTCCACCCTGCCGCCTCTGGCCGCCTATTTTCACAGGAGCGGTTATCGTACCGTCTCGGTGATGCCCGGCACCCGCTTTTCCTATCCGGAAGGGGCCGTTTTTGGCTACAACCGGTTCTATTACGCCTGGGATTTCGGTTATCAAGGCCCGACCTTCGGCTGGGCGCCGATGTCCGACCAATTTGTGCTGGACTGGGTGCGCCGCCGGGAATTGGCCGAACGTCGACAGCCGCTCTTTATTCGCTATGTACTGATCAGCAGCCACGCCGCCTTCAGCATTCAACCGCCATTCCTTGCCGATTGGCGCGAGATCGGCGACGGCAGTATCTACCATGACCGGCAGCTGGTCTACTATCCCATTCACTGGCCAAATCTCCACAATGCCGGAGGGGCATATCTTCGTTCCTTGGACTACGAATTTACTATCCTCGGAGATTATCTTGCCAAATTTGTCGATACCGACACCCTGATTATCATCATGGGCGACCACCAGCCCAATCTCCAGCTCACCGGCAAAGGCGAGCCCTGGTCGGTACCGGTGCATGTCATCAGTCGCAATCCCCGGCTGCTGGAGCCGTTTCAAAAGCGGAGTTACACATCGGGCCTCATCCCGGCCCAACCACTCCCCCATGCCGGGATGGAGACTTTCTTACCGAATTTCCTGCTGGATTTCCGGTAGTCGCTGACCACCGCCCGGTACGGTTTTTACGGAATAACAACGAAACAAAGCTCATATGGACCACATCGCTGGAAGGGGTTCCTTCAATACCGACAATGCTAATTATTATTTCCGTTTTCTTCCATTCCTTAGTACCTTACTCCTGAAACCCCTGGCACTTTTTTCAGTACCCCATTGCGGGGATAAGTGGTCTGACTACCTGTAACCACCACAACCTTGCTGCCGTTAAATCCTTATTGAAAAGAATTCCATGTCATTCACACAACTTGAAGCTGCAGTGATGCCGGACGGCACAATCCAACTTGAATGGGGGGATGTGGCCGTAAGGCTTGACCGACACAACGGGGAACTGCAAAACGAAATTTTTTCCCACTATTCCGCCGACCCACGTAGTTGGTTTTTTCAACTCGGCTTTTGCAATAAACATAAAACATTATCACCCTCTCTCGTTTTTTGGCGTGACTTTAGCGGTTTTTTTATCGAGAAACTCCGCCTCACCCCCGACATCGAAAAGTATCGTGAGGAGTTGGTGCTCCCCTTGGCCGATGAAGATCTCATCCGCTTTAGGAAAACTGCGCCGCTCATGTCCGGCGGGGAGTATCTCAAAGATGAGGTGTTTCTTGACCTGTGGACCTGGCTGCACGAGATATTTGCCGAAAAGATAGCAGCCTATGACGGCTCGGTTGCGGAGTTCATTAAGCAATTCAGCCCGGACATCCACCTGGTCGGACGGATTTATTTCCATCTGGTCGAAAATAAAAAAAGCGACACGCCTTTTGCCTTTCTTGCCACCTATTCGACACGCTTAAATGAACAGGGCGAATCACGGCATCTGCCGTTAAAATTCGCCCTGGAAGAGTACCGGGACGATCAGGATAAATTGCTCCAGCTCTTGGTGACCGTCCATGAAGCTGTGCTTCGGAGTGACTTGCTGGCAAACCTCCTTAACTCCGGCGAGTTATTTCATCCGCTCTCCTGGTCGGCGAAAGAAGCGTTTGCTTTTTTGCAAGAGATACCGCTTTACCAGCAAGCCGGTATCCTCTGCCGCATTCCGAACTGGTGGAAGGGAAAAGCTGCGGGTATTGGTATCCACATCAGCATCGGGGAGAAACCGCCGACTATGGTCGGGATGGCCGCGCTACTTGATTTTCGTCCCCGGCTTATGCTTGGTGATACGGAAATCTCCGAAGAGGAAGCCCGTCATCTACTGCAGCAGTCAGAGGGCCTGGCATTCTTGAAAAACAAGTGGATTGCTGTTGATTCGGAAAAATTGCAGCAGACGCTTGCCGCCTATGAAAAGGCCCGGAAACTCAACACGGAAGAGGGTATCAGTTTTCTCGATGCCATGCGTTTTTCCATGAGCCCGCAGGCACTTCTCGGTACCGCTGACGACGGCATGCTTACCGGGGTCTCCAATGGCCAGTGGCTGCAATCAGTTATTGCTCAACTCCACCGTCCCTCTGCTAGCGGCACCGTCAAAACCGACAAGTCATTTACCGCCAAGCTTCGGGGCTATCAGCAGGATGGCCTAAAATGGCTCCATTACCTGCATACCCTGCAGCTCGGCGCCTGTCTGGCCGATGACATGGGGCTCGGTAAGACCGTGCAGCTCCTCGCCTTTCTCAGTGCCCTGAAAAAGGAAAAGAAGAAAACCGGGAATTCGCCCGGAGCCTCGCTTCTGATCATTCCAGCATCACTTTTATCCAACTGGATGAATGAAATACAGGCGTTTTTTCCGGATCTTCAATATCTTGCCGTCCACCCAGATCTCCATAAACCAGGCAAGGCCCCTGAACCTGGTCCGGACCAACTGGCCGGCCTCGATCTCGTCATCACCACGTATGCCCTGACCCAACGCTATGCATGGATTCAGCAGGCCTCCTGGTATTATATTATTCTCGATGAAGCGCAGGCCATCAAGAACCCGGGGACCAAACAGACCAAGGCCATAAAAAAACTGACCGCTGTCAATAGAATTGCCATGACCGGGACACCGGTTGAAAACAGGTTGTCGGATTTATGGAGTCTTTTCGACTTTCTTAATCCGGGACTACTTGGCAATGCCAAGGAATTCAGCACCTTCACAAAAGGCTTGGCCGATGACCCGAATGGCTATGCCAGGCTCAGAAAGGTCGTCAGCCCTTTCATTCTCAGGCGGTTGAAGACGGACAAGTCGATTATTTCCGATCTCCCCGACAAGGTGGAAGTGAAGACCTGGGCGGCAATGAGCAAAAAACAGACCGTGCTTTATGGTGAAATGGTAGCAGGTTTAAGAGAGATCATTGAAAAGGCCGAGGGAATACAGAGAAAAGGTGTCATCCTCTCGGCGCTGATGAAGTTCAAGCAGCTCTGCAACCATCCGGCCCAATATCTTGGCCAGGAGCTGTTTGAGGAAACCGACAGTGGCAAGTTTGCCAGGCTGCGCGAAATCTGCGAGATCATCCACGAAAAAAGAGAAAAAGTTCTGGTCTTCACCCAGTTTAAAGAGATAACCGAGCCCTTGTCCCGGTTCCTGGCAACTATTTTCAAACGACAAGGTCTGGTTCTGCATGGCAGCATCCCGGTCGGCAAGAGAAAAGAACTCATTGAAAAATTTCAGGGACATGAATATGTTCCATACTTTGTTTTATCACTCAAGGCCGGAGGGGTCGGACTCAACCTGACCGCCGCTAACCATGTCATTCATTTTGACCGGTGGTGGAACCCGGCGGTGGAGAATCAAGCAACCGACAGGGCTTTTCGTATCGGCCAGAAAAAAAATGTCATGGTCCACAAGTTCCTGACCAAGGGCACGGTGGAAGAAAAAATCGATGAGATGCTGACCGCCAAATCACAGCTCGCAGGGGAGGTTGTCGCCGCGTCCGGCGAGAACTGGATAACCGAAATGAGCAATGACCAGCTGTTTGATCTCTTTTCCTTGCAACCATAATCAAATATTGGGGCGATGGCTATGAGCTACGGGGGATATCCGAAATATGTGTCTGTCAGCCAAAAAATGGCCAAAGCAGAGAAAAAACTGAAGCAACTGAGAAAAAAGATGCCCGGCATCAGACCGGTTATTCTTACCGGCAGTAGCCTGGCACAGACGTGGTGGGCGAAGAGTTGGAATAATAATCTTGAGCGATATGCCGATTATGACAACCGCATCGGTCGAGGCAGAAGCTATCTCCGGCACGGGGCGGTACTCGATTTGCAAATTACCCCCGGTAAGGTGACTGCCCTGGTCATGGGCTCGGTCGCCACTCCCTATGAGATAACAATTACCATCCAGCCGGTTTCCGCGAACCATTATCAAACAATCAAAAAGCAGTGCCAGGGCCATTTGAAATCATTGCAGGACTTGCTTGTCGGCAAGTTTCCCAAAGCCCTGGCGGAAATCTTTTTCACTCAGCATCAAGGGCTCTTCCCAACTCCGAAAGATATCCGATTTCATTGCAGTTGTCCTGACAGCGCCTCGATGTGCAAACATATCGCAGCTACCTTGTACGGCATCGGTGCAAGGTTTGATGAAGATCCCTCATTATTCTTTACTCTGCGGGGAGTGGATACCGGAGATCTGATTGCCGATGCGGTAAAAGGTTCGACGGATGAGTTACTGAACAAAACCAGAAAGAAAACCGCCAGGGTTATTGACGATGCCGATCTGGCCGACCTCTTCGGCATCGATATGGATCCCCAGCCGGACTTTACCGCCCAGCCCGTTCATACACCCGCCAAGCAGAAAAATATTCCAAAATCGCCACAAACGGCGACCGCTCGTGTTGCGGCAATCATTGTCGCCGAGACATCCGGAGTCACCATCGCCGACCTGGTAACAAAGACCGGCTATCCGAAGAGTAAACTGTACGGTATCGTGCATAGGTTAAAACAGGAGGGGAAAATAAAGAATGTGTCGCACGGTGTGTATGGACGGCCCGATTGAAAGCCAGGAAAGAAGACTACATGTTCACATTTTGGATACCCATTTGCCTGTGGCGATATTGCCCGGACGTTTTTCTCATCGGATGTCTTGTTTCATAATCCTGATTTTGTCGTTTTTCTGTCTATTGTGCATCAATGCAACAGGATGGGCGATTGCCACAGAGCGGCTCAACGTTGAAATTATCGGTATTACGGGTGATGTGCTGCAAAACGTTGAAATTTCGCTCAGTATCAGCACCGCATCGAAAGAGCAGGAAGCAGGCTTGCTGGAAGGCTTCAGCTTTGATGATAAAGAGGGAAAGCCGGCTTTGTCTGAGCCAACCATTAAGCGGTTGCATCGTTTGGCACCGGAAGAAATTCGCCAGGCCATGCAACCCTTCGGCTATTATGAACCCAAGCTCGATGCGCAACTTGAAAAGATCAACGGCGTGTGGCAGGCCATTTACAGGATTGCCCCCGGACCTCCTACCATACTGGAACGCGTCGAAATCCGTGTAAAGGGTAAAGGCGGTGAAGAGCCGCCCGTGACAGAGGTGCTGACTTCGACAAAAATTGTTTCCGGCGAAAAGCTGGACCATCGCGCATATCAACAAACCAAAAACCAGCTATCAGACGTCCTCTATAATGCAGGTTATATCGATGCCAGGTTTACCCAGAGTGAAATCAGGGTATATCCACCCAGGCAAAAGGCCGATATTTACCTGACAGTTGATTCGGGGCCTCAATTCCAGTTTGGCCCGATCACCGTTGAACAGGATATTCTCAATCAAGACTTTGTCGATAAATTTGCCACATTTAAACAGGGCGATCGTTTCGACACCAGCAAGTTGATCGACTACCAGCTTGCTCTGACAGACAGCAACTATTTCGGCGAGGTTGAGATTCTCGCAGAGCGCGAGAACGCTATCGGTACCGAAATTCCGGTGATTGTCAAAACCAAAGCAACCAAACCGCGACGCTATACGGCCGGACTCGGTTTCGGCACAGATACAGGCCCAAGGGTGACCGCCGGAGCCGAACTGAGACGGATCAACCATCGAGGACACAAGGTGCGTTTCGACCTTCTCGCATCGTCCATCGAACAATCATTCAGCAGTCAATACCTGATCCCGATCAAGAATGTTGCTACAGACAACCTTGCCTTTACCGCTTCGACATCCCGGGTCCAGGAAGGCGATATTGATACCGACCAGTTCAAACTTGGTGCCGGCATCAATGAAAACTGGTTGGGATTTCGGCGTCGACTGTCCCTTACCCTCGAACAGGAAAATTTCGATATTGGCGATGGGACGCAAACCTCGACGCTGGTGATTCCCGGTATTCTGTTGTCGCGCACGTATGCGGATGATCCGTTGTTTCCACGTTCGGGCTATAGCGTGAATCTCGACATACATGGCGGTGTGGAAAGCCCCTTGACCGAGACGACCTTTCTCCATACCAGCATCAGTGCGCGCTCGGTGCTGCCTCTTACCGAACGTAGTCGATTGTTGCTGCGGGGTGAGCTTGGCGCAATCCAGGCGACGACGTTTTCCGACCTGCCTCCCTCGCAGCGATTCTTTGCCGGCGGTGACCAGAGTGTTCGAGGCTATGGATTTCAAGAATTGAGTCCGAAAAACAGCGACAGAGATGCTATCGGTGGGCAATACCTGACGGTGGCAAGTATCGAGGCGGATTATTTGATCTATAAAAATTTTGGTATGGCGACGTTTTTTGATGTCGGTAATGCCGGCGACGATATGCTGACCAGCCTGAAAAAAGGGCTTGGTATGGGTCTGCGCTACCGCTCACCGGTTGGTATGATCCGTTTCGACCTTGCCCTGCCGCTGGATGATGATGCCGACAGCTTCCGCCTGCACATCAGTATCGGAACCGATCTATGAAGCGCGTAGTCAAAATCATATCTGTTGCGGCAATTGCCCTTGTTGCCTTGTTGCCAGTGACGCTGGTCGCCGCACTTTTTTGGGTCATTGGCACTGAAAGCGGAACGCAATTTGCGTGGCGGCATGCACGGTCTTTTGTACCGACCGGTGTTGAAATAGATGCCCTGGAGGGTCGTCTTACCGGACCGCTGGAGGTCAGGGGACTAAAGATCAGCAACGACGCGTTTCAGCTTGAAATAGACAAGATAGATCTGCAATGGCTGCCTTTGCAGCTGTTGCATCGGGTGCTGGATATTGACCATATCGCTGTGGAAGGTGTTCGCTATACGCAGCTGGAAGTTATTCCACCGCAACCCAAAGAAGAATCAGCACCCATAAACCTGCCGGAAGAGATTGTCCTGCCTCTCGGTGTACGACTCGGCGAGGTGAGTCTGCGCGATTTCGAGTTTCGCTCGCAGCCTGACAATGCACCTTTTGCCATAATTTCCGCCACATTAAGTGCTAGTGTGAATGAACAGGAAGTTGACATCTCCAGTCTGAAAATCGAGTCGCCGCTCTTTACCGTGGCGGGAAAAACACTGCTGACAACACATGGCGACTACGCCGTTCAAGGTGAACTTGACTGGCAGGTCCCTGTACCTGATTATCCGGCGGCACATGGACACACGCTCCTCAGCGGCAGCCTTCGCGAAATGACTATCACCCAGAGCATAACAAAACCTTACGATGTGCAGGGCACAGTGCTGCTGCAAAATCCTGTCGAAAATCTTGCCTTCGAGGTTGCATTGCATATAAATCCGCTGGAGCTTCAGACCTTGAATAAAGATTTACCGCCGATGACTGCCCAGCTGACGGTCAGGGGCAAAGGTAATCCAGGCGATATTACCTTCAGTCTCAGCGGGTGGGCGGAAGATCCGGGCTTGGGGCGAGTCAATACCACTCTGACAGGTGGATTTAAGTCCAATGTGGTCACTCTTGATGCGCTCAAGGTCAATGTGGCGGAACAAGCTGCCCAGATCACGGCCAGGGGCCAGCTTGATGTTGCCGATACACCTGAGTTTAACCTTACGATTGACTGGCAGCAACTGCAATGGCCGCTGCAGCAGCCCATGGTAAGAAGCCCCAAAGGACATATCGCCGTGGATGGAAAAATTGACGCCTATACGCTCAGCATGCAGGCCGATGTTGCTGTGCCGGAGCAGACGACTGACGCCCAGCTTCTGCTGGAGGGTCAGGGGAGCCAGGAGGCTCTGACATTGTCACGCATCGATATCACTGCCCTTGAGGGCACAATCAAAGGCAAGGCCGGCCTCAGTTGGCAGCCAGAACTGAAAGGAGATGCCGATCTGGTCGGGCAAGGGTTGAATCCGGAGGGGATACTGCAAGACTGGCCGGGTAAACTGGGATTTTCCTTGCAGGCAGAGGGGGGTATGAGTGACGAGTTTCCCAGGCTGCAATTGCAGCAGTTTTCGGTGCAGGGGCAACTGCGCGGCTATGAGGTGGCCCTGGACGCAGCCGGTTCCTATGAGGAAAACCTCGCGACGCTGCAACGTCTTGCACTGTCCTCCGGCTCGACAAAGCTTGACGTCATCGGCACGATGAGCGACAGGCTCAATGTCCACTGGCAGGTTCACAGCGAGGATCTTGGCACACTGCTCCCGAAGACGGAAGGCCGCATCACAGGAAAAGGAACGTTGGCCGGGCCTCTTAAAAGTCCCCGGGTAGTGGCTGCCCTTGATGCAGACAAGTTGGCCTATCAGGATTCTCGGCTACAATCGTTACATCTTGATGCTGACGTTGATGTGGCGGGGAAAGCCCAGTCAAAGGTTTCACTCGACTTAACGGAGGGCAATGCGGCAGGCGTCGAACTCCGAAAAATTGTCTTGAACGGCCGGGGTGTTCCTGGCGCGCATACACTCACCCTGGCGGCGGATACCTCCAGTGGGCAGGCAGATATTGCCTTTCAGGGTGACTTGAAAAATCCCTGGCAACCGGACATGATCTGGAACTTCACATTGAATCAGGCCAACCTCAAATACCCCGACCTGGGCGGCTGGGCACTGCAAAAGCCTTCTTCGGGACAAATTTCCGCCGGACAGGCGATGCTTTCCGAGAGCTGCTGGCAATCGGGAGAGGCACTGCTGTGTCTGCAGGGCAAACAGGCAACAGAAAAAATCCAGGCCGATTTCACCTTGACGAACCTGCCGTTCTCGTATGTATCCCCTTATTTCCCCCCTGATATTGACGTCCAGGGCAGCCTGAATGGAAAGGGGACCCTTAGCCAATTCGGCAAGAATGACCCTTTCGTCGGTGTTGATCTCAAGACATCCCCGGTTCGTCTGCTGTCGCGTGATTCGAACGAAGATCAACAGAAAGACGCCTTGATCATTGCATTCGAGCCTATTGATATCCACCTGCAAATGGATCAGGGCGGATTGCAGGCCGATATGGCATTACCCTTGTCCCAGACCGATAAAATTGCCTTGAAAGCCGCTCTTTCTCCAGGACAGAGTTCATTAATGGAGCGGCCATTGAATGGGCAGCTCACCACGGAAATTCAGAACCTCGATTTTATTGCCGATCTGCTTCCCGAAGTCCAGAGCATCGCCGGCAGACTGACCGGCAAGATGGCCCTCGCCGGGAGTCTGGCGTTGCCTGTGCTTCAAGGACGCCTGGCGCTGGTCGAAGGGGCCGCCGAACTGGAACGTCCCGGGTTGCATCTGAAGGATATTCAGGTAGAACTGACCGGAGAAGGTGAGAGCGGGATCCGGCTGACTGCCCATGCCGCCTCCGAAGGGGGCGAACTGGATATCGTCGGCACTTCGGATGTGCGTGGTGAGGCGGCCACCGCTGACATTACGGTGAAGGGGGAAAATTTCAGGGTAATCAACACGCTCGAAGCACAGGTCGACGCCTCGCCCAACCTGGTTATCGCCCTGCGCGAAAACAGGATAGATGTGGGTGGTGAACTAGTGATCCCCAAAGCACAAATCACCGTGAAGAAAGTACCTGAATCGGCTGTCAAGGTTTCTGACGATCAGGTGATAATCGAGTCGGAGGAACGGGAAAAAGAAGCCATAACGACCGGGCCTGAAATATATGCCCGGGTTCGTACTATTTTGGGCGACAAAGTGCGCTTTAACGGGTTCGGACTTAAGGCTCGAATTGAAGGCAATATCCTGGCTATTGAAAAACCGGGTGAGCCAACTACGGCCAGTGGTGAGCTGAAAATTATTGACGGAGAATACCGGGCCTATGGGCAGGGGCTGGTGATCGAAAAAGGACGTATCCTCTTTTCCGGCGGGCCTGTCGGCCAGCCTGGTCTCGATGTGCGAGCCTTCCGCCGGCCTGAGGAAGGCATTACTGTCGGAGTGCAGGTGAGGGGTAATCTCAGGCAACCTGACTTTACATTGTTTTCTGATCCCACCATGACCCAGGGCAATCAGCTTTCCTACCTCGTGCTCGGCCGTCCCCTGAGCGGGACCTCAGGCAGTGAAGGCTCGGCCCTGAGTCGGGCCGCACTGGCGCTGGGATTAAGGGGGGGCAATACCGTGGCGGAAAAAATCGGCGGCAGCTTGGGCCTTGATCAATTCGGGGTTGATCCCGGCGAAGCCGGGTCGGCCACCAACCCGGAAAATGCCTCCTTTGTGATCGGCAAATATTTATCACCCAAGCTGTACGTCAGTTACGGATTGGGTTTGTTCAATCCGATCTCAACCCTGCGGCTGCAATATACTATCAGCAGTCACTGGAAATTTTTAACAGAATCTTCAACTGAGGCAAGCGGAGGAGACCTGATCTATACGATTGAAACCGGAAAATGAGGGTGTGGTTATGCATACGCCAGATATTCGGCTAGAAACTGCTCGAAATTGATTGTATCACCCGCTTCAAGCTGCTGCTGTTGACGGAGTGACTCCTCGGCTTTCCCGGCCAGGTCCCGCAATATTGCTGCATCCGGAGTCGAACCCAAAAGAAATTCTTTATGTTCCCGGCTTTTTTGTAAAATCCATTCAGTATACTCCTGTCCGGTTTTCTGCAAGGCCGCCAGCATCCTGGCAGATGGCGTCAAATTCGGATCTTCCAGTTTCCGCAATTGCTCGTCTACCGCCAGACTGTACTCCTTTTTCCGATGCACCCTATCCAGCACCTCACCGGTCATTTTTATCTTCTCGATGAGTGCTTTGCCGGTCCCGACAAGGGTGCTCTCTCCCTGGGGAGTGACCAGCAGTAACCCTGGTTCGCGCCCCCTGGTCAGTACTTTATGCTGGTTGTCGATCACCAGCCGGCACTCAGCCGGACAGAGAACTGCATCACTCATGAGCAGGCAGCTGATCAGAAAAGCATCGAGAAACAGTGTTTGCCGGTGATCAATGCCCACCGGCAGGAAAGGATTATTGTCCAGGAGCCGAACTTCTATATATTCGACACCACTTGCCCGCAGGCCAGCAAGAGGTTTTTCTCCTGACCGGATACCCCTTTTCGGCCGGATGTCGCTATAGTATTCATTTTCAATCTGCAAAACACTGCTGCTCAGCTGGCGATACTGCCCGTCGACTTTGACACCTATTCTCTCGTAGGGCGGATAAGGGGTATGGATCGCTTTATCAAGTGAGGCGATAAACGTGTTCAGATGATTAAAGCAGATGTTCAGAGAAGACTGTGCTTTGGTTGAATAGCCGAGATCGCTCATACGCAGCGAGGTAGCATATGGCAGATACAGTGTCCTGTCACTCAGGGAATGCAGTGGATGGGATTTCCCTTTTAAAAAGGAGGCATCCACCGCTGGGGAGGCACCAAAGAGATAGAGGAGAAGCCAGGAATACCGGCGAAAGTTGCGAATCATTTTGAAATAACCAGACGACCGAAATGACTGCAGCGAATCCGTATTTCCCCGCAGCTCTTGAAATGATCGCCAAAAGACATCCGGCAGGGAAAAATTATAATGAATACCGGCTATGGTCTGCATCATCTTGCCGTAACGATGCTCAAGGCCGACCCGGTATATATGTTTCAATCGGCCGATATTCGACGAACCATACCAGGCGACGGGAATTGCCTCGGAATTGTGGATATGACAGGGCATACTCCCTGCCCAGATAAGTTCTTCACTCAGTTGGCCATAGGTGAATTGATGCAGGCTTTCAAGAAACTGCAATGCCGCCGCACCGTCATCAAAAACCGGAGTAACGAACTCAAGAAGAGCTTCAGAAAAATCGGTCGTAACAGTACCATTGGTTAATGCCGAACCGAGACCCTCCGGATGCTCTTTTTGTGACAACTGCCCCAAATAGTCGACACGCAAGCCCTCTTTTTCAATACCTCGCAGGGCACCTTTTAAAAGGGAACTGATGTCGTTTTCGACCAGTTGCTCCAGTTGTTGTTCCAGATTGGATTCCAATGTTTCGCTCTTTTTATGTATGATCGGTTGACAGCCTGCCACAAGGGGGCCGGCTTCCAGTTTATCTTGTCACTGCCTTACACCCTCAAGGGGAGTGCTTCATGAAAATTCCTTTGTCAATACCCCTCACCTTAAACACAAAACATTGATCAAGCTAGATGGCCTTAGCTAAAGTAAAAATCTAGGACGAATCAACTTCTCTACCATGGGGAAACTCTATGTATTACGTCAAAGTGTATCGCGAACAGCCTGCCCATTTCCGTCACAGTACCTTCAGCTGGTGCAAGACATAGATTTGAGACGTGTCTGTTCATTCACAGGGTGGAAACATTACCCCAAAGGCTGTATCGTTATCTTCCTCTCTCCCATGAGCTTGTTTTGATATTTGGCACCGACAAGGCGAAATCAACTCTGGGTTGATAATCGACTACCCGGCTTCCTGAATCAGAAATGATCTCCTTGATACTCACGGATAACAAAAGCTCAGGGCTTCATCTTGGCTGAAAAAAGATGAACGGTAGACATTGTCATCAAATCGAGGCATATTCCTCATTGGTTTAGGTTCAATCTGGCAACCGTCGATATTGATTTTCTGGAATTATTTTGTATCGGAAAAATAAATCTGTCCCATTTTCACTGTTTTTCTTCTTTACCATATGCTTGGGAACGTCGAACGTTCGTCTGGGAAAATGGAAATGGCCAATCGGAAAGTCTGCTTGATTTTTTCCTTCCCGACTTTTTATTTTAGCATGTTACGTTAAGATAAAATAAAAACGAATCTTATTTTAGTTTCAAGGCAGACAGGATGAAGCGAGTAGTCCAGGGCAAATACGTGACCATTTCGACGATGGGTGAGAAGGCCCATGCCTTCGTGCCCTCTTCGCTGCCACCGCGTCCGCCCATCGGCTAGACACCGGAGCTGCGCAGCAAGTTCGATCAGGCTCTGTTGGCAATCAGGCGGCTGGATAGCGTCTCAACTCTGCTGCCGGACACCTCGCTCTGTTCCCCTGCAAGTACGTCCGCAAAGAAGCGGTTCTTTCCTCAATGATCGAAGGAACCCGGTCGTCTTGTCCGACCTGCTGCTGTTCGAGCTGGACCAGGAGCTGGGCGTTCCGCTGGATGACGTGCGGGAGGTCAGCAACTATGTCGCCGCCCTCGATCACGGCCTGCGCCTGATGGAGCAAGGACTGGTGCTGTCACTGCGGCTTATCAGGAAAATCCACGGCGTGCTATTGACCAAGGGTCGGGGCAGCAATCAGACCCCGGTGCTGCTCAAGGCGGCGCTGGCCCACGTGCAGTTCGAGACAATTCACCCGATTTTGGACGGTAATGGCCATCTGCGGCGTCCGCTGATCACGCTGCTGTTGTGCGAGCAGAAGGTGCTGCGAGAGCCGAGGCTCTACCTTCGCCTCTTCTTCAAGACACACCGGCAGTATTACTACGAGCTGCGAGGCAAGGTCCGCCTGAACGGCGACGGGGAAGCCTGGTTGGATTTCCTTGCCGAGGCGGTCATCGTCACAGCCACCCAGGCGGTGGAAACGGCGCGGCAGCTTCTGGACCTGTCTAATCAGGATCGCGACAAGATCAGCGGCCCCGTCCGGGCGGAAGCATCGACCCTGCAGATTCACCGGGCGCTGATGGAGCATCCCATCGCCACCTCAGGCTCGCTGGCGAAGAAAACAGGCCTTACCCCGGCGACTGTCAACAAGGCGCTCGGCATCGTGAAAGTTCTCACCGCTCAGAAGCGTCACCGCCTCTTCAGCTACGCAAACTATATCGAGATCATGAGTCGCGGCACGGAACTGCCGGGCAGGTAGTTGATATGTTATCCTGCCTCAAACTTCAGTTAGTGGCAGCCAACAGGCAAGTTCATCAATCTGACGACATCGTGGGCGACATAATACAGTTCAGTGGCAAACCATTCTGTCTGCAGCACACCGTCTTCGTCAGGATAATGGTGTGGTTCTTCCAGGACATTTCCGTTCGACGGTCCCAAACATTGATCAAACCGCCAATATCCATCATCACAGGCAATGCCGAGGGTGGCCAGACGTTCCCCGGATCTGGTGCGGATGGAAAAAACACAGTACATCGATTCCAGGCACCGGCTGACATATTCCCGACAGCAGTTATTCATCAGGTAGCCTTCCGACTTGAGCAGTTTCACCGAAGTTAACGGCATTATCAAATATGCACCGACTAGCATTTCGGACAACGTACACTTCCATTTACCCGATCGCTTCTCGACTGAGGTCTCTACAGCCAACTCGGATGAAAAAATTGCCGGCAAATTTTCTACTTTCGATTGAGATAGCATTTTCATTGTACCTCCAGACGTTGATAGTCACCATAAGATGTAACTGCCCCAACACATCCTCTTCCCCTTCTCGATCCTGCAATGACACTATGCCATACCCGGGGTATCGCAGAGCGACCCCCCACGCATTTTTTCGTCTTTTTTTTTCCATCAACAATAAAAAAAGAAACTTTGTTGCAGCCAGACGAACCCAGCCAGCCTGGTCGCCATCTCAGCTGCATACAAGAGCAACCCAAAAAAGTGAAGAAATGTCTCGTAAACAGACAACTTGCAGTTTACAGCATGTCCATGGTTAAAAATTTTCGACATAAGGGCAAGTGGAAATACCTTTAATATCGATCTCTGGACAATCGCTGCAGGAAGTTAGGTCATGGATATGAAAAACCCAGCACACCCCGGATTGCTCGTCAAGGAGTGTCTTGAAGACTTGGGGTTAAGTGTTGCGTGTTGATCATGAAGCTTTCTCCCCGTGACTTTGATCGGTTCACAGGAAACATGGGCTTCATTATTTTTCAGGATCTGTCAAATTTTTGTTGTCCCCCGGCAAAGCCGGAGGTTTACATAGAAGAAATTATTTAAATTCACTCTGCCCCTTGTTACTTGAAGGACTTCGAAGTTCATGGGAAAATGACGGGAATTTATACTTTTATATCAGACCAAGAATATCCGTTAGAAAGATTGACCCTTCTTCGCTAAACATAATACATAGCAAAACAGAATTCAGAGCAACTGTTGCCCAAAAAACCCTCCCAAAAGAGATTTTCTTCGATTTGTGTCGAATCAACACCTGTGCAGCTAAAGCACCGGCCCATCCTCCTAACATTGACAAACTATGCAGCATGACCTCAGAGATCCTCCAACCACCATCTTGCGCTGCAGATTTATCAATA
Organism: Desulfopila aestuarii DSM 18488; assembly: GCA_945863875.1. Lineage (GTDB taxonomy): Bacteria > Desulfobacterota > Desulfobulbia > Desulfobulbales > Desulfocapsaceae > Desulforhopalus_A > Desulforhopalus_A aestuarii_A. Next base: position 43,927 of record CAMBBS010000036.1, read on the forward strand.
GAATACGCCAAAAATGTGATCCCACTCAAAATAATATAATAACCAAATACCATAAATGGCAACTTCCCATCAAACACTGATTCACCAAGGAATACCAAGAACAAAACAACCAGCAGAATGGATAAGATGTTTTTCAGAAAATAATTACTAATCTGAACAGGCTTCACATAAAAAGAAACATTATGCGCTTGCAACCTTCCCCTTTCATCAGTTTTAACTCTGTAAGTTACAACGTCATTAACAAGAGGTCTTTTTGACCGCCTCACAAAGGATTTAATGTGAACGAAAATTCATTTTCTTCCATCATCTGATTCTATAAATCCAAACCCTCTGTCAGTAGTTCCCGTTTTGGACCAGTAGCCGAGCCGTGTGATTAAAATTCAAACAATCTAACACAAAATGTCAGTCAAGATTTGACTTTTTTCTCGATCGCTCATTTTGGTGGGCGCTTTACCGCTCATCTTTGGGCGAAAAAGTGATTTTCAACGTTTTTTGGACACAAGAGTCCATTCACCCTGTCTATCCAGTTTTTTCAGGGTACGATCTTTGACATACTGCGCAGCG
>CAMBBS010000037.1 GCA_945863875.1 Desulfopila aestuarii DSM 18488
CGTTCCCATTCCGAACACGGAAGTTAAGCTCTTTTGCGCCGATGGTACTGCACGGGCGACTGTGTGGGAGAGTAGGACACCGCCGTTTTTTATACAACAAAAGCCCCTGACACCTTCGTGTCAGGGGCTTTTGTCGTTTGCGGCTAGCAGCGCGGTAAGACAAGTAAAATATAAATATAAAGGCTATACGATTAAAAAACTGTTAAAATCATGATCAATTTTCACTACGCCATTAATCATTTGGAGATATGCATATGAGCCAGTTACATGATCTGTACAAAGCAGTCGGCAATAAGCTTTTCAGCCAGAAAGTTTGTGAGATAGCTCCTTATTTCGCCACCATTGATCCACAATTTGTCGATCTTCACCCCGGATACAGCGAAGTCGTCATGCCAAACACCAGAGAAGTGCATAACCATCTGGGGACGGTTCATGCTATCGCCATGTGTAATCTTGCAGAAATAGCCGCTGGAATAATGACAGATGTTTCCATCCCCGAGACATGCCGATGGATTCCGGTCGGTATGCGGGTCAGATATCTGGCTAAAGCCAAAACCAGCCTGCGAGGCATCGCCGACGGCAGAGAGATTGACTGGAACACACCCGGAGAAATCGAAGTCCCTGTCACTATCACCGACACCGACGGCCTTGAGGTCTGTGCAGCATTTATTATCGTCAAAGTAAGTTTAAAATAACTCTCAACAACGACAAAGCAGCGAGAATTCTTTTTATATGCTGGTGTGGTAATCCTTTATTATTGAAAATAATTTGTGATATCATTTCGGTTATGCAATGTATTTTGAAACTGGCATCACGCCTTTTTCAAAATATATTGACCACCCAGATGATCAAAATGCGAAATCGACAAAAAATCTCGCCGGAACAAATGGATCTGCTGGCGACAAGTCCATCGCTGCTGCCATTTTCCATGCGGGTTAAAGAGCTTTCTCTCAGTCCCCGCCTTGAAGAAAAAACATTGCTACAGGAAGGCAGGTTGCCTGGTGACCCGCAGATGAGAATGCGGGAGTGTTGTCAGCTCACTGTGGCCGATGAAAAAGAGTTGGCAACAGAAGTGCTTCTCCTCCGGCATCGTTTCACTGAACTCGTTTTAAACTCGCGAAAATTCAGGCAGGCAGCACTGACTATCGTGCAAAATATTTATCTATTCCGTAACAGAAGAATATTTTTTAGCAGCAACAGCCGAACATCTACCGAGGAAGAACGACAGGAAGCTCTTCATCTGTTCAGCGCCCCCTCCTCCAGCATTACCATCCCCCTGGCAAAGACATTCCAACATCTTATACTCGCCCGGGTCTGGCATCGTATCCTTGCTAACTCCACACAAGCCGAACATGAAGAGCAGCAATTCATTGCGCTTCACGGTGTTGTCGAAAAACTTAACACTATCAGAAATATCTATATACTGCTCACCATGGGGCTGGTAAGAAAGCTTGCCGCCCGGATCAACGAAATCTACAAAGAATCCGTTACCTTCGAAGATGCAATCCAGATCGGCAGTTTTGGTGTGGCCCGAGCTGCTTATCGCTATCACCCGTCACATGGGATTCGCTTTTCAACTTTTTCGGCTAACTGGGTATTTAAAGAAATCCAGCGTCAATCACTGGAGGGCCGCCTCATTCGCCTCTCAAGCAATACCGTGGAGAGATACAGCAGAGCAGTAAAAGAGCAAGACACGGAAAATTTAGATAGGTTTTTGACATGCATTAAGGATGCAACACCTATTGAAGAAGCGACCTCTCTTGAGGAGTGGAGTACCTCTAGGACCGAACAAAGTCCCGACAGCTCCCCGCTTGCCGGAAATTTTGAAGCCCGGGAGGTCCATGCAATATTGCTGCGAGCCATTGATGAACAGTTATCGACAAAATGTGGCGATATCATCAAACGTCGCTATGGTTTTCCACCATATCGTGGCAAGGCGCAGTCGGTTATCGCCATCAGCAAGATATATGAGGTAACCAGAGGGAGTATATATCAACGGGAACAAATTGCTTTGAAAAAACTCATTTGTCACCTCGAACCTGAACTATTCTAGCGGATTATGGCGAGGTATACCCAGAAGACACAAGATCCGGCGGGATAATCATTTTATCTTACCGAGTACACTTGATATCTTCTCTTCCATAGTCTGTGAACGATCTGTTCGGGTACCTAGTTTTATGGTCGTTGTGATACGAGGAGCACCCATACCATGCACTTTTTCATGACAGGATTTCACCGCCGCCATCACCTCGTCCCACTCACCTTCAATATTAGTCCCATAGGCATGCAGCTGGGTTTTTAATCCCGTTTTTCCGAGTAGTTCATGGCAGGCTGCCACGTATTCCGACACAGAGACGCCTACTCCCATAGGTACAATGCACAGATCTATAATCACTTTCATAACTCTCTCCAAAAATGAATATTTTCCACAACGCCGCTTCGAGATTTTTAAACCGGCACCTTTTAAAAGAACAGGTTGACAGACAGTTCTGCGGTTGTAACTTTAGGCAGACAAGAAATATCGATAAAATACGAGGCGAAACAGGAACAAACTTAAGGTACTTCTATGAAATCAAAACACTCCCTCACTTCCGTTTTGTGGAATGTCCTGCTTATCACCTTTGGTGCATTCGTCTATGCTGCCGGAGCTGAAGCCATTCTTGTTCATCATAATTTTATTATCGGTGGAATTTATGGCACCGGGCTCCTCATCTATTATGAGACCAATCTCTTTTCTCCTGGCATCTGGTATTTTCTGCTTAATATTCCTCTTCTCATCACCGGCTGGATATTTTTAAGCAAACGTTTCTTTTTTTACAGTCTCTATGGTGTTTGCGCATTATCACTTTTTGCCGAATTGCTGACACTGAACTTTATGATTAATGATCAGCTGTACGCAGCCATTGCAGGGGGAGCTATTTGCGGCGTAGGTGCGGGCATTAATCTGAGATCAAGAGGGTCATCAGGGGGATTGGACATTATCGCCATCATTTTAAATCAGAAATTCAATTTCGGCGTGGGGAAGTTCTTCATGCTCTACAATGCGGCCCTCTTTGCCTTTATGCTCACCCAGTACCAGCCGGACATTGTCATTGCTTCAATTATCCTGACCTTTATTTCATCAGTTTCTCTTGAACATGTGCTGGCAATGTTCAACCAGAGAAAAATAGTCTATATTTTAAGCGATAACTACGAAGAACTAGTCGATGCGATAACGCATGACCTGCATCTCGGAGCAACTCTAATCGAAGCAAGAGGAGCCTATTCGGGCAAACGAAAACAGATGCTGATGACCATAACCAACAATCTTCAGCTGAAGCGCCTTGAAGAAAAAGTGTTCACTATAGACCCGGACGCCCTCTTCATTGTAGAAAACAGTTTCAATGTCATTGGATCTAACTTCGGAAAACGAAAAATGTATTAGGTCCTCTGCATTTGGTCTTGTTTTGTGATAACAAACCGTAATTTTTCGTTTATCGGCCGAGTGCCGTGGCGGCAATTCACAGCAATCGATGCTGCTTTTTCATTTCGTCGTAAACCAGTGTCGATACCTCGCGAATGATCCGACTGCGGGAATGCATCCATTGACCATAATCTGAGGCCTTGGAACGTCTTTCGATAATGCCGACAATGACGTAAGGATATCGCCGGCCATTTTGAGTTTTAGGTACAAGTATACCCATATCGCCGCAAAGATGACCAGTCGATCCGGTCTTATTATAGACGAGAGTCCCTTTGGGAATCGGGGTTCCATTATAAATACGGTCACGGCCGGGTAAAGCCATCAACCTCTTGATTTCCTTGTCTTTTGGTAATTTCGAATCCCAGAGTGCCTTCAAAAACCTCACATAATCAGCAGGTGAAGCGCTGTTCTGGTAGGTGCGACCACCTGCCGGAATGTATTCTTTAATTTTTGTCTTTTTAAAAATTTGACCATAATGCCGTTTCAAAATAGCATCACATTGAGCAGGTCCACCAACCTGTCGCATAGCCCAATTCGTCGCCGAATTACTACTCCTCTGGATCATGGCTTCCAGCTGCTGTCTGCCCTGGGGGCCATACTGAAGTTTACCTACGTTAACCTGATGAAAAAAGGCCAAGGCAATAAAGGGCTTTATCATACTCGCTGCCTGAAAGCCTTGATCGGCATTAATACCAATAATGTTCTTATTTTTTTCTAAATCATAAACCATCCATCCAGTTGATTCATCGCCGGCAAGCCGCCCATTTTTTCTCAGGTCATTTATATAGTTTTCAATCGACTGCTCAATGTTCGAAACAGTCGACGGTGAAGCAGCAGGTGCAGCAGATATATCCGGTACCGCCGGTATGGCACGGGGTAATTTTTTTAAAACTTTTGTTGTTGCAACAATTTTTTCCGGAAGGGATATCTCTGGAATTGACTTAACAGCAGCAACTTCTGGAATCTGACACACCAGAGGCTTCTCTGGACCAACATCATCTATCATGCTGGATTCGCCATACATCACCATATTATTATTTTCTTTGGTAATCGACGTCGAAATCTTTCTTGACTTCAACATCTTACCATGCATTTTCGCCACCCGAGTCGTTGACTCCTTGTCACCCCGGCGTCGATAGATGAGGGTATAATTTCCAAAATCGGTCTTTTCAATAAAAAGATCGTTTTTCACTTCGCCCCCGAGACAACCATAGATGAGTTCAAATTTCTTTTTAAGCGGTTCCAGATTAGGTCCCATGCCATAGCTGACATTGTACAGGCTGTCGAAATCTTTTTCCTTTGTTGCATATGGTTCATCAAAACCTGCCTTGTCTAACAACTCAGCATGTTTTATCAGGGTCTGTGTGACGGTTCCGGCGGAGTCATTCCCGTCATAGATCAAAGCATACTCATCGCCACGCCCAGCTATTTTCAACTTTTTTGTGACCGTTGCATCGAAAACCGCCCCCAATTCATCTTTGTAATCGAGAACCTTCTCGAGATCCTTGGTCAAAATGTAAATAATATCATACTTTTCATTTTTCGCAGCCAAAGCATCAGACTGAAATAAAAATGTAAATACAGCTACTTGAAGGACAAGAACTATAAAGGAGCATGTAGAGGTCGGCAGATATAAAAACTTCATCTTAGAATTGGTTCCATCCGTATTTGAAAATTAAGCTTGCTACATTGAACAATAATTTGATTTGGAAACATATTTTTTACTCAGCTTACCTTAGAATTGCAAGCCAGACTTCTCAAAGCACGACAAAAGAAAGACTACGGCCACGCGCACAAGGACTGTTTTGGCGATAAGGAGAACACCGCATCGCCATTTTTTGCGCACCCTGCCATTAATGTTGCAACAATTTGTTATACCTCCTATTATAGCAGAAAAATGTAATTTTGAAGGATCTTTCTCGTCTTCAAATTACGCCGTGCTTCTTTATATCTTAACGAGAGAGAATTTCAACCTATTCGGCCAGAAAACCGCTATGACATTTTTTGATAATTTTCAGTCACTTCGACTCATTGCTGCGCATCGCGGCTTCCGTGCCCACCATCCGGAAAACACCCTTTCCGCTTTTAAGGCAAGTGTCGGCCGCTGTCATTTCATCGAGTTGGATATCCAGATGAGCAAAGATTTTGTCCCCGTGGTCTTCCACGACCCCAGCCTGGAGAGGACAAGTAATGCAGAAGAAATATGCAAACAATTGGGTTTACACTCCTTGCATGTCAGTGACTGGACACTTTCTCAACTCAAAAAGCTTGATATCGGCTCATGGTTTGTTGATACCGATCCTTTTGGCACCATCATTAGAAATGAAACATCTGCCGAACAGCTCATGAAAGAGATGCCCCAGGCCGTCATGACCCTCGAAGAACTACTTCTCCACCCGGCATTACGCAAGATGCCAATAAATATTGAAATCAAGGACCATCGAGGAAAAGAACAAAATAAAAAGGTGACGGAATGTGTCCTTGGGGTGATCCTGCGCACCAACTCTGCCGGGCGAGTTCTCATTTCCTCCTTTAATCACGACTACCTTGTCATCGCAAAAAATTGCGCTCCGACAATTTCAACCGCTGCCCTGCAGCATCGTTCTCACCCGAAAAACCTTGTTGATTATCTAAAATCTCTCGGGGTTGCAGCCTATCACCCCGCCGATGAAATCGCCGATGCCGCCCTTATCAAAAAACTCCGGGCCGCAGGACTGGGTATAAATGTCTATACGGTAAATTCTGCCAAACGTCAACAAGAGCTCTTTGCCATGGGAGCTACCGCAGTATTTACCGACTTTCCAATACTGCCGTAGACAGCGACGTGGGGCGTTCATTACCATCCTCCTCCTCTTCCATGAATCCGCGTGGTAACTCCTTCTTTTCGTCCTTTTGCACTTTCTTCTGTTCAATTTCTCCTGTTTTTATTATAGTTACTGCCTCATTGTTGAGAGCAAACACTATTTATCAATTTTACTCGTACAATCAACCATTTCAATTGCAGGTACTCTTTGCCTAAAAGCCGGCAGCTCATTGGCCCTCCCCATCGAAAGACAGGTCAGTCCCTTGTGACCGGGTACGACCCTACTGCGGCAATGACGATACGTACGGGTTGACAAGAAGAAGAGCCACAAGGAGATACAATGGAAAGTGTTAAAGACCTTGATCCGGAAATCTACTCACTGGTCATGCAGGAAGAGCGGCGGCAAAATGACAAGATTCGCTTGATCGCCTCGGAAAACTATGTCTCAAAGGCTGTTCTGGAAACCACCGGATCAGTCCTAACGAATAAATATTCCGAAGGATATGCCGGCAAACGTTACTATGAGGGACAACAGCTGATCGATCAGGTCGAACAGCTGGCAATCAATCGGGCAAAAGCGTTATTCGGGGCAGAGCATGTCAACGTTCAGCCTTATAGCGGATCACCAGCAAATATAGCAACGTACCTGGCCTTCCTCAATCCAGGCGATACCATTCTCGGCATGGCCCTACCCCATGGCGGTCATCTGACGCATGGCGCCAAGGTGAGTATTTCCGGCCGCTACTTTGATGCCCAGTCCTACGAACTTGATGCTGCAACAGGACTCCTCAATTACGACAACATTCGCCAAAGGGCTTTGGCGGTGCGACCTAAAATCATCATTGCCGGCCATTCCGCCTATCCGAGGATTCTCGATTTCAAGATATTCAGGCAGATTGCCGATGAAGTAGATGCTCTGCTCATGGTGGATATGGCCCATTTCGCCGGACTTGTCGCTGGCGGTGTCCATCCCTCCCCGGTGCCTTATGCCGATGTCGTGACCACCACGACCCATAAATCGCTGAGAGGTCCAAGAGGTGCGATGATTCTCTGCAAAGCCAAACACGCCCAGGCAATTGACAAAGCGGTTTTCCCCGGTGTGCAGGGCGGCCCTCACGATAACACCACTGCAGCCATTGCCGTAGCCTTAAAAGAGGCGGCGACCGATTCTTTTAAGAGATATGCCACGCAGATCCTCAAAAATGCCAAAACCCTGGCGGATTCTCTTATGGCCAAAGGTTTTACCCTGATCACCAATGGCACGGACAATCACCTTATGCTTGTCGATCTCACCAATAAAAATATCTCCGGAAAAACTGCCGCCAAAGCATTGGACAAGGCAGGAATCGTCCTCAATTACAATGTAGTCCCCTACGATAAACGAAAGCCTGTTGATCCCAGTGGTATCCGTATAGGAACCCCGGCAGTCACCACCCGCGGCTTCAAAGAAAATGAAATGCTGCTGGTCAGTTCTCTTATCGAAAAAGTCATTGGCGACCCGGAAAACGACGAACTTCTTGCAAATACCGCAGAAGAAGTGAAAAAGCTCTGCAGCCATTTTCCCGCACCCGGTCTTGAACATCTGCACTGATTATTCAGCACCGTCCACACATATCATTAAGACAGCACATCTTCTGGACTGCAAACATTCAGCAGGGCCGAAGATGTGCTCTTCGATGCCGGTGGCCTCTTGTGGTCACCGGCCAATTCAGAGACAGGCTCTTTTGATTTTTCAGGCTTCCTGGTGGCGGAAATTATTCTTGGTGTCGGCGCGGCAGCTTTATCCCGGGCGCCGACCCGGCAATGCTTTTTGACAGCCTGGCGGTCACTTCGCGCCAGCAGCGATATCTGCAGTTCGAGGGACGAATCGCCTCCCTTGGCAATTTTGCTGAAACCTTGCCAGCCGCCTGCGGCGGGTTGACCGATGCAATGGTCAGCCACCGAGCCGTCTATCTGTCCCAGGCGATAATTGCCGCACCGGCGGTCTCAGCTGCCCTGCTCCTCCTCAACCCGAGCAACGGTTCTGTCCATAAGCAGCCTGGGCATCCGCCTGGGCTTTAACCTCCTCGGGCCGGCCATCGGACTGATTCCATATGGTTTGACCTTATCGTTCGCCCTTGTTTTCGCAGGAATTCTTCTGCTTATACTGCCAATAATTACCGGCTGTCGTCTTATTTTGCCCATGCGGGAATTTTGCCGTTCCTGAAATATTTCATCATTGCGCCGCGATAAAGGCATCTTCCTGCACGGGAAGAATGCAACCCATCGGTGACACGGATTTCTTTTTCATTTCGATTTGACTCTCGTCAGACAAATACAGTAACATCAGAATAACGTCCGTAATCGGCACCAATTTTATCCGGTAACTGCCCCACCGCCTCAACACCTAACGCTCATCCGACCATGCCTTCACAACACATTCGACAACTTCAGTCTGCGCTGCAGCAGGCACGACAACGCATCGCGGAACTCGAGGGGGTTGTCGGACAACAGCGCGAGTCGGACCTGGCGACTGCCGAGGATCTGTCCATTTGCGGACACCAAAAGGCAAAACTTGAGCAGAGCAGGAACAAATATCGCAAACTCTTCAATTATGCAAATGATGCGATGTTTGTTATTTCTCTGGATGATAAGAGTTCAAATTACGGATATTTTTCCGATGTTAATAACGTCGCCTGCAAGCGTCTCGGCTACACCCGCGAAGAGCTGCTGCACAAAAAGCCATTTGATATCTGCTACGACAAGAATTTCGCGCAAAACAGCCAACTGGCAATGCAACTTCATCAAGAGGGCAACGCCACATTTCAGACGACGTATATTAAAAAAGATGGTACGGAATTTCCGGTTGAGGTCAGTGCTCTACGGCTGACCATCGATGGGAAAGACTTTTATATGGCCATTGCCAGGGATATTACCGACAGAAAATGCGCCGAAGAAGCACTCAAAAAAAGTGAGCACCTCTACCGGTTGCTGGCTGATAATGTCCACGATGTCATCTGGACCACCAACGAACAGCTGATCCCCCAACACGTCAGCCCATCTTTTAGCCATCTTACCGGTTTTCCAATGGAAAAATCTGTCTCAACAATCCGCCAGGAGATCATTAGCTCATCACCTTTTTCCGGTGATCATTTCCGGTCACTCGTTTTGACGAGGGAGAAATCTCTGCACTGGGAGTCGGAGATCAAAACAGCCGGCGGCGAGGTGATATGGGTTGAGAGTATCGCCTCTCCTCTCCCGGAGAGCGCGAACCATTTCACCGGTATCATTGGTGTCACCCGGGATATTTCGTCGCGAAAAAAAATAATGTTCGAGGTGCAGGCCGCCAAAGAACAGGCTTTTGCCGCGAACAAGGCAAAATCGGAGTTTTTGGCCAACATGAGCCACGAAGTGAGAACGCCGATGAACGGTGTTCTGGGCATGCTCCAGCTCATGACCATGACCACTCTTGATGACGAGCAGCTTGAATATGTTGCGACGGCAATGGCCTCGGGGGAAAGCCTGCTGACCATCATCAACGACATCCTCGACTATGCCAAAATAGAAGCCGGTAAATTACAAATGACCCCGGAAGAATTCCAGATCAGGGAAATAGTCAAACCACTGATAACCTCCTTTAAAACCGCCATCAATCATCAAAAGGTCAGCCTGTTGTGTTCGGTCGCCCCGGACGTGCCGGAAATTCTCGTCGCCGACCACGTGCGCATCCGACAAATTCTCTATAATCTTGTCGGCAATGCGGTAAAATTCACCGAGCAGGGCGAAATTCGCATCGACATCAGCAGACAGGAGATGATTGGCGATAACCGGGTACGACTTGCATGCACCATTGCCGACACCGGTATCGGCGTCCCGGCAGACATCGGCGACGAGTTGTTTGAGCCCTTTACCCAGATCGAATCGTCGAGACAGAAAAAGGTCAAGGGAACCGGCCTTGGCCTCAGTATCGTCAGGCAGCTGGTGACAAGAATGGAAGGCACGGTGCAGTTACAGAGAAATGCGGCCCAGGGAACGACGGTCACCTTCACCCTGGTTGTCGGTAAGGGAGAAAGCTGTTCGACACCACCGTCTGCACATCCGCCGACACCCATTCTTACCAGTCCGCATCGTCGTCTCGCCACCCTGGTTGTCGAGGATGAGCAGATCAACCAGCAGATCCTCCAGGCTATTCTCACCAAGCTCGGTCATCGGGCAACGATTGCCGGCGACGGGCAGGTAGCACTTGAACTCCTCAAAACACATCACTTTGATATTATCCTCATGGACGTGCAGATGCCCGGGCTTGATGGCATCGACACCACAAGAATCATACGGACGTCAGACAGCTACCGACATGTGCGGAATATCCCCATCATCGCCCTGACAGCCTACGCCATGGCCGGAGATAAAGACAAATGCCTTCAAGCCGGCATGAGCAGCTACCTGGCCAAGCCTGTCGACATCAAGGTCCTGGAAAAACGCCTGAAAACCTTGACGGCGGACAATTGACATCGTGACCGCCCGCTTGGCACTACGCCAAATCACCAAACAGCCACGGAAAATTTTGCCGGCCCCGCTCTTCATAACCGCGGATGAGATCCGCCCTGTCCAGAGTCAGGCCGATATCATCAAGGCCCTGCAGCAGACACTCTTTACGAAACAGATCAATTTCAAACGCTAAATTCTCCCCCCTGGGCAGGCTGATCTGCTGTTTTTCCAAATCAACTGTCAGTTGAAGCCGTCTGCTTGACTTCGCCTGAACAAACATTGCATCGATATCGTCCTCGGCGAAGACAACCGGCAGGATACCGTTTTTGAAGCAGTTGTTATAAAAAATATCGGCAAAACTGGGGGCGAGAAGGACCCGAAAGCCATAATCAAGCAGTGCCCAAGGTGCGTGTTCCCGGCTCGAACCACAGCCAAAATTTTCTCTGGCCAAAAGAATTGAAGCCCCGCGATATTTTTCTTTGTTGAGCACAAAATCGGGATTAATCGGTCGCAAGGCTGTCTCCATCCCCGGCTGGCCTTCATCGAGATATCTGAGCTGGTCAAAGAGGTTTGGGCCGAACCCGGTCCTTTTCACCGACTTCAAAAACTGTTTCGGAATGATCAGGTCGGTATTGACATTGGCCCGGTCCATTGGGGCGACTAATCCGGTATGTATGGTAAATGGTATCATTTTCAACTCCACCGACGAATATCGACGAAATGCCCGGCAATAGCGGCAGCGGCGGCCATGGCCGGACTGACCAGGTGGGTACGCCCGCCAAATCCCTGCCGGCCCTCAAAGTTTCTATTCGATGTGGAGGCACAATGTTCCCCCTTCCCCAGTTTATCACTATTCATGGCGAGGCACATGGAGCAGCCCGGTTGCCGCCATTCAAAACCGGCATCGGTAAATATCTTGTCAAGCCCTTCCTGTTCCGCCTGCTCCCGGACCAGCCCGGAACCGGGGACGACCAGGGCCTGCTTGATTGATGTGGCAACCTTTTTCCCATGCACCACCGCAGCGGCCGCCCGCAAATCTTCAATTCGTGAATTGGTGCACGAACCGATGAAAATCCTGTCCAGCTTAATCTCCGTCACCGGCTGGTCTTCCTGCAGCCCCATGTATTTCAGCGCCAAGACCAAAGAATCTTTGGCCATGGCACTTTTGGCACCTTGCAAGGTCGGCACTCGACCGGTTATTCCAACAACCATCTCCGGCGACGTTCCCCAGGATACCTGTGGCTGAATATCTGCGGCATCAATGGTTACAACCGTATCGAAAACCGCGTCGCTGTCAGAAGTCAGCGTCCGCCAGTATTCTTCGGCTTTTGCCCAAATTTCCCCCTGAGGGGCAAAGGGCCGCCCCCGAAGGTAATCGATGGTTGTATCATCAACGGCCACCAACCCGGCGCAGGCCCCCGCCTCTATGGCCATATTGCAGACAGTCATCCGCCCGGCGACAGAGAGCCGGCGTATTGCCGCACCAGCAAATTCAAGTGTATGTCCTGTGCCTCCGGCGGTCCCAATCTTGCCGATGACATACAGGATGAGATCCTTGGCGCTCACGCCTGGCTCCAGCTGTCCATCGACCTGAACCAGCATGTTTTTCATCTTTTTCTGGATCAGACACTGGGTGGCCAGAACATGCTCAACCTCAGAGGTGCCGATTCCCTGGGCCAAGGCGCCCAAAGCACCGTGGGTGGAGGTATGGGAATCGCCGCAGACAATGGTCATGCCCGGCTGGGTCAAGCCCTGTTCCGGACCGACCACATGCACGATGCCCTGCCGCTTGTCCTCCATGCCAAATTCGACAATTCCCTGTTCCCGGCAATTTATATTGAGGATCTCCACCTGCAGCCGGGAAAACGGGTCGATAATTCCCGCAATGCCGTTCTTGCGTTCATCGGTCAGGGTTGGTACATTGTGGTCAGGCGTCGCCAGGTTCGCGCCTGGCCGCCAGATCTTCCGGCCGGCTAATTTCATCCCTTCAAAGGCCTGTGGCGAGGTGACCTCATGGAGTAAATGCCGATCAATATACAGCAGTGACGTCCCATCGGAACGGTCTTCAACTCTATGGCTATCCCATAATTTGTCATACAACGTTTTTCCTGCCATCAACTCACCTCCTGGTAAAAGCTCACAATAAATTTCTCGGACAATTCTAGTCATAAAGCAGCAAAAGACAATATCTGCCCCGTGCATGACATCCCGGTATCGTTGACGGCTCCTCCTTCTCCTTCACCTCGAGCCGCAAAAACTCTTATTCGCTTGACCTGACATCCTTTTAGCGATAGATATTCACAAAGTGCATATACACATTTACTCCTCTCTCGCCAATACATCTTCACCTTGAAAAGACAGGAAAAATCGATGACGAGCCGACAACTTTTTCTTTGACAAAGCAGAGGCAACGATTTAATCTATTTCGCTTTATGATTAAATACCTAGTTAAACAATGCCTTACGAGATAAACAGACAACAGGTAAGCACATGAAAATATTTTTTATTTTTGCAATTCTCAGTCTGTTGACATGTTATAGCGTGGGACATACTGCCAAGGCCGGCCAATCGGCTGGTCATACCCCGGAAATATGGACGGCGGAGCAGGCAGTAGCCTTTGCTCTTGACGCCAATCCGGAGAGCACCATAGCCCAGAAACGTATCGAACAGGCCATGGCTGCAGCCACCATGGCTCAATCCTCCGACTATCCCCTGGTTAATGTCTCCACCGAGTACAGCCAGACCGACAATCCCATGTACTCCTTTGGTACTATTCTTAACCAGGGTGCATTTGATAACAATATCGACTTCAATGATCCCGGCAGAACCGACAACCTGCAGCTCAAGGCCCAGGTTAGCTACCGACTGTACAATGGTGGCAGGGATCAGGCGGAGCAAGCGGCGGCCGGAGCACATATCAACGTCTCCCGGTGCGATCTGGCAGCGGTCCACCAGCAGCTTGCCTTTGAGGTGGTCAAGACCTTCCTGGCCATAATTCAAGCGGAAAAAATGGTCACTGTCCGTGAAGAAGCACTGCTTTCGATCACTGCCGCATTCGATGTCGGCAAAGCCAGATTTGATGCCGGAGACCTGCTGCAGCAGGATCTGCTCAATTTGGAACTGCAGCAGTCACGAGCCGACGAAAACCTCATTCAAAGCAGACACATTCTGGAACTGACCAAGCGTAGTTTCCTCAACCTCCTCGGCCTTCGTGAAGGTGAAATCACCATCGCCCCCGACAGCATAACAGATCAAGAATTGCCGGCTGCCTTCGATTACAGCCACCGCCAGGAACTCAAAAGACTCGAGGCACTTGAACAGGGCGCTCTGGCCGAGCTGCAAAAAGCTCAAGGGGGCACATTGCCGTCCGTTGATGCGTTTGCCGGATACCAGATCGATAGCGGGGCGGTGCTTGGCGAAGCAGGGGATTCCTGGATGGCCGGGATACGCATGAATTATACTCTTTTTGACGGCCAAAAAAGCACCTCGGAAATCACCAAAGCCCAATTGAAATTACAGGAAATTCAAAGTATCAGAAAAAAAACCGAGCTTGCCCTGCACCTGGAAATTCAGCAGGCCCTGCTTGACTACGAACAGGCAAAAAAAAGATTGACCGTCACCGAGAAAATGGTCGGCGTCGCCACGGAAGTAATTCGCCTCAGTCGGGCCCGATTTACTGAGGGAGTCATTCTTGCTTCCGATCTGATTGATTTTGAAACGCGCCTCTCCGATGCCCAGGCCAGACTACTGGCGGCCAAGGCGGGTTATCAGGTGGCAATTGCCAACCTGCGCAGGGCGACAGGACTTGAACAGTTTCCAGGAAAATAATATCGGTAAAGGAGATTTGCTAATGAAGTGTAACCAATGGGAATGCATGTTTCTCATGATGACCCTCACTGCTTTTCTAATCGGCTGTGACAAAAATGAGCCGGAATCCGCCCAAGCACCATTATCTCTGCCGTCAGCCACGGTTTCCGTTGCGCAGGTGACAAAACATAAAGCTGCACATCAGGTTGAAGTCGTCGGCACCGTGCAGGCCGTCGAAAGGGCGCAAATCTCCTCGAAGATTACAGGGAATATCATTTCTCTTCCAGTTGACCTCGGATCGAAGGTGCAGCAGGGAGAAATCCTGGTGGAACTCCGAGCCGGAGAAATTGCCGCCCAGGTGCAGCAAGCGAAAGCGCAACTCGAGCAGGCCAAACGCAACCTTGCCAGAGAAGAAAATCTGTTGAAGAAAAACGCCGCAACCCCGCAAATGGTCAAATCTCTTCGTGACAGCACAAAAATAGCAGCAGCCGCCTATAAAGAGGCGCTCACCATGCTCGGCTATGCGGGGATCACCGCTCCTTTCTCCGGCATTGTAACTGAAAAATTATCGAACATCGGGGATTTAGCAACTCCCGGCAAGCCCCTGCTCTATCTGGAGGAGGAAAATAATTTCCAGGTGATAACGGATATACCAGAGGCAATGATCCTCCGCATACACAGGGGTGATCGGCTACCGGTTTTCATACCCTCTGTGGATCTTTCCATCGAAGGGACTGTCGCCGAGGTCTCTCCGGTTGCTAACCCGTCTTCCCGGTCGGCGCCGATAAAACTTCGCATTTTGCCCGACTCCCGACTACGTTCAGGACAATTTGCCCGAGTTACCCTGACCATGGACGAAGCGGAAACCTTGATGGTTGCCACTCCTGCGGTCATCCTTTCTGGCCAGATGGAACGGGTATTTGTCGTGCAGGAGCAGACGGCCCGACTCCGCCTGGTGAGAACCGGAGCGAGGGCAGAGGGATACCTTGAAATCCTCAGTGGACTTTCCGAGGGTGAAACGATTATCACCGCCGGCCATGAGAACCTTCTTGACGGACAACCGGTAGTTATTCAATAGTTTTTTCATTGTCACACCAAGCAGGGTAACCAATACCATGGATTCCAAGAATTCGTCTTCCAGCAACACCACCGGATTTGCCGGCGGTCTGGCCCGGGCATTTATCAGCTCCAAGCTGACACCGCTCGGCATCATTGCCTCGCTTCTTCTCGGCTATCTGGCAATTGTTCTGCTGCCGAGAGAAGAAGAACCACAGATCAAAGTACCGATGATCGACGTGCTGGTGGCCATGCCTGGCGCCACCCCGAAAGAAATTGAGCAACGGGTGACCATCCCGATGGAAAAACTGCTCTACGAATTGCCTGGAGTAGAATATATCTACTCCACGTCCATGACCGGCCAGAGCCTTCTTGTGGTTCGTTTTTATGTCGGGGAGAACCTGGAGACCTCCATCGTTCGCTTAAACCAGAAACTGGCCACCAATTTCGACCGCATCCCGCACAGCGTCGGACAACCGATTATCAAGCCGCACATCATTGATGACGTGCCCATCATGGCACTGACCTTCCATGGCGAACAATATGACCATTACACGTTGCGGCGCATGGCCGCCGAGGTTGACGACGCCATCAAGAATATCCATGCGGTGGCGGAGACGAAAATCATCGGCGGCACCAAAAGGGTCTTAACCATCCACTTCGATCCCCTTTTACTGACATCGCGAAACCTGTCGCTTACTGAAATCGCCCCGAAGATTCAGGCGGCCAACAGTCAGTCCCATTCCGGCAATCTGAAGTCCCTCAACCAGGAAATACAGCTTCAGACCGGCACCTTCCTGCAAAACGGTGAGGAAATCGGTCGCATTGTCATCGGCGTCTATGGCGGACGGCCAATTTATCTCCATGAAGTGGCAAAAATAACTGACGGGCCCGAAGAACCGGCGGATTATGTTCTCTATGGCGACGCGCAGAGTCAGGGACAGGAAGCCGCGGTCACCCTGACCATTGCCAAACGGCCCGGGGCAAATGCCGTTGCCGTTGTTCGCGACGTGCTGAAAAAAGTAAACGAGCTCAAGGGGAGCCTTATTCCGGCCGATCTTACGGTAAGTGTCACCCGTGATTACGGGGCCACCGCCTCGGATAAGTCCAACGAGCTCCTGCTGCACATGGCTATCGCCGTTTTCGGGGTGGCCCTGCTCATCCTGTTCTTTCTCGGCTGGCGTGAGTCGATCGTGGTCATGCTGGCCATCCCTTCGACTCTGGCCCTCACCCTGCTGGTCTTCTATCTCTACGGCTATACCCTTAACCGCATTACACTTTTCGCACTGATTTTTTCCATCGGCATCCTGGTCGACGACGCAATCGTCGTGGTGGAAAACATTGTCCGGCACCTCCGCCTGCCCGACAGCAAGAACAGATCGAAAACAGCCGTGGCCATCGAAGCGGTCGCCGAGGTCGGTAATCCTACTATTCTCGCGACCTTGGCGGTCATTGCCGCCATCCTGCCCATGGCCTTTGTCGGCGGTCTGATGGGGCCCTATATGCGGCCTATTCCCATCGGTTCTTCGGCGGCGATGGTCTTTTCCCTCATCATCGCTTTTACCGTTACGCCCTGGGCAGCCACGCATATTCTGAAAAATGGCCGGAAATCGACTGCTCATGATGGCGAAGAGACTGCCCCCGACGACTGGTTCACGCGCATCTACCACAGGATCATGGACCCACTGCTTGCCCACAGCGGCTGGCGAATAGTTTTCTTTGCCACCATCACGGCCATGCTCCTGGCCAGCTGTTCCATGGTCTATTTGGGCCTGGTGAAGGTGAAAATGCTGCCGTTTGACAATAAGAGTGAGTTCCAGGTGATCCTCAACATGCCGGAAGGCTCCACCCTTGAGCAGACGGCACGGGTGGCGCAGGAGATGGCCGACACAATCCGGCAGGACCCGGCGGTCACCGACTACCAGATCTACCTGGGTACCGCATCTCCGTATAATTTTAACGGCCTGGTCCGCCACTACTTCATGCGCAGCGGGCCAACCGTGGCGGATATTCAGGTCAACCTGCTGGCCAAAGACAAGCGCTTCCTGCAAAGTCACGACATCGCCACGAGGATTCGTCCTCCGCTGGCGGCAATTGCCGCCAGATTCGGCGCCGACGTGGCTGTCGCCGAGGTGCCACCCGGACCACCAGTGCTGCAGACCCTCGTGGCGGAAATCTATGGTCCCACTGATGCCGCGCGGATAAAACTTGCCACCGAAGTGAAAAAAATATTCACCGAAACCGCCGGCGTGGTTGATGTCGACTGGTTCCGGGAGGCGGATCGTCAACGCCGGGTCTTGAGCGTGGACAAGGAAAAGGCCGCGCTGAACGGCATCTCCGAAAAACAGATTACCCGGGCGGTCGAGATTGCCGTGCAGGGCTATGCTCTTGATCTCTATCACCTGGAAAATGACAAAGAGAGTGTGGAAATTGTCCTGGAACTCCCGCCGGAGTATCGAGCCAGGGTGGAATCCCTCCTGAACATCTCCCTGCGTTCCGACATGAATCCCTCGGCACCTTTAGTTCCCTTGCGGGAGCTGGTCATCGTTTCCGAACAGGTGGTCGAGCAGCCCATTTATCGCAAAAATCTCAAACCGGTAATCTATGTTACCGGTGATGTTGCCGATACGGTGGAAAGCCCGGTCTACGCCATCTTTGACATGAATAAAAAACTTGCCGAACTCGATGGCCGGGATTTTGGTGGTCGGCAGGAAAACGTGCAGCTCTACAATCTGAGCCAGCCTTTTTCCGAAAGCGAGCCAGCCATGAAATGGGACGGAGAGTGGCATATCACCATAGAAGTCTTCCGCGATCTTGGTCTGGCCTTCTGCGTGGTCATGGTGCTTATTTATATGCTCATGGTCGGCTGGTTCAAAAACTATGTCACACCCTTGGTGGTGATGGCGGCGATCCCTTTCTCGCTCATCGGCATCCTGCCGGCTCACTGGGCTTTTGGTGCATTTTTTACCGCCACCTCTATGATCGGCTTCATGGCTGGAGCGGGTATTGTCGTGCGTAATTCGATTATTCTGGTCGATTTTATCGAACTTCGCCTCCGCCAGGGGGAACCGCTGGCCAATGCGGTGGTCGATGCCGGGGCGATCCGCTTCAGGCCAATGCTGCTCACCGCCCTGGCCGTGGTTATCGGCGCATCGGTAATCCTCGCGGATCCAATCTTCCAGGGCCTGGCTCTCTCCCTGATGTTTGGTGAGATAGCCTCCCTGCTCGTCAGTCGCATGGCGGTGCCGGTTCTCTATTATGTCGTCAAAAAACATGAACATCAGCAGCCACCCATGGGAGAATAACCTGTAAAAACGACGGCTCTTTTCTCCTCTCATTCAGCAAACGGACAGCATTATGACCGATACACTCTTTAACCCTTTCGAGGACCGATTAAGCCGGGATATCCGCAATAGCCTGTCGGAAGGCCTGGCTCAAGCGGTGGAAACGGGAAGTACCGAAAAACTCGTGCAAACTGTGGCCGACTACCGGCAACAACATCTTGCCGACCCTTATCATGCTTACCTTGAAGATCGGTATGCCCGCTACACGAAGGCCCTTGAAAAAATCCAAACGGGTATCAGCGACCCAATACAACAGGCAATGATACTCTGGAACCTCGGACTCTTTTTTGAGGTGCATGAAGTGCTCGAGCACGCCTGGTATAGTGCTGAAGGAGAGATGAAGGTGACGCTTCAGGCTTTAATCCGGGCCGCCGGCGTCTATATTAAACAGGAATACGGGTTCAATGACGCAGCTGGACGAATTGCCGCGAAAGCAATCCCGGTACTTAGAGCAAACGGGAATATCCTTGACAGGTATTTCAAAACGGAAAAACTTACTTCTGCCCTGAAAAATCCGGCAGACGCAGCGCCTGTACTCACGTAGCTATGCCCCCCACGCACAAAAAAGGACAGATGGTGTCACCTAAGCTTGCATCACTTGACGGACAAATTTGCTGGTGATACCCTGTACGGCTGATCTATGTATCGTTTTTTCTATAAACTCAATATGCCCGCTATCAGATACGGTGATCACCGCCGAAGACCGGGTCCCGTAATCGGCGCCATCGATGCAGATAGTGCTCAACAGCCTCTCCCACTCGAGCCCGATTTTGGTGTCCGGCAATTGTTCGTCCGGCGGACGAAAGTTGTCGGCGAGGGAATCAAATAGCCGCATGGGGTCCAGGTGTTTCGTCTCCACCATGTCTCTGTAGAGCAGCGCCTTGCCTCGAATTACTTTAGGCCAGGGTGTATCCAGCAGATGATTGCTGAGACCGTAAAACCCGGGAGCAAGAAGCTGCGGCCCAACCGATCTGTTGGAATAATAAAAGAGCTCCTTTCTATCCCCAAGAAGCAGGTTAAAGCCGTTATAACCGGCATCATTTTCAGCCAGTGCGTGCACAGAATATTCGGCATCCTGTTGTCCGGTGAGATAATCCACGAGAATCTCCCCGCGGGAAGGAGCATCCTCCCGGTTAGCACCCGGTTGCCGATAGTTGGTAATCGCGGCAAATTTTAACTGCGCGGTAATGCCGAGCCAGGTGCCGCGGCCCTGCAGATCCTGCCCGGCAAGTATCGTTTTTTTTGCATCAAGAAAAGCCAGGGGGGCGGTCGGCCGACGCAGAAACTCATCCCGATTAGCAGCGACCACCAGCCTGTAACCAGGAGTAGTTCGATATGACAAAAACAATAAACACATCGTGTTCTCCACGCTAATACTATGGATGCCGAGGCCATTCCACCCCTTTTTCTTCGTCGACCAGATAACAGAATTTGGCCCAGGCAAACTCTTTTTTCGAAACAGGGCATCTCAGTGTGATTTTGTCTTCGCCGATGGCGGCAATCTCCCAATCTCCTTGACGGCGAGAACCTTCAATACGAATTTTCTGGCCGATCTGGAACGGATACGGCTTAAAAACAGTCACATTATTCTTCATCGCAATCTCCCCGTTGTTACCCAAATTTTAAACAATTCAATCTGTCCCTTCGCCCCACAGCCAAGAATATAATAATTCCCCAAGGGATGTCCATGCCCAGGCGAATACGGCCTAAAACCTGTATAGCGCTGGCCATAGTTGCATTTTAAAAGAAAAAGGGTACCTTATAAATGAATGATTTCCACTCAACTACTACTACAATCCTAAGCTTGATGGCGTCGTAAAAACATGTCAATACTGCCCCAAACCGCATCTGCTGCCGTTGCTATTATAAAAAGCCTTGAGCCCTGCGAGAGTTTTCTCATTCTGAGGAGAGTTGCCCACCCGGAAGACCCCTGGTCCGGTCATTTTTCTTTTCCCGGCGGCAGAAGGGAAGCTCATGATGCGGACCTCTTAGCCACCTGCATCAGGGAGACAAGAGAAGAAACCGGCATCCTCCTTGATGCCGCGCACCTGCAGCAGCGCTTCCCCCTCGAGCCGGCAGGCCTCAACCTCCGGAGCCCTCTCTGGGTGCAGCCGTTTCTTTTCACCATCTTAAATCCCCCGCCTCTTTCTCTTTGTCGGCGGGAGATCCAGGGCGCATACTGGCTCGAGGCGCAGCTGTTTCAAAACATGGACCTGCATGAAAACGTGGAGATGGTTCCAGGCAGTCTTTTCCCTGCCTACCCACTGGATGACTACTATCTCTGGGGTTTTACCTACCGACTTTTACAGGCCGTTCTGCAGGCTGACCACAAACAGAAATAATTTGCCATTTGCACGCAATCACTTATTAATATAAGGAGAGCTGGACGAGGAAAAAAGACGTTTGGGATCAAAATTTGCCATTGTAGGAAAGGACAACTTGTATGACTGAATATAAAAATGTTCTCGGCACCCCTCTGGAAATATGCAGCATTGAACCGTTGACCGGTTTTACCCGGGAAGGGAGCTGCAAAGTTACTGTCGATGACTACGGGGTCCACGGCGTATGTGTGCAGGTAACCGAAGAATTTCTCGATTTCTCTAAAAGCAGAGGCAATGATTTATCTACCCCCATGCCCATGGCCGGCTTCTCCGGTTTGCAGCCGGGGGATCGCTGGTGTCTGTGTGCCTCGCGATGGAAAGAGGCCCTCGACTATGGCGCTGCGCCTTTGGTTAACCTGGCCGCAACCCACGAAATCACCCTTAACTTTGTCTCACTTGAGGATCTCCTTACCCATTCCCTGGACAATGGCCATAGCTAGGAAAGGCACCGGCAGGAAAAATCTTTTTCTCCTGCCGGATAACAGAGCCGTGCCAGACTTCACATATTAATGGCCATGCCCTTGGCTACCTCTTTCTTTTTCGCTTCTCCAAGCACAAGACCGACCAATTCCAGTGCAAATTCAATGGAGGTGCCCGCGCCTCGACCGGTAACACAGTTTTTGTCGATGACCACGCTTTGACCGACCTTCTCCTGAATGCTCAGCTGATCGGCAAAAAAAGGATGACAGGTTGCTTTCTTGCCTTGAAGTAGTCCATGGTGCTGCAGGACAACAGCAGGAGAGGCACAGATGGCTCCATAGAGCTTACCTTCATCATTCTGTTTGCGTAAGAGTTTAGCCAGGACGGGCGAATTTTTCAGGTTTTCAGCCCCGGGAATCCCGCCGGGGAGGACGATCAAATCATAGTTTTTTTCTTTGCAATCCACAAGCAACCTGTCGGCCATGACCTGTACATCATGCGACGATTTCACCAGCAGAATATCGCCGATTGCCGCCAAATCGACATCAGCTCCGGCTCGGCGAAAGACGTCAACAACACTCAGCGCTTCGATCATTTCAAAGCCTTCGGCAAGAGGAACAAGAATTTTTTTTGCCATGGTCTTCTCCTGTTGAGTTTGATCTTTTCCATCACAATACAGGGTAACGTTCAATACGTTTTTGTTATACAATAGAGCTGTAATAACTTACCACACATTTACCGGCGCACCGCATACCTCGCACACCACAGATAACAGCAAAAAATTATGACAGAAGAAATACCAAGTCAAACGGCACAGAAACCAAAGCAGAGTTTCTCCGGCATGCAGGTGCTGGGAATGGTGTTCGCTTCAATGTGTTTAGCCATCGTCGCGACCGCTTTAGTAATAAAATCACTATTCTTTCCAGTGCCCTTCACGCCTGTGGAACTGACGCCAAAAGAATCACAACGGTTAACGGCCAAACTGGAGCGGTTAGAAGGCTTCAAGCAGCAGCCTGCTTCGAAAAAGAGCGCATACACCAAAGATGACACCCTGCTAGCGGAACAATACAGTGAGGCCGGGGCGTCTCGAGACATTAATTTCACCGAACGCGAATTGAACGCCATGATTGCCAAAAACACTGATCTGGCGAACAAAGTGGCCATCGATCTTGCGCAGAATACGGTCAGTATCAAACTGCTCATTCCGCTGGATGCCGATTTCCCAGTGCTTGGTGGAAAAACTCTGAAAGTGAACGCCGGGGCGGAACTGGCCTATAGGGAAGGGCGGCCGGTAATTAAACTAAAGGGTGTCAGCCTTATGGGGGTTCCCATGCCCAATGCCTGGCTGGGCGGAATGAAAAACAGAGATCTCATCAATGAATTCGGTGCAGACGAGGGTTTCTGGAAAACTTTTGCCGACGGTGTTGAGGCTATCAGTGTGGTGGAGGGATTTCTAAAGATTCGCCTGAAAGAATAAGCAGCAAGACAAGGCCACTGTTGTGTCAAACAGTGGCCTTGTCTCCCCTCTGCAGGGCTATGTTTACGGTGTAAGAGGCGTCTGTTGTGTTTCCACTGTCTTTTTCACCGGCGGCAAAGTAAATGCGCTATCAATCCCATCATCCTGAACCAGAGGGGCAACGTCCTGGTCAGCCATGAGCACCAGGTTAGGGTCGATGGCGTTCATTTCCTGCTCGACCCGCTCAATGTTACCCCGCACTTTGGAGGCAATTTCTACTTCGGGATATTTGACGAGAATATTTTTCAAATATTTGCGTGATTCCAGCAGGAGTTTCTTGCGACTTTCCAGATCAGTCGTCTTGGTATATCTGATAAACAGGTCGGCTGCTTTTTTCCGGTCTGCGTTTGCGGCATCCAGTGTCAATTCTCTAATTTTCGCTTCGGCCTTGGCGGAGTATTCGGTATCGAGCAGACTGGTGAATACGCCAATTGCCTCTTCATATCGCTCGCCATTGACCAGTAACATGCCGTTGTTCCACTGGTTCTGCAGGTCCTGTACCAGAACCATTTTACCTGTTTCGTTTTCAACCGCCTCAGCCTGAGCCAGTTGTTCATTTTTTGCCTGAAGCTGCATCTGTTTTTCCGCACCGAGAATATCAGTCGGCAGGGTTTCCAGGAGCCTAAGTGCCTCGGAAAATTTCTTTTCACCGGCAAGTCTATCTATTTCATTCATAAACCCGTTAAACCACGTGTCTGCGGCATTCGAGACAGAATTTTTCATCAAATCCACATTGGAGATAACCAGCGAGTAAGGATAGCTGTTCTTAAATTGCTCAGCCTGCCAGACTATCTTGTAGCCGTCTCGCTGAGGCATGTATCCTAAAAAGTTTCTGAGTATTTCAGAAAAATCCTTCAGTTCCGGGCTGTCTTCCTGAAAGCGATCGAGTAACGACAATTGCAGTTTGGACCATTCTTCAAGCTGACCAATTTTCAGAGAGTCCTCAGAAAGTTTTTTGTATTCGGTAGATGCCGATTTGTAATTACCCGTGGCGGTATAGAGATCCGCCAGCAACTTGCGCAAAGAAGCCAGATCGGTGGCCTGTTCGTCGACAGCAGACATCTTATCGACCACCTGCTGATAAATCTCCGCCGCTTTTTGCTCCTGCTGGAGGTGCATCAGCGCATTGCCGTAAAGAATTTTGCTTCGAAGATTTACCCGGCCACGTTCGGATTCAGGGATCTTCAGCCATGTCTCGATGATCTCATCGTATTCCTTATCAGCCGAATATCTGTCGATCAGAACTTCCAGCTGCGACAGATCAGTCGCTACCTCCGGCTGACTCGAGCCACCATTTTTATCTTCAACATCGGCCAGTAAACGACCACAAGCGCTTTCCAAAAAAGCAATATCACTCTTCTGCAGTTCATATATTTCTTCATTACTGATTGCGGTTGCACCTTCCATTGTATCGGCCTGGAGCATCTTGTCGCGCAACTCGGTATAGCCGTTCAGCACGTCCTGCAACCGCTGAAAACAGCGCACCATCTGCACTGCATCTTCATCTTTCAGCTTCACGGTAAGTGACTGACGGTCCAATTCTTTCCAGCGGTCAAGCTTTCGTCCATACTCAGAAATTCTGTCGTTAATATACAGGTCGGAGGGTAACACGACGCCGCCACTCTCTTCGATCGGCACTTCCTGCAGATCCCCGACAGCCGTATACTTTGGCCGCTCTAAAGTTTGACCATCAATATTCTCCTGAACATATACCGGGGGAGAGGATGTTGTAGAAGAGGGGTGACTCACCATCGGTTTTTCCGGAACGGCGCAGCCACCCAGATGGACAATACAAAAAGCGACACATATACCCCGGACAATTTTCTTCATAAGTTTTTCTCAATCGGTTTGGCGTTGATAGTTTAGGCTTGTGTTTTTATCGGTACTCTCTTGCCGAGAGTACCGAATCTTTTTATTTCCAGATATGCTGCGAAAAGGAGAAGGACCTATCACTGTCCGGCTTCCGTTGCCGTCTTCCAGAATGGCTGAAAATTTCTTTCCATGACAAAGCGACCGGCTTCAGTCTTCCTGCCAAAAGTCAGAATCGATGGTTGAGACCGCATCATGTCGCCCACCTCTGCCACAGGTTCAATGACCTTTCCGCCCTGCTCCGGCTCTACCGCAACATTCAATTGACCAAGCGCATCCCTTTTAATAGCCAGACCATAAAACGAAAGGTCCACCGGGTCAAGCCTGTTGACGTAATCCTGCTCATGCAACAAGACGGACGCAATCCGGCTCCACGCGGGTAAGGCGCCGGCAGAGCCGCTTATACGACTTGATTTGTGCCGCATCGGATCATTATTGTCAAACCCGACATAAACCCCCACAGCATACCCGTCTCGCAGAGTCATTGCCACCCCGTTTTCGGTCACTTCCGGCAAATAGCCAAAAAAAGAAGCATTGGTATAATTATTCGCTGTGCCGGTCTTGCCGAGTAACGGTACGGCAAGCTTCAATTCGGCTATTTTGGCCCCAGGCCCTTCGCCATTACTCCGCAGCACGACCTCTTTCGTCGCTCCTCGCCCCGTACCGAATTTCACAACATTTTCAAGAATGCTGCCGATCGCCAGACTGACCTTGGCATCGACCACCTGTTTTTTCACCGGCTTTGGTTGGAAAAGGATTTCTCCCTCGGCGGACTCTATGCGATCGAGAATTGCCATGGAATCATTACTCTCCTCCTGCTCGCTATCGCCAAAGGTAGCAACCTGTCCGGTAACCAGTCCTTCATACATTCTGGTCGCTTCCAGTAAGGTGACGACATTTGATCCGAGGGGAAAGGAGAGGACAGGGTCGAGACTGCTTTTAATGCCGAGCTGTTCGGCCAATTGCATGAGATAATAGAGGCCGACGGTAATGCGAAAATCCTCGACCTGGGCAAGGACCTCGATACTGTAGGGCAATTCATCACTGAGCTTTTCATACTCATGCTCCAGCTGCTCGGCCACCTTATCAAAGGCACCAACACTTAGTGTGCCATTTAACTTGATATTTTCCCAGAACCGTACTTTTTCATCATCACCCAGCCACGCAAGATGATCTCGCAGTTCGGCCGGGTTTACATATGCCAGGTTTGCCGCCACATTTCGTTGCCGCATAAAATAAAAATTGCCGGTCTGCCTGTCCGTATACAGCGAGACTGTACCTGCAGAAGCAAAAACATCAGGCTCGGCAAGTTCATCAGCTGGTTCAAAAAGCAGTCGGTAGGTTGTCAATTCTTTTCTCAGCGGTTCAAGCAGACGAAAATGATCGGCAAGAAAAGTCTTGCGCAGCCTCAGTTCACTCACCTCATGTCCAGCAAGTTTCGTTCCCTGCTGCTTCAGTTCTCTATCAATTTGCCGGGAAAACTCCTCATAATTAAGGCCGTAGGGCACTCCCTTCAACCATTCGTATTCATTCATCATTCCGTCAAAAATAAAATCCGTCTCCAGATTTTTAACGGCCAGGCGGTAGGCCGAGGCCCGGAGAACTTCACCATTGATCTGGATGCCGTATCGATCACGAATTTTTGCCCGATAGCTCCGGTATGGCTCGTCCTGGCCATCGACTGTTTTCGGCCCGAGACCAACCCTATCGGCAACCTCGATAAACTGTTCGCGGGTAAGCTGATCACAAAGATGGGCGGCCAGCCAGACAGAGGCAAGATTTTCCGAATATACCCCAGCCCAGTCCATGGATACCCAGGCATGGGGACTGTTATGGTCGGGGCGTGGATAGTAGGGCTGATTATGATAGACGAAAACATTCCGGCGGTTATCTAAAAGATCGGCGCTATTCCAGCCAAACTGCAGAGCAGCTGTGTACACCAGCGGTTTAAAGGCTGACCCCATGGTCCTTTTCGCCTGGATAGCCCGATTGAAGAAGCGGTTTTCCGTTCCGCCGGCCATGCCTTTTATGGAGCCATTCCGTATAACCAGAGCGCCACCCTGCACCTGGGGATATTTCTGTAACTCGAGCGTCGTCGTTTCATTTTCCAACACGTCACGAACGCTTACCCACACCCTATCTCCGGGTTGTAACTGGCTGACCAGCTTGTCCAGGTCTCCTTTTTTCGATTCACTCCAGCGATTTTCTTGCCATTTGACCCGTGCCGTGACCAGTTCGGCCAGTCCTTCGGCATCTATCGTCCCTACTCCTAATTGTTTATCGAGTGAGACAGTGATGTGCACATCTTTTCCTTTTCCTGCAATTTTCTCGACTTTGCCAAAGAGAAAAGCCCCTTTTTGCAGCACCGAATCCCCGGGATACTCGAGGTCGGTAAGCTCGGCCTGCACCTCCTGCCGTTCATATCCCCTGAGGCGAACATCAAGTCTGGACAGTTCACCGCGCAGAATGGCAAGTGTGCTCTCCTGAAGCTCTCGGTCAATGGTGGTAATTACCCGTGCTCCGGAGGTTGCAATATTGTCTACACCATGGGCTTGCAGAGCATCGAGAACCTCGGTTGAGGAAACGGCATCTCTGACTAACTCCATTGCATAATCAAGGTCAAAACCAACCTTGCCTTTGTTAAACTCAATCTTCGCATTGAGTGCTTCGTTATAGGTAAATGCGTCGATCATACCCAGACCCTGCATATTATCGAGAACATATTTCAACCGAATTTTTGCCCGTGACCGGGCCAGGTCTGCCGCCTCCTCGGTTTTTTTAATAAACGGATTGTAATAATTCGGTCTTTTTACGCTTCCGGCTATAAAGGCACATTCAATGAGCGATAATTCGTCCGGCGTTTTATCAAAGTAGTATCGCGCTGCGACCCCTAGCCCATGACCGTTGCCGCTCACGTAGAATTGATTGGCATAAAATTCAAAAATCTGCTCCTTGGGATAGTAATATTCCAACCGCAGCGCATAAAGGAGTTCCTTGACTTTTGCTTCAAATGATCTTTCGGTTCGTTTAAAGAGATTCTTTGCGGTCTGCTGGGTCAGGGTGCTGCCTCCCTGCACCACTCGGCCGGCTTGAATATTTTTAACCATTGCTCGACCGATGCCGACCATATCAAAGCCGAAATGCTCGAAAAACCGGTTATCTTCCGAAGCGACCACGGCATTGACGAAATTTTCCGGAATCTCACCGTAGGTGATATATTGACGGTGCGCAGTATCAAAAAAAACACCAAGTTTTGTTATACCGTCACTATAAAAGACATGACTTTCTTTGCCGAGAATCGAACGAATATTCTCGATCTTAATCTCATCGCCTGGTTCTAAAACGACCAACCGATACACATATCCCAGCACAGCGGCCAAGGCAATGACACAAGTAACTGTTACAAATAGAAATAATTTTTTCAACATGATTCCAAAGATTTTTTTGTACAAAAGACACCTGACAGGGAATATAAAGCCATCCCTGGAAGTGAATGGGGTATAAACCTTGCAATTACCCAGCAGTTCGGTTTTAAATAGTGGCCAGTTATAAATTCAGCCGGACAGCAAAGAATGTACATGGTTAGCCGACATATCTCAACAGGCTAATTATGAATTTGTCTGTCTTTTTCATAAACTTTCCTGTCACGGACGACGAGCAATTCGACAAATGACTTCCATATATACAACGCTTGCGAAAGGCATCGCCCTGTCGTTTTTTGCAATTTTTCTGTCAAGTTGTGCAAATGACAGTAATTTTAGCAAAGCTCCGGATTTTCCCAGTCGACACGCATTGGAAAATGCCGACACCGAACTCTCCGACGAGGAACTCAATAACACCGAGTCCAAAGTATGTCTTGACGAAGAACTGGTTGCCCTCAGCCAGACGGGGACCTGGAACGAAAAACCATTGCCGGACATTACTGACCTCACCGACAGTGGCGTCTATGACTTTCCCGTTGTACTGAATAATAAAGTGAAGATGTACCTCGACCTCTTCCAAACCAAGCAAAGAAACCATTTTAGCCACTGGCTGGCCAGATCAACAATCTATCGGTCGATGATGGAAAAGGAACTGGAGGACGGCGGGCTGCCGAAAGACCTCGTTTATCTGGCCATGATTGAGAGTGGCTATGACCCACTGGCCTGTTCCAGTGCAAAGGCAGTGGGACTGTGGCAATTCATGCAGGCTACAGGCAAACAATACGACCTGCAGGTCGACAAATATGTCGACGAACGCCGCGATCCATTAAAGTCGACCAGGGCAGCCGTGACCTATCTTGCTGATCTGTACAAAGAATTCGCTGACTGGCATCTCGCCGTTGCCGCATATAACGGAGGGCCGGGAACGATCCGCAATGGGCTAAAAAAGCATAATGTTGACAACTTCTGGGATCTGGCCGCCAAAGAACATCTGCACCTGGAAACTAAACGGTATGTCCCAAAACTTATTGCGGCACTCCTGATTGCCAAGAATCCTGAGAAATTTGGTTTTACGGATGTAACGTATTCTCGACCAGTTCGCTACGACACACTCACGGTAGGTCCAGGCATGAGCATTGACGCCATTGCCCTGATCAGTGACAGCACCACTAAAGAAATACAACAGTTAAATCAAGAGCTCCGGCTTGGCAAAACGCCTCTTAACCAAGAGCACTATACAGTGAAAATTCCTTATGAAACAGCAGCGGTCGCTTCGAAAAACCTCTCCCGCCTGCACAGTATTGTCAGCACCGACTACAAAACCCACACGGTTAAAAAAGGTGATACGTTAACGAACATCAGTAGAAGCTATGACGTCAACAAAACGACTCTGCTCAAGGTTAACGACCTGCATAGCAACAAACTGGTCTCTGGCCGGAATCTAAGAATTCCCTACAGCACTGTTCGCTATCAACTCCTTCCCGAAGGATCGTCGAAAGCTCAAAAGGCCTCCAGGGAGAATCTTGTCCTGCACCGGATAAAACCGGGTGACACTTTATCGAAAATAGCCAAACTGTATAATATCCCGCCGGAAATGCTTGTTCATTGGAATGGTTTAAAGGATGTTCACTCCATACGGGCCGGGCAACAAATTGCTCTTTATATTGACCGGAGCAACTCCATGAAGAGTGGAAAATTTGCGCCTTCCGTCGCATCTTTGAAAGCTGACAAAAAGAAACTTTCAAATACCAAAGCCGATAACCCGTATGAATGGTATAATGTGCAAAATGGCGATTCACTCTGGGCCATCTCAAGAAAATTCAGTGCGTCGACTGCTGATATCAAAAAATGGAACAATTTGAAGTCAAATCGCATTCAACCTGGTTCCCAGCTCAAACTGAAAAAAGTTTAACGCCAATCCTGCAGCCATCACTAAAGATTACAGTTCTCTCTGATTTCTACATGACAAAGGTTGCATTAATGCCTACTCTTCCCCCTGGAGAGAACAACCAGGCTAGACCAAAGAGCACATGTTGCTTCTTTGAGAAATACTCTCCGACCACCTCACAGACTCCCAGCAAAAAATATTAAATCATGCCAACAACCGATGCACCTTTCCCTGCCCACGCAGACTATGGGACCGATGTCCATGTTGTCGAACACGGGGACAAAACTGTCCTGCTTGTCGGCACCGCCCACATTTCTCAGGAATCTGTGCTCCTGGTCAAAAAAGTGATCGAACAGGAACACCCCGACTGTGTCTGCCTGGAACTCGACGACAAGCGATATCAGGCCCTCACGCAAAAAAAACAGTGGGAATCCCTTGATTTAAAAACAGTCATTAAAGACAAGCAACTCTCCACCCTGCTCGTCGGTCTTCTTATGGCCTCCTATCAGAAACGACTTGGTGGCAAGCTCGGTATTACGCCGGGTGCGGAGCTGCTCATGGCTGCGCAAACCGCAAAAGATCTGCACATCCCCCTCTCCCTTTGCGACCGGGATGTGCGCATAACACTTCGTCGAGCGTGGAAATCCACTTCTTTTTTTAAAAAGGGCTATCTGCTCGCATCGCTGTTGACAAGCCTCTTTGATAAGACCGAAATATCCGAAGAAAAACTGCAGGAGCTCAAGCAAAAGGATGTGCTGACCGAGCTGATGGAGGAGATGGGCGAGACTCTGCCGGACCTGAAGCGGGTGCTGATTGATGAGCGGGATATTTATCTCGTCGAAAAAATCAAGTCGTCGCCCGGGAAAAGAATCGTCGCCGTGGTCGGTGCCGGTCACGTTGCCGGTATGCTCCGACAATTTGCTACCGACAATAAACATAAGATTGCCGATGTCATTCTCATCCCCCCGGTATCAAAAGGATACAAAATCGCCGGCTGGACTGTACCTCTGCTGATCATCGGTTCTCTCGGGGTCATTGCCTCGCAAAAAGGGATCTCTGTCGCCGGAGATAATATTCTCTTCTGGATCCTCGCCAATGGCATCCCTGCCTCTATTGGCGCCCTGCTGGCCCTGGCCCACCCCCTGACAACGCTGAGTGCCTTTGCCGCGGCGCCTATCACCAGCCTGACGCCGGTCATAGGGGCCGGCTACGTTACTGCATTTATTCAGGTCATCACCTGCCCACCGCTGGTGAAGGAATTTGAAACGGCTGGAGTAGATATCGGTTCTTTCACGGGTTGGTGGAAAAATCGTCTCCTCCGGGTTTTTTTAGTTTTTCTGCTCACCGGTATTGGCTCGGCAGTAGGTACGTGGGTGGGTGGCTATGAAATTTTCAAGAATTTGGTCGGGTAAGAATATAGTATGTTTCACGAGTACGTTGTTTATCGAACCCCGGTAAACGGGAATAAGCCGGGGTTCTTTTTTAGTAGTTAAAATTTAAAGGAATTAATTGAATGTCTGAAAAGAAGTCTCAGCCGGAACTAACGCTGACCACCCGTCAAAAACAATTTCTCAAAGGGCTTGCCCATCCACTCACCCCTCTTGTCCAGATCGGCAAGGAGGAATTAAGTCCTGGCCTTTTAGAAAATATCAAGACTGAACTCCTCCACCATGAACTGATCAAGGTGAAAATCGGCAGCAATTGTGCACTGGATAAACAGAGTACGTCCACCACCATCGCAGAGCTGACGGCAAGCTCTTTGGTGCAGTTAATCGGCAAGACAATTGTCCTCTACAAGTCCAATCCCAAAAGGGCCAAAGAGAAAAGAATCCTCCTGCCTAAAGCCGGCTGATACACGCCAGCTCATCGACGTTGGCAGGACGCGCTATCGGGACGATGCGCAGTCGTCCCTTGACCTGATGGAACTGTACTACAGTTCCATCAGCATGGTTGGCGCTGCCTGGGTAGCAGTCACCAGCGAGGTCATGCCCCACTCCCGCACAGAAAGTAATGCTGCTTTCCGGGCCAGTTCCGGAGTATTATTTGACTCACTCAGATGAGCAAGCACAGCGACACGAAGGTGATCGCCAATAAGGCCGCCGAGAAATTCGGCCGCATCCTCATTGCAGAGATGCCCTCGACTGGAACGGACCCGCTGCTGCAAAGACAAGGGATAGACACCGTCTTTCAGCATCTGCAGGTCGTGGTTGAACTCCAGGATAAGGCCATTACATTTGGCCAGTCTTCTGCCTATCAAATGGGAAACCTTGCCGGTATCGGTACAATAGCCGATACTCCTCTTGCCGTCACTGACCACATAGCCCACAGGATCGGCCGTATCGTGGGAAATACGAAATGATCGAACCTGCAGGTCGTCAATCGACAGCAACTCCCCCGTCTCAAATTCTTTCTGGGCAAAGAGCTTGCCCAGGCGCTTCTCCCCGCCTGAAAATGTCCCGCCATTGCCGTATGTGGGAATTTTGCACCGCCTGGAAATGACTCCGACCCCCTGGATATGGTCGTTATGCTCATGCGTGACACACAGAGCCCGGACATTCGATAAGTCGCGGCCGATCGATTTCAAACGTGTTTCAATTTCAATGCCGGAGAAGCCGGCATCAATGAGGATACCGGTTTTGCCGCTCTCAATGTAGACGGAATTGCCGCTGCTGCCACTGCCCAGAACTGAAAATAGCATCTCCCTCAAACCCCTGTATGTCCGAAGCCACCGGAATTTCTTTCGGTGGAATCCAGAGCGGCCGTTTCCACCCAAACCGCCCGGACTACCGGTGCCAGAACAAGCTGGGCAATACGATCGCCTCTGGTTATGGTATAGGGATGTTGCCCAAGATTAATCAGGGCGATCTTCACTTCCCCACGATAGTCGGCATCAATTGTTCCTGGACTATTCAGCACAGTCACACCGTATTTGACAGCCAGGCCACTGCGCGGCCGCACCTGCAGTTCATACCCGCTAGGCAGGGCAACACGCAATCCGGTCGGTACAAGAACCCGCTCTCCCGGCTCTATAATCAAATTTGAACGCACTGCAGCCTCGACATCCATGCCCGCTGCGCCCACCGTTTCGTATCCTGGCAGATGCAGGTCGTGCCCGTTTTCGGGAAGCAGCCAGCACACCTTGACTTTTTCCTCACTCATTCGTGCTCCCTGTTCGCTCATCATCTTTGATCGCACTTTATGAAAAAAGCCGACTTCCTCAGAAGAGAAAGTCGGCTTGAAAACAACAGAACAGCTCCGAGAAGGTGTTACTCCTCCATCAACGCCTTTCGGCTCAAACGGATCCGACCGCGATTATCCACATCGAGAACCTTGACTTCAATGATATCGCCTTCCTTGACCACGTCTGTCACTTTAGCAACCCGTTTAATATCGAGTTCGGAAATATGCACCAGTCCATCGGTGCCCGGAAGAATCTCGACAAAGGCCCCGAAGTCCTTGATTGTTTTTACCGTACCCTTGTAAACGGCCCCTACTTCGGCTTCGGCAGTAATTGCCTTTACCCTTGCCACAAGGGCATCGGCGAGCTCACCACTGAGGGCGAACATTTTTATAAGGCCGGAATCGTCCACTTCAATCTTCGCATCGAATTCAGCGGACAGCTCCTTGATAATCTTGCCACCAGGCCCGATAATATCGCGAATTTTATCCGGATTGATTTTATGAACCATATATTTAGGTGCATGTTCGACAACCTGAGCACGAGATTTAGTGATGCCTTTCAGCATCTCGGTAAGAATGTGCACACGTCCTTCTTTTGCCTGCTCAAGGGCTTTGCCCATAATGGCCCGATCGACACCATCGATTTTAATATCCATCTGCAGGGAGGTAATACCGTCACTGGTGCCGACAACCTTGAAGTCCATGTCACCAAGATGATCTTCGTCACCAAGAATGTCCGAAAGGATAACAACCCTGTCTCCTTCTTTTATCAGTCCCATGGCAATACCGGATACCGGCCGCTTCAATGGAACCCCGGCATCCATCATCGCCATGCTGCCCCCACATACCGTGGCCATGGAGGAGGAACCATTGGATTCAAGAACCTCGGAGACCACACGGATTGAGTAGGGAAAATCTTCTTCCGCCGGGAGTACCGCTTCAAGTCCGCGGGTGGCCAATGTCCCATGGCCGATATCGCGACGGGATGGTCCCCGTAAAAATCGTGCCTCACCTACGCAGTAGGGCGGGAAATTGTAATGCAGCATGAAACGGTTCAGCTGTTCCCCCTGCAGGGTCTCCACACGCTGTTTATCGCGCTCACTGCCAAGCGTAGTGGTTACCAGCGCCTGAGTCTCACCACGGGTGAACAGTGCTGAACCATGGGTACGCGGTAAATATTCCGTTTCACATTTAATCTCGCGGATTTCATTAAATTTTCGTCCGCCGATCCTGATTTCACTGTTGACGATCTTGTCGCGCATGAAAGACTTTTTATAGGCAGAGAGCAACTCTTTAACTTCACTGCTCTTTTCCCCTTCCGGATCAAGCTCGGCCAGCACCTCATCCTTCAGCACATCATAGACGGTGCCGCGTTCTAGTTTGTCAGAAGTGTTGAAAACCTTTTCCATCCCTGCGGCCGCGACTTCGCGGACCTTAGCGAGAAGCGCTTCATCAACCTTAGGAGTCGCAACCACTGCCTTGGTTTTACCGGCAGATTTCTGCAACTCTTCCTGAATATCGATCAGGGGCTGCAAATGCTCAAAGGCATAAAAAATACCGGAGAGGACTTCATCTTCACTCAGCTCATCAACCTTGCCTTCAACCATGACCACGGCTTTTCGGGTGCAGGCGACCATTATATCCATCGATGACTTGGCCAATTCGGCAATAGTCGGGTTAAGTATATACTTGCCGTCAAGATACCCGATCCGGCCGCCGGCAACCGGCCCGGCAAACGGTATATTGGAAATGGTCAGGGCACATGAAGCTCCGGTCAGGGCCAGCACATCCGGCAGGATGTTCTGGTCTGCAGAAAGCACCGTGGCAATAACCTGGGTTTCCGCCGAGTAGCCCTTTGGGAAGAGGGGACGCAACGGGCGGTCAATAATTCTGCAGGTGAGCACTTCATTATCACTTGGCCTGCCGATTTCACGTCGGAAATAGTTTCCGGGAATTCTGCCAACCGAAGCAAGTTTTTCCTGATATTCAATGGTCAGGGGTAAAAAATCCGCGTCCGGCTTGCTCTTGCCGGCACCGACCACGGTAACCAGCACCATGGTATCTCCTGAACGTATAACGACGGACCCTGATGCCTGTTTGGCGATTTTCCCAGTCTCGATGGATATAGTCTTTCCACCAATTTCTGTTTCTACTTTATTAAACATGTTTTCTCCAGATGTGCAGCATCAGGGAAAGGCGCAGCGCCAACTTTCCGACTGGATTATCCACCAGCCCCGTATGCTCTATTTTCTCGGTTTTCCTTAAACAACAAAAACCTCAAACAGCTCCTAAACCGAGGGACTGTTTGAGGTAAAATGGCACTATGCCCAGGCCGATACGGGCACCTGGCGGCAACAAACTTTACTTACGCAGACCAAGTTCCTGCAGCATCGTTCTGTATTTGTTGACGTCTTTCTTCTTTAAATAATCAAGCAGACTTCGTCGCTGACCGACGAGTTTGAGGAGTCCCTGTCTTGAATGATGGTCCTTTTTATGCACTTTAAAATGCTCGGTGAGGTACTGAATACGATCAGTTAAAAGGGCAATCTGCACCTCGGACGAGCCGGTGTCGGTTGGATGAATCTTGAATTTCTCGATAATTTCATTTTTGCTTACTGCTGACTGTGCCACGACAATCCTCCTGAAACTGTATAGTAAATGTTAGTAACAATTCATTGCTTGACAATATTCTATAGTCTTTTTTTAAAACTTTCTACTCATTACAACAATTGATCTGCGAATTTGGTGGCGAACCCTGCAGACCAGCTAGATACCTTGGTTGTGCCTGAAAAAGTCTTCATGGCTGACGCACCCCACGGAGGAGGCAGCGAAATAAATTACAATTGAGAGAAGTTACTAGAAACAACACTCACACACTAGCCAACTCGAGCGATTATTGCAATAGTTTACATACCTCGTCGACAGTTATCATCCTGCCCAGGCAGTGCTTCAATGCCTCCTCGCTGCTTAAATCATCCCAGGTCAAACTATCGTCAACCGTGAAGAAACCACTTCTTGTTCGTCGTAATTGGACAAGATGTGCGCCGCAGCCAAGGCTCCTGCCAATATCCGCAGCCAGGGTCCGGATGTACGTGCCTTTACTGCAGACAACCCTGATGCTGAGCTCCGCTTCCTCTCCGGAGAGCGTAGGACACCCATCGGTTCGCTCAAGTGTGAAAATGTCTATCGGCCGGGCATCTTTTACGATATCGATCCCTTTACGGGCATAATAATAAAGTGGCTTGCCGTTATGCTTCAGGGCGGAATAGGCGGGCGGTACCTGCATTTGTCCGCCCCTGAATTTTTGCAGACATTCCTCAATTTCCAGGGGTGATAACTCCCCGAGCGGTGTGCGAGACGTCACCGCCCCCTCGGTATCCTGCGTCGCTGTTTCAACACCCAACCGGAGGGTGGCCAGATATTCCTTTTGCCCGTCCATAAACTGCGAAATAAGCCTGGTGGCCGGCCGGCCGGCACAAAGAATGAGCAGCCCGGTGGCAAAGGGGTCAAGAGTCCCGGCATGACCAACTTTTTTAATCTGCAGAATTCGCCGCAGCCGGCTTACCACGCCAAAAGAACTTATGTCGACCGGTTTATCGACAAGAAACACACCGGCCTCTACCTCGGATATCGTTTTTGAAAACATCACAACCTGCAATCCAAGCGGCAAATCAGCGAAAAATGCGCTCAGTTTTCATCTTTCAAGGCCTGAGAAAGCACCTCTGTTAATTCCAGACGAACCTGCTCAATCGATTTTCCGCTGCAACGAAAACCGGCGGCATTCCGATGCCCGCCACCCTCAAACAGTTTAGCAATTTCAGCCACATCACACTTGCCCTTGGCCCGAAGGCTCACTGTGACAAGACCATCATTTGCCTCTTTTATTAAGACGGCAACCTTTACCGACCGGAGTGATCTTGGAAAATCGATAAACCCTTCAACATCCTGCAATGACGCCCCGCTTTCTTCGAGCATCCGGTTTGACACATGCATAAAGGCAATCTGATCGGCTTCGACAATACGTATGGTCCCAAGGACCATCTCCATGAGTTTCAACCTTTCCCGGCTAAAATTATCATAGAGATGCCTGCAGACCTCGTCCGGACGCACCCCCATTTCCAGAAGTTCGCTGGCAATCTGCATTGTTCTGGGCCTCGTTCCCTCGTAACGAAAAGAACCGGTGTCGGTGCAGATGGCGACATAGAGATTATAGGCACAGTTGTAACTTATCGGAGCACCAAGGGCCAAGGCCAGCTCATACACCATCTCGCCGGTGGAGGATTTTGTCATTTCAACCCACCTGGCCGTCCCAAAATCTTCATGGGACTGGTGGTGATCAATAACCACAAAGGGAGAACTTTGCAGAAATTCGCGTTTGGATGAACCTAGTCGGTCCTCATCTCCGCAATCAAGAGCAATACTAATCACATTTTCACCGGCGGCGGCAATAAAGGACCGGTACTCAGCGAGGCTGGTATTAGCTTTGCCGATATCAGGCAAGAAATCATACAAATGAGAGACAGGTTCTTCTAAAAAACAGAATACATTCTTGCCGAGTGCTTCGAGAACATTTGCTAAACCAAACAAGGATCCCAAAGCATCTCCATCGGGATGCGTATGAGTGAAAAGCACAATGTTGCTGGTTGCGCTAATTTCTTGGATTATCCGTTCAGGAATCATCCTCTTGGGATTTTCTTTCATTGGCAATTTCCTGAAAAATTCCATCAAGCTCAGCCACTTTTTCAACTATAGAGTCATATCGAAATAAAAGTGCTGGTGTAAAACGTAAATTGAGCGTTTTGGCGATATGACTGCGCATAAACCCCTTTGCCCGCTCCAAACCGATACCCGCTTCCTTGATTTCTTTTTTTCCGCCCAGAACGGTGAAAAAAATACGGGCCAGACTTAAATCGTCTGGCACTTCAACCCGTGAAATATGTACGTTTAGCAGTCTGGGATCTCTGACCTTGCTGATCAAGAGAGTAGACAGTTCATTTCTGATAGCTTCCGCCACCCTCGATGAGCGTTTTTGCTCATTTTTCCCACCTATACCGATGGAGTCAAGTGTCTGTTTTGGATCCCAGCTTGCCACGTTATACCCTTTTTTATGAGAGAGTTGCCTCGATTTCCTTCATCACAAAGGCCTCGAGATGATCGCCGACTTTAATATCGTTGAACTTCTCAACGCCGATGCCACATTCGTAACCGGAGGTCACTTCCTTCACGTCGTCCTTGAACCTCCTGAGAGATTCTATCTTTCCGGTGAAGATGACCACGCCGTCGCGTAACACCCGAATCTTGGCTGTGCGTAGAATCTTCCCGTCGATAACAAAACTGCCGGCGATGGTGCCGATTTTCGGCACGCTGAAAGTTTCCCGTACTTCGGCGAGACCGATAACCTCTTCTTCGAAGGTGGGTTCCAGCATACCAACCATGGCCTTGCGTATATCGTCCAAGGCATGATAAATAACGTCATAGGAGCGCACGTCGACATTTTCCTTGACGGCCAGCTCTTTGACTTTGGTGCTCGGCCTGACATTGAAACCGATGATAATCGCATCGGATGCCGAGGCAAGGAGGATATCCGATTCAGTTATCGTGCCGGTCCCCTCGTGAAGAATCCTTACCTTTATCTCTTTGGTGGACAGATCTCCCGCAGCCTTGGCAAAGGCCTCCAAGGTACCCTGCACGTCCGCCCTCAGCACGACGCGCAGCTCCTGCACTTCGCCTTCGCTCATCTGTTCAAACAGTTTATCAAGAGAAATCTTACTGTTCGCACCGAGCTCACTTTCTCTGGCCTTCAGGGATCGTACCTGAGAAACATTTCTGGCCATCTTCTCGTCAGTGACAACGATGAATTCATCGCCTGCGCTCGGTACCCCGGACAGTCCCTGCACTTCGACAGGAATTGACGGCCCGGCCTCTTGGATTTTTCGGCCTTTATCATCGAGCATGGACCTGACCTTGCCGCTGAACTGGCCGACGACAAAATATTCGCCGAGATGCAAAGTACCATCCTGAATGAGAACGGTCGCTACCGGCCCCCGGCCTTTATGCAGCTGGGCCTCAATAACCCGCCCCCGCGCCTTTCGCGTGCTGTCAGCCTGCAGTTCAAGGACTTCTGCCAGCAATTGAATTGATTCGAGAAGATTATCAATACCGATATTTTTCTTGGCCGAAGTCTCACAATACATGGTATTACCGCCCCAGTCTT
This sequence comes from Desulfopila aestuarii DSM 18488, assembly GCA_945863875.1. Lineage (GTDB taxonomy): Bacteria > Desulfobacterota > Desulfobulbia > Desulfobulbales > Desulfocapsaceae > Desulforhopalus_A > Desulforhopalus_A aestuarii_A. Next base: position 39,831 of record CAMBBS010000037.1, read on the forward strand.
CAGGCATGAGATTCAAGTCTGAAAGCTCTCGCTTCACTCTGTCGATATCGGCGTTCTCCTTATCTATCTTATTCACCGCGACAAGAATCGGCACATCGGCCGCCTGGGCATGATGGATAGCCTCCCGGGTCTGATCCATGACACCATCGTCGGCGGCGACGACAAGAACAACAATGTCGGTTACCTGGGCGCCGCGGGAACGCATTTCCGTGAAGGCGGCATGACCCGGCGTATCGACAAAAGTAACATCGCCCGACGCCGATCGTACATGGTAGGCGCCGATATGTTGGGTAATACCCCCGGCTTCACCCTCCGCGACATCGGTTTTGCGAATGGCATCAAGGATTGAGGTCTTTCCATGATCGACGTGACCCATCACCGTCACTACCGGCGACCTGGTCTTTTTCACCCCACCTTCTTCCGACTCGTTGAGCATCTGCATGCCAATTTCTTCGGTGATGCCCTGCTCGACCTCATAATCGAAATCGGCGGCGATGAGGATTGCCGTCTCCGTATCAACTGATTGGTTGATGGTCGCCATCACCCCAAGTCCCATTAATTTGGCAATGACATCGCTGGCTTTAATTTTCATCCGCTGGGCAAGATCACCAACAGTGATGGCGTCATACACCTTAAACCGTTTTTTACTGGCCTTCATTTCCGCCGGCGGGGAGATAATTTTAGCGGCTTTTCTACTTCTTTTGCCACGCCTTCCACCTTCAGTTCCCTGATAGTCCTGGGCAAAATGGGTAAATTTTACATTTTTCGGAACCTTCTTGACTCCGCGACGCGCTTCAATGGTCTTGTCTTCTTTGACCGGAATATTTTTTTTACCTTTTTTCTTCAGGCGCCCACTATCATCTGCTGCAGGAGGCGCCGGTGTCCTGGAAGGAACAGGAGCCGACGGTCGCGGTGGGGCCGGCTTGACAAATTTCTTCTTTTCCACACGGGGTGGCGCCTGCTGTTGCTCAACCATCCCAGGCAGCTCAATGGTGCGTATTACTCTCGCCATCGGTTTCTTCTGCACAGGTGGCTTGCCTTTCTTAACGGGCCGAAGTTCGCCGTGTTTTTTTGCTTCCGCTGTTGCCCCGGCTACCATCGGCGCCAGGTCGGCAGTTGGTTCTTTAGCAAAGGTGCTAACTTTCACCCCGGCCGGTTCTTGTTGCTGCGATTCTTTTTCGACTGCAGCAGCCTGCTCCTGTTCAGTGACAACCTCAGACTCTTTGGTTTCCATTACGGCGGATATGTCTGCCGCAGGTTCTGCAACGGCAGCTTGTTCTCTCTCAGGAACATGCATGGTTTCAGACAGAGAAAGCTCTTTCGTCTCATCCTCTATAGCCACAGTAATCGGTACCTCTTCCTCAGTCTTTTTTCTCGCCGCGACGACTTCCGGCGAGCCTTCCGGTTCCACTTCCGGGGCCTCCTCAGTAACCTGGGCTCTGCGCCGTATGACGGTTGCACGACGCCGGATCACTGTTGGGCCATCCTTATTGCTGTCAATACGCTTTTCAACAAGCTCGGTATTTGCCGATTTCAGAACAGTCTTCCGAATCGTTTCAGCCGTTTCGTCGTCAACAGATGAACTGTGGCCTTTAATATCAAAGCCGAGTTCAATCAGTTTATCCGTCAACGCTTTACTGCTCATGCCGGCCTCCTTGGCCAACTCATACACCCTGATTCTGCTCATCCTTTACTCCCGTATTGCATCGCAACAGTCATTTCATCCATCAATCTACCGAGGTGAACGTATCTACCCCATCTTTGATGAATCATTTTAAATCTCTCTATTCAAAGACGAAACAATCTTTTCCATTTTTTTTTCTTGTCAAAAAAGAGCTCTATACATTGCTCATCCCTGCAACAATAGACACCCCTGCCGAGTAGTATTTGTCTGGTATCAGGTTCAACCGTTTCATTTCTCCAGACATAACGCTGCAGCGACTGTTTCGTTTTTTTCATGCCGCATGAGCAACAGGTTCGCAGTGGTGCCGTCATTCTTTGGGGTTATCGACGCTATCCGCCTCTTCCGCCCCTTCACCTTCGTTCATTGTTTCTGCAGGGACAACGTCCACGTCCTCTGCTCCGGCAACCGGAAGCTCATCTTTTTCTTCGGTGGCCTCGGCAATATCCCGCGGCTGTGCTTCTTTGGCCGCAAAAGGTATTGTCTTCGCTTCTTCGATCAATCTTTTTGCAAATTCTTCATCAATGGATCGTATGACGACAAGGTCATCGACGCTCTTTTCAGCAAGTACCGCCGTGGAAAAAATATTTTTGCCGAGCAACTGGTCCGCCAGAGCTTCATCAACACCCTGGAGCTTCAGCAGCGACTGATAACCTTCATTCGACAGATTATTATACCGCTGCTCACTTTTCACATCAATGCGCCAGCCAATGAGTTTCGAGGCAAGGCGGACATTCTGACCCTGCCGACCGATGGCCAGGGAAAGTTGATCATTAGGCACGACCACCAGCAGCGAATTGGCATCTTCATCGGCCATAACCATACTGACATGGGCAGGAGCCAGCGCGTTGTAAACGTATTTGGCGGGATCAGGACTCCAGGTGACTATGTCAATACGCTCGCCCTGCAATTCCTGCACGACATTTTGCACCCGCGACCCCTTCATGCCGACACAGGCGCCTACCGGATCGACGTCGCCCTCGGAAGAACTGACAGCTATTTTCGCCCGAAACCCGGGTTCCCGGCTGACACCCATTACCCGAACGATTCCTTCCGCCATTTCAGGCACTTCCAGTTCGAAAAGTTTTCCGAGGAATTCATCACAGGTCCTGGACAGGATCAGCTGCGAATCACGGCTGGTCTGCCTGACCTCTTTCAGGTAGGCCCTGATCCGATCGCCCTGCTTAAAAGATCGCTTTGGAATCTGTTGATCTTTCGGCAAAATTGCATCAGTCCGCCCGAGGTTGACAATCATATTGCCCCGTTCGAAGCGTTGCACTATACCACTGACGACCTCGCCGACACGATCCTTGAACATGTCATAAATGACTTCCCGTTCCGCATCCTTCATTCTGTGAATGATGACCTGCTTGGCCGACTGCGCGGCTATTCTACCCAAGTCGGCGATATCCTTCATTTTTTCACCAAGCTCATCACCAAGCTGTACTTCGGGGTCGAGTTTTCTGGCTTCATCAAAAGATATTTCGGTCTGTTCGTCTTCCGCCTCTTCAACCACTATTCTAAACTGGAAGACCTCTACTTCACCAAATTCCTCATTGTAACGAACTTCCATATCTCGACGGCTGCCGAATTTTTTCCTGGCAGCAGACTGGACCGCCTCTTCGATGGCCTCTATCAGTAATGTTTTATCAAAACCACGATCTCTGCTGATCTGGTCGATTATACGTTTCAAATCTGATAGCATTCTCTTACTCCGTCATTATGACTTTCAGCTCCGACATGCGGAGAACATTGCATTGTGCAAACAAGATGGTCCCTGCCGCTTAAACTGCCAGCCTGGCCTTGTTTATCTTCTCAAAAGAAAACTGTATGGAACGGCCGTCATCGAGCCGTAGATATATCAGCACATCTTCAATCTTTTCAATCATACCCTCAAACACCTTTTCGCCATCGACAGCTTCATGTACTTTAACCCTGGCTTTCCGGCCACAGTAACGACGAAAATCCTCAACAGACCTGAGCGGTCTTTCCAGACCGGGAGAGGACACTTCTAAATGGTATGCATGATCGATGAAATCTTCCACATCAAGATAACGACCCAATTCGCGGCTGACCTTGCTGCAGTGCTCAAGCGTCACCCCCGCTTCCGAATCGATAAAAACGCGCAGGACCCAGCCGTGGCCTTCCCGGCGAAATTGAACATCAAAGAGTTCAAGCCCCATGGTCGGCAAGAGACCTTGCAGAAAATCCCGCAATTTATCGATTATCAATTCACTCATCACGTGTACCTCAGTTCCTTAGGCCCTGCCGACCGGCAGGACAAGTCTTTTTCGCTGCAAGAAACCGCCACGACCAATAAGCGGGCATAAAAAAAAGCGGGCAAAGCCCACTTTCAAAACCATCCCGCAACACAAAACAACAGGAGGTATAGCCGATTAACTCAAGCCTTGATCAAAAAACCGGAACATGACCTTTTTGAAAATCCACCGGAAATGATACCTGAACATGGCGCAAAAAGAATTACCCGCAAAAGAATTAACCACAAAATTGAGGCAATGTCAAGCTCAAAGGTATTGCCGGTGTTTTACTAAGTGCAGAATCATGGCGACTTAGTTGTCGTTTATCACCCCGCCGCTTCACCTCTTTTCCCTGTCGCTAAATCATCCGGCAAAAGGGACCAGACGGCTCTTCCCCTCGCCGGCTCATCCCTTCGTGGATTGTATCCTGGGAGAAATCGTTATCTTTTATATTATGAATCCAAGTAGTTACCATACCGGCAACGTAAATATTCGGTTAACCCCGCCCTTCAAAATTATCAAAAAAAGGATGGGACACATCAAACTTAATCGTGTATAAAGGGGGCATGGAACATACCCTTGCCTCTTCTTTAGCTACTTCTTTGTCGTCGCCACCTGCGAGTGACACTTCC
>CAMBBS010000038.1 GCA_945863875.1 Desulfopila aestuarii DSM 18488
GAGGAAATCCAGCATATTGAGCATGCTTTCCTGGAAATAAAGGCGAAAATTAAAGCAACGGCACACTACATCACCCGGGAAAAGCTGGAAAAGGACGACTCGTTTCAGCAATTAGTCCCGGGACGAAAGCGCTTACTGGATACGATTAAGATGATTGCGTATAGGGCTGAAACGGCGATTACCGGTTTATTGACTGGGCCAACGGTAGATATCCCGGCTGCCAGACGATTGCTCCAGGATTTGTTCGTTACCGAGGCTGATATCCTCCCTGATGCCGAAAGTAAGATTCTTCGGGTCAAGGTCCATTCTGCTTCCCGGCCAGCGGTCAACAGATCTCTCCAGGCACTTTTTGAGAAACTCAACGAAGCCGAAATTATTTACCCAGGTACGGACATGGGAGTCATTTATGAGCACCTATATTCCAGAAGCCAATTCTTCCATTGAGGAATAGTTCTTCTCCTCAAGATTAACCCTCCCCGAAGATCTGGGTATGTAAAAATATAGGACCTGTTCCTGCCCGTTCTTTGTTGTCAGCTTTGTCTCCATACATGCTACGTTTTTGAACAAATGGCTAGACTTATTCTATGGACGACTCCTCTGGTTTTTCGTTTAACAGGAATGAGACGTATCCCTCTGAAGTTGGATATAACTGGTCACATATGACCGCTAGGTCATATGTGACCAGTTGATCGAATGCAACCAATAATTCCTGGCACAGGGAGGATGAACCATAAAATCGCATCACAGCTTCCTAAAATACTGATTTTTCATCCACATATTTCGGAACCAAGAGCACTTGGCACAGTCTTTGCTCATACATTTCAAACAACAAAAAATCACAGTACACTATCATGCGTAAGCACAGAGCAGGAGGATTTTTTCATCACAATGAAAGATGCAGATATCGACAGTCCCTATTGACTCGACAACGCCACTTATGAAAATGTGTACCACATGCTGTATATCGTTTCGGAGTCCAAATACTGTATATTGGGTCTATCTTAGCATGTTGCGTTGTCGGGTTAAACATGGTTAAAAATCTTATACAAGAAGCATCAAACGATAACGTTCGAACATGATACCTTTTCTACAAAGTCACATTAAATTTTTCTCGGAGGTATTCAATTATGAACTCTTTTGACACATTAATCTTCCCAGATACCGATATTTTCAACGAAAAACATTATCCCCTTCTGTTATTTTTTAGCCCATTACATTTTTTGCAATTGGTGGAATCGGGGGTTAATTCGGAAACCAATCATGAAGCTGAACTTTTTTTGCGAAGTGGCCTATGTAAAGAACATATCCCTGCACCTCTTGGTGATAACCGTGAACATTTTTTGCGGCTAATCCGTGATATCAGAGTCCGAAAAGAGCATTATGTAACCCAATTTAACAAATTGTCCATAGACGCAAGGCATGCACAGGCAGACAGCAAAACTGACACCGGAAATACAATTGTTTTTTCCCTGCTCGAAGAATTTGGCATCGAACATGCGAAAACAGAGACAAATCTGAAATTATGGCAAGCAAGGCTGGTAATCGCCATAGCAGAGATACTCGACAGTAATGAAGAAGACCTGCGTGAAGATCTTGCTTATTTTGATGAGAATGAAATAGCCGCCTTAGGTTCTCAGGCGGCTGACGACTATAGAGCGGAAGACCTTTTAAAGAAATTGACAGGCATCAAGGGGAAATTGGGAAAAACCCCATCGGGGAGTATTGAAAAACGGTTCGAAGCCTGGCTTCGTCTCCTGAAAAACCATCCTGCCCCCCCGGGAAAAGTCTGGTTAGCCTCAACACGCGATAGTGCTGAGCAGATCTTCAGGAGATATAACTCGACCAGTAGCGGCAGCGCTGTTCCACTGCTCAAACTTGCTTTTCCTGCTCATATTATGGCGAGTGGCAACTATGTAGTGCAGCAGATTAAAGAATTCCAACGGGCAACGAGTGACATACGCCAGGGGCTTGTAGCCGATTTTCGACGAATTGCAACGGCTACCCCCTTCGTTCGTGATTCACACGAGTCCCTCCTTCCCTACGGAACAGACTGGTCCGAACAATGGGAAGGGATGCTGCATGAATATTTTCCAGCTTCAAGGGACGGAAGAAACTATGCCACAATCTATCTGCTTCCCGATCAGCCAATTGCTCGCCTATTGTCGTTGAAGGAGTCGGTCGGCACTTCAAATGACATAACGGCTCATGGCTTGCTGGCAATTCTTGGCACACCACAAGCAAAATAACAACCTTTCAGAGAGTTGTCCATTAAGTGGCATTCCTCAAGGATTCCCGAGATATCTCAGTGAAGAAGGAAGAAAATAAGATGAACATTTCAGACTGGCTTGACGAGAAGGAATCGGAGAACGTGGATGTATCCAAAATCGTATTGCCCGGGAACATGGCTTATGATGAAGATCCGGATGAAACTATTTATTTTAAAGAAATGAATCCTTGTGGCTTGTTCTGTCAGGAAAACCATCCCTTCTCCACGGTCGAACGTTTTGGCCACTGGTATTGCAGCAGAGGTCAGGACAAAAAAGCAGGTATTCATTCGTCCGACATGAAGTGGCGGCTGTTCACGAAGGATAAAAACATCGCACTGCAAACTGCCAAAGAACGTATCGAATAGAAACCAAAAAGAGACCAACTGAGAACTACCATACTCCAAACAATTGCCATCATTCTCGTTGTCCTCTGGCCCCTTGGTTTTGTCTCGCCATAGGCCATGGATGGATCCATTCATATCCTTCTGGTTATAGCTGTTGTGATAATTCTCGTCCGACTCATTCAGGGCCGCTGACTCTAATACATGAAAAAAGGAGACACAATGGATGTATCAACCGTAGTAATTTTTCTGGTTATTGGTGCAACTGCCGGCTGGTTTGCAGGAAAAAACATGAATGACGGGGGGGTCGGACTCTCGGGAAATATTGTTATTGGCGCTATTGGAGGAATCGTTGGTGGCTACCTCTTCAGACTTCTAGTATTTGCCGTTGGCAGTTTGATCGGGTCAATGGTGACGGCTGTCGCTGGAGCAGTTGCGCTGCTGTTTATTGTCAAACTTTATAAAAAACCAAAGATATCTTCCGAATCTTCCGACCATTGATTTCCATTAAAAACATAAAAACAGAGAATATCATTTAACATTAACAACGTAAACATACCGCCAAGGCACTTATTCCGGTATCTATCCCGTTTATGGGGGGTGGGTGATAATCAGCCGCAATATGATCTAAGTCAATTACCTGCTTGAAAATATTGTTTTAACTGCACGCCACGGCTTAACACCCGGTTCAATCATGTCAGTCAAATATAACGAGGGGCAAATAATGCAGGCACCGCGCACGGAAGAATTGAGCCCATTAGATATTTCTGAGAATGATGTCATCGAGGCCATGAAACATATTACGGGCTATATCGATATCACGCCCGGAGATTTCAAGGAAATCTACCAGGCGGCCTATACCCTGGCGATAAAACGGCTCGTCAACACCCTGAAAGCCGTCCATATCATGAGCAGCCCACTCTTTGTGCTTGAACAGGACATGACGCTTGTCCAGGCTGTTGCCCTGCTCTCGGCAAAAAAGATTTCGGGAGCCCCCGTTGCCGAAGGCGAAGGAAAACTTGTCGGTGTCGTTTCCGAAAAGGACTTCCTCAAAGAGATGGGGTTTGGCGCGACCCCTTCATTTATGCAGATAGCCAACCATTGTCTCAGTCATAAAGGCTGCATGATCGGAAAATTACATAACAAAACCATCGGCGACATAATGACCAGGCCGCCGATAACCGGTACCCCGGAGATGAGCATAGGGACCATATCCACTCTTTTTTCTCAGCGGCGGATTAACCGCCTGCCGATTGTCGAGGCTGACGGCCGGCCGGTCGGTATTGTCACGCGTACCGATCTGGCGCATTCGCTGACCGTCTTGGCAGAGAGGTCGAAACCATGAACTACCTGCACAAGATGAAAGGTGGCGGGCAAAGTCCACCGAAGGTCGGTTGGGCTGAGGTCTTTTGGTCCTGGATAGGCAGTTTTTCAGGTCTCGCCGCGGTTGCCTTAATCCATTACAACATACTCGATGAGATGGGTCTGATGCTGATCATCGGCTCCTTCGGGGCTTCGGCGGTGCTCATCTACGGCGCCATTCGCAGCCCTCTGGCCCAGCCGAGAAATCTCCTCGGCGGGCATATCCTTTCCGCCATTGTCGGGGTGACGGCTTTCCAATGGCTCGGCGGCCAACCCTGGCTGGCCGCGGCCGTCGCCGTTTCCATCTCGATCGCGATGATGCACCTGACCATGACTCTTCACCCACCGGGTGGCGCGACGGCTCTTATTGCGGTTATCGGCGGTGAAAGTGTACACCAGCTCGGGTACCTCTATGTCGTCATCCCCACCGCCCTGGGCGCAATCGTCATGCTCATTGTTGCCCTCATCATCAACAATATCCCGAAAAGTCGGAAATACCCCGAATTCTGGTTTTAAGTGCAACATAGCATACCGCCTCGACACTTCACAGCATCGGCGATTTCCAGGTCTCGATTAGGCAACACCGCCCAATTCGACAAAGACACAGAAAACAGGTCATATACAACCAGTGGTCAGATATGACCTGTTTCCTGCGTTTATCTCAAACTGACCAAAAAAGCTTCTCCAAGTATTAATCATTGAAAACCAAACTGATAGATCGTGCTGCCTGAGGTATTCGAGGTATGGCACAGTGCTTGCATCACCACAAGAGCGGGTGATGGCGAGTTCTTCTCGTTCGGCATCGTCGCTACTGCCCAAAAGAGGGCAGCCAACAATATGACCGTTAAAGACGGAACACCGGACAAAGAAGGACCACAATGAAAGAAATACTTTTTACCGCATTACCGCTGACCATGCTCATGTTATGCCCTGTGCCGGCGATGGCCGGAATGAATGTTGATATTCATATTTCATTGCCGCCTGCCATCGTTTATGCCGAACCGCCTGAATTGATAGTCTTACCTGAGACCTATATCTACGTTGTTCCAGACATCGAGGCGGATATCTATTTCCACGATGGCTGGTGGTGGCGTCCATGGCATGGACAGTGGTATCGATCGCGTAGCTATAATTCCGGCTGGAGCTACTATCGAAACGTGCCTGTTTTCGCCAGACAAATACCTTCAGGCTGGCGTAATCAATATCGAGAACGTCGCTGGAAAGGTTATAAATGGGATATTCAGCGGCTGCCCCAGCAGCAGGTCGAACAAAACTGGAATGGCTGGGAGAAGAACAGGCACTGGGAAAAGCAGCAAAAATGGGGCGTCAAGGAATTGCAAATGAGGCCGCAAACACGGCAACCGTTTCACGAGGTGCAATCGCGACAGCCTCACCCGAACAGCAGAGATGTCTCCCCACGGCACCCGAAAAAAAACGGCAAACACGATAAAAACCAGAAACACCAAGAGAATCAAGGACATAACAACAGGAACTGACCCCGGCAAACGCCGGTAATACACCGGCATAATGCGATTGCAGGGATATATCGTTCTCGCTGTCAGTTAACTTATTGGTCTTTTCTGCCTCCTCGTTTCAGTGTCATCAGCCAGGCAGAAGACACAACGGCAGTGTCGAAACCGGTCAGGAAGCTGAGGATGATATTAATCCGTTTTTGGCATTGGAGACCAAAATGACAGCCCGAAAAAAAAACGGCGTACATGTCCCGGAAGCACTTTCCGATAAAGCAACGTTTGAGACACAGAGGGTCGCCGCTGATACGGTTGTAATGCAGGTAACCGTCCAGAAACCCCATGCCGATTTTCCCCTAGACCTGCTGCAGGAGATCTTCATTCTCCTGCGCGTCCAAACCGGCCATGACTTTTCCCAGTACAAGCCGGATACCGTCCAGCGCCGCATTGAGCGCCGGCTCGCGGTCCATCAGATCGAAACAATGGGCAATTACCTTCTCTTTCTGCAACAGACTCCAGCTGAGACCGAAGCCCTTTTTCATGATCTGCTGCTCGGTGCCACCAGCTTTTTCCGCGACCCGGCAGCCTTCACTGCACTTGAAGAACATGTCGTCCCCAGGCTTTTCGCCGACAAACCGGCAGGAAGCATCATCAGGGTCTGGTCGCCGGGATGCGCCATCGGCGAGGAGGCCTATTCTATAGCCATCCTCCTGCAGGAACACCTGGAGGCATTGAAACTCAGCTACAAGATACAGGTCTTCGCCACCGACATTGACAGCCAGGCTATTACCCAGGCTCGATCCGGCCGCTATCCGAGCAGTATCGCCGCCGACATCTCACCGGAGCGACTGGCACGATTTTTTACGGCGGAACCGAACGGGTCCTATTGTATCCATAAAAATATTAGAGACTTGCTGATTTTCTCCGAACAAAACGTCATTACAGATCCGCCATTTTCCAAGCTCGATCTTATCAGCTGCCGCAATCTCCTTATTTATATGAATCGAAACCTGCAGAAGAAACTTATCCCTCTTTTTCACTATGCCTTGAATCCTGGCGGTTTTCTTTTTCTCGGCACCTCGGAAACCGTCGCCGATTCGGCTGATCTGTTTTCCATGGTCGACCGCAAGTTAAAGCTGTATCAGCGCAGGGAAAATATGCATGATGTGCCGTATTCACCTCCCAGTCTATTTTCTCAACTGACCCCGGCAGTAAATACAGATCTTACCCAGAGTAGTGGCAAAACAGTCATTGCCGGAAAACTCTCCCTGCGTAAACTGACGGAACAGGCACTCCTGCTCCAGATCGCCCCGACCGGCGCACTTGTCAATGGCCGGGGAGATATCCTCTATCTGCATGGGCGCACCGGAATGTACCTCGAGCCGAATGCCGGAGAGACAGGGGTCAACAACATCCTGCAGATGGCCCGCAAGGGTTTCCGGCGTAAACTGACCATGACCCTGAGCAAGGCCGTAAAGACGAAAGAGATCGTTCGCTGCCTGGGACTAAAAGTCAAAACAAATGGCGATTTCACGACGTTCAATCTGACTATCAGACCGGTATGCCCTCGCCCGGAACCTGGTGAAAAGGCATCGCCTGCACGGCCGCCCGAGGCGCCTCTGTATCTGCTTGTCATTGAGGAAACAGCACATTTCGATTCTAAACGAGCAGAAGGGAGTGACTCTATCAATGTCGCGGGAATACAATGCGGCTTTGAATCCTCATCAGGTTTCAGAGGAGAGGCAGAGATAAAGGCGCTCAAGGAGGAACTTTCTGTCAAGGAAGAATACCTCCAGTCCGCCAACGAAAAGCTGCAATCGACCAATGAAGAACTGGAGACCTCCAAGGAAGAGCTGCAGTCAATCAATGAGGAGCTCGGCAAGGCCAACGCCGAACTGCAGACCAAGGTGAAAGAACTGCAGCAGGCCCAGAAAATGGAATCGATGGACCAATAGCAGGCGGCGTGGCCGACCATTTTAATAACGTGCTCGGGGTGATACTTGGACATGCGGAAATGGCCATGGACCAGATAAGTTCCAACGATCCCCTGTATAACAGCCTTGAAGAAATCCGCTGGGCTGCCGAGCGCTCCGCCGATATCACCCGACAGCTTCTCGCCTTTGCCAGCAGGCAAGGGGTCGTCCCGAAGGGACTCGACCTGAACAACGCCTCCACCACCAAAAGAATCGGCAAAGGTACCGGCCTTGGCCTCTCCACTGTTTATGGTCTTGGCAAGCAGAACAACGGTTTCATCAACACTTCGAGTGAACTGGGACAGGGAACAACTTTCATGACCTACCTGCCCCGATGCACGAGCAAGATCGAACAGGCGCAGCCGGGAGAGACGCCGGATCATGGTGCAATCGAGGGATACGAAACCATCCTGCTGGTAGAGGACGAGGCGACGATTCTAAAAATGACAACGACGACAATGCTCCACCGCCTTGGGTACGCCGTACTGGCGGCGCTAACGACTCAGGAGGCTCTCCGTCTGGCCGATGAGTCTACCGAGGTGATCCATCTGCTCGTCACTGACGTCATCATGCCCGAGATGAACGGCCGGGATCTGGCGAAACAGCTCCTGGCAGGCAAGCCGGAGATGAAAATGCCTCTTCATGTCCGGATACTCGGCAAAAATCATTGCTCCCCATGGGTTTCTGGACGAGGCCAAATCATTTATACAGAAACCGTTTTCGTACAAAGAGCTGGCCTTCAAAGTTCGTGAGGTGCTTAAAAGTTGACCAGGGTTCGAGGCGTTACCAATACCCAACACCGATCAGCCGAAGAGTTGACAACTGTTAGAGTCGGCGGCCCTGGATGAGCCGGACGAGAATTATCACAACCGCGATCACCAGAAGGATATGAATAAATCCACCCATGGTGTACGACGAGACAAAACCAAGGAGCCAGAGGACAACGAGAATGATGGCAATTGTTTGAAGCATGGTAATTCTCCTTCTTTCTAGGAAAAACGAGGCATACACCTTTAGAGGAATACACCCTGGGAATGGTCGGCAACAGGCTGAACATTCAATAGGGATTGTTGATTTTCGGATGTGGTAGTATTTCTGTTACGTTCGTTTCGTGTTTTTCATGCAAAACAATTCCTGCCATATGGTTCAGGTCAGCATCCGTTACTGTTGGCATAAAGTGCTTTCTATAAAGCTCTTCATGCAGGATGGTTACAACAGCAACGAGTGGCGCGGCAACTAATACACCCAGCACCCCGAAAGCGGCGACACTGAGAAGCATGGAAAAGATCACCGCTAATGGGTGTAATTTCATACGCCTCGCCATAAGGAACGGGATGATCACATTGTTCTCAAAGGCTTGAACAGTGATATAAGCGAGTACAACCCACACCGGGGTCAGCCCCCCTTCACCAAAAGCAAGCAAAAGGGCCGGTACAGCGCTGAGGATAGGCCCGAGAAAGGGAATCGCTTCCAGCGTAAAGGCGACCAATCCTAAAACCAGCGCGTCCATCAAGCCAAAGATCGGCCACATAAGCAAGAAAACCAGAAAGCCTATTGTCATCATCCCAAGCAACGTTGCGCCGGCCCACATGGGGACGAATGTGCCAATGCGCTGCAGGACAATGACAGCGTGCCCGTGCTGGCGCGCAGGGAAAAGACCAAGTATTGCGGCAAAAACCGGACGGGGATTCATGAGTGTAAAGACCACACCAAAAAAGACGGTAATCAGAACCACTGCTATTTGAGCACTATTGAACGCTACTGCAGTGAAGCTGCCGAGTACCTCCCTGACCATCTTACCCAAACCCGCACGAAGAGGTCCTGGCTCATTATTTGATTGCGGTGATGGGTCTTTTACCAGCAGCACAGGTTTTGAATTTCCCGCCGGAATTTTTTCTTCAGCAATTTCATTGCTAACTTCCGTCTGAAGTTGCTCCTCAAAAAGCACCGACTGCTGTTCAATTTTGATGAGTGGCTTCTGGAGACGTTCCCAGTATCCGGGTAAAGTTTCCGAGATATTAAGAATCGAGGTTTTCATTGGCCCAAAAAAAGCCCATCCGGTCAAACAGATTGCCGCGATCATTCCTAGAGCCAGAATACCGGTGGGAACCTTTCTCCCGCCGGTATTCACTCTCATCCACGATACTATTGGATTGACTGCGAGAGAAATCAACAGTACCAGCAGAAGAGACAACAAAATGGGAGACAGGAGCTGGAATGTTTTGATAAAGGACAAGAGAGCCGCCCCAACAATAATGTAGAGGAAAACAGAATGCTGTTTTTGTTCCGGTGCAAGTTTGTCGGGCATAGGGCTTTTATCCATTGCGGATCCTGTAAAAGTATTGCCAGGTACCAATTCCATAGTGCATCATCCGCCGATAATCGGCAGGATCGCTCCTGAGAGCCGACCTAGTTAACAACCAGACTATTCTTGACGCCCTTTGACTCCATCCACTGTTCCTGCGATTTGTGCCGCCCTTTCAAAGGCATGTCTGGAATCTACAAAACCGCTTAGCTGGTCAATTCCTTTGAAGGACTCGACATTAACCTGCAGAAACTTGAACATCGGGTCGTTCACAATCTTGGCAGATAACCTGAGTAAGATAAATTCAGTAACTTGTGGGTGCTGTTATCGTTCCAGTATAGCCTCGCAAGCTCTATGCCAAATCGGTTATTTTGTCCAATCTGCGCTTATCTATCTGTTTTTAAGTGAAAATATCAACATGATTTTCGACGAATGAAACTGTCGGCAGCAGTTTAAATAAGGTCATATGCAACCGATGGTCACATATGACCTCACCTTGTGCGAAGGCCTGTCCCGGTTTCTTTTTTACAGACGCAATTACAGGAAGTTACCTTGGAGTACCGATGGGCACACATCTTGCTGGCTAAAGCTCCAGGGGCCTGTTCAAATTGACAGATATTTTGAAGAAGCTGAGGTAAGGATTCCTACTACAACACTTTAAGGGAGTTTCAACGATGCAGAAAAAATTCATCAAGTCGCTTTTGCTTATAACATCAATAACTTTGGCAGTTCTCGCTTCTGGGTGCGACTCCCAAGGACCGGCAGAAAAAGCCGGGGAAAAAATTGACCAATCGATAAAAAGTACCAAGGATGCTCTGGAAGAAGCCTCCGATAAGATCACAGGAAAAGGACCAGCGGAAAAAGCGGGTGAAAAAATAGATGAGGCCCTTGAACCGAAGCAATAATTCCAGACTAGAATCGAGGTGAGAAAAAAATAAAATGGCCAAGGCACCTCTATAAATTTATGCGGCTTTGGCTAGGTTTCGCGTAATATTTCTTCCGCTTTCCACCGTAAAACTTGCTGTTTTCATTCACTCCAGATTGCACTGCAGCAAGAGCTTTGCAGTACAATCTATATAAAACAGCAAAGATGAATAATCTGGATCCTTATGCAGTTCTGCGTTATATCTTCAACAAGTTGCCGATAACCACATCTCTCGAAAACCATGAAACCTAACCCGGGTAAACGGGAAATAAGCCAGGATTCTTTACAGTACCCCTTGAGAAATGCTCTTTTTAGTGCTCCTCAAGGGGTATAACGTACTGATGTTTACCTGGAAAAACAGCATATTCGTATGAAATCTGCAAAAGATACCGCAAGGATACAAACCTTTATTGAGGTTTTTGATAACATCCAGGATTCGATCCGAGAACCATTGGTCATACTCGATTCTGATCTTAAAGTTGTAAAGGCCAATCGAGCTTTTTACCGGACATTCCGCGTCAAGCCGGACGAAACGGAAGGAATCCTTATATATGACCTTGGCAATAGTCAGTGGAATATCCCAAAACTTCGCGAATTGCTTGAAGAAATCCTTCCTGACAACACCGTGTTTGATGACCATGAGGTGGAACATACTTTTGAAACTATCGGTCGCAAGATAATGCATCTCAATGCCAGACGGATTTTGACACAATCGAACCAGACCCAACTCATACTGCTGGCCATTGAAGATGTAACGGACCGGGAAGATCATAAAAGAGATCTTGAAGAACTCGTCGAAACGAGAACCATCGAACTTGTCATCGCCCGACGAGAGGCCGAAAAAAAACGAGAAAAGGCAGAGGCGTCACTTGTTGAAATACAAGGGTTAAAAGATCTCCTCGAGGCGGAAAGGGTCTATCTGCAGGCAGAGATTAGACTGGAAAACAATCATGAAAAAATAATCGGTCAAAGTGACGCGCTCAAATACGTGCTCCATAAAGTCGCACAGATTGCCAGCAGCAACACGACGGTCCTTGTTCTGGGCGAGACAGGAACCGGCAAGGAATTGCTGGCTCGAGCTGTTCACGGTATGAGCCTGCGCAAGAATCGAGCCCTGATCAAAGTGAATTGCGCCACTCTGCCGGCAAACCTCATCGAAAGCGAATTGTTCGGTCATGAGAAGGGTTCTTTCACCGGTTCTCAGTCCAGGCACATTGGACGATTTGAGGTCGCCAGCGGCGCGACCCTCTTTCTTGACGAAATCGGAGAACTGCCGCTTGAACTGCAGGCAAAACTGCTCAGAGTTATCCAGGATGGGGAATTTGAAAGGCTCGGCAGTTCTACCACCATTAAAGTCGATACCCGGATTATTGCCGCAACAAACCGCAATCTTGAAGAGGAAGTGCGCATGGGACGTTTTCGTGAGGACCTCTGGTACCGGCTGAATATTTTCCCGATTACCATGCCACCGCTGCGCAACCGCCTGGAGGACATACCCCTTCTTGTCGATTTTTATGTGAAAAATATTGCCAAACGGATGGGCAAGAATATCGAGACCATTTCAGCTGGCGTTATGGATATCCTGCAGAAATACCACTGGCCCGGAAATATTCGGGAACTGGCAAACGTCCTTGAACGGGCAGTGATCAATTCATCCGGCCCCAAACTGCGACTGGCAGATGAGCTCAAAGGATCTTTAAAGGATAGGCATCAAAGCGCACAATCTCTCGACTCCGTTGAGCGGGAACATATCCTCCGGATACTTGAGCAGACCAAATGGAAAGTAAGTGGGAAAGACAGTGCATCTGAGATTCTTGGTCTCGACCGCAGCACCTTGCGCGCCCGCATGATAAAGCTCAATATTGAAAAACCCTGAACGTACAATGAGTCCATCCGCTGTGCAGCAAATGAGAGCTTTTTACTGTTGCCCTCCTGCCGTACCAGCTTGATCTTTCGAAAAAGTACCATTAGCCATAAACCTGCAGGCTATGCCGCGGCGGACCGCTCTTCGTACTACTTTCGGCAATGGCACAGTTTTTTGTCAATATTATGGCCTTTCCTGGGAAATCTTCCTAAAAACCCTTGAAAAAAAGATGCAATGCAATATATTTGCCCGATCCGATGCAATAGATTTGCATGAATATTTTGCATCAAATTTCAACCTGGAAGGACATCATGATAAAACGCATAATAGTTCTACTTATTGCAATTTTTGCGCTTCAAGGGGCGGCGCATACCTTTGCCAAAGACCAACCGACCGTTTTTGTCTCTATTTTGCCGCAAAAGTTCTTTGTGCAACAAATTAGCAAGGACTTTGTCAATGTTGCGGTCATGGTCCAGCCCGGTGCCAGCCCGGCGACCTATGAACCGAAACCATCACAAATGGCTGAATTAGCTGCTAGTTCACTCTATTTTTCCATTGGTGTCCCCTTTGAAAATGCCTGGCTTGACAGGATTGCCGGGGTTAACCTGAAGATGAAAATAATTCGCACGGAAAAAGGGATCAACAGGCTGGCGATGGTCGAACACCATCATGAAGGTGAAGAGCAGCATGACGACCAGCAGGCCAATCAGCACACAGCCGGCGAGCCCGGAGACAACCATGAAGGTATCCATGAAAACGGCCTGGATCCGCATATCTGGCTGTCCCCACCTCTGGTAAAAAAACAGGCGGAGACCATTGCCGCCGCCCTGGCAGGTGAGTACCCGGAACAGACAGCTTTCTTTCAGCAGAATCTGGCAACTTTCCTGGCGGAGATCGACCGCCTCAACGACGAACTGCACCGTACACTGGCAGAGAAGAAGGGCATGAAATTCATGGTCTTCCATCCGTCCTGGGGGTATTTCGCGAAAGAATACGGCCTCGAACAGATTGCCATAGAAATAGAAGGTAAGGATCCAAAGCCCGCCCAGTTACGGGAATTAATCGAGCACGCCAGGGAAAATGCAGTAACCGTTGTCTTTGCCCAGCCACAGTTTTCGACCAAGAGTGCCAAACTTATCGCCCGGGAAATCGGCGGGGAGATTATTTTTATCGACCCGCTCGCCGAAGACTGGCTGAACAACATGAAACAGGTTGCCGCAAGCCTCAGAAACGCCCTCAGGTAAATGAGAAAATATGACCGCTTCCATGATCAATAGTGCAAATATCACCGATGCTACCAGTACCCCGGCTCCGATCATTGAGATAGCCGATCTGTGTTATACCAAGGAGGGGCAGGACATCCTGCACGACATCAACCTGACCGTTTATGCCGGTGACTTCGTTTCCATCATTGGCCCCAACGGCGGCGGAAAGACAACACTGTTGAAGTTGATTCTCGGTCTGATCAAGCCATCAAAAGGGCAGATCCTCATCAACCAGAAATCCCCGGACCATCATTTTGCAACGGTTGGTTATGTGCCGCAGCATGTTAATCACAACATCAGTTTCCCGGCAACAGCTCTCGATGTTGTCCTCATGGGGGCTTACAGCCCGGAAAACAGGTTTCAGTTTCGTCTTCCCCCGGAAAAGAAACAGGCGGCGCTGGCGATTCTCGACAAGCTTGGGGTCGGGGACGTCGCCGAGCGCAAAATTGTCGCTCTGTCCGGTGGACAACGACAGCGTGTCCTGATTGCCCGCGCCATGGTCTCTTCGCCGCAGCTGCTGGTCCTCGATGAACCGACCGCCTCCATAGATACCAAAGGCCAATCTGAATTTTATGAGCTGCTCAAGGAATTGAACAAAGAACTGACTATCGTCATGGTCAGTCATGATCTGCTGATTGTCTCTAACTATGCAAAATCAATCGTCTGTCTGAACAAGAAAATGCATTACCACCAGTCCTTCAAATCATCCGGCGACCTGCTTAAGGCATTCTATTCCTGTTCGGTCGAGGAGATCTGTCCGGTCGCCGTTGTTACCCAAAGCCACCTGGCCAGACCAACCAGCGGAGCAAAAAATGCTTGATGCTCTACAGTTCGAATTCATGCGCAACGCCCTGTTTGCCGGTCTTCTTGCCAGCATTATCTGCGGCGTGATCGGCACACTGATCGTGGTCAACCGTCTCGTCTTCCTGTCCGGCGGCATTGCCCACAGCGCCTATGGCGGCATCGGCCTGGCCTCCTTTCTCGGCTGGCCCTATATGCTCGGTGCGACATTGTTTGCCTTTGCCTCGGCGATGCTCATGGCGGCCATTTCCATCAAGGCGAAGGAACGCTCTGACACCCTCATCGGCGTCATGTGGTCGGTCGGCATGGCCATGGGTATCATCCTGCTTGACCTGACGCCGGGCTACAATGTCGACCTGATGAGCTACCTGTTCGGCAGCATCCTCAGCGTCCCCCGGTCCGAGCTGCTGTTCATGACCTTTCTCGGCGTGGGCATCCTGCTACTGACGTCCTACTACTATCGCGACCTGCTGGCCATGTCCTACGATGCGGAGTTTGCCCAGGTCCGCGGCGTCCCGGTCCGCGGACTGTACTTCCTGCTCATCGGCATGGTCGCGGTAACGGTGGTCATTGTTGTCCAGATCGTCGGCCTGATCCTGGTTATCGCCCTTCTTACTGTTCCTCCCTACATCTCGGAAAAATATACCCGTTCCCTGCTGCAGATGATGCTTGTTTCCTCCCTGCTCGGGATGCTTTTTATCACCGGAGGATTATGGTGTTCGTATACCTACGACCTGACCTCGGGAGCAACGATTATCCTTATTTCCGGCTGCGGCTTTATGCTCTCTCTGCTCCTCGACAAACTGCTTTCACTCAAGCGGAAAATACAATGGCGGCGGGCCCATGCACTGTAGCAAACAACCTTTATTGCGATCAAGCCATGTGTGAACAATGCAACTACGCGCGCCTACTCAAAAATGCCGATCTGGAAGCCACGGCCAATCGATTGCATGTCATGGAAGTGGTCGGCGGAAATAACTGTCCTCTGACCGCGGCGGAGATATTTCATACCATAAGCAGAACCCAGCCAATCAACCAGGTGACGGTCTACAGGATTCTTGAATTACTCGTTGAGCAGAACCTCCTTGAGCGGATAACCATCGGCGGCCGGGCGGCACATTACGGCATGGCGCCCAATGAGCACCACGCCCCGCACCCTCATTTCATCTGCACCAGATGTGCGGCCATTGACTGCCTCAGCCCCGAATGCCTGAGTGTCGATATGGAAAACCTGCGAAAAACCTTTTCCGGGGAGGTTGAACGGGTAGAGGTTCGCGTCGAAGGCATCTGCCGCAATTGTCTGAAGGGTGGTGGAAAAAAATAGCTTGCTCGGCAGGAAGCGTTCAGTAATACTGCGTCTATATTGCAGGCCAGACGTCTGGAAGGAATATATGCAAGAGGAACAATTGTCATCATGAGCTTATCATCGACCCTCACCACCGCCTCGTTGATGCTGACCGAGTGCGCCATCTCCGAAAGACTTCGCCGCGCAGACGATATTGAGCTGCATCCGACACTCTTTAACACCCCGCTCATTTACCATGCACAAGGCCGAGAGAAACTGGCGGCCATCTATCAACAGTATCGAGAAATAGCCACCCGGGCTGCACTGCCGATCCTGCTCTGCGCCCCGACGTGGAGGGTCGACAGGAACCGGCTGGCCGAAGCCGGATTTGACGCATCGCTGCTTGCTGATGCGGTCGGCTTTATGCGTGAGCTGCAGCAAAAATGGCAGGCCCCGGACTCCGAGATATTCATAGGCGGCCTCCTCGGTCCGAAAAACGATTGTTATCGACCGGAGCAGGCGCTTGGCACCGATGCCGCCTGTGCATTTCACCAGTGGCAGATCGCCCGACTTGCCAAGGCCGGGGTCGACTGCATCGTCGCTCAGACCATTCCCGCCGTCTCCGAAGGCTTAGGCATGGCACGCGCCCTGTCCCACGCGGGCATTCCCGCAATCATCAGTTTTGTCATCGACCGGCAGGCGCGGGTTCTAGACGGCACACCTCTTTTCGAGGCCATCACCGCCATTGACAACGATCTGGCCACCCCGCCGCTGGGCTACATGGTTAACTGCGTTTATCCGACCTTTATTTGTGCCGAAAGACAGCCACCGGCACTTTTCAAACGCCTCATCGGCATCCAGGCCAACAGCTCGTCACTCGACCATAGCCAGCTCGACGGCGCCGAGGTGCTGCACCGGGATGATCTGCAGCACTGGGGTGAGAACATGCTACGGCTAAACTTCGAGTTCGGCATGAAGATTCTCGGCGGCTGCTGTGGTACCGACGATAGCTACCTGCAGTACCTGGTCGATCACCGAGTTCCCAGTCCCGGATTGTCCGAGTAAATATCCTTTAATTAGCCCGCCAAATCAGCCCCAGCAAGGAGAAAAAAATCATGCGATGTCATCAAGTCGACTATGAGATTATCGGTCACGATATGCAGATGGTGGAAGTGGAACTCGACCCGGGTGAAACCGTGGTGGCCGAAGCGGGCGCCATGAATTATCTGGAAGACGGCATCGAGTTTGGCACCAAGATGGGCGACGGCTCCGACCCCGACCAGGGATTCCTTGGCAAACTCTTCTCCGCCGGCAAGAGGGTCATTTCCGGGGAGTCGCTGTTTATGACCCATTTCACCAATCAAGGTGCCGGTAAAAAAAGAGTCGCCTTTGCCGCACCGTTTCCAGGCTCGATTATCCCCGTGAACATGGCGGAAATCGGCGAAACCCTCTTCTGCCAGAAGGATTCCTTTCTCTGCGCGGCTCTCGGCACCCGCATCGACATAGCCTTCCAGCGCCGGCTGGGCACGGGATTTTTCGGCGGCGAAGGCTTTATACTGGAAAAACTCCAGGGTGACGGCATGGCCTTTATCCATGCGGGAGGCACCGTGGTAAAAAAACAGCTGCGGGGCGAAACACTGCGGGTGGACACCGGCTGCATCACCGCCTTTACCGGCAATATCGACTACGATATCCAGATGGTCAAAGGCCTTAAAAGTATGTTCTTCGGCGGCGAAGGACTCTTTATCGCCACCCTTTCCGGCCACGGCACTGTCTGGCTGCAGAGCCTGCCTTTTTCCCGTCTGGCCGACAGAATCATCGCCCATGCGCCCTCTGCCGGCGGCAAATCCCAGGGCGAAGGAAGCATTCTCGGCGGTATCGGCCGAATGGCCGGCGGCAAATAGACCAATCCGGCCGCCTGCCGCTGTCAAGGACACGGCAACGACGACACGACTATTCTCTGACTAACCGTGCATAGGGGTCGGCATAGACCACATAGGAGAGCCAGGTCATCTCTTCCTTATTCTTTGCCGCCTGCCGCGCTGCAGCAACAGCGGTCATCATGTTTTTGCCTTCAAGGAGCTGTTCATAAAAAGTTTTCGCAAAATCCAGCGCCGACAGGTCACCGACCGACCAATGCGTACTGACAAAAGCGCCGGTGCCGCTCTTGATAAAGGCCCTGGCGAAACCGCCCGTGCCGGTCAGGTTGTACCCCTGTCTACCGACCTGACAGGCATTAAGGAAGACCAGGGGGCCCGGTGCATGGGGCTCCTGCAGATCAGCGAAGGCCTCGACCTGTGACGACATCAAGTTGTCCTGCCGATAGGCGTTATCCTTCATTTGACCTTGCATCATCAGACCTGAATCCCAGATTGAGCTCGGATTTGCCAACCCGTGACAGGCAAAGTGCAGAATATCGAAACGCCCCGGTATCTCCATGGCATCCTGCACCTCGCTGCTTGTGGGCGGTACCGCAGTGGCGGCAAGGACCTCCTGCAGCATTGTGCATTCAGCCTGCGCCCCCGGCAGCTCATAGTTGGAAGCAGGAGGATAGTCAGGGATGACATAGGAGGCCTTGCCTTCACGCAGCCGAAGTTTCAGCGGCGGAAACCGATCGGCCTCGGCCAGCCATCTGACCAGACCTTTTTCCGCCAGAAAATAGCTGTCCCGCACGGCTTTTTTCTCCGGTTCCTTCAGATAAGCAAGTTCCCAGGGAATGAACGGCTCGTCCGAAATAACCTGGATGGTTTCCAGATTTTCACGTTCCTCCCAGAGCACTTTCCGGAGCTCAAGCGGGATGAGTTTATCAAAAATCTCCACCCCGCGTGCCTGCAGTTTTCGCATGAAGCTATTGTATTCCAGTGCATCATCGGCCCAGAAGTCTTCGAGCTCCGCATAGAGGTTTTTGATGTAGTCCTTCCGGGCCTCGGCATTTTCGAAGGGTTCAGACGCGCATCGAACAATTTTATTCAACGATCGCGACTCAAAATCAAAATGGAGCACCTGTTTCAGGCCCATTTCGCCTTCACGAATATACAAGACATTCGGCAATTCTCGACGGTCATCGACAGGTTTCAGGTCGGCTTGAGCGATCGTGTCCTCAACGACTGCACCGCTTGCCTGCATAAGGAAGCGCGGATGCAGTTTCAGAGTGGCTATGGGGCGGTTACCCTGACGGACTATGACGTTTACTTCGCCGACGCCCTCATGCTTTGGCGT
Source organism: Desulfopila aestuarii DSM 18488 (assembly GCA_945863875.1). GTDB lineage: Bacteria > Desulfobacterota > Desulfobulbia > Desulfobulbales > Desulfocapsaceae > Desulforhopalus_A > Desulforhopalus_A aestuarii_A. The sequence goes on from CAMBBS010000038.1 coordinate 19,077, forward strand.
AATGTCAAAAAACAGCAGGGTCTCTTCTCCCGCTGCCGGGACAGGCACCTCGAGGCGTGATTCTCCACTGACGATGCAGTGCTTCCGGGCAAGCACCTGGATGATCAGGTCCTTATCCGTCTGTACCATTCCGCCACCGAATGCACCGCTTTGCCGAATGATCTCATCGCGGCTCAAGGTCACCTCGACGCTGGTTATGTGATCAATCACCGCTTCTTCCGGCATAGTGGCATGGGCATTACACCAGACTGTGGCGGGTTCTTCCGCCTGTGCAACAGCCCCTGTCTTCACACCACGCGAAACGGATGATCTGCCCATGCGCGGCATACCTCGTTTCGGGGCTATTGCCCCCCTATCCGCGCAGGTGCGTTGGCGTTGTCCTATCAATTTAAAAAGTTTTGCCTCTTGCAGCAGTTCGTCGGCGGAGAGCACCGCAGGGGGGGAGACGACACCCACCGGACCGGTATCAGCCAAAACAACCGAAGTATATCGACCATCTTGCCGGCCCAGACGACTGTTCAATTCCGCTGCGTTTGTCGCAGACAATGCCTCCTCCAAGGAGATTCCTCGCGCCTGATATTCATGGAGATCAAGCATTTCCACCAGGTCGGCGTCCTTGTTGGCGTGGGAGTCGATACTCTCCAGCAGTATTGACCGCGGAATACCGTAATGCAAAAATCCATCTTCATAAGGGCGCTCGATAACCACAAAGCGCTCATCCTCAGCTTCAAGAATCTCCCGCGCCGCACTGATACTGATTTGTCCCGGGATAATCCGAAAATCGTCGCTGACCGCCTCCTTCCACCAGGTACGCGGGGAATTTGCGTTGACGGCACGACCGGCCTGCAGCAGCCCCAGCCAGCACGCGCACTGACGCGCGACCTGCGGCTGGTTAAAATAGACGGTGTGGTATATCTCGCCATTCTTGCCAAAAGGCAGCTTCTCGAGAAGTTGCGCGGATGGCACGGGGTCGACGACAAACATCGAGTCCGTATCAACAACAAGATCATTGGCTTCGCCCATGAGCCTGTCGACAAAGCCATCGGCGAGCTTCATAGCCAGACGTTTGCCCAGTTCGCCATTGTAGGTATTTCGATCCGGTTCAAAGTTCGAACCGATGGCATAGTAAGAGCTTGCGCCGGGTCGTGTTCGAGTCGGCGGCATGGCATTGATTGCCATGACAAACCGACCTGCCGGTTCCATGGCCGATAAACCAGGCACGGCATTATCTTCGACTGCGTCCTGCGCCATATATTTAACGAGACTGCCGATGGTCTTCACCGTCTGCCGGAAGATCAGCATAGGCAGTCCGGCATTGGGCAGTTTGCCAAGCAGGCGGCTGGCACCCGCGGCCATGTTGGTATAAAAGTCGACAAGGTATTTCCAGTTCTCATCGTTGGCAAGCTCGGTACCGGCGTTGGTACAGGCGACAAAAACAGCCTTTCGAAAGGCCAGCTGAGTCTTTTCCAAAGGAACAATCTGTTCCGTCAGATAACGATAGACCAGACCGCCGCGGCTGAACGAAATAGCGTCGATCTCGATACCTTGCGACTTGCCCTGTAATTTACGCAGCTGTTCGAACAGGGCTTCTGCATTCTGCGCCGGTGTCTCGGCAAGCGTGTAGTGATCGTAGCCGAGAACCGCGTCATAGTGCTCAAGGGCCAAACGCAGAAAACGTTGCCCCGCCGGCTGCTCTGTCAACGCTCCATAGCTGCCGACCGTGCTGCTGAATGTGCCGTGCAACAGCAGAAGGATTCGGGCGGGTCTGGTCTCAGGTAAGTGGACAGTCAAATAATCTTCTTTATGAAACCAGCCATTGGTATCATCGTGCGAGGTGATGATGACAGGGCCTGGTTCGACGCCTTTTTCCAGGCGCTTGGAGAATGCCCCGACAACTTTTTTTGCGGCAAACTTGAGTATGAATCCCTTGATTTTTCCTTTAACGAAGTTGGTGATCGGTCCACGATGGGTGCGCTTGATGCCGGGTGGTTGTTCAAACGGCGTTTCAATTGGCGCTTCATCGCCGATAGGTACGCGGAACAAAGCTGCCTTTTGTCCGGCAGCGCCTGGTCGTCCGCGTCGTTTCGGTCCACGCTGCACGGTGGTTTCTTCAGGAAAGTGCCATTCATAGGTACCATCCTGTTCAATGAGCAGGATTGCACCCTCCTCCGGTCCCAGCGTGACATTGATTTCCATCTCATCCGGTTTGGCTGCCAGGCCACGACGGACCGGTTTCTTTTCTCCCTCTCCCAGATCAACACTGAAACCATCGAGGAGCTGGTAATCCTGATCTTCTCGCCCCTGTTCATTCTCTTCCGTCAGGGCCGTGAGAAGAGTAGCAAACTCCTCATCAATTGATTTGGTTGTTATTTGCGCACCCATGCGTTGTCTTTTTGCTGGGATGGCAACATCGCCTGGTTCAGATGCGCTATCGGGGAGGATAAAAGTGACATTGCCGGCGGCACGAGTTATCTTTTTCATTGGCACCTATGCTCCATTAGTTTGAGTTTTTGTATGGTGCATCTACTATAATACAGCAACGCTGGAAGACGATAGGTTATTCATTTTTTTTTACCGCTCCAGCGACAGTCAATTTCCCACTGCTTTTTCTGTAGTGTGCTGCTCAAATGGACACCTACTGGTCTGTTGCAGCCTAGGAGGTTGCCCAATGCAACAAAGAATGCCCTCGGTAAAAATAAATTGCCTCAATAACTGCTATAGACTAGGATGGGCCAGGAAGAAAAAATATTAATAATTTACTTTCCCTGTTTTTTCGTCCTTAACAAAAAAGCCTGCTCTGGTCCTGAAGCACTCTATTCATGAGAGCTTAAATTTACCTGCGTCTTGAGGTGCTTTACTAAATATGCAGCAAATTGCCTGTCATGAATGTGACCTCGTGCACACTGTCCCGAAAATGGCAGTGGGCACCTCGGCACGCTGTGTGCGTTGCGGTTCGGTTCTCTTCAGTATAAAGGCGCAGAGTATCGATCGGACCCTGGCCTGGACTATTGCCGGCCTGGTGCTCTATGGCGTTGCCGTTTCCTTTCCCTTTCTGACCATGAAAAGCGGTGCGATTATGCAGCAGACCGCGCTTCTGAGCGGAATGCAGCAGCTGTTTCTGCAGGGAGAAATTGTCCTCGCAACGCTGGTGCTGTTGACCTGTGTGCTGATCCCCTTGCTGCAGATGCTGATTCTGCTTTATGTCTTTCTGCCGTTGAAACTGAACATTCGGGCCATTTATGCCATCCCCACTTTTCGCCTGTTCCAGCATTTCAGGCCCTGGAGCATGATAGAGATTTACATGCTCGGCATCCTAGTGGCGATAGTCAAGCTGGCAAAGATCGCCACAATAGTTCCCGGTCTGGCGGTGGGAGCTTTCGGCCTGTTAGTCATCGTCCTTACCTGTGCGATATCTTCAATCGATACGCACCTGATATGGCAGCGACTCGGGAGTGATTGATGAAAAACGAGAAGATTTTTGCCTCAGCCAAACAGCTCGGCCTGGTCAGCTGCCATGATTGTCACCTGCTCAGTCGCTGGCCCAAACCTGCCCATCGGCAGATTGCCCTTTGCCCTCGATGTGGTGGTCCACTGCATCAACGAAAGGTGCACAGTATCGCTCGAACCTGGGCCCTGCTGCTTGCCGCCATCATTTTGTACATTCCGGCGAATGTCCTGCCCATGACTGTTACCACCACGCTGGGATCTGCACAGGCGGACACAATCATGAGCGGTGTCAGCTATTTTATACATAGCGGTTCCTGGGAGATCGCGCTGGTGATCTTTACCGCCAGTATTTTTGTCCCGTTGATGAAATTTATCATTCTTATCTATTTGTTGCTGTCCGTGCAGTTCAAGTCTGTCAAGAGGCCAAAGGACCGGACCGTTCTCTACAGGATTACCGAAGCCGTCGGGCGCTGGTCGATGGTTGATGTCTATGTGGTGACTATTCTGGTTGCCCTGGTCAAGCTCGGGGTGCTGGCGAATATCGAAGCCGGACCAGCCGCCATTTATTTTGCGTCCGTGGTTGTGATCACCATGATTGCCGCGGAAAGTTTCGACCCGCGACTGATCTGGGACGTTATGGAGGTTGACGCATGAGTCAAGAGGACTCTGGAGTACTATCTTTGCCTGTCACACCCGAAGCGCGGATTCAGACCGGTCGAGGTTTCTCGATTATCTGGGTGGTGCCGATCATCGCTCTGCTTATCGGCGGCTTGCTCACCTATAAGGCGATGTCGGAAAAAGGACCAGTCATTACCATAACATTTGAAAGCGCTGAGGGGCTCGAGGCCGGTAAAACAGCCATTAAGTATAAAGACCTCGAGATAGGCAAAGTTTCAAAAATCGAGCTCAAGGATGATCTGTCCGGAGTGGTTGTTACTGCCGAGATGCGCCGGGATACGGAACGGTATATGACCGACAAGACCGAGTTCTGGGTGGTGCGAGCTCGAGTGGCAGCTGGCGAAGTCTCGGGTTTGGGGACCCTCTTTTCAGGGGCGTATATCGGCTGCAATCCTGCATCGGAAGGTGGGCCCAGGCAGGCTTTTTCAGGTCTGGATAAACCGCCGGTGCTGACCGCCGGGTTGCCGGGAAGCCATTTTATTCTTCAGTCGGCAAGCCTCGGGTCGCTTGATCTCGGCTCGCCCGTTTACTATCGGGGCATCAAGGTCGGACAGGTGGTCGATTATAATTTTGATAAAACAGCGGATTCTATCCAGCTCAAGGTGTTCATCAATGCGCCTTTCCATGAAAAAGTCCGGCAACACACCCGGTTCTGGAATGCCAGCGGTGTCGATTTTACCGTAGATGCGACGGGGGTCAAACTGAACACGCAATCGCTGGTCTCGATACTACTCGGAGGGATCACTTTTGATACCCAGCATGACCGGCCAATGGCGCAGGCAGAAGAAAACAGTACCTTCCAGCTGTTTGAAAATTATCAGAGCAGCACGGAGAAAAGTTATGCCATCAAGAGATATTATTGGCTGTATTTCAATCAGACCGTCCGTGGTTTGTCTGCCGGAGCGCCGGTCGAGATCAAGGGCATCAAGATCGGTGAGGTCGTCAATGTTGAACTGCAGTTTGATCTCCGCACCGAAGATTTCCGTATTCCGGTGTTGATAATGATAGAACCGGAACGCATCAAGGCCCTGATCACCAAGGCAGGGAATGTGGTCAAGAACGAAGAAGTGAGCAGTCGAATCCTGGCAAGCCAGCAGGACGACCAGACACACAAGCGGATCCAGCTGCTGGTCGACAAAGGGTTACGCGCCCAGTTGAAAACAGGCAACCTGCTGACGGGGCAGTTGTATGTTGATCTTGATTTTTATCGTGATGCGATGCCTGAAAAACTGGCCATTGAAAATGGCTATCTGGTCTTGCCGACCATGCCGACACCCATCATGCAAGTTGTTGATCGTCTTGACCATCTCCTGAAAGCAATTGAACAGATACAGTTTGACAAGATTGGTCAGAGTGTTGAGACGGCAGTAAAGGATCTGAGTACACTTCTTGTAGAACTCAAGTCCCTTTTCAACAAAATCAACAGCGAGACCATACCTCAAATCAACAATGAGACGCTCCCGAAAATTAACACATCTTTGGATGAACTTAAAAAGACACTTGCAGGTATCGACCAAATGCTCGGCGCGGATTCAGCCTTGAATTACAATACCCGCAAAATCACGGACGAGTTCTCGACGGCTATTCGTTCACTGCGCTCATTGATTGAATTACTTGAGCGGAATCCGCAAGCGCTGCTTCTCGGCAAAGAGGGAGAGAAAAAATGATCCGATACCTGGTGCTTGTGTTGACCGAAAGTCTGTTATTGGGTGTTCTGTTGCTCTCCGGCTGCACCTTGCGCAGTTCCCCCGAAGTGAAGTACTTCGGCTTGTTGACCATGCAGCAGCTGGATGATACCCGGCGCATCGCGGCTCATCCCGAGATGAAACTGGGTATTGGCCCGCTCACCATTCCTGACAACCTGCAGCGGTCGCAGATCGTCACGCGACAATATGAAAACCAATTTCAATTTGACGAATACAACCGGTGGGCCGGGGTCCTGGAAAAGGATCTTATCTCGGCCATAGGTGACAACCTCAGTGTGCTGCTTGGTGTTGAAAGTGTCGGTTTTTTCCCCTGGAGGCCCTATCTTACGCCAACCTGCAGTGTTGCAATCGATATTCAGCGGCTTGATGGAACACTGGAGGGAGAGACGGTACTAGACGCCAAATGGCGCCTGGTAGACACCAAGAGTTCAATATTGCTACAGAGTGGCCGAAGTGTCTTCCGCAGGCCATCAGCAGAACCGGGATATCCGGGACTGGTGAAGGCCCTGAGTATGCTGGTGGCTGATTTGTCTTTTGAACTAGCGGTAAAGATTGAAAAACTGACAGACAAAAAGACACCATAGGTTTGACCCTTTGAATGAGAAAAATATGCACAAACGAATTACGCAATTGAACGCTGTACGGCAATTCCCTTTAAGATGCGGCAAAAATTACACCCTGTTTCTTCATCTTGTCCTGATTGTCGTATTTCTCTCCCTGACTACCGGTACATTCGCTGCACAAAAAAAAGCCGGAGAGAAGCCTGATCCGGTGATGGTCGGCGCCAAGGCCCTTATTGAACGTTCGCACAAAACCCTTAAATCCTCCAAGGAAATTCCCCCGCTGGATTTAAGAAAATTCCGCGAACAGCTTGCCGAGCTCCGTAACACATCGAAAGCTATTGTTGACAAGGGCAGCGTCGAAGGGCGTACCATCCGGGCCCAACTTGATGGTCTTGGACCGCCGCCAGGGGAGGGAACAACCGAATCCGAGGAAATAGCCAGCCGCCGGGCAGAGCTTATGGCGATGCTGGACAAGGCAGAAGAACCCATTCGTCTGGCAAATGAAATTTTTCAGCAATCGGAAGTACTTATCCGTGAATTCGACAAGCGGATCCGCGACCAGCAGACCCTGGTTCTGCTCCACCGATTCCCAACGCCCCTGTTGCCGATGGCGTGGCTCACCGCGGCAGAGGAACTCACCGTATATACGGGACATATTCTGCAACAGATCAAAACCTCCATGAAGGAACAGGGGGAGCTCGACCGCCTAAAAGGAAATATCCCGACAATGGTGGTCCTGGTCATATTTGGTCTGGCTGTTCTCCTGGTCGGCCAACCGCTGATCATGCGTCGCCTGGAGAGCGCCTCCGCCACCGGCCGCACCAGGTGGCATCGCTGGTCGCTGGTCGCCCTGAAAAACCTCTCTCGACTGGCATTGCCGGCCATTGGTGCAACGGCACTGCTGCTGATTGTCAAGCTGGTCCAACTCAACCCTCCCACAATAGTAGCCATAACCAAAGCTTTACCGTTCATGGCTGCCTTCGTTGTCATCGCCTACTGGTTGGGGCATACCATATTTTCACCGACAAACCGTGAAGAGCGCCTTCTCTCTCTCACCGACGACCGTGCCCGGAACGGGTTTCGGCTATGCCTCGGCCTCGGTGTGGTGCTTGCCCTCGAAATGCTGGTCGAGGTAACAGTGCGGAACTACCTCTTCGCGGAAGCCACCATTTCGGTCCTGGCGACCCCTCTCATCCTCTTTTCCTGCCTGCTGCTCTGGCAGATGGGACGACTTCTTCTCGCAGGTGACAAGGAAACCGACCGTCTTGCCCAGCCAGGGGGCGAGGACGAAAAACAGACCCTGGATTCCGGGTTTTTATATATGCTCTCACGGGTGATGCAGGGGGCGGCACTCGTTGTCCCACTCTTCGTGCTGCTTGGCTTCATCAAGCTTTCTCAAGAGGCGGTCAACTCGATCGTTCTGACCGTCATGCTGGTTGGCCTCGCCCTGCTGCTGTACAACGTCGTGGTGAACATCCTCCAGGCGATCCTGGTCACCGGCCAAATAGAAGAGCAAAAGCCCCTTTCCCTGCTGCCGGTCTGTGTTATTTGCCTGCTCGTCATCACATTCGCGCCACTTATGGCCGTAGCCTGGGGTGCGAGTATCGCTGATTTGCGAGAGATCTGGCGACTGCTCACCGACGGGGTGCAACTTGGAGAAATACGCCTTTCCCTCGATATGGTTGTGACCCTGGTGCTGGTCTTCACCATTGGCGTGTTCCTCACCCGATGGCTGCAGCGACTGCTCAGGATTTCGGTTTTACCGCGGACCAAGCTCGACAGGGGGGCCCAAACCGCTCTAATCACCGGTATCGGCTATCTTGGCCTGACCATCACCGCCCTGATTGCCGTCTCCTCGGCAGGGTTAAACCTCTCTAACCTAGCGGTGGTTGCCGGCGCCCTGTCATTGGGTATTGGTTTTGGCCTGCAGACCATCGTCTCGAACTTTGTCTCCGGTATCATCCTGCTGGTCGAACGTCCCATCAAGGAGGGTGACTGGATCGAAGTTTCCGGTTACTCCGGCGTTGTCCGCAAGATTTCGGTACGCTCAACCCGCATCGAGACCTTTGACCGGCACGATGTCGTCCTGCCCAACTCCGACCTGATCAGCGGTACCGTCAAGAATATGACCTTGTCGAGCATGACCGGGCGGCTGATCATTCCGGTCGGCGTCGCCTACGGCAGCGATCTCGAAAAAACCCGGGAGATTCTCCTTGAAGCGGCCAGAACACACAGGGCAGTCTACACCCAGCCGCCGCCGACGGTTCTCTTTATTAACCTTGGTGAGAGCTCCCTTGATTTGGAATTGCGCTGCTTCCTGCGCGATATCGGTGAAATTCTCAATGTCAAATCCGATCTGCTTTTTACCATTTACGCCGCGCTCAGCCGAGAAGGGGTAGAAATCCCCTTTCCCCAGCGTGACATTCATCTTTCCGAGATCGACCGACTGATCACCGCTATCGAAGGGCGCCGGAAAACTGTCCAGGAAGAGGCTTGAGTCGGCTGACCATATTATTATATAAATAATTTGATTTTTGTTGCTGCGCTCACATAAAATGAGTGCACAGAGTTTCCACCGTCGCTGTAATTATGTTTTAAGATTGTAACATATGGAGAATCAATGAAAAAAATCAACTTCAGCTCAATAACATTCAGACTTGTTTTGGGCGGATGTATTGCAGTGTTGATACCACTGCTGATCGTAGGTGCGGTATCTGTTTTTAAATCGACAACGGCTCTGTCGGAAATGTCCAGGAAAAATGCTCAGGAATACGCGGAAAACCTCGTGCAGACAGTTGAGAGCACCATCGGTCTGCAGACGGTGACGGCCAGTGCCTTTGCCACTGACACAAATGTAATAGATGTCCTGGCAAAGGTGAAAGAGCTTGGTGTTGAAGGGGCAGCTGGAGATTTAGCCCTGCTCCGGCAGGATATGAAGCAGAAATTTACGGTGTTCGACGAGAATTATCTGGGCATTTTTGTAACGGACGAAAAAGGCTTACTGGTAACTGGTGAGCTTGCTGACGGCAAGGAATACAAGGGGTCCGATATTGCGGGTCGGGACTATTTTCAAGAAGCAAAAAAGACGAACACAACCGTAGTGGGTGAAATTGTACTATCGAAGGCCGCCGGGATATTGATCTATGTTGTCTGTGCTCCCGTCAAATCAGTTGGTGGGGATTTTCTTGGAGTTTTCGGATTGTCGGTGAAAGCTGAACTGATCATTGATATCGTATCGGGTTCCAAGATGGGAGAGACCGGCTACGCGTTCATGATCGATAAAAATGGCATTATCAATTCTCACCCTAACGAAAAGTTCATCCTCGAACTCGACCTGAAGACCCTGAACGGCATGGAAAACATCACAGCTGAAATGCTTTCCGCTAAAAAAGGAGTGCAGAATTATATTTTCAAAGGAGTTGATAAAATTGCCGGCTATGCGCCAGTACCGATTAAAAACTGGAGCATTGCTTTAACACAGGACCGAGAAGAATTCCTGCAGGCGCCAAATGCTATCCGCAACAGTCTAATCCTCATTGTGATAACTGCCCAGCTTGTCATAGGATTTTTAATATATTTTTCCTCGAAAAGCATTACCCGTCCAATTAATGCCGCGGTAGCAGGGCTCAAAGACATTGCTGAGGGTGAAGGCGATCTCACCATGAGACTTGAGGTGCGGTCAAAGGATGAAGTTGGTGAAATGGCCAAGTGGTTTAATCTTTTTATTGAAAAACTGCAGGTCATTATCAAACAAATATCGGACAACTCCCTACAGGTGAGTGAGAGTTCAACAAAGTTGTCGAATATTTCAATAGCACTGCTCACCGGTGCCGAGGATACTTCGCAGCGTTCCACTAATGTTGCGACAGCCTCTGAGGAAATGAGTACAAATATTAATAACGTCGCTGCGGCAATGGAGCAGTCGGCGACCAATTTGTCGATGGTCGCGGCAGCGTCCGAAGAGATGAGTGCGACCATCAGGGAAATTGCCGAAAATGCGGAAAAAGCACGTGGGGTTGCCAGTGAAGCAGTTGGCCAGTCGCAAAGTGCCCATGAAAAAATGAACGAACTTGGCATTGCGGCCAACAAAATAGGCAAGGTCGCTGAAACCATCACCGAAATATCAGAGCAGACCAATCTCCTCGCCTTAAATGCAACTATTGAGGCAGCCCGGGCTGGAGAAGCAGGGAAAGGCTTTGCGGTTGTCGCCAATGAAATCAAGGAACTGGCAAAGCAAACCGCGATCGCTACTCTGGATATCAAGGCAGTTATTACCGAGGTGCTGAGCACCACCAAGTCGGCGGAAACAGAGATCGGCCAGATAAGCGGCGTCATGAGGGGCGTCAATGACATCGTCTCAACCATTGCAACAGCAGTAGAAGAGCAGGCTGTGACAACCCAGGAGATTGCCAATAACATCGCCCAGGCCAGTCAGGGTATTCAGGAAGTAAATGAAAATGTCAGCCAAAGCTCTGTCGTTTCAGCAAGTATTACCCAGGATATCGCCGAAGTCTCCGAAGCCTCGCGCAAGATATCAGCAAGTAGTAATGAGGTGAAATTCAACGCGCAGGATCTTTTTAATCGTGCAGAAGAACTCAATGCTATAGTCACCAAATTTAAGGTGTGATATCGGCAAATGTTCACCGGCATAGCCAGCCGCCTTGTCCTCCACGGGACAAGGCGGCTGGCTATGCCATGAAAATACACGCCATGCCGGTCACCGCGAGAAATGCCCCGATCCAGGCACCGGGTGCGGGTCTTTCCTTGGTCGCAATCCAGAGGATAGGCAGGATGAGGACAGGAGAAGTAGCGGACAGCGTCGATACCAAGCCCGCCGGGCCATGGGCCAGGGCAAAAAGAAGCAAGGTCATGCCAAGGGCCATACCCAGCATGCCGCTCAGGCCGGTCTGCACCATGAGTCGCCGGGTCATCGGAGTCACCGGCTGATTGCCACGGGTCGGCTGCATTAAAAAGAGAAGATTTAAGGCCAGCGCCGCCGTGCCAACCCGCAGAGCCGATGCGGCTACGGCGTCGACCCCGGAAGCCATGATGGGGCGGGCAATAAGAACGGCAACCGCCTGGCAGAATGCCGCCAGAAAACCCAGAACGATCCCGGAGCTAAGAGAGCCCTGAACCTGTTCAAAAGTGTGCGTCGACAAGGACCTCCTGCCGCAGAAAACGGCCATCATGACACCAACCATGATAAGAAAGCAACCAACGGCTGTGGCCAAAGGCAGTGATTCCCCAAGGAAAAAATAGCCCACTATTACCGTCATTGGTGCATTCGTGGTGAATAGAATGCCCGTTCGACGTGGACCAAGACGTTTGAGGGTGGCATAGAGAAGGGTATCCCCAAGGAAAACACCAATCATTGCTGACAGGATGAGGATCAATGCCGAATGCAGCCCAAGAGTCTGCCAGCTTCCGGTAACAAGGACTATACTAATAAGAACAAAAGAAACAATGCTCAGGCGTATGCGATTAAATCTGACCGCCCCAAGGGCGCGTGCCGGAGTAGTGGATAACAGCCCGCCAAAAGACCAACACAGGGCTGCCGCCAGAGCGGAGCATTCGGCGATATACATGGAATTTTCTCCCCCCGTCGGGGGTGGCTCCCTCCGGATTATCCGGAAATGGTGGATACTGCTGCAAGAATGACTTGAGAAGGCGCTTTGCCGACTGTCTGTCTGGTTCAACCCCCATGCACGCTGCTCGGATACGGGCTGTATAAAAAATCCCGATTAACATGTCAAGTGAAGAAGCAATAACTACACTGTTCAAAAAGGAACAAGATCATGACGGATACAAAAATAGGTTTAATACGCAAAGGTAAAATCCCGGTAGATCGCCGGGTGCCGCTTACCCCGGCCCAAGCGAAAAGAGTAATGCATCGGTTTCCCGGTGTCGAGGTAGTAGCCGAAAGAAGCGACATCAGGTGTTATCCTGACGAGGAATATGGGCGCGAAGGAATCAGGCTGGTCGACTCGCTGGAGGATTGTGACATCATCCTCGGCGTCAAGGAGGTTCCCCTCGACGTGCTGCTCCCGGAGAAAACATATTTTTTCTTTAGCCATACTATCAAAAAACAGCCGTACAACAGGAAATTACTGCAAGAAATCCTGCACATGCACAAGAACATAACGCTCATCCGGAAATGATCAAAGAGGTACTTGATGTTATTATTGATCTGGCCGGCTCCGGCATGACCATGCTCTGCGTCACCCACGAAATGGGTTTTGCCAGGACGGTTGCCGATCGTGTGGTTTTCATGGATGAGGGTGAGATTGTCGAAGAGAATGATCCGGAGACATTTTTCAATCACCCAAAATACGACAGAACCGCCCTGTTTCTCAGCCAGATCATCAATCATTGATGGCGTCGTCGTAAAAACTCCTCATCTACGTCGCTGCTGCACCCCGAAAGAACTAACCATGAGACAAGGCAAAAAAATGCCCTGAAAAATGATCATCATTTTTCAGGGCACGCTGTGCTACCAGGATGGAAAAACTCGTTTACTTGGCATACGAGCTCTTGTCGCTCATCCCTTTTCTGGATTCAAGGTTCAATCGACCTTCCTGCACCGCCGTTTGATTCCACTCCTCCAGCAGGGTCTTCTTAAATTCCAGCTTTTCATCGACCAGTTGCGGCAAATTAACGCCGGCGATTTCCTGGGCCTTCTCTTTCGTTGAGAAATCGGGCGCAACATAGTCAAAGACATTGTGCTTGCCTAAAATCGTAACCAGCTTGAGTCGTGCCTGCTGCGCCTTTTCGTTGGCAACGCTTAAGAGCCTAAGGGTCTCTTCTGGGGCATGATAAAAGGAGCCATGACTGGCAATGGAGTAGTCGAGCAGCCATTGGCCGGAGCGTATAAACTCAAGCACCTCTGCCATTTCAGCTTCCGTGGCACCTGCCTCCCATGCCTTGCCAGCCTCGAGGTGGGCTTTTGCGGTGTTGTCCAGGGCAATTTTCAACAACTGCTCTTTCCTGTCATATTTACGTTTAACTACAGACCGGAACTCTTCTTCACTTTCCCGGTGACAGGTCAGACACGTCGTGGCGATATTGTCGAGCGGGCTGGTGATATGGTGATCAGAAAATTTCACCGCACCTTCCTGTTTATAAGGCATATGACAATCGGCACAGGATACACCGCGCTGGGCATGAATACCTGTTTTATACAATTCATAGCCCGGGTGCTGAGCTTTTAACATCGGCGTCTTGCTGATTGAATGGGTCCAGTCGCTAAAGCCATAACCATTATAATACGTTTCCATGGCTTCGCCGTTGAGACCTTCTGCCCATGGCAAGGTAACAACCTTGGCCAGCTGCTCCTTCCCTTCAGCGTCTTTGTATTTGGTGTCTTTAAAATAGTACTCGACATGGCATTGGGCGCAGACGAGAGAACGCATATCCTGATGGGTTATTTCGTCGAGATTCGTGCCGCTGGCCTCCAGCGCACGGAGCAAATACGGCCGGGAAATTTTCAGATTTGCCGTTTTGCTGTCATGGCAATCGGCACAGCCGATAGGATTGACAATCTGATCCCCGATCCTAGCCCATTTGCCGGTAAAATATTCATTTTCCCCCTCTTCTTCCATAACTCTCGGCACATCGGGTGATTTACACGTCCAACAGGCGGTGGGCATAGGGCCGGTGGCAGGTCCGGTCGGGCCACCAGTGCGCAGCGTGTTGATATTACTCTGCAGCGCGTAAAAATGACCCCGTGGCGCATTGTAATCTTTGGAAAAACCATAGCCGGCCCAGAGAATGACCAGCTGCGGGTTTTTCTGGAGCATATCATCTATCTTGTCATTCTGCCGGGTCTGTTTCCAGGAGTCATACTGTCGAGGAAAATATCTTGCCCACTCTTCATTTTTGCTCTCGAAACCTTCCGCCTTCACCACCGGACTGGTGTTGATACTTTCTCTTTCCGCCTGCTTACCACTGATCGAATTGGCCATAAATGCCATTGCCGCAATCGCTACCAAAGAACTGCCAAGTAATACTGTATATTTATTCACTCTCTCCTCCACTGATTATAGTTCTCTCACACCAAGATTATTAGGAGTTGATGCTAAACCTCTTGCTTTTCCATGGGGCACATCTCTATGACATTCCCAGCATTTTCTATCGACTAACGGCGTACCGCTGAAATCATGATACCCGTCTCTGTTGGCAATAATTGTCTCGGTCAGCCGAGCATGACAGGAGATACAGTTGGCCTGGACCCGATTGGCTGCGTCTTCACTTATTTCTATACGGTGGGCAAAAGTGTTCAGGGTAAAAGCGACGGAATGATTCCAGCCATCCCGGGCTTTCGCCTTATACTTGTTGACTATCGAATCCGTCGGCAAATGGCACTCGACACACGTTGCCCGTTGGGCATGTGAACTGTGCTGCCATGTTGCATACTGGGTATGCATGACATGGCAATTGATGCATGCTTTAGGATCTGTCGAAAGATAGGACAAGCCTTTTGATGCATAAACCAAATAGGCAAACATGACCATCGCCACGGAGAATGTAAAAAGAGAACAAAATATCAGAAGCTTACTCGTCTTCATAGGTAAAATCCTGGTAATATGAATTTTCAACGGGCACAATTCCTTTTCTTAGGTCTGGCGCACATGCCATTACTCGTTTTCTTCTTTCGGCGCATTGGTGAAGCCGTATTCGGTATTTCAATTTCCCTAAATTTATACTTAATTATAACTTAATTTACTACGAAAAAAAAAGTGCTTGTGTCTTTATTGACGCAGTATCGGCTATTTAAGAAAAACAGCAGACTGTCTCCAGGATTTTCCAGCTGAACACAAATGCCAGGACATCCGCTTGCGCCCCTGGGCGGAATTCAAAAATTTCACGCGTTTTTCATCCGGCCACTTTTATTTTGATTGCGTTGTGACCCATAGTTACTAAAATCATTCTGCTTTACGGGGCTATGCAGCTATGTATCAGGAATAAAAGTTCAATAACCGAAGTTATACAATTACCGTGAGGGAAAAATGCCGAGTTCCACTCCGTGCTATCATTTCAATTCCGCCATCGTCAGAAAACCTTCTCTATCCGTCGTCAACGGTCTGCGCACAGAAGACCAGGGCGATCCGGACTATGACGGAGTAAAAGCAGAACATGAAGCGTATGTCGCCGTCTTTGAATCAGTCGGCATAAAGGTCACAGTGCTGCCAGAGCTCGAAGCTTTTCCTGATTCGATCTTCGTTGAAGATCCCGCCCTGGTTTTCACTGAAGCGGCTATACTCTTAAGACCAAGCGCACCGTCGCGTCGGGGTGAAACAGAGGAAATCGCACCAGTCCTCCACGATCTCTTCGACAAGGTGCTGCAATTGCCGCAACCCGGCCATGTGGAAGGAGGGGACATCCTCCTGACGCAGGAATCGGTGCTGATAGGTCTCTCCGCCCGGACCAATAGAACTGGTGCGGACGCCCTCATCGAATGCCTGAAAACCTTCGGCTATACCAGCGAGATAGTCAATACCCCGAAGGGCATACTGCATTTAAAAACCGAATGCTCGCTCCTTGACGAAACGACCATTCTTGTTACGCGCCGGATGGAACAATCGGGAATTTTTGACGGATTCCGCAAGATAGTCTTGCCGGAGGGCGAAGAACCTGCGGCAAATGCCATCCGCATCAACAAATCGCTTTTGGTCAGTACCAATTATCCGCGAACAATCGAGCTTCTCGATCACAACGGCTATTCAGTCGTGCCTGTCAAGACAACAGAGATTCAAAAAATTGATGCGGGATTGTCCTGCATGTCCCTGCGCTGGTTTGCTGTCGAATAAATATCACGATGCAGACATCTTTTCCCAAAACCCGCTTTGTTCTAATCGATATTACCCGACGTTATGCGATATCCCAGGTGTTTTACGGCCATTTCACAGAAGAATGAAATTCAGGTTCATCCGGCTGAAGCGTACTTCAGGTTTAAAACACTCTGAAATCAAAAGGAAATCAAAAACTTGAATTTATCAAAAGCATTCAAAATAACCTTTGCTTGTGTGCCAACGACCTGTGATCAGAAAGCTTTTGATTGGGACGAAAAGCTTGAACCTTTCTTGCTAATGCAAATCCTGTTGATTTTACATAACAAAAATGAAAAGTACGCTTCAGCCGGAAGAACCAGAATTCATGCTCCTGAAAAACATTGCTGACGCCGAGCAACACCGGTTTATTTATTTTTTCCATATGGTGCTGTTTATTGTACTGGCCGGCCTTGTCGCTAAGGAACGGGATATCGACCTGTGTATCGGCACCTTTCTGAAACATCGGCTTTACAGCCGTCGGCTGCCCTTTCTCTTTTTTACCACTGTCATGATAGTGCCGACATTTTTTCTTTAACGGGTAATTTTACGGTCTGGTGCTGCCAAGTACGGATGGCTACATCCAGGGGTCATGTCCACGGCATTCGGCATCCCGTTCTTTTGTGTCCTTCGTGGTTCCTGCTGCTGATCATAGGTGTCGAGCTGGCCCCATTACGGCGCCTTCTGATACAGCAGGGATTCCTACAACAAGATTCTCTCTACCGCGGGGTGATATGCAATGAGCTATTTCAAGAATTAGGGCCTGACTGGAGAAAAATAGTGATACGCACGGTCCAGTTGCGTTTTTTTGCTTATGTGGGGAGTTCTCTCGACTGCGACCATCGTTCACTGTGGCCAGGACATAAAAATCGAGGGGAAAAATCCGACAGTGGAATCTTTTTTATACAATTGAGACTGGTAATTACGACACCAACGTGCGCTCTTCCACAAATACACGCGCCGCGCATAAAATATGCGTTATCAGAGGGAGGATACGGGTGAAAACAAAAGGAGTAAAGTTCGGACGTAAGGCCAAACTCACAACTGACAGATGGCTGAGATAAAAAAGCGTTTGATGTCTGACCCTTTCGTTAAGAAAGCAGACCTGATGAAAGAATATGAAATCAGCCGTGCAACATTCTATTGACTTCTAAACAATTTCAATGCTGAGCAAGCAATAGACTGACACATCTCAGTTAGATCCTCCATGAATTCATCTCAGTGCATTATTCAAACGATGCCTTTTTTTGGGCAATCTTACAAAGTGATATCCTGTCATCAGTTTTTCAGCAAACTAAACTCTTTACTCAACAAGGTAAATTTACCCTAACGTACTATGTGCTGGACATAAAGGGAGATGTCGTGAAAAAAGGATAGCAGACATTATTCGATTCCACCGAAAACTGAGTGGGCTGACGACGCAGCTAGAGCTTGCTGAAATAGCGGATGTCGGCAAGAGCCTGGTGTATGACGTGGAAAAGGGCAAGTTGAGCCTTCGCTTAGACAACTTGCTCGATTAATCTATATTATGTCGCCAGATTAACAAAATCCAACCGTGCAAATTTACTCAAATGAACCTCTTTTCGCGCGCGCCAAAGGTTGTGATTGTCCTGCATCAACAACCAGCTTTCCGGTGATCTGCACAAAACCTTGGAAAGTTTCAGAGCCAGTGCGGGAGAAACATCAGTTTTACCGTTGAGCAACCGACTGACCAAACCTGTGCTTACCTGAAGCTTACAAGCCAGCTCATTTGATCCGACATCAAATGGCTCCAAGTAAACCCTTTTAATAAAGGCTCCTGGGAGTAAGGGGTTATGCTGTTGAATAGTCATCTATCTCCCTCTATCTAATGGTAATATTCAGAATGGACCCAATAAGCGTTACCGTCTGTAAACTCAAAAACAATTCTCCAGTTTCCGCTCACATTAACGGCCAAAAGTCCAAGATGATCACCCTTAAGTTGGTGTAACCGCCATCCCGGCCAATCCATATCGTCAATTTCCGTGGCAGTATGCAGGGCTTGCAAACGCTCCTCACAATGCAGAGCATATTGAGGATTTATTCCCGCCATGCTGCCGGTTGTAAAAAACCGTTGCAGTCCTTTATGGTTAAAACTTTTGATCATAATTTACGGTAAAACACATCGGGCTGTTGTGCAGCAGTAAACGATCGCATTGGTGTTAATTTCCCTTAACCTGGACGTCCACCTACCTGCGGCAGTGGCTCCCGCTGCACATTTACATGTAGACCAGCGTGAATTAATCTGGGGACACGCCGCCTCTCACACTCCAGCGTATTACTTGCGATATCTACGTATCCTGGAAGATCGATATTCAAGACTTTTTGCTTAATCAACGACAACTTTGCCCATAAACGACTCCAGACGTTCAATTTGCTCGTCGGTCAACTCCGCAAAACGCAGACCACAGCGGCGATAGGATATAGTCCCGTTCGACAGGGGCAGGTCCTCCACCGATTGCACCGGTACTCCACCTAGCCAGAGATCCTCGTGATGATAGAGATCAACCCTGTCCACCCCGGCGGTACGGCACTTATTTCCGATATACCGGAAACTAATCCCTCCCCGGCTTATATCAAGAAGATGAAAAACACTCTCTCTGTCCTGCCCCATGGCAAGAAGAGCGCGCTCCATGGTGCTATACCGCGGGTAAGCCCGCCTTTCAGAATTTTTTTGCACTGCTCGCCCCCTTATTATCTCCAGCCAACCTCACCGTCCCCCCTTGGCAAACAGAACAGTTTTCACCGTTCGAAAAATAACCAGAAGATCCAGCGGCACCGACATGTGCTTGATATAGTATAAATCGTATTCCAACTTGCGCAGCGCATCCTCCTCCGAGGCCCCATAGGGATAACAGACCTGTGCCCAGCCGGTTACTCCCGGCCTGACAGCATGGCGGATATCATAAAAGGGGATAGACTCCTTCAGCCTCTCGACAAAGACAGGCCGCTCCGGACGCGGGCCCACCAGACTCATCTCCCCCTTGAGCACATTGAAGAGCTGCGGCAGCTCGTCGATTCTTATTTTCCGCATAAACGAACCAAACCTGGTCACCCGGCTGTCATTGGTAGAGGCCCAGACCGCTCCATCCTTTTCGGCATCTTCCACCATGGATCGAAACTTGATGACATGAAACAGATGTCGCGCCTTGCCAACCCGTTCCTGCATATAAAACACCGGCCCCGGCGACTCCATCTTGATGATGAGCGCCGCTCCAGCCATGACCGGCGCGCTCAGCACAGCAAGAATGAGTGACAGCAGGATATCAATACACCTCTTGCCTAAAAGCTGAACCCTGCCGGCGGAAAAGCCATCGGAAAACACGACCCAGGAGGGGTCCATCCGCTCCACCAGAATCTTTGCCGTCAGCTTTTCATAAAAACTAACGCCTCCCTCAATGGACACTCCCTGCAGTTTATAGGCCATCAGTTCCCGAATAGGGGTCGCCCCCCGTCTGTCATCCAGGGCAAGAACAAGCCGGTCTATGTCATTGTTCAGCAACTGTTGGTCTATCTCCTTGATATTTTCATACACAGGAACATTTTTCGGATTATATAAAGGAGTACCGGCACCGACAAAGGCTTTTATGTAATAGGGCGCATCAAGCCGCTCCTCGATCTCCCGGGTGATATCCGCAGCCAGCTTGCCCGTGCCCATGATGGCAATTGAATGGACAAAAAGCTGCTTCTGGAGAATAGCAATATATGCCGCACGCCACAGTATCAGCAAAAGATAGAGTATAAAGTAGCTGGTCCAGAATATGCGGGTAGGAATGGTTGCCGTCGGCATCACATAATAAAACAGACCGAGAACTATACAGCCGACACCAAACGCCTGGGTGATCCTGGTGGCCGTTGCCGCCAAAGGATAGTTCTCACGCAACTCATAGAGATCAAAGAAATAGAGGCAGATTTGAAAAACGACCGTCACCAGCAGGGCCTGCTCCACACAGCCAAAAAGGTCAATACGCAGTATCGCCCACCCGTTGAACAGCCAATTGACCAGGAAAAGACTAAAAAATATCAGCCCTCCTTCGCCAAAGAAAAAAGCAATGTTTCTCAGTGGATAATATTTATTGAAGATATGGGGCATGGCGCAGGCTGTTTATTTAAATGAGACAAAATGTCTCTTCGTAGATGTTTTTCCTGGGACCTATGGCAAATATTTCCAGGATTTTTTCTGGAACGACTATTCGATAAATAATTCTGTAACGTTTAACACGATAACTTCTCAGACCGTGCAGTTCTTCTTTGAGCGATTTGCCGCTGTTGGGATTTTGTATCAGGAAATGCAGCGCAGCCCTGATATCCGCCTTAATAAGCGGGTGCAGGTTGCGGACAAGTGACACCACGCCTTCAGGTACCCTGAGAAGATACTCGTCACCCATGAGCGCTCAATCAAAAAGCTCCTCGAGGGTGTACAGCGACGCCTTTTCTTTCTTCAGCGCAGACAGGCCTTTTTTTATCTCCTTCATAAAATCGGCATCAAAACGGATTTGCATGGTTGCCCGCCAGCTTTCAAACTCGCCGAGACTTACCAAGACAGCAACGGGTTTACCGTTTTTCGTGATAATAACCTCTTCGTCGGTCCTGTTAACGGCATCCGTCAGGGCACTTAATTTCATTTTTGCTTCAGAAACAGAAAGAGTAGGCATATCTTGACCTCAATTAAGGTTAACCATTATTTAGCCTAATCTTAAGTTTTTTACCGATGGGTGTCAAGGCAATACACGCTCCCAGGCCGAGAAGAATACTGTCTCCTGTTTTTTCAGGTCACCGTTCTTCTTTTCGCCGATATCAGGATGAAAAGCAGCCGAGCTGACTGCTTCATCAAGCTCAACCACAATATTATCGTGAAGCTTTTTATAACTCCGTGCGAATCGGCGCGTCTGATGGACATCCCATGTCATGCTTGGACTACCGTGCGCGGAAGAAACGGTTCGCAGCCTTCCCGGGGTTCAGCCATACCGATCAGACACTCAGCGATAAATGAGGCGGGCAAATCCGGATTATCCAAAGCCGCCCGGCCGACCATAGCCCAAAACTCAATTTGCCCCTGAGTAGAAGTTGCGGATATCCACATCTACAATGCAGGATAAATTTATGCTACCCCGGAACCGCAGCGGAACTGTGATTCTTCCCAGTAATTTTCAGATAATCTAAAACCGAGCGAGGCGAAAAACTGAGTTGCCTCATTTTTTGAGTTACATTGGATACGCCCTTGCTCTTGAGGAGGCCGACAGCAAATCTCCTTGGTCGGGTGATGTTTTCCAGACCGTAACCTTTTCAGATTCTACAACGATCCTCATCGAAATTCCAGTCAAGGATGTAGTAGCGGCTATTTTCAATGCTCCAGTGCTGACGGTTGTCTCCTAGGATCTGTTCGGCGGTTGCCAGGTTGGGAGTTTTACAGGTGATACCGTGTGCGACAACTCGTGTATTTTTTCTCTTTTTTTCCGGTAAGTTACTCGGTCAAATTTGAAGGCTTGGGCGACATGGGGAAATTTCAGACATGCATTCAGTTCCGTGGTCACCCAGCTTCTTCTGGATTCATTTCGGCCATGGTTGGGCTTATCCTTGGTTGTATGGTCAGGAGCCCAGGAAACATTTTCGAAAAATGAAGCGACTTCCTTGAGGAGTTTCTCTTGGTTGGTCTTGGTGGTGAAGTGATAATGCGCATCTCTTTTCAGGGCGATGTATTCGGCAAGCTCACGCTGGGTCAACAGGGGCCTCGGCGGTGATGGTTTTCCCTTGAATATCCAAGGACTCGAGGAGGGGGATAGCGGTTTTGATTTCGTTGGTCAGTTTTTCTTTTTTGCTTCCTTTTACAGGCAAGGTGCCAACTTTGTTTGGGTGGAGCTTTGTTTGCACTGGTAGCCGACGGCAACCATGATATGAATTTGCCGGCCGCTGCCGTCAACGGCATTGCACGTGGTTTTTCCGTCGACCGCCAGACTGTCGTCGATTGCACCAAATTGGGCATTCCATTGCTGGAGCGCCCCGGTCCAGCTCCCTCGGTACTCTGCGAATCAATACATTACGAATGGTGCTTTCACTGGGGACGCTATTTTTTCTGTGACTGAAACAACAGCCAAAGCGGTCGCGAGCTTTCGGCGATAAGCTCTGGGCCCAGTCAGCAATTGCTTTATAGCCGCGCATGCCGCATAAAATCGCTCCAGCTGAAATGGCCAGGACGACATGAACAGGGTGTTTCCTGCCCTGGGCACGACGAGGATCATTGATTGTTTTGAAAAAACCTGGAAGAGATCGCATTTGTTCGGCGGTAAGTTACATTCTTGGTACTCCTGTCACATAGTGTTGGGGAAGCGGGAAAGCAGATAACAATGAACGGGCGTTGCGCTGCAGGAGTTGCACGAAGACTAGCTTCGACGCTTGTCTGGTATTGCTGTAGCTGCTTCGAGTTCGTTGATATCCTTTGGTTTTGCCGATTAATTGCCAGTTTGCAGCGTGATAGATCGTCCCGATGAAGCGCGAAGGGTCGACAAAGGTTTCCATCATCAGGAGGGGAAATCCGAAACGATCTTGCCAGTCTTGTTGGATTCTTCGC
>CAMBBS010000039.1 GCA_945863875.1 Desulfopila aestuarii DSM 18488
CCCGGCTGTTGACAAACCGAACCCATCCTCTTTTGGGCAGGAAAACCCGAGCCCCATCCAGCTTGAAACCTTGCGGGTATCGAAAGGAATCGATGCCCTGGCCTTTTTTTCTTGAACCGGGGAAACCGCTGCGGATTCTTTTTATCGAATGCCTCCCTGGGAGCCTTGTCGAGCAACCTCGTAAGGTAAATTATACTTTGGTCTATGGAGAAAGACAACGGGATTCGAACCGGAAGACATGGCGTTTTCAATATGCACGTCCCTCTGGTCGTTGTGACCAGGTGCCGGGAAAAAGTGTTGGACGGAAAAGCTATCGAAATAGTTCGGGAATCTTCTGGTGGGATCTGCCAAAAGGTATGACAAGAGATGTTCTTTGCAGTCCGAGCTACTTTGCCGCTTCCTGCGGCGGTGCGCCGATCTCCATTATCGGCCCTATGTCGAACAGCAACAGACACCGGAGTACCAGCTTACCCCTTGTCGCCCCGGCCCGAAGGACCGGGCTTTACGGCGCGTTTTTGGTAAAAGAGTTCATCGATATCCGGCGGCCGGCCGTTGGGCAGGGAGATTGCTTTATTGGCTGGCCAGCGGGCATACTTATCTTTCAGTTCATGCAGGGAATTGCGTATGAACTCGTGCATGGGAAAACCGTTTTCCACCAGATCGTGGGCGTCGGCGCAGACCCGGCAAGATGAATCATCATCGGGGCAACTCCGGCAAAGTTGACCATGTCAGACTGGACTACCGCCAGACAGAACCCCGCCGCTACCCCGGCATCGACACCATGGCCGCCTTTGTCGAGGATACGTATGGCCGCTTGCGTTGCCAGATGGTGGCCGGAGACGACCATCTGTTTGCGACCACGAACAGCCGGGCGATAGGAGGTGCTGGTTTGTTCGTACTCTGAATGGACTTTTTCATCGGACATGTTGTGCATCCTTAAAAAATATGACAGCCTCCCGACACGATACGAAAAATAACGCCAACTGGGCAGCCTGTCTTGGCAAAAATCCTGCTGAAATAAAAACGTATATGCGGGCAATTTGCAATATTTACGCTGCCTCGGCCAGCCGTTCCGGCATTAATTGATCATCTCTATATTCCCGCTTTCAATTTGCACCACACTTCTTATAATCTGAAAGCTGTTGCAAAGGTGCCGCGTTTTCCCATAGGAGAGAAGATATATGTATGACCAGCTTGTTACAGAACTGATAGATATTGTCGGAAAAGATAATGTACTGACGGCGATGTCCGACAGGATCACCCATTCCTATGACGCCACGCAGGAAAAGCATCTCCCCGATGTCGTCGTCTATGCCGCGTCGACGGAGGAGGTCAGTCAGGTGGTGAAAATTGCCAACCGCTTGAAGATGCCGCTCCTGCCCCGAGGCGCGGGCAGCGGTTTTACCGGTGGAACCCTGCCGGTGCGCGGCGGTATTGTGCTGGTGTTGACGAAGATGGACCGGATTATCGATATCGATACGGAAAATCTCACGGCGGAGGTGGAACCCGGTGTGGTGACCGCCGAACTGCAGCGGCAGGTTGAGAAGCTTGGCCTTTTTTATCCGCCTGATCCGGCCTCGAAGGAGTTCAGTACCCTGGGTGGCAATGTGGCCGAGTGTGCCGGTGGTCCGCGCTGTGTGAAATACGGCGTGACCAAGGACTATGTGCTCGGCCTTGAGGTCGTCACCCCCACCGGCGATATCATCAGGACCGGCGGCAGGACGCTGAAAAATGTAGTCGGTTATGACCTGACCAAACTCTTTGTCGGCTCCGAAGGCACCCTGGGTATTGCTACAAAGATCATCCTGAAACTGCTGCCCAAACCGGCGGCGAAAAAAACCATGCTGGTCCAGTTTGAGACCATCGATGGCGCGGCAAAATCGGTTTCGGCAATCATCGGCGCCAAGATTATTCCGACAACACTGGAGTTCATGGATGCGGCGACCATCAATTGTATCCGCGACGTCTGCACCATTCCCCTGCCGGAAAACTGTCAGGCCGTGCTGATTATCGAAGTGGATGGCGATGCCCAGCTGCTCGATAAGCAGGTGGAACAGATTCTGGCCGTGATCAAGCCCTTTGGCATTCTGCACACGAAAATAGCCGTGACCGACGAGGAGTCGGAGGAGATCTGGCAGGTGCGGCGCATTGTCAGCCCCAGTCTGCGTAAGATCAATCCCGATAAGTTTAACGAGGATATTGTCGTGCCCCGTTCCAAGGTGCCGGATATGATCCGCGCCCTGGAAAAGATCGCCGCGGACTACGGTGTGGTCATTGTCAATTTTGGCCATGCCGGCGATGGGAATATCCATGTCAATGTGATGGTTGATATGAAAGAACATGGCATGGAGGCTAAAATCGAAAAGGTGATGGATGAAATATTTGGTGCCGCGGTCAAGCTGCGCGGGGCTATTTCCGGCGAACACGGCATCGGCACCTCCAAGGCCAAATATATGAATATGGAGCTGGATATTGCCACCATTAGCTATATGCAGCGGATTAAGGCGGCCTTGGATCCAAATAATATCCTCAATCCCGGCAAGATTTTTTTAGAGAGCTATCCCCAGCCACCTGCGGCAGTGTCCATACAAGAGCCGCGCAAATAACCATGCGATTATGAAGAAGAGTAAAAATAAAAGTTTACGGGATTTTGAAAAGGTGATCCGCGAATGTGTCAAGTGCGGTGTCTGTCAGGCCCATTGCCCGACCTATCAGGTCATTAAAAAGGAAGGGGCGGTCGCCAGGGGGAAAATTGCCCTGGCTGCCGCGCTTCTCGATGGGGAAACCGGCCTGGAAGAAAGGTTGCAGCAGGATATCAGCATGTGTCTGATGTGTGGTTCCTGCGTCAGTAAATGTCCGAATAAGGTGCCGACCCATGGGATCGTCGGGGCGATCCGGCGAGAAATTACCGACAATCAGGGGCTGTCCCTGATCGGTAAAGGGGTGTCGACCCTCCTCGGTTCGCCGGTGTTGATGAAGACCCTGGGGAAGAGTGGCGCGATCCTTGCGCCTCTGCTGCTGAAAAAGGTGCCGGACACAAGCGGCTTGCGGCTCCGTTTTCCCAGTCTGATCATGAAGGACCGGACCATACCGCATATTGCCTTTCGTAACCTCTTTGACCGAGTGCCGGAATTTATCGAAGGCCGGGCCGATAAACCGGTGGTCGGTTTTTTCGCCGGCTGCGCCATCACCTATGTCTACCCTGAGATAGGGGAGATGATGGTTGCCATTTTGCAGCGGATGGGGGTTTCGGTCTATGTGCCGAGATCCCAGCAATGTTGCGGCATTCCCGCCCTTTCCTCTGGCAACGGAAAACTGGTCGAGCAACTGGCCGAGACCAATGTCGGCGCCTTTAGAAAAAAAGAGGTTCGGCACATTATTACCGCCTGCGCCTCCTGTAACGGCGGGATCGGTGAATACTACGAGACCATGACGGCGGATTACCATGACTTTACCGGCAAGGTCATCGACTTCAGTGTCTTTCTCAAACAGCAGGGACTTTTTGCCGAGTTGGCCGGGATGGACAAATGGCCGGAAAGAATCAAGGTCACCTATCATGATCCCTGTCACCTGAAAATTCAGGGCATAACCAAAGAGCCGCGGGAACTGCTGCGCGCTTTGCCCAACGTTGATTTTGTTGAAATGGAAAGTGCGTCCACCTGCTGCGGCCTGGGCGGTACTTTTTCCGTCTATCACTACGAGGAGAGCAAGGCAATCGGCGCCAGGAAGATACCGGGCCTGATTGAGAGCGGGGCGGAGCTGATAGCCACCGCCTGTCCCGGCTGTATTATCCAGCTGCAGGACATCATCAACCACGCGGGCTTGCAGGTGCGGGCGGGGCATATTCTGGAGTTGATTGCCGAGGCACTGAAATAATTTTTGCAGCTCGTCGCCAAGTTGGCATTTAATTGTCGGAATGCGAAAAGTTAGAGAGGACAATTTCTAAGAAACAGAGTAGAAAGTGCAATCTGCAAAGGCGTGGCGCGGCAACGTCATCGGTGCACGGTCGCCGCACCTGGGCATATCCTTTTTTCATTATACTGTCATGTGTTGTCATGCATTCCGGTCTTCTTTTTGTGTGCCGGGTTGAGAAAAACAGGTCAAAGGTATCGCTATGAATCTGGTCTATCTGTCGCCCCACTTTCCCCATCACTACTATCAGTTCTGCAAAAACCTGAAACAGCTCGGCGCCAATGTGCTTGGCATAGGGGATATGCCTTTTGGTGACCTGGACCCGGTGATACAAGACGCCCTGACCGAGTATTACTACCTGACCGATATGCACGACTACGATCAACTGGTCCGTGCCTGCGGCTACTTTACCCATCGCTACGGCAAAATCGATCGTTTCGAATCCCTCAATGAATACTGGCTGGCCACCGAGGCGCGCATTCGTGATGATTTTAATATCGACGGCGTGCGCGGCGCGGATATTGACGTCATCAAACGAAAATCGCAGATGAAGGTGCGTTTCCAGTCCGCTGCAATCCCTGTGGCGGCCGGCCGCGTCGTTAACACTGTTGAGGAGGCCGAAGAATTGATAGCAGAAACCGGTTATCCTGTGGTGGCCAAACCCGATGTCGGGGTCGGGGCCTTGAGCACCTTTTTTCTCGAAAATAAAGCAGACCTTAATACCTTTTTTGCCACGAAAGCCTCAGTGGATTACATTATCGAGGCATTCGTCCCGGGTGCCATCTTCTCCTTCGACGGGCTTGCCGACGCCAAAGGCAAACTGGTGTTTTATACCGCCCATCGGTTCAGTCAGGGCATCATGGAAACCGTCAACGAGGCCCGGCACATTCATTACACTTCTCTGCGTGATATCCCTCCTGCGCTTGAACAGGCCGGACGCCGCTGTGTTGAGGCCTTTGAGGTCCGGGCACGGTTTTTTCATATCGAGTTCTTCGAAACCGCGCCGGGTAACTATGTGGCCCTGGAGGTAAATATGCGTCCGCCCGGGGGCTTTACCACCGACATGTTTAATTTTGCCGGCGACATCGACGTCTACCGGCTGTGGGCACAGGTTATGGTCGATGGCATTGCCCCGCTGCACTATCAACGTAAATACCACTGCTGCTATGCCAGTCAAAAAAATCGCTACAGCTATCGCTACAGTCATGACGAGGTGATGGCCCGATATGGCGGATTCATCGTGCAGACTGTGGTCGTGCCTGGAGTCTTCAGCAGTGCCCTGGGCGACTTCGGCTATATTTTCCGTTCACCGGACATGCGGCAGATTGATGAAATTGTCCAATTCATCCAGGCCGTAGAATAAGAGACATCCAGAGCCATTGAGGAATATCTATGCACATCGAAGAGCACCGTTGGCACAGCCCCCACCTTGACCGGGAGATGAGTGTTAAAGTCTATGGACACTGGGGGCAGCCGTTTATCGTTTTCCCCTGTTCCAGGGGGCGTTATTTTGACTACGAAGGTCTGGGCATGATCGACGCCATTGCGCCGTTTATTGAAGAGGGTCGTATCAAGCTCTTTTGTGTAGACAGTGTCGATGCATACTCCTGGTACGATTTTGGCGTGTCTCCGGCGGAACGAAACGCTCGCCATGAACGATATGACCACTATATCACTGCGGAAGTGGTCCCTTTTGTGCGCAGCCACTGCAAGGATGATCATCTGCGCATCATGACCAGCGGCTGCAGCATGGGCGCCTTTCATGCCGTCAATTTTTTTCTGCGCCATCCCGACCTTTTTGCCGGGACCATCGCGCTGAGCGGCCTGTATCGGCTGGACTGCCCTGAATTCGGCATGGGCCGGGAAGATCTTGCCGCCGTCTACGACAACTCGCCCGTGCACTACCTGGCCGGGCTTTCTGATCCGGGATATCTCGATCTCTATCGGCAGAGTACCATCATCGTCTGTGTGGGCCAGGGCGCCTGGGAGTCGGAGGCTATCGAGGATACCCGTGCCCTGGAGCATCGCTTTCAGGCCAAGGGTGTCGGGGCCTGGATCAATTACTGGGGCCATGACGTCAATCATGACTGGCCATGGTGGTACAAACAGATGAACTATTTTCTTGGGTGTCTGTATGCGTAATATCGTCTGGAAAATGTGATTTGAAATGAAACATTATCTCTATGCAATTGGAGCCATCCTCTGTTGGGCCAGCCTGCCCGCAGCAACCGGCTCTGGTCTGGCTGGTCTTACCTCGGAGGAACTGATGTTTTTCAGTTTTACCAGCGCGGCCATCTATCTTTATCTGCAGGATGTTCTTCTAACTCGTTCGTTTGCCGTTTTTATTCCCGATCTAAAGGTTACCTTGCTGGGGGTGTGGGGAATTTTCCTCTATCACTATATCTACTATCTGGCATTGAGCCGGGCTCCTCTTGCCGAAGGGGCCATTCTGGCGACGACCTGGTCCTTCTGGATCGTGGTTTTTTCCTCGGTGCTCCTCTATCGGAAATTAAAAATCGCCATAATCATCACCGCCCTGGTCGGAATGGTCGGCGCCGCTCTGGTTATTTCTTCCGGCAAAGACCTCAGTTTTGCCATGGACGCCCTGCCGGGGTATCTGCTGGCCTTATCCTGCGGTGTAATCTGGTCGAGTTTTTCGGTCGCTCTCGGTCATGTGCCGATCAAGAGAGAACCGATGACCATCTTCACCATCTATGCGGCTCTACTGTCCGCCGTTCTCTACCTGGTGACCATGCCCCATGGCCTACCGTCACCGGCTGCTCTTTTTTCGGCCATCTATCTCGGCTGCGTGCCTCTGGGCCTGTCGTTTTTTCTGTGGAACCGCGCCCTGACCGGCGGGAATATGGTGATTATTGGTTTCCTCAGCTATTTTACGCCCCCTCTTGCGGTGTTCATGGTGGCAATTATCCATGGGGAAAAAATCTCGTCCCAGGTGCTTTTCGGGATGGCCATTATTCTCGCTGCGGCAATTGGCGGTAAAATGAGCCTTGCCACCAGCGAAAAAAAGAAAACTACATAAAACATAACGGAGAAATTGATGCAAGAAATGGAAACTATCTCCTGGCAGGATTTTGCCAGGATCGAGATGCGTGTCGGCAGAGTTGTCACGGCAGAGGTATTTAAAGAAGCGCGAAAACCCGCCTATATTCTTCAGGTCGATTTTGGTGAGGAGATTGGTATGAAAAAATCGAGTGTGCAGATTACCGAGTTGTATAGTCCCGAGGACCTGATCGGCAGACTTGTTGTCGGGGTGGTCAATTTTCCAAAGAAACAGATTGGTCCGCTCATGTCGGAATGTCTGATCACTGGATTTCACAATACGACCGGTGCGGTGACTCTCTGTATGCCGGACATGGATGTTCCCCTCGGGGCAAAATTGTGCTGAATGTGCTAGACTTGAATTATAAGTAATTAAATATAATCTATAAATTGATTTGTGGAGTGAGGTTCGGCAAGGACATCATTGAACTGTTCTAGAGAAAAATATTTCAGAAAAGCGGAAAAACGCTCAGGTTACCGGAATGGAAACAGCTGACGGATTGCTTCAATACTAAAAAAGTGCTGAGGAAAGCATCCTGCTGCGGGATTGACGACATGGCAGTGATCAATTTTAACCATTTTTTATAACCTATTGTCAAATTAAATCAAATGGTTGCTTGGGGCCTTTCCGGTCATGCTCTCCGGTGCCAGGCGGTTTGTTTTGCATCTTCCGCACAACAGACCTGTGCTGCGCTTGTTTGTCGTAAGTTGGAAAGTGGCATGATAATTGAATAACTATTTGTAAGTAAAAAAAAGAAAAACTGTATTTCTCAACCAAATATTCTCGAGTTACACCTCAAATGACTATTTGGACATGGAGGTGATTATGACTGCAAGAGAAGCGATTAGAATACTTATGCTGAGCCCGATCTACTTTAAGATACCACCGAATAGCCGAATTAAACTGATCAAGGACTACTGTCTCTTGTATGTGTCGGAGCCTAAAAAGAAGAAATAAGCCAACGCACTTTTCTTGCAGATTTGTAAGTCTGGTTGCAAATTTTGTGCTGCTGTTTCTTTCTACTGTAACCTGACGTACTTAAGCGGGGTGATCGGATGTCATCCGCTTGACCATTCATCTGGCCATAGTCGGTCTCCTCTGATCACGAAGCTGCTGTTGATCGGAATGGCGATGTTGATGCGTGCCGAAAAATAATCGTGGCTACTCTTCTTCTGCAATATCGCATTCCATATCGATCATTTCCCGGGCCCTTTCCAGGGCGCGTTTTTCATTGTCACCGCCCAGCGTGACAGTTTGGCTGCGACCGGATGGGCCGGTAATCTCAAAACTAAAATTTGAACACAATTGCTCTTCGGCCTTAACGGTAATATTCCACCCTCGATACATATCCTGCACGACAGTTTTCATCATTCACCTCCAATTGTTTCCGGTTATTTTTCGTTTCTATTACCATCAACAATAAAACAGCTTACTGTAATTGGAAGGCTGACCAGGGTGCAAGGATGTGTAAGTAGGATGCACCCCCTGGAAATTCTTTTATTTTGCATGTTTTTTATAAAAGGAGGAAAATCATGAAAGAACTGGATGTGCTGATAATCGGAGCTGGAACGGCGGGACAGACCGCCGCCTTTGATCTGGTCGCCGAAGGATATAGTGTCGCCGTGGTGGAAAGAAGTGCAAAACCGGGCGGAGTATGCGCTCTGTATGGTTGCCAGGCCAAGAAGTGGTTTTACGAAGTGACTGAAATTGTCGCCCGGAGCAGACATTTGCAGGGACTTGGCATCACAGCTCCTCCCACCGTCAGCTGGCCGGCGATCCTTCAGGCAAAAAACAGTTTTACCTCCCAGATACCAGCAAATACGGTGGCCAGCTTGAAAGGTAACGGTGTGGAGTATCTTGAGGGCGAAGCGGTCTTTGCCGCCCCCGATACCATCATGGTCAATGGGGCTGCCTACAAGCCGCTCTTTACCATTATTGCCGCGGGCGCAACGCCCATGGCCCTGCCGATTGAGGGCCATGGGCTCCTGGCGACAAGCGACGATTTTCTCGATCTGGAGCAGTTGCCGAAACGGATCACTTTCATCGGCGGCGGTTTTATTTCCTTCGAATTCGCCCACTTTGCCGCGCGCTTAGGTGTTGACCCCGGGGAAGTTAATATCCTTGAAGTGATGGACCGACCGCTCGGGCCCTTTGATGCCGATATGGTCGAGGAACTCGTCAAGGCAACTCGGGCCGAGGGGATACAGGTGCACACAGGCATCTCCATCGAGACGATTGCCCGTGCAGCCTCGGGTTTTGTCGTGCATCTTGCTTCCGGACAAACGATTGAGACGGATCTGGTCGTGCATGGCGCCGGCCGGGTGGCTGATATCGAGAGTCTCAACCTGCAGGCCGCCGGGATCACCTTCAATCGTCGCGGTATAGAGGTCGACGGTCATATGACTACCTCGAATCCACGGGTCTTTGCCGTTGGAGATTCTGCGGCAACCTTGCAGCTGGCCCGTGTTGCCGACCAGGAGGCACATGTTGCGGCCGCATCGATTATCTGTCGAGATAAAGAGGAACCTTCACCGTCAATTGACTACCGTGCAGTGCCGGCAATGCTGTTTACCTACCCCATGCTCGGCATGGTTGGCAAAACAGAGGCTGAGCTCATTAAGGAAGGGACGAAATACTGGAAGAATTTTGCCAAAGAGGTAAGCTGGCCCACCTATCGCCGCGTTGGCCTGAAGTATGCCGCCTATAAAATTCTCGTCGATGGCGACAGTAAAATTCTTGGTGCACATATTCTTGCCGACAATGCCACCGGCCTGATCAACACCTTCAAGCAGGCAATGCTCGACGGCACGACCGTGCCTGAACTGCATAAGGCCGGCATCATGAGCCCTTATCCGTCGCGGGAGAGTGATATCGTCTATATGCTCGCCCCATTGCTTGATTAGTGCCTTATTCCAGCAAGCCTGGCACTCAGTGCAGTACCCCTGAGGGGTATAAATAACAAGGAATCTGGAGACACATCTGAAATTGAGATCTTAAAATAACCATTAAGGCATTGACTCCCGCTTATTTCCTGTTCGACGGGCTTCGTGAAGCGGAGGCCGATGTTTTTTGCCTAATGCGCCGGCTGCGGTTTTTTTGTCAAATTATCAGTGTACCGATGACGAGGAATGTTTATAATGTCTCTGACAAATTTTTGAATTGACGGATCAGGGTGCGGAGAGAGCAGTAGCAGTTCGACAAATCAGTGCAACTCAAATAATCGTAACCGGTTGGGCCGGGAAAAAATATGGATTACAAGGATTATTACAAGACCCTGAATATTTCTAGAGACGCGTCGCCGGAGGAGGTGAAGAGAGCTTATCGAAAAATGGCTCGCAAATACCATCCCGATGTGAACAAAGATGTCGATGCTGAAAAGAAATTCAAGGAGATAAGTGAGGCCTACGAGGTTTTGAAGGATGTTGAAAAGCGCAAGGCCTACGATACCTTCGGCAGTGACTGGCGGGCCGATCAGGAGTTTAAACCGCCGCCGAACTGGAAAAGTCGTTATCATAAAACAAGTGCCGGCCCGGGAGGGGCATCGACTGAGCATTTCAGCGATTTTTTCGAGTCACTCTTCGGCGGAGGACGGAGTCCTTTTGGGGCGGAAGATCTTTCTTCTTTCGGCCGTGAGCACCATGGGCGAGGAGATGATCTGCATGCGAAAGTTTCCATCACCCTTGAAGACAGTTACCACGGCGCCAAAAGAACCATCACCTTAAACAGAACGACGGATGACGGCAGAGGTCATCTGACCATCCAGCCCCAGTCGCTGCAGGTGACTATCCCTAAAGGAGTAATCGAGGGCCAGCAGATCCGGCTTGAAGGACAGGGCAATGTCGGCTATGGTCGGGGAGCGCACGGCAATTTGTTCCTGGAAATTGTCTTTGAACCGCATCCGCTTTTTACCGTCAGTAAACGTGACGTCTTCCTGGTCCTGCCGGTGACCCCCTGGGAAGCCGCCCTGGGATCGGCCGTTGCCGTGCCGACACTGGGCGGCAAGGTCGATCTGAAACTTCCGGCCAACTCCCAGACCGGTCGAAAACTCCGTCTGAAAAACCGCGGCCTGTCGTCGAAAACCCAGGCCGGCCATCAATATGTCACCCTTGCCGTTTATACGCCGCCGGCAGAAACAGTTGAACAGCGGCAATTGTATGAAAAAATGGCGAAACTCATGCCCTATAATCCCCGGTCCGAGTTTGGAGGTTGAGATATGAACCAGGAATTTCACTACATCGTCCTGGACGACAGCATGACTCTCGGAGTGAACGAAATCTGCACTCTTTGCCGGGTAGGTGTTGAGATGGTCAACGAGCTGGTCAACGAAGGGGTACTGGTCCCGGAGGGGACGTCACCTGAAACCTGGCGTTTTAGCGCAGTTGCTATTAAAAGGATTCAGGTAACGCTCAGATTGCAAAGAGACCTGCGAGTCAATCTACCGGGCGCCGCCTTGGCTCT
Source organism: Desulfopila aestuarii DSM 18488 (assembly GCA_945863875.1). Lineage (GTDB taxonomy): Bacteria > Desulfobacterota > Desulfobulbia > Desulfobulbales > Desulfocapsaceae > Desulforhopalus_A > Desulforhopalus_A aestuarii_A. Next base: position 11,432 of record CAMBBS010000039.1, read on the forward strand.
TGATCTGTTGGATGAACTCGAGGAATTGCGCGCTCAGCTGAAAAAAATATCTTGAAAAATCGATTGTATTACTTTGGCCAACCGGTAAGAAAAGAGCGGTCTAGGTCCGGTGTTGTACTGTTTGTGTTCAATTTTGCCGGGGAGGAGTGGAGGAACCGAGTTGGAAAAACATAGCTGAAGAGCCTTATTGCAAGCTGTACCTTGATGTTTAATGATGGTGAACTGGAGTACCTATTTAAAAGGAGTATTAAATGAAAATCTATGTTGGGAACATGTCGTATGATGTTCAAGAAGACGATTTGCGGCAGGCTTTTGGCGAATTTGGCCAGGTTGACTCAGTCAGTATAATCATGGATAAATTCAGTGGCAGGTCGAAAGGTTTCGGTTTTGTTGAAATGTCTACGAAAGAAGCCGGGGAGGCTGCCATCAGCGGTTTGAACGGCAAGGAATTGAAGGGACGGGCGCTTACCGTCAATGAAGCCAAGCCCCAGACAAAAACCCGTGACGATCGGGGAGGCGCCGGTGGAGGCCGAGGCGGCAAAGGAGGTTTCGGCAGTGGCGGAGGGCGTGGTGGGCCGGGCAATAAAGGTAACTTCAGCGGTGGTCGGGGTGGTGCCGGCGGTGCCGGTGGTGCCGGTGGTGGAAAAGGCGGCGGCTTTGGCGGCGGTGGCCGGGGCCGTGGCGGGGATAGATAGTTCCCATAAACGCTTCATAGTAATTTCCTGAAAAAATCGACCTGCCGAATCTGCTGGTGTCCTGCTTTTTTCGGCAGGTCGATGCTTGGCTTTCGTTCTCTCGTGTGGTTGTGAACAATCCTCACTGCAGCAAATTATGGTGCACATGAAAGGCATGCCGGTATGTCGCAACTAACCCCGTTGCAAACCATTGAAGCGGGTGTTCTGCATGTCAACTATAGGGACAATGGGCCTGCAGATGGTCTGCCGGTGCTGCTTTTGCACGGCTTTCCTTATGACGTGCATGCCTATGACGAGGTAAGTCCTTTATTGGTTGCAGCGGGGTGTCGAGTGATCGTCCCCTATCTGCGCGGATATGGGCCAACGCGCTTTGTATCGGCAAACATACCACGCTCGGGGCAGCAGGCCGCAGTGGCCGCTGATCTGCTTGCCTTTATTGAAGCCCTGTCGCTGCCCCGCCCCGTCCTCGCCGGATTTGATTGGGGCGGGCGGGCCGCCTGTATCGTCGCCGCTCTTTGGCCTGACCGGGTGCGCGCGCTTGTGTCCGGCGGCGGGTACAATATTCAAAATATTCGTAACTCGATGCAGCCTGAAGTGCCGGAAAACGAACACCGCTTATGGTACCAATATTATTTTCACTCCGAGCGCGGACGGGCAGGTCTTAACCAACACCGCCAGGATTTCTGCCGGCTTCTCTGGCGGCTCTGGTCCCCGGTCTGGAACTTTACCGAAGAAACCTACCGGCGCACCGCTGCCTCTTTTCATAACCCCGATTTTGTCGACGTGGTCATCCACTCTTACCGGCATCGTTTTGCCCTCGTACCCGGCGATCCTGCGCTAGAGGAAATAGAGCAGCGCCTGAGTAAACAGCCGAAAATATCCGTACCGACCATTGCCCTTGATGGCAAAGCCAATGGCGTCCTCCCCCCGGATGGATCGAAACATCACCAACGCTTTTTCACCGGGAAATACGAACGCCGGGTGATTGAAGGGGTTGGCCATAATGTGCCCCAGGAGGCGCCACGTGACTTTGCCGAGGCGGTGTTGTCCCTTCTCTGAAGCATCCCACTTTATTCCGCCCGTCCACTTCATCTCCAGCATAATACTCATCGCCTCCTCACCCCATCAGCTTTTCTGGATATTTCTAATAATCGTCTCTCTCTCTTACTGCTCAATTGCAGCTGTCGTGGCTGCAGTTATAGCTGACGAACCAGACCGAATTTTTTCGTGCCTATCGTACTGCGGCAGCGGAGCGTTGCCCGGTTTTCGTATTCAGTTCGCCGCATCCATGGCCCGCGTGACTGGTCCTTGCGCGGTGATGCTCGAGGTAGCTCCGGAGTATTGAAATGATAAATGCCCAGTCGTTTCTTCAGCAGGGGGACAGCAACCGGGGCGGGCCGTGGCCGTCATCGTCACGGGGGCGAATGTCGATCGCTTCGTCGACCGTGTTGCCGCTCTCGGCACCCTGCGAGCCTATGAAACCGTGGATCTCTCGGCAACGGTCATGGATACGGTAACAGTCATTCATTTTTGCCGACGGTCAGCGGGTACAAGGGGCTGATTTCTTAATCGAGATGACCAGCACCAAGGAGCATGCACTGCCCGAAGAGGTACGGTCGCGACGAGGTACAAAAAGAATATGACAGAGTGAAGCCCATGGTTGCAGGGGCCGCGGCGGCCAGATCGCAGCTTGAGGGCCAGGGCACCGTCTTTTGCAGGGCGCACATTTTCCGGAGAAATTACCGACATTAACAGCCGAATCGATCAGACAATCCGCTCCTCTGTCGCCAAAGCCATTCTGCCGAAGCCGGACCGGTTGTTAAAGCCCGGCCTCCTGATGTCTGTAGAACTCCTGAACAATCCACGCGATGTTGTCGTTATACCCGAGGAAGCCCTGATTCCGACGAATCACTGGAACAATTACTACAGCAGGATAGCGGAGACCCGGGCCAATGATTTTATCCGATATTGATCCGCCGCTTGTCCCAGTTGAGACCATTTATCCCGGCGCTTCGGTGAACGTGGTCGAAACGCAGATTACCCTGCTCATTGAAGAACGGATTTCAGGCGTTGAAGACATGCCGTTTATCGCGTCAACCAGTGAAGACGGCCGCTCCCTGGTGACCAACGAATTTATTGCCGGACGGGACGTCGACGGGGCGGCCAACGATATCCGAGACCGGGTTGACGGAATCCTCGGGGACCTGCCAGTTGAAGCAGACCCGCCTGAAATAGAGAAAGTCAATTACAACGACGAGGTCCTCATGTGGCTGAATTTGACCAGTGACCGCATGACCGTGCCGGCGTGACCGATTATGCCGATCGATATCTGGTCGACTATTTCTCTGTGCTAAGATGAGTTGCTACGGGCAGCCTCGAATCGGCCAAACGTGTTTTCACGGTGCGTGTCAAGAAGGCCTTTCAAATGGCGGAAGAATTCCAAAGTCTGGCCTTGAAACGCGGCGTCGATGAACCCATCATTCGTCCGATCGCCATCGGCCCGGTTGTTCTGGCCATCTTTCTTTTCTCGGCAGTGTTCGGGCCACGCTGGTACCTGCCGAGACCGTGGCGACTGTTCTTGTCGCTACGTTTATCGCTCTGAACGCGCTTGGTTTTGCGGTCATCGCCACCTCGCTGGTGCTGAAAAATGTCATGAGCTGCCCGGTGGCGGTTTTCGGAGTTTTTGTCCTGCTGCCCGGCGCAACACTATGGCTGTTCGGGCAGATACCTTCCGAATACGCGCCCAAGGAAGACCGCGGAACCTTTTTTGCCCTGATCACCGGGCCTGAGGGTGCGGCCTTCGACTATGAATATATGGACGAAGTCAAGTGACGTCTCATGCCGTTTATTCAAAGTAATGAAGCCACGCGCATGCTGGTGCGTGCGCCGCGGACTTTTACAAATATTGCAAATTTCAACTCCGGCATTGCCCTTTTCGTTCTCAACGGCTGGAGCCTACGACGCCAGGCCTGGGCAAAGATGCAGGAGGTGCGCGGCCGGTGCGCAGGGGTTCGGGGAGGCTATTGAAAAACCGTGGCAGTTCGTCATCGGCGTCAGCACCTATCAGGCGCTGGCACAGTGGCGGGACATCCTCCTGCAACAGATCGAAGCGTATAATCCCGGCCTGATCGACAGTGGCTGAAAGTATAAGGAAACTAAACCCCAGGTGCAGGTGAACATCGATTATCATCGTGCGGCGGAAATGGGTGTGACCATCGGTGTAATCGGCCGGACCCTGGAAACGATGCCCGGCTCCAGCCGGGTAACGACCTGAATAAATGAAGACGTTGCGTACGATGTGGTACCCGAAGGTGAGCGTGATGCGCAGCGTACCCCTGCCGGCCTGCAGAATATTTATGTACGTTCCTCGCGCAGCGGCGATCTTATTCCGCTTAGTAACCTCGTTACCCTGGAGGAATTTGCCGATTCGAGTGCACTCGACAGATATAACCGGGGCAGAGGGATAACCCTGCAGGCTAATCTGGCTGGGGGACTGGTACTCGGCAACTCTTTTTCCCCTGTTTGTCGTGCCGATTGCCGGCCCGCAATCCCAGCGAACCAGTTTGCCCGGTTCAGTGGCGGGCGTCTGCACCAGGAAGAGTCGATGTCGGATGAAGTTGACGGGCGAGGTTGAACGTGGCAGTGCCGGGTTGGAAAGTACTTGCCCATCGGCTTGCAGTGGGGTAATTTGTCGCACTGCGATAGGATTCCTTCCTCTTAGGTAATTTTTGCTTATTTGAATCATCAAGCGCTATTCCGAAAGCCATAATGTGAAAAAAAATGACGTCCCCCAGCATAGCGGCCTGCTTTCTGGCAACCGCGAAGTCAATTACGCCGTCGATGTGGACGGCCGTTATATCCTTGAGTCGAGTGTCGGCTGGGAGGCAAAGAATATTGCCCTGCGTCAGGCCTGGGAGGCGATCGCTGACGAGTTGACTGTGGTCCTTGCCGAGATCAAGGACGGGAAAAAGAGTGCGCTGGCCTATCATATGGTGAAAAACCAGATGGATCCGGCGCTGCTCAGCCAATACTCCGGTGTTGCCCGCTGGCGGATTAAACGGCACCTGAAACCGGCGGTATTCGCCGGACTTCGTCCAGCCGATGTAGTGCCCTATGCAGAGCTGTTCGGTATCAGTGTCGATGAACTGCGTTTTGTTCCGGAAGAACTGATTTCTCCACTGGCCGGGCTGGATCAGGTTGAGGCTGATAATTCGTGAAAATAAACTTTCCCCATCGTCAGTTCGCCCATTGCGAGAGCGGCGTGACCGCCAACCTGCTCAATTATCATGGTTTTCCCTGCTCCGAGGCGATGGCCTTCGGCATCGGCGGCGGGCTGTTTTTTGCCTATGTGCCTTTTGTCAAAATTAATTTTCTTCCACTGACTACCTATCGCATCGGGCCGGGCAGTATTTTTGCCAAGGCAACCAGAAGACTCGGCATCAAGGTGATAAAAAAGAAGTTCGGCAGCCCCGAGTCCGCGGAAAACGAGCTCGACCGACTCCTCGAGGCGGGACGTCCGGTCGGAGCACAGACCGGGGTGTTCTGGCTGCCTTTTTTTCCACCGGCCTACCGGTTTCACTTTAACGGTCATAATCTGGTGGTCATTGGTAAAGAGGGGAGCGATTATCTGATCAGCGATCCAATTTTCGAAGAGACGGTGCGTTGCCCGGCGGCTGATCTGCGCAAGGCGCGCTTTGCCAAGGGGGCGCTGGCGCCAAAGGGAAGAATCTACTATATCGAAAAGATGCCGGTCCACTTCAACCTGCCGAAGGCGATTGAGTCCGGCATCCGCGATGTTTGCCGGGTGATGTTGAAAGTTCCTTTGCCGCTGCTCGGCGTGCGCGGCATTCGTCTGCTGGCGCGGCAACTGGCCAAGTGGCCGGACAGGTTTGGCGAGAAACAGAGCCTGCTGCATCTCGGTCATGTCATCCGTATGCAGGAGGAAATTGGTACCGGCGGCGCGGGTTTTCGCTTTATTTACGCGGCCTTTTTGCAGGAGGCTGCCGGGGTGCTGGAAAACGACAGATTGATTGATCTGTCAAGGCGCTGTACCGCGGTGGGTGACCTGTGGCGTGACTTCGCCCTGCTCGCCTCCCGGGTCTGCAAGGGCCGGGCTGTGGGGCAGGATTCCTTTGACCATCTGGCAGCACTGCTTTCTTCCTGCGCGGTACATGAGGAAGCGCTTTTCGAGGATCTGCGGTCGGCACTTGTCCGCTGATTATAACTGGCGAGAACCGATGATCGTATCTGCCGAAAAAAATGCAATCACCACCGAGAACCTGGTAAAGGTGTATGCCCATGCCGATCGTCCGGCGCTCGACGGCCTGAACCTCAATGTTGTCCGGGGCAGGATTTTCGGCCTGCTTGGCCCGAACGGCGCGGGGAAGACGACGGCGATCTCCATTCTCTCCACCCTGCTGCAACCGACCGCCGGCAAAGCGACCGTTCTTGGTTATGACGTGGGGAAGCAGGCGAAGGCCATTCGCTGCCTGATCGGCTTTGTACCGCAGGACATCGCTCTGTATCCAAGTATGACGGCAAGGGAAAACCTGTGCTATTTCGCACAAGTTCTGCGTATCCCGGCGCGGCGGGTCAACGAACGGGTGGGCGAATGTCTTGAGCTCGTCGGTCTCACCGACTGCGCTGATCGACGGGTCGCCACCTATTCCGGAGGTATGAAACGCCGGACTAACCTGGCGGTCGGTATCCTGCATGAACCGGAGATTCTTTTTCTCGACGAACCGACAGTCGGCATCGACGCGCAGTCACGCAATCTCATCCTCGAGCGTCTCATCGAATTGAAGGGCGCCGGAATGACACTTTTTTACACGACGCATCATATGGAAGAAGCGCGGCAGCTCTGTGACGAAATCGCCATTGTCGATTCGGGCCGGGTGATTGCCGGCGGCACACCGGAACAGCTGGTCGGCGCTGCCGCCGATTGTGACAATCTTGAAGAATTATTTCTGTCCCTGACCGGAAAACAGGTGCGCGACTAAGGACCGATATGTTGTTACTGGTGCATGTTAAAAAAGAACTGCTGCTGCTCCGCCGCGACCGTGCCGGCCTGCTGGTTCTCTTTGTCATGCCGATGCTGCTGGTGCTGGTGCTGTCGCTCATTCAGGACAACCTGTTTCGCGCCACAGGCGGGACGGCAACCCGAGCGCTCTTTGTCAGTTTCGATGAGGGCGCGTTGGCGGCGGAGCTGGCGGCGAATCTGGAGGCCACCGGCGCACTCGAACTGGTAAGGGAAGTTGCCGGAGACAAGCTCAATGTCGACACCGCCCGGCAAAGGGTTTTTGACGGGGAGTACCAGTTTGCCATTATTGTTCCGGCAGGGTTCAGCGCGGCCATAAATGCGGCCGCACAGGCAGCGGTCGAGGCATCATTTCGCCAAGAGGCGCCGACACAACCGACCGGTCAGCTGACCGTTTACTTTGATCCGACCGTACGTGGTGTCTATCGGACGGCGGTCACCAGCGCCCTGCAGCGAGGCCTTCTCGGCCTGGAAATTGCGCGAAAGAGCGAGGCCTTCGGGCGGTTGCTGCCCCTGGAACTGCAGCGCGGTATTCAAGAGCAGCTGGCGGCCTATGCGCCGGCCGGGCTGCAGCTGAACATGCCGCATCTCAGTTCTGACTGGAGTGGACAGACGTTGATTGAACTGAGCGAAGAGTCGGCCTATCCGGATAAATATACGACACTGCCGACCTCAGTGCAGCAGAACGTCCCGGCCTGGACCCTGTTCGGCATGTTCTTTATTGTCATTCCACTGGCGGGGACGCTGATCCGCGAGCGTCAAGAGGGGACGCTGACCCGGCTGATGACCATGCCGGTTGCCAACGCTACCTTGCTGTTCGGTAAGGTTTTTGCTTATCTTGGTGTCTGTCTCGTGCAGTTTGCCTTGATGCTGCTGGTCGGTAAGTGTATTCTGCCGATTCTCGGTACCCCGGTACTCGAACTCGGTTCGGCGCCGTTTGCCCTGCTGGCCGTTGCCGTCAGTGCGGCATTGGCGGCCTGCGGCTACGGCATTCTCGTCGGAGTCCTGGCGCGTAGTTACGATCAGGCGTCAACCTTCGGCGCGGTGTCGGTGGTGCTCGCCGCGGCAATGGGCGGGGTGATGGTCCCGGTCTATGTGATGCCCCGGGTGATGCAGGGCCTCAGCGTGATTTCGCCTCTGGGCTGGGGCCTAGAGGCGTTTCTCGATATCTTTGTCCGGAACGGCAATCTGGCCAGTGTACTGCCCCGTGTCGTGACTTTGGCCGCCTTTTTTCTGGTATGTATGGCCTGCGCCCTGTTGATGTTTCGACGTTGGCGGCGAGGTCTTTAAATTGATCGGCCTGGGTGGGACAGGTGTTGCTTGGAGAAGAGATGGACGATAATTTGGAACGCGAGCTGGTGGCCATGGTCATCGACCTCTGTAACGTCGAGGACATTTTGCCGGAGGATGTCCCCCTTGATGTCCCGATGATTGGTCCGGAATCGCCGCTGGGCCTGGATTCGCTCGATGCCCTTGAGGTAGTGGTGGCTGTGCAGAGGAGCTATGATGTGCGGATCGGCGGAGAGAATTCCAGTCGGGAGATCTTGCAGTCCTTCACCACCCTGGCCGATTATATTCGTCTGAAGCAGCAAGAAGATGCCTAGGAGGACGCCTGGTAAATGGCCGAGGCTCTTCGAATTTGAAGATCAGAGATGGCTGCCCTGCATATTGCGCAACCAGATGACCGACGCTCTTCGCTATCTGATTGTCGAGATGAAAATATATGATCCGATTATCCCGGAATTTCTCTGGGTTATGCAGAAATCACGGACAAAAAAGGTGGTCGATCTCTGTTCCGGCGGGACAGGGCCCTGGCACTACCTGCTTGGGGCAATTGGTGATCTGGAAGAGGTTGTCGAACGGGTTACCCTGACCGATTTATATCCCAATGAAAACGCCTTAAAGACCCTGGCGGCGCATCATCACCTCTTTGCCTATACAGCCGATTCGGTAAATGCCCTGGATATTGATGTAAAGCTGGAAGGGGTTCGAACGATATTTTCCAGTTTCCATCATTTTGACACAGCTGAAGCCATCTCCATCCTTCAAGATGCAGTAGATAAAAAGATGCCTATCTGTGTTTTTGAATTTACCGAACGGCGGCTGGTTAATCTCCTCATTACCCCGATATCCATGGTTGTTTTATTTGCCAAGCTCCTGTGCGCCAGGCCGCTGACCATGTCGAAGTTCCTTTTTTGCCTGGTTTTGCCTGTCGTACCGCTGATCTATATCTGGGACAGCGCTGTTTCGCATCTGCGCAGTTATAGCCGTGAGGAACTACAAGCACTCGTCGGCTGCGTAGACAATGCAGGGACCTTTGTCTGGGAGATAGGGCAAAGCACCTCACCCAAAACCCCCCTGAAGAACACCTTCCTTATCGGCTATCCGAAAAAACGGCCGGCGGCCACAAATAAATCGGCTTAGACGACGGTCAGTTGCATATAACACATTGAAAAACGGCCACTCTCCGGAATGAAGCAGAGCAGCTTCTGCCCTTTTTGCAGCCGTCCCGAGTGAAACAGTTCTTCAAGGATAATGTAGATCGAGGCCGATCCGGTATTTCCCTTGGTGGCCAGATTGGTAAACCAGCGCTCAAAGGGGATGCCGAAACCGATCTTCTCCATTCGTGCCTGCAGCTCGGCACGAAAATAGTCAGAGGAATAGTGGGGCAGGAACCAGTCGAATTCGTCCGCCTGCAGCTTATGTTTGGCAATCAGTCGCGGCAGGGTGCGCTCGACGGCGGTGGTGATAATCTCCCGGTTGAGTAACTTGACGTCCTGTTTGATCAACAGGCTGTCCCTGTCGATACTTCCGGCAAGAGACGCCTGCTCGCGCCAGCCGCGCAGGGAGCCGTCTTCGAGCTTAATGGCTCCTGCGTACATGCAGGTTTCCATGGTGTTGGCAAAGGAAAGAAGATCAAGCCAGTCGATGCGCAAGGAGAGTCCCGTGTCGGTCGGTCGGTTGGTGAGAAAGGCGGCACCGGCACCGTCGGAGAGCATCCAGCGTAAAAAGTCGGCTTCAAAGGCGATGGCCGGCTGCTCTTTGATCCAATCGGCGTGCTGCTGGTTGACCACTCCGCAGAGACTGGCGCGGAGAAACGAGGAGGCCAGCTCGGAGCCCGTGGCCACGGCGTTGCTGCTTTGGCCGGAGGCGATGCTCATATAGGCATATTTCATGGCACTCATGCCGGCGGTGCAAATTCCGGCCGCAGTCATCACTTCGCAGGGCTGTCCTTTTAATTCGCCATGGACCATCGATCCGTGGCCGGGCATGAGCTGGTCCGGGGAAGAGGTGCCGCAGCAAAGGCATTCAATCTGATCCGGTGTAAAGTTGGGCCGTGGCCGTAGGCGCCGGATCGACTCGGCCGTCAACTGGGCGTTGGTATGGGTTGTTGCCCCGGTCGCCGGGTCGATGGCATAGTAGCGGCTTTTGATGCGGTTATTGCGCAAAATGATCTTTCGCGTGCGTGAAGGGAGTTGATTGACCATGCCGAGGAGCGCTTCCATCTGTTCGTCGGTGACCGGAGCATTGGGCAGGAAGGTGGCGATGTCGGTGATATAAACGGGCATGTGTTCTTATACCTTTGCTGCTCGATGTCCTTCGGCCAGAAGGACTGCATAGCGATTGTAGAAGAGCTCTTCATCAAGCCGGGTCGGCAGCACGGCATTGGTCAGCGTGTAATAGTCGAGGTCGTGAATACTGATCTGCTCGCGCAGCTGCCGGTGGAGCCGGGTGCCGGGCAGGGGCGTGAGAACGGTGTGCATCGGCAGGTCGATCTGTTGCTTTTTGACAAAGGCACCCAATTTATCGAACTGTTGCTCAGTGTAATCCGGCGAGATGATAAAATCACCGACGATGGTCAATCCGAGCTGGTGCAGGATGTCGATGGCCTGCAGATTGCATCGGGTGGTGTTTTCCTTGTTCATCGCGCCCAGTGCCGTATCATCGATTTCCTCAAAGCCAACGACCACGGCGCGCAGGCCGATGTCCCGCCAGCGTTTCAGCAGTTCGGGATGCCGGACCACTGTATCCGAGCGCACATCGGCTAAAAATTGTTTTTTGATGCCAGCGGCTTCTATTGCATCGGCCAGTTTCAAGGCATGGCCGGGATTACCGAAGGTGTTGGCATCGACCAGGCGGATCACCGGGGTCTGCAGGCAGCCGATGGCGCGGATGACTGTTTCGCTGCTGGCGGTCAGGTATTTGCCGCCGGTCAGCGGCGCGATACAGCAAAAGGAACAGTCATAGGGACATCCGGCGGCGGAGACAACCAGACCGAGCTGCAGACCAAGGGTTTCCAGGGTGTAATGCGGACGATACTGGTCAACCAGGTCGTAGCGGGGAAGTTGCTGCTCTGGTAAATCGCTGCGGCTGAATGTGCGTTGCCGGTAGTGCAGCGGTGCTCCGGGACAGGTGGCGGCAACGCCGGGAATAAGCGGCTTTGCAACACCCGATGCTAAAGCGGTGACCAGTTCGCGCAGGCTCTGTTTGCCGAGGCCGATGACGATCCAGTCGATCATCTTCCGGTTGAAAAACTCAGGATCAGCCGAGGCATGCACGCCGCCGACGACGATTGTCGTCGGCAGGCTTTGTCTGATTTCGCCTGCCAGTTTAACGACGGTTTGTGCCTCGCAGGTCATGGCCGTCATGGCGACGAGGTCCGGTTTGAAGGCCTTTAACGCTGATTGCAGCCCGTCCGGCTTAACCTTAAGGTCGAGAATCCGCGTCTCGTGATCGCCGACATTGCCGGCCAGTACTTCCAGGGACAGGGGTTCGCCGCGAAAAATCTGTTTAATCGAGGTTATGCCATACCGTTCTTCGGGTATGGAACGTCCGCAATTCGGAGGATTGATGAAAAGTATCTTCATGAGCAGGAAGTGGATATAAAGCGGCAATTAGGAGGACGATTTCGGCCATTGAAAAACATGGGAATATACCGAGTTGCAGTGGCGCTGTAAATGATTAAGGCCGATAAACGAGATTAATACCTCCATGATCCGGTGTTTTGGCGGTGCTATATCGTGCTCTTTGCTGGTATGCTCAGTTCCCGTAACTATGTCATGAGGGAACGATGGAAAATTCTTATTAACAGTTCGTTACTTCAATCGCTCCATCCAAAAATCCTCGTCACAATAGCCAAAAGTATAGCGAGGAAATTTGTAGGACAAATCATAGTTATCGATTGTTATTATTAGATATTTATCTTTTTATTGTTGCGTTTTCTCGGGAACTCAGGTGGTATATCATTGCAAAAATGTATATTATCCTGTTGAGTAATTGAGGTATGCTTTATGATGGTTTTCACCGTATGGTTTAAAAAAATTCCCTGAGCCGTACCGAACAGAGAACAATGTCGCTTTCATCAAGGTACGCTGATAAGCTGAATATGGGTGGCCTGCATTGTAGATTGAGCTTGAAAACGCAATTTAACCTTGCATAACTTTACTGGTATCGATTTTGAAAGAATTTGTTTCCTATAGACGAATGAGTTCTCGGGCTGAAGTCTACTGGCCAGCTACTGTTATCTGCAAGGAACAGGTACTGCAGGGGAGGATTAAAAATTTAAGCCGTGGAGGTGCACTTCTTTACCTCGAAGAACGAATCGATCTTCAAGAGAGCATCCGCATTGCTATTGAGATTCCCAAGTATAATTATGTTATCTCCGCGAAAGGTCAAGTCGTCAGAACATTTACCCTGGAAAAAGAGATTGAAGGGTATTCCTTTGCGGCAGGAATAAAATTTACCGAAATTTCAGACGAAGATCTGAAATTTTTTACCGGCAATCTGGCGCCGGAATGGCAAAAAAATTATCAGGAACCCGAGATAAAATCCCCCATCATGAAAAGTTTTAATCGAAATATTAGCTACTCTCTCGTCGGCATTGTGATTTTTTCCCTCATCTTTTATGCCATTGGAGCGAGCCGGGGCAAGAGTGTTGATCCGAAACAAATAGCAGCAGTGGAAAATCGTTTGGCAGCACTTGAGTCACAATTAACAATCCTCAAAGAAATGTCCGCATCGGATGACAAGACAGAAGAACAACTGCAGAGTATTTACGATCAATTGTCAGAGATGAAGAAAAATTTTGTCACGGTGACGGCCGTCGATCAATTACGAACGGAACTGCAGAGCACGCAAGAGAAAAACTTTGCTTTACTGCGCATAGTCATTGAGGAATCTATCGAGGACTCTGCTCGAACACCTGAAAAACCTGAAAAACCTGAAATGCTCGAAACACTCGAAAAACCTGCAGCAATAGAAACATTAGATACAACAGCGACACCCAAAATAGATAAAACCAATGCCGCCAGGGAGACAATTAAAGCAGTCAAAGCCTCCAAAGTAGCCATGCCTGCCAAATCAGGCGAGGTGACCACACCGGCCAAACAAGCCACACCGGCCATACCGGCCATACCGGCCGAGGCGGTTCACCACGTTGTCCAAAAAGGCGAAAATCTGTTTAGAATAGCCTTCAAGTACGGCCTTACGGTCGATGAGCTCAGGAAATTAAACAATCTTCCACCCGATGCCTCAATTCAGCCCAATCAAAAACTGCTGGTGAAATAATTCCGCTGCATTCCTCCGCCTTGCGACAATGTCTTTCCCCACCCTGTGTTGCTGATTTTCCCTCACTCCAGTCACGGTAGTTACCTCGATACCTCGATTATCTCCGATGTATAACATGGGTCGAACAAGAGATACACGGGTCGTAGGCCCGAACCAGCATCTCCAGCAGATGGGTAATGGTCTCGGCAGATTCATGGGCGATGGTCGGAGCAAAAGCGCGCATGTCCGCCTCAAGGTTGGCAAGATTCTGGGCGGTCGGGATGACCATGTTGGCCGACAGGCATTTGCCGCGATCATCGTACTGGTATTCATGAAAGAGGATGCCCCTGGGTGCTTCAACGGCCCCTACTCCTGTTCCGGCACGATCCTTTATCTTCGTATGTTCTGTATCAGGCTGAATTCCCAGAACCAAAAGCGTCTGCAGAATTTTGCCGGCGTCTTCCAGGCAATGGATGCACTCCACCAGCTGGGCGATGGTGATCATGAAGGGTTTGTGGCAGGGATGCGGCAGGCCCAGCTCGTCTGCCGCCGTCTTGGCGCCATCGGTCAGCTGGTCATAGTTGTTGTTGAAGCGGGCCAGGGCTCCGGTCATGTATTCCGGCCGGTTCCACCTGGCATACTTGGCGGTGGAATAATCAACGACGTATTCTTTAATCACTTCCCTGTACTTGTCGCGGGATACCGATTCGTCGCGGTCGCTGGATAGAATTTCGCCGTCATAGAAAGCGTATCGGTTGGGATGGGTGAGGGAGACGTATTCGGTTTCCCGTTCCAGATGCGGCAGCTCTATCTTACGCAGAGTTCGTACGGTGTCGCGAAGGTCCTCCAGCCCCTGTGTCACTCGGTCTTGCATCTCCGCGAGGTGGGCGACTTCTAGCGTGAAGGTGAAGCCTCCCACCGTCATGGCGATCGGATGGGTGTGGCGTCCGACCACCAAGGCACTCAGATCATAGCCTAGTTTTTTGAGTCGCATGGCCCGCCGGACCATGTCCGGTTCCCTTTCCACCAGCGGCAAGATGCTCGAAACACCGAAGAAGTCCGGGCCGGCCAGAAAATAGATGTGGAGAATATGGCTGCTGAGTATTTCTCCGTGGTAGGCCAGGCGTCGTAACAGCTTGGTCTGCCGGCTGACCTTCACTCGCAGAGCCGACTCGGTGGCTTTCAGGGCGGCGCATTTGTGGCTCACCGCACAGATGCCGCAGACCCTTGAGGACATGTGGATCACCTCGTTAAAGTGGTGACCGCGAAGAAAGGCTTCGAAAAACCTCGGTGCTTCGACCACCGAAAAACGGAGCTGCTGCAGTATTCCGTCTTTGATTTCCGCGGTGATATCGCCGTGCCCTTCGACTCGGGTGACATGGTGGACATTGATGGAATTATGCTGTGCCATCGGAAGATTCCTCCCCCTTGCCGACTCGGCCTGTGTTGTTGTATAGGGAAAATCGGGCTATGATTTCCTTCCCGGTGAGCCGGTTATTTCGGGCAACCTCAGCCATTATCGGATGGAGCTTTTCCCCGAAGAGTGCCCGGACGGGTGCTTCAAGGTTGGCATCGTCGATCAGACCACGACATCCCCGGCAGGCGTCGCCGAAGGCGGTGCAGATGGCATTGCAGCCGCACCGGGTCACCGGTCCGAGGCAGACCATGCCCTTTTCATGGACACAGAGGATGTCGTTGCGTTTGCACTCGACGCAGACCGGCTGATTGGATGGCGTATAGGCCTGGCGGGTGAGAATCCGCTTGAAGACCGTTTCAAACTCCGGCAGGCTCACCGGACAACCAAGAATCTGATAATCGACATTGACCACATCGGCGATCGGCCGGGCGGGAATGGTGTCGATATGCTCGCCGTATTCGCTGTAGACCAGTGCCAAAAGCTCGTTCATAGCCCATTTGTTCTTCAGCGCGTTATGGCAGCTGATGCTGGCGCAGGTTCCTAAAGAGACGACAATCTCGGCTTTATCGCGGATGGTCTTGATTCGCTCTATATCTTGTTGCCGGGTGATGGACCCCTCGCAAAAGGCGATATCATACTCTTCGCTTATCTCGGACATCACCTCCCGCCAGGCGACCACCTCGACATGGGCAAGGAGATCGAAAAGTTTCTCGTCCAGCTCGAGGATGGACAGCTGACAGCCCTCACAGCAGGCGAAATCGAAAAAGGCCACCCTCGGTTTTCTCGCAAACGGCATCATCGTTTCTCCTCTTTGGCCGCGTCCTGAGCCTTTTCCGGTACCCAGGCTTCCCCGGCTTCTTTACGGGTCTGAAGGTCGGAATACCGGAAAACCGGGCCGTCCCGGCAGACATAGAGATCATTGAGCTGGCAATGGCCGCATTTGCCGATGCCGCATTTAAAACGCCTTTCCAGGGAAAAATAGATGTTCTCCCCGGATAATCCTTTTTGCAAGAGCTCCATGGCGACAAAGCGAAACATCACCGGCGGACCACAGATGGCGGCGATGGTGTTGTCGGGGGCAAGATCCATCTCCCGGAGCGGTTCCGTGACCACGCCGGTCCGCCCTTGCCAGGTCTTATCCGGTTGGTCGACAGTGAGGTAGAAGTCCAGATGAGGGTTCTCAACCCATTGCGCCGTCTCTTTTTGGAACAGCAGAGTCGACGGAGTTTTCGCCCCGTAGACAACCTGTAGCCGGCCATAGTCTTTTTGTTTATCGCAGATGAAATGGATCAGGCTGCGCAGGGGGGCGATGCCGATGCCGCCCGCCACCAGCAGAACGTTCTTTCTCCTCATTTGATCGATAGGGAAAAAGCCCTGCCCGTACGGCCCGCGAATGCCGACCCAGTCGCCGGAGGAGAGCGCGGTGATTGCCCGGCTGACATTTCCTTTCGGTTGAACACAGATACTAAAACTCTCGGATCTGGTAGGCGACGAGCAGAGAGAGAGAGGGGCCTCGCCATAGCCGAAGACCGACACCTGAACGAACTGGCCGGGAGAGTGGTGAAGAGGTCGTCCGTCTTCGAGAACCAGTTCAATAGTTGTCGCGGAAGACTCACGGTGCGTGCTTATCACTTTCGCCCGCTCCGGCATGTATGAGATAATGCTGATGTCAGCGGCCTGTTGGCGATCCGGCGCAGCCATTTATCCCTCCATTTTTGCGGCAGCGATGAGCTGATTGGTCACATCGACGATATTAATATCGACAGTGCAGGCGCGGCTGCATCGACCGCAGCCGGTGCAGTAGGGACGGCCGAACTGCCTGAAGAGGTAAAGAAATTTTCGCTGCCATCGGTGTCTGACCCGCTGCCACCGCTCTCCCCGAAAATTATGTCCGCCGGCGACCATGGCAAAGTCGAGGAGCTGGCACGAATCCCAGGTGCGGTATCGAGTGCCGCCGCGGAGGTCGGGATCGAGTTCGTCGATCATGTCGAAGCAGAAACAGGTCGGGCATGCGGTGTTGCAGGAGCCGCAGCTGTAGCATCGTTTGGCGGTTTCCTTCCAGGTCGGCGTCAAGCCCCCCGTTTCGAGAATATCGGCGATTCTTTCTAAGGGTGCATCGAACTTTGCCCTGATCCGTTCGACCTTTTGTTGCCGCCAACGTTTTGCGGCCGCAAGCTCTTCTTCGCCGGCATTGCTGGTATTGGCTTTTTGCAGGAGTTGTCTGCCTCTATCGGAATGGATTTCTGCCAGGTAGCCATGATCGATCGGGGTGAGAAAAAGGTCGCAGGGGATGCGGGCGGCATCCGTGCCGACGCTGCTGCAGAAACAGTAGGCATCAGGCTGACAATCGAGACCGATGATGGTGGCCCGCTTGCGGTTGGCGCTCCAGCGCATCTCTGCCGGGGGGTGGGCGTAGGCGTGGTCCAGGGCATCAATACCGGCGAGATCGCAGGGATGCACCCCGAGCAGTACGAATGGCGACGCGTCTACATGGAGACGCAGTCTGGGAGGTTTGTCGAAAGTGAAGCTGAAAAGCTTTTCCTTTGGCGAGGCCAGGATTTTTTTGGGCGGGAGGGTTGTCGTCTTGTAGCCGGGAGCGAAATCTTCCGCCCGTTGCAGCCGGCTAAAGAGATAATACCCAGGCTGGTCACCCCGCTCCCTTGGGCCAATGACCGTTTGAACGGCCATAATTGCCTCGAGAAACATGTTGAAGTCCGGGCCTGAAATGATTTGAATGCCCCTTGGCGTCATTTCTCCGGTCCGAAAGGTCGATGTGCTCTTGACAACCTGCCGCCTCCTGTTCTGTAATGTGCTGCAGAGGAAATCAATAATGGTGTCTTGTCCTGCAGGACAATTTCTTGTTTCATAGGACTATCTTGTAATCTTTCGGCGACGTGAAAATAAAGTTTGTCGGTAGAATTTATAGATTCCGGATCGAGCGAGCAATAATAAACCCTATCCATCGCCGTCTTCCCCGTTAAGTCCAGACAGAAAAGCTCTGCTCACTGCCGTCATTCCGGACTTGACCCGGAATTCACTTTAAAGAGGCGGATGAGCAGCAATCTCCCCTCTTTGCTCTATGATTTTCAATATCCGTGCCACCTCACTTTAAGCCTCGCAGTTTTTGTTGCTCCGCTGCGTATTGCCGACAATTGTCACGGGGCAATCGGTAAACATGCGTTGACAAATGCGCTCGAGTCGAATAAGAAAGTTGGTATCGCTAGGGGTGCAGTGCATGCTGAGAGGAGTCTATCCAACCCTATGAACCTGATCCGGGTAATGCCGGCGAAGGGAAGCGGCCTGCTTGGAACCGAGGTTTCGGAGCACGAAGAATGGCCAGACGCCGCTTTCCCGTTGTATGGGGAGGCGGCATTTTTTTTGCTTTTTGCCAACAGGAAGAGCTATGGTAATTGCGCTACGTATCAACGGCCAGGAGGAGCAGCTGGAAAAGTGCACAATTGAAGGCCTGGTCGCCGTCAAGGGGCTGGTTGCCGCTTCCCTGGTGGTCGAACATAACGGCCGGATCGTCAAACAGACCGATTGGCACACTGTATTGCTCAGACACGGCGATGTCCTTGAATTGTTAAATTTTGTCGGAGGAGGTTGAACCATGCAGGATGAACAATTGATAATTGGTGGACACGGCTTTAGCAGCCGTCTGTTGACCGGTACGGGGAAATTTGCCGCAAAAAGCTGGATTCCAAAAATGCTTGCGGCAAGTGAATCGGAGATGATCACCGTGGCACTGCGGCGCATCGACAGTGGTGGCACCAATGAAAATATCCTCGATTTTATACCGGATAATGTCGTGCTGCTGCCAAACACCTCCGGCGCCCGCACTGCCGAAGAGGCGGTGCGCATCGCCCGGATTGCCAGGGAGGCGGGCTGTGGCAACTTCATCAAGATCGAGGTAATCACCGATATGAAGTATCTCATGCCGGATAACTACGAAACGTTGCGGGCCACGGAGATTCTCGCCCGCGAAGGTTTCATCGTCCTGCCCTATGTCCTGCCCGATCTGACCCTGGCGAAAAAACTCGAAGATGCCGGTGCCGCCGCCATCATGCCCCTTGGCGCACCGATTGGCAGCAACCGAGGCCTCGAGACGAAGCCGCTGATCGCCCTGCTCATCGAGAATTGCCGGGTTCCAGTGGTGGTTGATGCCGGCATCGGCCGCCCTTCCCAGGCGGCGGAAGCGATGGAGATGGGCGCCGATGCGGTTCTGGTAAACACGGCCATTGCCACGGCGGAAGATCCGGCCTTGATGGGTCGTGCCTTCTCCCTGGCCGTGCAGGCCGGACGACTGGCCTATCTGGCGCGGATGGCCCTGGAGAGCCCGACCGCCCAGGCCTCGTCGCCGTTAACCGGCTTTCTCAACTGAAGGGACGTGGGGAAAAATTATGTCATTTTATCATGAAATCAAAAAGTACGCACATTTCGACTTTCAGTCATTTTTCGCCGGAGTCACAACGGATCGGGTGGAGGCGGCGCTGGCTAAAGAAAAACTCTCGGAACAGGATTTTCTGGCCCTGCTCAGTCCTGCCGCCTCCGGTTCTCTGGAACAGATGGCGGCCAAGGCCCATCAACTGACCAGGCAGTATTTCGGCCATACCATCCAGCTGTTTATCCCCCTCTATATTTCTAATTTCTGTGCCAATCTCTGTGTCTACTGCGGCTTTCATCGGGGCAATGCAATCAGCCGAAAAAAGCTCAGTCTGGCGGAAATTGAGGTGGAGGCCAAAGCGATCGCCGCCACCGGCATGCGCCATCTGTTGCTCCTGACCGGGGAGGCGCCGGGCGTCACGCCCATCGACTATCTCGAAGATGCCGTTTGGCTGCTGAAGAAATATTTCGCCTCGGTCTCCATCGAGATCTTTCCGCTCGATGAAGACGATTATCACCGGCTGCGGCTGGCCGGGGCCGACGGCTTGACGCTCTATCAGGAGGTCTCTTGGTTGATCTTAAATATTGTTTATTCAATTACAGGCACTTAACACGTTTCTGGTTAGGTGCTTTTTGCTGTGAAGTGGTTTTTTAACCCTTTTTTTAACCCCTGGCTAGTTTGCTCAATTATTTTGTCTTAAGCTGTTTCACTGCTTTTCACCTGTTCTCAAAAAGCCGCCTACATCAAGCGCCTTGACATCATCGCCGCCTGTACGATAGCCCTTGGCATTATCACCACGGCATCAAGCCGCCATTGTATCGCCCTGGCATCATCGCCTACCCTGAACCGCCTACACCGAACCACCTGTATTGTATAGCCCTGGCACTATCGCCGCCATTGAAGCACCAACACTGAACCACTGAACCGCTTACCTTGTACCACCCACACTAAACCGCCTACCCCGAACCACCTACGCTATCGCCCTGGCATCAAACCGCCTGTATTGTCGCCCCTACATCAAGCCTCGAACCGAGCAACTAACTAATGTTTATTACTTTTTCTCAGTAGTGTATCAATTTTGATACAGTTTGAGTTGACTTTGCTTTTGCTAAGGTATATAAGTAATAAATAAACTGCTTAATAGTCACATATCTATAGGATATTAATGAGATAAATATGAATAATGAAGCAACAAAAATACAACAAAAGGTCGTTTGGCCGCGGAGGTAAAAAAATGAAAGGTATGAACCCTATTCTGATTCTTAATGAAACTGAACAACCTGTCGAAACTCTGGAATCGATAATTGGTGGTTGCTGCGAAAAGCATGGGCTAACCGGAGCCAAAAAGGAATATTTAATCAACAATGGCCTCGAATTGTTCAAATTTGACGCGGCCAATGATTTTATTTTCCCGCTCGGCATTTATCAAACGATTACCGAATTTGTTCTTGCTCATCGCAATGCAGATGATGCAGTGATGGTTGAAAAAGGAAAGCTTACAAAGGAACATTTATACAATCGGCTGGTGAAGGCAGCAGAAACAAAAAATGTTGCAGAGTACCGGCGACTTCGTAAACAGTACACATCAGCGTGATCATTATGACTATTCATGATGATCTTCCTCCTCTATGCGTCTGCAATTGTGGACAATTTGTTGAGCGTAGCAAGGTGTCCAAAAAATGGAATAAATACCTTCATGGCCACTCGAGTAAGCATAATACGTCTAAAAACGGGCAATTCACCGCAGGGAACAAACATGGTAAGGGACGACCAGCAGGCAGCAGAAATAAAGTGTCAATAAATGCTATGAATTTGATGAAGGATGAAGAACAAGCCCTGAGTCGCAAAGCGATAGACTCCGCCCTGAATGGCAATACTCAAATGTTGCAGTTTTGTTTATCACGCTTACTGCCTCCACCACCCAAGGATACACCAATAAGGCTCTCAGACATGCCTGTATGCAACGATATAAAATCATCAGTAGCCCTATCATCATTTATTTTAAAAGAGATGTCAGAGGGCAATTTGACGGTCTCACAGGCTCACCTGATTTCAGGTATTGTGGAGAAACATCTACGATGTCTACAGCTTACGGATGTGGAACAAAGGTTAGAGGATATTGAAGCAAGGTTGGAAAAGGTCGGGTGAACCCTTTTTCTGTGGAAAGGTGGCGGTGTACCCTATGGGGGCCAGCCTTGATCAGAAATATTTTGATCCAAAATACATAGACTTTAAATTGAGGTGCAACAGTGGCTGGAATTTCACACCTGAAAAACAGGGCTAAAAAACTGAGTAGGGATTCTTTCGAAGCACTGAGGGGGCGAAGGCACAGTATTGTCTATATGGACGCTGACAGAAACCTATTATGGGATGAAAAGGTTTTATACAACGATGCGTTGCTGGCTATCCCGTATGCAGTTACTGTTGCGCAGTGGGTTAAAAAATACGGACAGCAAGACGGCTGAATGGGCCGTGCTGTCTTTTTTAATTTTGCCTACCCTTGGTTGTACGGTTTATTCATGTTTTAAAATTGATCGCAAATTAATTCCGTCTAATAGTAGTTCAGCATCGACTTTTAAAAATTAGACAAAAGGAATTATTTTGTCTAATGTGCACGAAAACGCCGCAGGAATCAAGAATTGCAAGATCATTTTGCAAGACAGAACACCAGCTCCCCCAGAAATATAGCCTCTAGTGGATAGAGCCCACTACTGTATTGAACTCGACAATTTGCTCTAATATTTCATCTTTGTCAAATGCTTTACTGATGGGGTTTCTCACCCCTATATCTAATACAATTTTATTCCCTTCTTTATATGGTCTTTTGGTTACTTGATAAAACCAATCAGTACTTGAATTTTTCAATGGCGTATATGTTGCTATCCTATTTCGAGTTATATCTCTTATTCTATATTCTGAATGATCAACTACCCATAACTCCGCCGCATCCATCATCCTCAGACATTGTTCTTCTGTCATACATATAGGAACTGTAGATGCAGCCTTCATTTCAAGCTCATGCATAGCTCTATCTCGGTCAGGGTTTCTTGCGCAACCATTAAGTAACACCAGGGCACCGCAAACAATTGCGATCATCATTTTTCTCATTTTTCTCTCCTTGTTACTCTCGCTTAGATTTCTAAATCTGACCTGGGATTTTTTTGAACTGAGCTTATATAAATGATTATTTAGCTTTCGTAGGTGGAACGTATGGTGAAAGTTGAATAGCTTTTTTTGCACTTTCTTCAAATGATTTTATGAAATTCTTTTGTTTTTCATTAAATGAAGTGAATTTGTTCCAATCTAAACAAGACTCAACGTCATACTCAGAGTATCTTGAAACATCTTCCATGTAGTTAATATGCATTCTTACATTATTATTAGAACCGTATCTCCTTGTTGCAGAAAGCGCAATGACACAAGGTGAGGTTATTATTCCTTTATCAAGTAAAAATTGAGAAGTTAAGTTCCCTACGTTTGAGCGATTGTCAATTTGATACGGATAGTTTTTGTCACCTTGTTTTAGCATTCCATGCGTTAACATTGAATCTTTGACAGACCAAGGAGTCCAATATTTATCTATTGGCAATGTTTCGATATTTATTTGATATAATTTTAAAAGATGTTTGTTCTCTCCAATCACGACATAATTGTATAGAACTCTTTTTGTTTGTGTTTTTATAGATGGATCAAATGTTGTACCAACCTTATAATCACCATTAAACTCTCCAATGTATTTAAATTCATCTGGCACATCAATTTGTAATGACGGAGATTTAGATGAATAGAAAATATTATCTTCAGTCCATCGTTTAGGAGGTTCAATGGCCGCGCAGCTTGTACAAAACAATCCAATTAATACAAAATATAGTAACCTCATTTTTAGCCTTCCTTTTAAATTAAATACCAACCACTTCATTATTCTAAGGTCATTAGTTAAACAAACTTGCCATTTTCTTCTCAGAGGTGACCTCCCGTAAGAACAGGAACGGTTTTCTCAATATGAGATAGCAGTCCGCAGTACAATTGGACAACGATATCCCTGATCTGTTCAATGGAGTAGTACTCTCTATCGTACTCAATATACAATCCTGGAGTAGTTGAGGTAAAAAAGTACTGGTACCAATCCTTAATGTTTGGAGTATCTTCAATTGCTGTGATATTGCTGGAACTGCACCATTGAAAATGCTTACTGGCGTTGGCTGTGTGCCAGCAAATCCGGGTTGCGTTCCAAACATGCAGCCTTAGGTCGCAACCATTATTGGGTAGGCATTCAGCATTTGCTATCCATAATAAAGTTTCGTTTGGAAGCTTGGTCCAATCCTTGTTTTCCAACGCACTCTTTATCGATTTTACTGCTGAATTATCAGGATAGTATTTTGCGATCCATTCGCTAAGAACAGCAGCGGTTATCAGGAAGTTGAAAGTATCGTGCGGATGCGGGACAGCAGTTATCTTGCTCGCATCGGCCATGAGCTTGGAGAGCAAGTTGGTGGGATTGGTTATCCCGTATGACAAAGTGCTCATCGTTGATGATACCATACTTGTCTCCGTGTTTGTAATATGGGAAAAATTTCAGCTAATTCATTTAATGACTCGTGGTACACTATTTCCAATGGACCATAATCGGTGGAGCGAAAATGAGTTATAGTTTCAGCAAATCTTGTGGAACAATCACTTTTTTAAAAATACGATAAGGTTAAAAGCTCAGTCAAACATATCCAGTTCTAGGAATTCTTTCACCCGTGCTATTGATTGTTTTAAGAAAAATTTAATCTTAATTCTTCTCATTAATTAGTTATTAGCTTGTCAATTTTTTCAATCATATCAGAGAAGACAGCTTCAATACTTCTAACCTTTGCCTTATCTTCTTCCGATAACGCTATCTTTTTGATAGCTGCAAGTCGCTTCTCTAGATCAGTTTTACTTTCATACAATTCAATGAATATATTGAGCCTTTGTCTACGTTCCGTTTCCCCCTCATTCTGCTCCTCTTCATTCTGTTCTTCAGTAACATTTTCTTCATTTTCTGTTACTTTTTTACATTCTAATGTTTTTTTTTGATTGGAGGCAGTACGAATATAGAAAAACAGACCACCTACTAAAACAATGAAAAGTAAAAGGTCGAAACCAAATCTAGAGAAACTACCACTAGAACTAGAAGCGTCCTCCTTTCTGATCCTTTCCACCCACGCGTCCCTTTTTTTTTGTTTGTCAAATTGATCCAGCTGTTCCGCAGCATGTCTTATTGCTTCCTGATCATCGTAGCCATTACTAGCCATGGAAAAATTAGAAATTATAAAAGATAAAAAAATGATATTTATAAGTATAATTAGTTTGTTTTTCATTCTATTCTTCTCCTAGAATTACTATTTATTAAAAATAATATATCATTTTGTCCTTCAGATATTATACTACCTTGGGAAGAACCTCATTGAAGACATTCAGTATATATTGAATCTACATGCCAATTTTTTCGGTAACGATTGTTGATATAAACCTTATCGCTAGCTTTGTAACGCATAGGGGGACCTGATGTATAGTTTCTTATTGCCGCTTCTACGTGAGCAGAGCCTGAATCCTTACTGTTGGCAAAAAATAAAGATAAATTAAGTTGTTTACATTTCATGCCACTCTGAACATCTCCCCATACTTGGAAGTCATTATTCTTTTGCTTCCAGTAGATCCTGACAACATAGCCATCCTTTTTAAAATCGACAGCGAAACAGTTTGACGCAATGAAGACAAGCGAAAGAAAAATTAATATAATAATACTGGCGAACCTATTTTTTACTTTCATCTACTTTCCCCCTTGTTTGGCGTCATAATCAAGCGCCTAAGATTAATGAAGAATAGAATTCTTAATGTTGTCAGTACAAAAAATAACAAATTAATTTACAGAATAAATAATTGTCCTTTAAGGGTTAGAAGGGGTAGTTGGTGAGTCGTGCATATCCAGTTCTAGGAATTTTTTTACCCGTTCAATCGAGTCTTTTAAGAATTCTTCAACTTTCGTATAGTCATCTATTTTCTTCTTCTCTTGCAGGGGTAGTTCCCTTACTGAAACCAATCTCTTTTCTAAGTATTTCTCTAGTGCTTTCAGTTCTTCACTATAAGTGTTCTGGGGTTTTTTCTTCTTGTTTAACTTATCCAGCTCTTGTTGAAGCTTTATGACCGTCAACTTCTCTTTAGCCGTTTTATTTATCAGTTTAACCTTTTGGTCTATATCCTTTACAGTTATCAGTTTTATCTGATGAGATACAGGTAGATTTCCATACGTGTGGAAACTTTTTTCATCCTTCTGCTCTAATAGCTTTCGGTCTGTGAAAAGATCTAATGCGTTATACATCCAGCTTTTTGAAGGTGCTCCAATCTTTTCAGCCCGCAAAATCCTAATTACCTCATTGTATGATCGCACCTTATTACCAGCAGGCTTCTTGGCTTTAATCAGTTCGATGTCATTATTAAAGAACGTTTCAGCAAGATAATCAGCTATATCTAAATATGTTTGTTGTGCGTTCTTTATGTATATTAATTTTATTTTGACCACAGCTTCATCGACTAACTTTCTTTCCTCAGCCTTCAATGCTGGGGTAAAAGGTTTTGTAACTGCTGGCAAGGAATTAGACTTTGCTGGCAATAAATTAGAGTTAAGTATCTTTTG
The DNA here is from genome assembly GCA_945863875.1 of Desulfopila aestuarii DSM 18488. Lineage (GTDB taxonomy): Bacteria > Desulfobacterota > Desulfobulbia > Desulfobulbales > Desulfocapsaceae > Desulforhopalus_A > Desulforhopalus_A aestuarii_A. The sequence goes on from CAMBBS010000039.1 coordinate 37,175, forward strand.
TACCTCTTCATTGTCATCTGACAACTCATAATCTTCAGGTTCTTTAAGGCCTTGATGCAGCATCTCTGCTAGTTCAAAGTAATATTCTTCGCTATCTGTATCAGGACCGAATGGCTTGCCCTCAGGGCCGAAAGGTTTGTTTTTTTCTTTTTTGATTTTAACTATCAAATCTACAATCTTCATCAAATGATCATCTGAGAAATTACGAACATTTGTTGCTAAGTTGGGGTCGTAAACTTCAGGAAGAGCGATAATCTCAAGCTCTCTGGCTATTGCGGCTTGGATTTCTTCTTTAGCGCGGAAATCGGTAGTTAAAGCTTTATTTTTTCGAACCGGCGCTTTAGCAAATTCATATGATTCTTTTGGATTTTTAACTGGTTGCAGTTGAAAGCCCCAAAGGTTTGTTACCTTGTCCCTCACAATCCTCTTGTATTTGCTTTTCATGCGTAATATCTCCTGCAGTTCATTGTTATTATCTGTCAATTCAAATTCATGAGGATCTGTAAGATGATCAAGAAGCTCTTTTGATATTTTAGTAAAATCTAACGCATAATCTGGTCTAATAAATGGGTTGAAGTTTTTGTCTTTTTTTCTTCGCAACTTCACTACCAATTTTAGTATCTGATCAAGCTGACCACCAGTGAAAATACTCTCATTAGGCTTAAGAGTATAGTCGTAATGATCATACTGACCTACTAGCATTACCTCTCTTACTAAAGCGGCTTGGAACTGTGTTTTGGCATCCAACTCTTCAGTTTTTGGTTTCTTTTTGGGCTCTTCAGCTTTTGGTTCCTCTTTAGTATCCAACTCTTCAGTTTTTGATTTTTTTGGGAGGTGAACAAGATCAGAATCATCAATTGGTAGATGTTGAAAAGTCCATGAGTCACTATGACTGTTTTTGACAACCCATTTATATTTCTTTTGCACAATGACAACACCCCCGGTTAAGATTTATTACCAATGGATTTATAGTATTCAGATTAGTTCGGCTTGATTTTATATCAACAAAATGTAAGGAGAATTTTACATCACCACATAATTATTGTGGCCTGTAAAGGGCCAATACGTCGTCTTAATGGGTCGCAAAATACACATAGGTGCAATGGGTCAAGTATGGCGCAAAATACCGCAAAAGTGCTTTTAGCGTCTTTTGGGCATTACTCTATTTTTTTGTCAATGTCCAGTAACAATTACGGCTTGTTAGAAGATGTAAACAATGATAAGGGGTAATTTTTTGTGGCGGGTAAGTGGTTGGGATGTAGTAAAAAACGGTCGTAGCGTCGTCTTGAGGGGCCAGTTGTGCTTTTCAGGTACTTTTGACAGGGCAAAGCCTAAAAATGCACCAGGGATCGTCTGGGAAAACTTGAGTTAGTCTACGGTTATGTACGGCACATGAGATGTTTTAGTTATTTTTTGATATGCATCTACCATAACAGTACGCACATATTCACAATCTTTTTCAGGAACAATAACGCTGTCGTGAACGGGTATTGCTGGGACCCCTGTTTTTGTCAATTTAGCAAGTATCTCGTCCATGATCTGACTATCGGTGTATTGCAGTTCAACGCCGAGGCCTTTGAATAAAAATTGTTCCAACTCAGGATTGTAAAGACACATCAACTCCAGTCCAAGTTTAATATCAGTATCTTTCAACATTACTTGGTATCTATCATTGTATTGCTTTCTGATAGCTCTCAGGGCTTTTTTTTCAGTAGGAGCATTGAAAGCAATTAACGAAATTATTTTCATTAACTTTCGCTCCTGAGGATCATTTGTTTTATCATAAACATAAATATTCTCAGGTGGCTGTATGCCGATTGACGAAAACAGCAAGCTAGGGTGTATTGCTTGGTAATCCAGTTCTACTACAGGTGAACCATTAATTGTCATTTTTAACCGAATCTCTTCCGGTAACTGCTGGGCAATTATGCCATAGAATCTACCACCCTTATCCATGTTTTTTGCAAATATCCTTTGGCAGTTATATCTTGTAAAGATATAAGCTGTATTTGGGTAAACTATCACACTATTATCATTACATAATACATCATATTTGACTACGTCATTGGTGGGTGCGCTGTTGTCTTGCTGCTGTTCTATGTTTATATCTTTAAATGTTATTTCTTTATTATCTGTTTTCTTAATTATTTCTCTTCTGATTTCACTGTATCTTAAATCATCTTTTATTTTTTTTTTTACGTTTTCGCTTATGTTTATTACGATTTCCTGCTCTCGCATAAATTGATTGTATCGTTCTACGCGGCCACACATCGCGTTAACCACATTGGAAGCCCGACTCGGTGTATGGTATAAATTATCTCTAATTTTGATTACGACAGGTTCGCGTTCTGGTCTTGTGAGGGGTATTGCTTCAAATGCGTCGGTGCTGGTTATATCATCTGATAAGTCGCCTCCATTACATTTCTTGTTTCTAAAAACGTACTCTTCAATATGTTTTGTGAATTTTTCGGTTATCCTGAGCCTTGTAATAAAGGAGACGTCCCCTTTTTGGCCTCTACGCTTTTCGAAAAACCCGCACGAGCAGGCGCTTCTGATCACCGCTTGTAGTTCAGCGTGGTTCCAATACTCGTTATGATATATTGCTCCTTTGCAGTAATTCGCTTTATCAAGAGAAATGCTTATTGCCTCGTCTTGATTTCGAACAGCCTGACAAGCATTCAGAAAGATAAACCGCCAACAATTTTGCAGCTTTTCCTTTTTCTTTATTTGTGCTTTTGTTTTACATTTATTGCTTGCTTCCAGGTCAGGAAATATATTGTAAAATGCTTCTAAAAGCAGTGGCTGAAGGTGTTTATCGATGCTGAATTTAGCATCTAATCTGAATTTATCGTTTAAGAGGTCATAGGTAATCTTCCGGCACTGATGACATTTCCAAAATTCAGATGTTTTAGTAAAACTTTCTTCAATAGCGGTTTTCCGTTCCTGCTCTTTCTCCTGATGTCGCTTTTTCAGGTCATTTTTGAATAATAGTCTTTTGCCGTCCATTTTGCGTCCTAGCTATTCGGGTAATAGTGTGGGTGCCCTTTGGTAAAAAAACGACGTGAGCGACCAAACAACAGTCTTAAAACAGCAAGTTCTTGACGTTCTATTCAAAAAAATCATGGTCGCAGTCGCCGCAAAAGTCTTCAAATACTTCATATTGTTCGGTGTATTGTGCCTGCAAGGGCTGTTCTATGGCTTCTTCCACGGGTGCAGGCACTTGCTCTGCCATTGTATTTTCTTTGTATGTAGCTGTTTTACTAATATTTTTCTCTGCAACTAACTGCTTGCTGCTACGGTCACCATCAAGTAGGAACCAAAAAAAGTCAATGAATCTCATTCATGTTGCCTCCTAGTTTGCCATAGGTAAGTTGCTGTTCGACCCATGGCCTGAAAAACATTTTCAGTTCTGAAGCTCACGAGCCCATGCGTCGTATTCACTACGCTTCCAAGCGATACTGCCGCCAATTCGGTATGGCTTAGGAAAAATACCAGCCTTGCCCCAACGGTAAATGGTAGGCCTACTTCGGCGGGTTAACTTCATGACCTCTTCAATAAGGTAAAACTGTTCACTTTTCGGTGTTAAATCGCGCTTGACCATTGATAATACTCCTTTTTCTGAATTGACATGCTGTAGTCGTGGTCACCATTGCTTGATACCAGTTGAAACGGCTTTATTTTGCCTACTATAACGGTTATTTTGATCACCGCAAGGTTGACGATCATGTGTAACTTTATGATAATACGTCTTTATATGGTACATATGCTATAAACGAACCAGTTTGTGCAGTAAAAATTATTTTAAAAAAAGCAAAAAAAAACACCCTGCTCAGTGCAGGGTGTTTTAAAAGCTGGCCGATCATATTATGCGGTGATCACATGGCCTTTTGGGTCGGAAATGG
>CAMBBS010000040.1 GCA_945863875.1 Desulfopila aestuarii DSM 18488
GAAACGAGTATCTTCTTTTTTCGCATAGCATTTTTTTTGAGGAAAACCATGGAATGTGTGGAGGTTTTGACATGACAATCGAGGTATTGCATTACGTCAAATACGTGCGACTAAAATCAGACCTGCCAACACATCGACAGACGGAAGCGGTCCGCGATCATTACCCAGACGCGCAGAATATAAACTACGTCGAACAGGACGAACGGGGTGTTGTTTACCGTGTCGAATCAAAACTACCGGAGAGATTATGAGTACAGCAAAACGAATTCAGGAAATTTTAGATTGCGAGGTACTGACCCCGGTCAGGGATGATGCAAAAATATTGACGACTTCCGGAATAGAGTCAGCTGTTAAAATCAGGACCCTGCAGGAGTGCCTGAAAATCGCCCGGCAGGAGGAAGCAAAGCTGGCCTCGACCAACTCGCCATTGTCCATAAAATTACCACTCTAAAAAATGTGGACAAATGTGGACAAATAAATTAAAAAAGGGGCAACCGGTAGCCACCGATAACCCCTTGTTTTTATTGGTACCCTCGGCGCGAATCGAACGCGCGACACCAGGATTAGGAATCCTGTGCTCTATCCCCTGAGCTACGAGGGCTTTTACAAAAATTGCAACTCAGGCGGAATAATACTCAAGATTTTTTAAAGCGCAATCCTTTTTCAATAATGCCTGGAGAGATTTACCGCCTAAATTGCCATTTGTTTTTTCACGCCAGGGGGAAGATCAGGAAACCTCATTATCGGCAAAGAGCGATCCGCCGTCTTCAATGGTCTTTCCAGGATATGCGTCTTCTGTGATATTCGTATTAATCACACAGTTTCTGCCGATCTTCTGGCCGGCAGGTACCATCGCTCCCTTGCCGATCAAGGTAATTCCCGTATAGAGATGACTTGGTTTGAGTTGATTAACCACCGTATAGTTTTCACCGAAACCAACAACTGCATTGGCTCCTACCTGGACCCTTTTATCGAGAATGGCCAGATCAACAATCGCCCCTTTTCTGACAATACAGTCTTCGAAAAGGATTGAATTTATAACAATCGCCCCTTCCTCTACCACCACACCAGGTGCAAGAACCGAGTTGACCACCGAACCCTGGATATTACTGCCGGCGGAAATCATACAGTTTTCCAGGTGGCAGGCCACTCCAAAACGTGCCGGGGCACGATCGGCTGCTCGTCCCTCGGTCTCAATATTGGTGCGGATTTCCCATCTTTGCGGCGAGATGCCGCTCTCTTTCTTTAAAATATCCATATTCGCTTCCCAGTAGGCCTGAATTGTTCCAACATCACGCCAATAGCCATAAAACGGGTAGGCAAAGACATTATCCTCAGCGATCGCCCGAGGCAGAATATGGTGGCCGAAATCAATTTCCGACTTATCGCGGATCAGGGTGTTGAGCAGATATTTGTAATCAAAAACGTAGATCCCCATCGAGGCCAGGTTGGTTCGCGGGTTCTTCGGTTTCTCCTCCCACTCGATGATCCGGTCGTGCTTGTCAACGATTCCGGAACCAAACTGGTGCATTTCGCTTTTCGGCACGATCATCATGGCGACAGTGACATCGGCTTTTTTTGAGCGGTGATATTCGATCATCGCATCAAAGTCCATATGATAGATATGATCGCCGGAAAGAATGACCACCTGTTCAGCTGGATTGGCCTCAAGAAAATCGAGGTTCCTGCGCACCGCGTCAGCTGTTCCATGGTACCAGTCTGACTCTTTTTCTCCCGTCCGGGGGGGCAGGATGGTCACGCCCCTGCTTCTTCCGGTAAAATCCCAGGCCTCGCCCATGCCCAGATGATGCATCAGTGACAGCGGCTTATACTGGGTAAGTACACCAACCTTTTTTAATCCGGAATTCATAACGTTACTGAGACTAAAATCGATAATTCGATAAATGCCGCCAAAAGGTACCGCCGGCTTTGCACGTTTTTGGACGAGGATATTCAAGCGACTGCCGACGCCACCTGCAAGAATGAGGACCAATGCCTCTTTCGCTCGTTTCATCGCAGCACCTCCCCTGAGTTGACGACGGCAGGCCAGTTTCTGTTAGGAATTAGCGGATAGATGGTCGCACCTTCCCCAATGATCGTCTTATCGGGAATTTTGTTATTCCAGCCGATCATCGTCACCGGGCTCTTGTTGTCGCATACCGCCGGGCCGATCACAACATTCCTGCCGAAGTTGTTATTCACATCGGAGACGACTTTGTTTAACCGGCAATTTTCCCCGACAATGTTGCTGAAGAAAATAACTGAATTCTCAACCACCGCACCTTTTTTCACACGCACTCCGGGAAAGAGAATCGAGTTGGCCACTGTCCCGTCTATCTTGCAGCCGTTATATATCATGCTGTTCTGGACAACAGCCTCCTTCCCCATCAGGGCCGGCTCATTATCGCGTATGTGCCGATGTTCAAGGTTGGTACGAAATATCCATTTCTCCAGGTCGATGAGCGGCTCGGGGCCGAGCAGATCCATGTTCGATTGCCAGTATTCATCGATTGTTCTCGTATAGCCCCAATACCCACGGAATTTATAGCCGAAAACTTTGCAATTCTGCTCGACCATCATCGGAATGATGTCTTTGCCGAAGTGATACGAGTCGCCCTCCTGATTTTTTTCCAGGACCCGATACAGTACCTCCGGCTTGAAGCAGAGGATCGTCATAGAGGCCCAGTCCGATTCAGGATCGGCGGGTTTTTCCCAGTACTTGACCACCCTGCCGCCACGCTTGCCGTCCTCATCGTCGAGGCAGGCCACACCAAACCTGTTTGCTTCATTTTTGGGTACTCTGGTGAAGGCCACGGTCAGATCGGCATCCTTTTCGGTGTGGTAGTCGATCAGGTCCTGATAATCCATCTTGTAGATATGATCCCCGGACAGGATGAGGATCTCTTCAGGGCAGTGGTATTGGACATAGTCAAGGTTTTTATAGATGGCATCGGCCGGTCCTCTGTACCACTCACTGGCATCAGAACCGAGAAAAGGCGGCAGGATGGACACGTGACGATATCGGCCAATCATATCCCAGGCTGCTCCCGTACCGATATGATTGATGAGCGAATAACTGTGATATTGGCTGAGAAGGGCGACCTGCTCGATACCCGAATTGAGCAGGTTGCTGAGAGAGAAATCGATAACTCGCCCGACACCGCCGAAGGGGACCGCCGATTTCGGGCGATAATACGTCAGGACGTTTAACTCATCGACCCGACTACCCGCAAGAATCATTGCCAGAGTTGAAGGTTTCAGCATAGGCGCACCTCAGAATGAGAAGATCAACACAACAAATGCGAAAAAACTTCAAGAAATTCCAAGCATTCTCGCCCGAGTACATTCTCATATGGTAAAATATAGCGGGCCCATGCGCAACCCCGAAGAACACAATCCTATCAAAATAAATCAGATATGACGCATTATGAAACGCTTCAAGGTGTCGGAAGTGAACTCCTTATCACCCAATTGAAGATTTTTCAGAGGCACCTCCGCCCTGGCTGCGCCCTTATGACCTCCGGCAGAGCCAAGGGAACCAAAAATTCTTTCCGCAAGCTTCCCGGCACTTTTCCGATATCCGTCACATCGGAAGATAACGATCAGTTTTTCACCGTGAATACCAGAAACGAAAACCCAATCGATCTCACCGACATGATTGAGAAAATCAGCGACAATCACCAGGACGTCAGGGCTTCTTACCCGCCCTAAATGGCTGTAATAGCGGCCTTTTGAGTATTTCAGCTCCGCCAGCGCGATGGAAAAATATTTTAGTTCTGACCGACGCAGATCGGTCAGCTCGAATTTTCGCACCAGATCCCGGTTGGCGATATTAAAGAGATATCGAAAGGAGATCCCGTCGGCCAGAACCGATTTCTGCTCAAAGTCCTGCGTATCGACCTTTATGCCATAAAAGAGGGCGGTGGCCAGGGCAACAGACGGTGTCATGCCTGCGGCCCGCAGGTACTCGACCGCCATCGTTGACGTCGCCCCGTATTCCGGTCGAATATCGATGAATTCGCAGTCAAAATCGCCGGCGACGGGATGATGGTCGATAATTGCATGGAATTTAATTTTTTCAAAACAGGGCAGATGGGTGGGCTGGGAATCAACCATGACCCTCTTGCTGTAATTGTCGACCTTAATATCTTTAAGTCGTTCCAGAGGGATTCTTAACCTTTCGACCATCGCCTGGTTGTTGAGGCGCCGTATCTCATTAGGATGAGCGATGATAACACTTTTTACTTTGTAACGAAGAAGCCTTTTGACAGCCATGGCCGTCGCCAGAGCATCCGGGTCGGCGTTAATGACAACCAGGACCTCGTCCTCCTTTGCAAAAATATTTATGAAGGCATGTAAACGATCTTTTGCTGTATTTGCAGTGTTCTTGTTAATTTGTTTACACGGAAGAAGGGTGCTTTTTTTTTGTTTATGGGCCATACACGGTAACAGTGGCATCTTTTGGGTACATGAATCCTGTCGATAGGGCTACCCGGCGGGCAGCTTTTAAACAACGGCCATATCGCAGTCCATGCGGCAATCGCTTTCCCTCAAACCTGTCTGATTTTTCTTCTCAGAGACAAAAAGGAAGTTACCGATTACAGCCAAAAGCCAACCATCTCCTGTTCAAAAAGTTCCTGCTCAATTTCCCGGAAATTGCACGAGCAGAAGAGTTATGTATTACCAAACGACAAATATTCCTTAAACTTCCGGGCGTTGATAACACCACGACAATCCTCGAATATACCACACTGAGCGAGAGAATTGCAAGAGCCTGATGTTTTTACCCAATGCACGCAAAGGCGGTCCTTGACGCACCGAAGTGATAATGTTACCTACACTAAACGAGCCCACTCGTAAAAAATATATTGTTTTAAGCTACGGCAATTTTTTATTCTGTCACCGCCTTATTCGTTCGTTGGGGTTTTACGTGAATCTGCTTAACCGCTACCTCTTAAGCCAATTTGTTAAATATTTTTTCACTGTCAACATGGGATTTGTTGCCATCTATCTCCTGGTTGATTTTTTCGAAAAAATCGATGATTTCACCAATGGCGGGAAACCACTTTCGCTGGCACTTGAATATTTTCTTTTGACCATTCCTTTTATAGTCGACCAATTGGGTCCTGTATTTATTCTGCTCTCCGGCGTCATCTCACTTGGTATTCTTAATCATACCAATGAACTTACCGCCTTGAAAGCGGGCGGTATTCCCCTGGGACTGATCGTCAGACCGCTCATTTTTGGGTCGGTGTTTTTTACCATGATGTTTGTTGTCGCCGCCCAGTGGCTGCTGCCGGCAACTATAGCCAGGACCAACAACATCTGGTATGAACAGCTGAAAGGAAAGGTTCCTTTGGGGATTTTGCGCAATAACCGATACTATTATAAAGGAAAAGACGGATTTTATTCTTTCGGCTGGCCTGACCCCAAACAGTACACCTTCAAGGATTTTTCTTACTCCAGCTGGGATGAAAAATATAACATCAAAACCTTGACAACCGCCGCCTTCGCCACCTGGCAGGAAGAAGACAACAGCTGGCTATTGCGCACTGGACAGATCCACCAGAAGGAAGGCAGCAACACGTACCGCATCAGCAACTTTACCAGTCAACAGGCCAACTTCCCGGAACGACCGGAGAATTTCCTGATTCCCGCCAATAAATCAGCGGAACAATCATTGACCGATCTTTACCAGGAAATCGGCAGGACCGAGGTGGAACATGAAAAACGAGCAGCTTCAACCAACTTTCTCGGTCGCGTTTCCTATATTTTCCTCGGCATACCTTTGCTCCTGCTCGGCTTGCCCATCCTCCTCTCTTCCTACCGGAAATGGGGGCGGGATCTCTCCGTGGCCATTCCGGTCAGCTGTGGCCTTGCCTTTATTGCCTGGGGAATATGGGGCGCCCTGCAATCCTTGGCCATTGCCGGATATATATCGCCGGTCATCGCTGCCATTGCCATACACATCGTTTTTTCACTCACAGGAATTTTTCTGCTCAGCAAAAATGACCGGTAAGCAAAAAATATGGTGGCATCGTAAAATATACAATGAAAATGGCCGTCCAGGAGCATCCCGAACGGCCATTTTCAATAACAATATTTTTCCAGATAGCTCTATTTCTCAATAGATAACAGCTCCACATCAAAAACAAGCACGGAATTTGGTTGAATTGTTGGTGCGGCTCCGTTTTCACCGTAGGCCAACTCGGAAGGTATAACCAGATGAAGTTTCGAGCCCGGATTCATCAGAAGCAGCGCCTCGCCCCACCCTTTAATAACCTGATCAACCTGAAAGAGCGCCGGTTCTCCTCGTTTGACCGAACTGTCAAATTCAGTCCCATCAACCAGCGTGCCGACATAGTCAACCTTGACGGTATCGGTCGGTTTCGCGTTCTCTCCTGCACCTTTTTTGACAACCTGGTATTGCAGACCGCTGGCGGTGACAATCACCCCTTCTTTCTTTTTATTCTCTTCAAGAAAGGCTACTCCAGCGGCTTTATTTTCCTCTTTCATTTGCTCCATTTTGGCCATCTGCTGGGCCTGCATCTTCTCGCCGAACTCTTTCTTGACCGCCATCATTTCCTCAGGTGTCAGTAACGGCGTTGCCGCTTTATAGGCATCTTGAATGCCTTTAATGAGCATTTCCTCCTGAATATCTTTGCCGGCTTCCTTAAAATAATTCCCTACCTCAAAGCCCATGCTGTAACTGATCTTTTCTTCAAAGCTTGCTGGTGGTGCAGACTGGGACACGGCTGGGAGGGCAATGCAAAGTCCAAGCACTGCCGTTGCAAAATATTTTTTCATCGGAAACTCCTCCTTAGAAGTTTTTTTTATTTTTTACTATAATTACGACCAAAAAGTCGCGTTAAATAATGTTGTTGCAACCAGTGCGGGCAGGATCAATAATCCCCAGGAGAATATGACCAGGGTAATCCCCCTATTGTTCCTGTTCAAGTGTTTATCCGCGCCGAGTTGCGGGTAGCGCTGGAGAAGCGACTTGACTGCTCCGGATCGTTTGTTGAAATCCTCTCCGCCAATGTAATCACTGATCACGCCTTTACTTTTCCAAAAATCGAGCATTTTCCGGCATTCCGATCGAATAACCCCGCCTTTGCCGCTTGAGCCGTAACCATGAATGAGCGTCAATACCTTGACATCGTTTCTGATTGCGTCGTCAATTATCTCATGCATGCGGTGAAGAGCAGCCTCCAGCACCGGACGACCAGCCTCGAGGTTGACTGTTTTATGGACAAACGTGGTCTTTTTTACCGGCTCGGTCACGTCCAGCCTGCTGCCGCAAAACGGACACAGCACACTTGATGCATCTTTTGTATTACCGCAGACATCGCAGAGGGTCTTCATCCTGCCACCTCGTCCTTTTTTCGAGCAACTACAGTCGACGGACGTTGATAACAGCCGGCAGTTGCCGGAGGTGCTGTATCAAGACGTTCAGATGTTCGAGATTCTCTACTTCCAGGGAAATGGTCATATCCGCCAGGTCAGTCGGCGTGGTGTGCGCGGAAATATCAACAATATTGGCGTTATCAAGGCTGATGGCACCACTGATTTCCGAGAAAATACCCCGTTTGTTTTCGGCACTGATATGGATACCGGCCCGATAGGTTTTTTCGCCAATACCCGACCAGGAAACATCAATCCACCGATTGGGATCGGAACTGAGCAGGTTATGACAACTGGCCTTATGTACAGAAACACCACGGCCCATGGTGATAAAACCAACGATCGGGTCGCCCGGCAGCGGCCGGCAGCACTGACTGACCTTGACAAGCATACCGTCAATGCCGTCGATACTCACTCCGGCCTTATCTTTCCCGGCTTCATTTATATGCTGGCTGACCATGAGGCTTGCCAGCTCTTCCGGTGGCAGCTGCACAGCGATCTGCTCGTTCTCCTTACGCAGTTCGGCCGGCTGCAGCCCCTTGATAAGGTTCTGCACGGTAATCGCCCCGCTGCCGACCTTGCTCAGCAGATCGTCGAGAGAGTTGCAGCGCAGCTGCTTGAGAATCAAACGGATATGCCCACTCTTAATGATTTTTTTCAGCGTGGTGTCATATTTTTTGATCTCTCTTTCACAGATTTCCCGACCGAGTTTCAGCGCCTTCTCTTTTTCTTCACGCCTCAGCCAGGAACGTATCCTGGTTCTCGCCCGGCTGGTCTTGACCAGAGTGAGCCAGCCCCGTCTTGGCACCTGCGTCGGAGACGTTACGATCTCGACGATATCGCCGGTCTTCAACTGATATTTCAGCGGCACCTGCCGTCCGTTAACTTTTGCCGAGACACAGTGGTCTCCGACCTCGGTATGGATCGAGTAGGCAAAATCAATAGGGCAGCTGCCCAGCGGAAATTCCTTGACCTCCCCCCTCGGAGAAAGTGCATATATCTCCGGATCGTACAGTTCGCCGACCAGGCTATCGAGGAATTCCCTCGGATCCTCAACATCCTGCAGAGAGGTGACCAGTTTTTTCAGTTCACGGAAAAGTTTTACATCCTTTTTGTTAACCTTTTGGCCCTCTTTGTAGGCCCAGTGCGCGGCAACACCCTCCTGGGCCACCCTGTCCATCTGATCGGTGCGGATCTGAATTTCTATAAAGTGGTCACGGGGACCAACCACCGTCGTATGCATCGACTGATAGTTGTTCGCCTTGGGAACGGAGATAAAATCCTTGATCCGACCGGGGACCGGCGCCCAGTTGGCATGAATGATCCCGAGCGCCTCATAGCACTCGTTGACGTTTTCAACAATGATCCGAAAGGCAACCTTGTCATACACCCGCTCAAGAGGAATATTCTGGGCAATCAGTTTCTTGTAGATAGAATAGAGGTGTTTGGGGCGACCGATTATACGAATGGGAACGATGTTGCTCTCCGCCAGTTTTTCATGGAGGATTTTGATGACTTCATCAACGTATTTCTGGCGTTCATCGAGAGAGCTCTCTAAGGTGTGTGCCAGCTCATAATGTTCTTCCGGATACAGGAATTTAAAGGCGTGGTCCTCGAGCTCCCGCTTGAGCCAGTCGATACCGAGACGGCTGGCCAGTGGGGCATAGACGTCCATGGTCTCCCGGGCCATGTCGAGCTGCTGTTCCCGGTCGACCATATCAAGGAGAAACATATCGAGGAGTCGATCAACCAGCTTGACCAGCAGCACCCGGATATCCGTGGCGATCGCCAGGAGCATTTTCCGCAGGTTTTCCGCCTGACTGGCCAGCTTGCTGTTATACGAAACCTTGGTTATCTTCGTTGATCCCTCAACGATGCCCGCGACATCCTTGCCAAATTTATCGACAAGCTCTTCAACCGTCACCCCTTCCTTGAGAACCCCATGGAGCAGACCGGCGAGAATCGTATCGAGATCTAGATGCATCGACGCCAGTGTCGAAGCCACCTCCAGCAGATGCATGATGTACAGCTCGCCGGAGAAATGCCGCCGGCCTTTGTGCACGCGGGCGACGATCTCCCATGCCTCATCAATGCGAGACAGATCAACACCATGCAAATAGTTGGCCGCCAGAACCTTCAGCCCGTCAGGGTTTACTGTGGATGGATGTGTCATAAACAACTTTCCGGTTATTTACTCAGTTCAGCAAGGATTGTTGTCTGGAGACGTTTGACGGTTTCTTCCGGTGTCAATTCCTCAAGGGTGCCATCTTTGCGATTTTTGATTTCCAACGTGCCACTTTTTATGAAGGTTTTGCCGACAGTTACCCGATAAGGAATTCCAAGCAGGTCGGCATCCTTGAATTTAAACCCGGGCCGCTCATCCCGGTCATCGAGGAGCACCTCCAGGCCAGCCGCCTGCAGATCCTCATAGATTTTTTCCGCGGCGGTGTTGATGATCTCATCGTCTATGCCAAGGTTGACGATGATCACGGTATACGGCGCCAGAGGCACGGGAAAGACGATGCCTCTGTCGTCATGATTCTGCTCAATGGCGGCAGCGACGATACGACTGACGCCTATGCCGTAGCAGCCCATGACAAAATGCTTTGCCTGTCCGTCTTTGTCCTGGAAGGTTGCCTGCATCGACTCGGAGTAACCGGTACCCAGTTTGAAGACATGTCCCACTTCGATGCCTTCCGTCGTCTCGAGTTGACCACCGCATTCCGGGCAGGGGTCAGAGGTGGTTATCTGCCGCAGATCACCCACCGCTTCCACCTGAAAGTCGCGACCGAGATTGACGTTTTTCAGATGGAAATTCTTCTCATTCGCCCCAGCATAAAAATTCTGCATGGCGGCGACTTCCTGGTCGGCAACCATGCGGACAGCAATGCCGACCGGTCCGAGATACCCGGTTGGGACACCGGTTGCGTCAAAGACCTCCTGTTCGTCGGCCATTTCCACGTCTGCCGCGCCGAGCAGATTTTTGAGTTTTACTTCCTCTACTTCACGGTCAGCGCGTACAAGTGCGGCGACTATCTTACCGTCTGCTTTAAAAACGAGCGTCTTGACCAGTTGCTTCGCCTCAATACCCAAAAATTCACAGACCGTGTCAACTTTTCGCTTGCCGGGTGTTTCAACCTTTTCCATGTCGCCGAGGACTTCCGGCCGCTCAATTTTCACAAGTTTAACCACCGCTTTTTCCATATTAGCGGCGTACTCGCACTCCTTGCAGACGACAATGGTGTCTTCGCCGGTTTTGGCAAGCACCATAAACTCATGGGAGAAACTGCCGCCAATCGCGCCGGAATCGGCTTGAACCGCACGGAAAGACAGACCGCAGCGGGTAAATATCCGTTTATATGCCTCATACATCTTCATATAGGAAATACCGGCGGCCTCATCATCGACATCAAAGGAATAGGCATCCTTCATGATGAACTCCCGGCCACGCATGAGTCCAAACCGCGGCCTGATCTCGTCACGAAACTTGGTCTGAATCTGGTACAGATTCATGGGCAGATTTCTATAGGAGTGCAATTCCTTGCGGGCGATGTCGGTAATCACCTCTTCATGGGTCGGTCCGAGACAGGATTCCCTGTCGTGCCGATCATGAAATCTGAGCAGTTCCGGTCCGTATTTTTCGTACCTCCCGGTCTCCCGCCAAAGATCGGCGGGCTGCACCATCGGCATGAGCAGTTCCTGGGCTCCGGCCAAGTTCATCTCTTCGCGGACGATATTTTCAACTTTACGGATTGCGGCCAGGCCAAACGGCATATAGGTATAGATACCGGCAGTAAGCTTGCGGATGCATCCCGCGCGCAGCATGAGTCGATGACTGACTATTTCGGCTTCAGCCGGGGTCTCTTTAAGAGTCGGCAACAGGGTCTTTGAATAGCGCATATTTACAATTTTTTATAGAGGATTAATCTTATAAAAACGAACCTACCAGCACAGGGAGCCGAGGGGAAACGAACATACCGGAGGCAAAGGCCGCGTGCCGTAACAATGCTTTATTATTTTCAAAAAGGTTCCCTCCTTCCTTCCCGCTTATCGAGATGAGCACTATTCCGCTCTTTTTGCCCCTCATCATCCATCTTTTTCAGCTCGGCGAGAAAGATTTCCAGCAGCTCATTTTCAGGGACCTTTCGCCAAATTTCACCTTTCTTGAAAATGATACCGACACCATTGCCGCCGGCAATCCCTATATCCGCCTGCCTGGCTTCCCCTGGGCCATTGACGATGCAGCCCATAACCGCAACCTTCAGCGGGCTTTCCATGGTCTGGACGAATCGCTCAACCTCCTCGGCCAGGGTAAAGAGATCAATGCGGGTACGGCCACAGGTCGGACAGGAGATCAGTTCCGGTCCCCGTTCGCGGATCTTCAGGGAACGAAGCAGCTCAAAACCGACCCGCACTTCCTCCACCGGGTCACGGGTAAGAGAAATGCGGAAGGTGTCGCCAATGCCCTGACTCAGAAGGATGCCCAGGGCGACACTTGACTTGACGGTCCCGGCAATAAGTCCACCCGCTTCGGTTACCCCGAGATGCAGCGGATAGTCGGTGGTTTTCGACAGCCGCTGGTAGCTGTTGATGGTGGTCAGCACATCCGATGACTTGATCGAGATCTTAATCTCGTGATAGCCATGTTTTTCCAGCAGGCGGACGTTGCGCATGGCGCTTTCGATCAGCGCGGCACTATTCTCCGGCGTCGGATAACCATGTTTTTTCAACAGGTCCTTTTCAATGGAGCCGCTGTTCACCCCGACCCGAATCGGTATCCGGTGCTGTTTGGCGGCAGCAACCACCAGGGCGACTTTCTCTTCCCCGCCGAGATTGCCCGGATTAATACGAATACCGTCGGCACCGCTTTCCATGGCGGCGACGGCCAGGCGAGAGTCAAAGTGTATATCGGCAATCAAAGGAATGGAGATTTTCTCCTGAATGGCCCGAATGGCCGCAGCCGCCTCAAGGTCTAAAACGGCAACCCGGACGATATCACAACCGGCTTCCTGCAGACGACAGATCTGCGCTACCGTCTGCTGGACATTTTTTGTGTCGGTGTTGGTCATCGACTGCACACTGATGGTGCTGTTACCGCCGACGGCGACCTTGCCGACCTGTATTGATCGCGTTTTACGTCTGATTATCATCGGCCGGCCAGATTTTTGTCGTGCAATTGAGCATTTTTTTGCAAGAGATTAAGCTCGGCATCCGAGCTGCGAATATAGACCGGCACCGCCTCGGCCAGATCGAGCTGTTCCCCTGCCTCAAGCATTTCTCCGGCAAGCATGCCAAGTGAAGACGCCGACGGCTCATGCAGCTGAGAGGGTGCAAAGATGACCTTTTCACCAAGTAAATTTCTAAACAATTCACCATACACCATTGCACCGTCACCAACCATGAAAAGCGGTTCGGAAACAGCAGCGACAAGCTTTTCCGGCGCGACCACGGTCATGTCGCTGATGCGCTGCGAAAGACCTTCGGCATTACATCGATAAAAGGCGACATAGACCTCTTTTTTTCGTGCATCGAGAACAGTGCAGATAAGTCGTGAAGTGACGCATTTGGCCGCCAGGGAATCAAGGGTCGAGACCCCGAGCAACACTTTGCCCGCAGCTGCGGCCAGTCCTTTGGCCGTGGCCATGCCGATTCTCAGCCCGGTAAAGCTTCCCGGACCGAGACTCACCCCAATCCCGGCAATAGACGGCCAGTCGACTTCGGCTTTTTTCATTATATAATCAATAGCCGTAAGCAGACGCCTGGAGTGGGTGACCGTGCCGGTAAGACTGAGCGAGGCGATAACTCTGCCCTCTTTTCTGGTTCCGCAGGTAAGGGCAACGGCACTGCAGGGGGTCGCTGTGTCGATCGAGAGTATAAACGGTTGTCGGCACTCCATCAACGCAACAGCCTGACAATGTCATTGTAGAAAACAAAGATCATAAGCGTGGCGAGAAGGCCGATGCCGACCTGCTGGGCGATGATCTGCACCCGCTCGTTCAGCGGTTTTCGCCGCACCCCCTCAATGGTCAGAAAAACCAGATGTCCACCGTCGAGGACCGGGATCGGCAGGAGATTGAGGATGCCCAGATTGACACTGAGCAGACTCATAAAATAGATGAGATTCAACCAGCCGGCCTTCATCTGTTCGCCGGCAATCTGGGCGATAAGAATGGGCCCGCCTATTTCGGAAGCAGGGACAACCTGCTGGATGATTTTCACAAAGCCCATAACCGTAAGGGTTACGTACATCCAGGTTTGCCGGCAGGCGCTCTGCATTGCCCCCAAAAGGGTGCTTTTTTCATAGCTCAGCTCGTCGGCCTTCATGATGCCGATCATATACCGCTTCTCGACTTCTTCACCAAAGACGTTTTTCACCGCATCAATCGCCGGTACTATTTCTAAACGCAACTGTTCCCCCTCGCGATCAACGTCAACACGGATGGGTTCTCCGGCACTGTTCTTCACCGCCTCCAGGACATCGATCCAGCCGACTGTGGCCGTGTCGTCAATACGCACTATAACATCACCGACCTGCATCCCGGCAGCGGCCGCCGGTGAATTTTCATTTACCTTGCCTATTCGAGTGGTGTCGACCGAGGTCGGAATACCAACGAAGGAAAACACCATGAAAAACAGTACGATCGAAAAGAGCAGGTTGAACAGCGGGCCGGCTAAAACCACCATAAACCTCTGCCACACTGGTTTATGGGCAAAAGAGCCTTTTCTGTCTTCTTCGGTGATCTGCTGCTCATCCGGATTTTCGCCAAACATCTTGACAAAGCCGCCGAGAGGAAAGGCCGAGATGACATACTCGGTTTCGCCGATGACCTTGCCGACGAGTTTCGGCCCAAAACCAAGGGAAAATTTCAGCACGCGCACGCCGAATAACTTGGCAAAGAGAAAGTGTCCAAGTTCATGGACAAAAATAAGCAGACCAAGAACCAGTATAAAGGAAAAGAGTGTATTCATAGCTAAAAACGTTTAGAGGGTGCACGCCACCGGGTGCGGAGACGTAGATATAAAATTCAATTTGTCTTCAGGATAAGCCGTTGCGCCTCGCGCCTCGCAGCAACATCCGCGCCAAGAATATCATCAAGGCTGTCCTCACTTCCTGCATGAACAATATCCATTGTTCGGGCAACTGTCTCCGCTATCTGCGGAAATGTTATCTTCGATTGCAGGAATGCCTCCACGGCAACTTCGTTGGCACTGTTCAATACCGTCGGCAACACGCCGCCACTCTCAAGAGCGGCAAAAGCGAGTTTGAGAGCGGGAAAACACAGGTAGTCAGGTTCAAAGAATTCCAGGTTCCCGCACGTCAGAAGATTGAGGGGCTTCAGCTGCAGGGGTCGCCTGGCCGGATAGGAGAGCGCGTAGGAAATAGGAATACGCATATCGGGGATGCCGAGCTGGGCCAGCACCGAGCCATCTCTATACTCGACCAGAGAATGGACGATCGACTGGGGATGGACGACCACCTGGATTGCTTCGCCGTCCACCTCAAAAAGCCACCTGGCCTCAATAACCTCCAATCCTTTGTTCATCAGCGTTGCCGAGTCAATGGAGATTTTCCTGCCCATGCTCCAGTTGGGATGCTTCAACGCCTGCGCTCTGGTAACGTGCTGCAGCTGTTGCCGGCTCATGCTGCGAAAGGGGCCCCCGGACGCGGTGAGAATGATTTTCCGCAAATCCTTTCGCCGCCCGGCCTCCAGTGCTTGAAAAATAGCGGAATGTTCTGAATCGACCGGCAGCAGCCTGATACCTTTTTTCTGAACAGCGGTCATGACGATGCGCCCGGCCATGACCAGGGTCTCTTTATTGGCAAGGCCAATATCCTTGCCCGCCTCAATGGCCGCAAGCGTCGGCAGAAGTCCTGCGGCGCCGACAATTGCCGAAAGAGTGAAATCGGCGGCCGGATGGGCCGCAACAAGTATATTCCCCTCGGTGCCGTGAACAATTCTGTCGTGAAATTTGCCGGGAAGAAGTGTACGCAAGGCCGCAACCTTGTCAGCGTCACCGACAGAAATCAATTCCGGGCTAAATTCTTTTACCTGTTCGGCCAGCCTCTGGACATTGGCCCCGGCTGCCATAGCGACTACTTTGTAGAGTTCAGGGAACTGTCGGATGACATCGAGGACATTGACGCCGATGGACCCGGTCGACCCCAAAAGAGAAATATGTCGCATCATAGCACCGGGAAAGCAAGCAGGTAATAGAGGATCGGACAAACGAAGAGCAGGGAGTCAACTCGATCCAGTATCCCGCCATGCCCGCCAAGACAATGGCCGGAGTCCTTGGTGGCGGTACCTCGTTTAATAATCGATTCTGTCAGATCCCCGGCAATCCCGGCAATGGCCAAGAAAACAGCCGCTCCTATGAGGAACAGCCAGTTGACCGCCGGTAGGAGCAACAGGGCAAAAAGCACTGCACCGGCAAGGCCGCAGAGAACGCCTCCTACGGCCCCCTCAACGGTTTTATTCGGACTGACATTGGGGCAAAGCTTGTTCTTGCCTATCGCCTTGCCGACAAAATAGGCGCCACTGTCGGAACAGGCAGTTATGGCCGAGGCGATGATCAGCCAGCTGCCGCCATCGGCTAGAAAGCGCAGCAGGACAACATGTGCTCCCAGGACGCCAATATAGAATACCCCGAAGACAAGACGGCAGAAAAGGTTATAACCGTCGGCAATATCTTTGTAGCGGTAGAGCATATAGCAGGTCAGGGCGAGAAACGATCCCAAGGTGGTCAGAAGCAGCGTCGCGGTATGGGGACGCAGGCAGGTCACCGCGACCGGAGCGGCGAGGATGCAATTGACAAGCCACCGTTCGGCAGGAACAGTCGTCCGCCTGTCGACCATGTGCACATACTCATTGGCGGCGACAAGGACTATCGGGACAAGGACAAGACAAAACTGGAGGATCGACCCTTGCAGCAACAGGAGAAGCCAGAAACCAGCAATCAATATTCCAGGGACAATACGTTGCATGAGCTATTCACAAAGCAGCTGTTCGCCGGTACGCCCGAACCGCCTCTCCCGAGACTGATATTCCAGGAGAGCCTGTAAAAAGACCTCTCTTCGAAAATCGGGCCACATGGTTTCAGTAAAATAAATCTCGGCATAGGATACTTGCCAGAGCAGAAAATTTGACAACCTCGCTTCGCCTCCGGTGCGTATCAACAGGTCCGGATCGGGCATGCAGCTGGTATCAAGATTTTCGCTTATCATTTGATCCGATACCTGCTCGGGGACAATTTCTCCCTGGAGACAACGCGCGCTTATCGCCCTTACCGCCCGAACAATCTCGTCACGGCCGCCGTAGCTGAGCGCAAGATTCAAGGTAAGCTTGGAGTTGCCCGACGTTGCCTCGATCACCCTTTCCAGAGATTCCCGCACGGTATCCGGCAACTTTTGCCGATCACCGATGGACATGAGCCGGATATCATTTTTTTGCATCCGGGCCAATTCCGATTCGAGATAATTTTTCAGGATGGTCATTAATCCGCTGACTTCCTGCTCCGGTCGACGCCAGTTTTCCGAAGAAAATGCATACAAGGTAAGATACTCGATACCTATTTCCCGACACGTTTCGACAATATTCTGCACCGATTGTGCCCCGGCTCTATGACCAAACAACCGGGGTTGTTTCCTTTTCTGGGCCCATCTGCCATTTCCGTCCATGATAATCGCAACGTGACGAGGAAGGCGATTCAAATCAATTGTGCAAGTGCCAGACATACAAGACCCGTTCATATCGTTTGCGAAAATTCCAGCAATGGCCTGGTGAAGGGGATCAGACCTCCATTACTTCTTTTTCTTTGTTGGCGGTTACTTCATCAATCTGTTTAATATACGAATCTGTTTCACTCTGCGCTTCATCCTGAAACTTAAACAGTTCGTCTTCGGAGATTTCCTTGTCCTTTTTCTGCTTTTTCAGGATCTCGATGGATTCTCGGCGGATATTCCGGATGGCCACACGAAATTCCTCGGCAACCTTTCGCACCGATTTCACCAGATCCTTGCGCCTCTCTTCGGTCAGTTGGGGAATATTCAGACGAATAACCTTGCCGTCACCGATTGGATTAAGGCCGATATCGGATTTGAGAATAGCTTTTTCTATAGCTGGGAGCATCTGAGGGTCCCAGGGCTGAATGACAATCATTCTACTCTCCGGGATAGTGATGGTGCCGACTTGATTGAGCGGCATGGAACTGCCGTAGGCATCGACAAAAATACCATCAAGAATGGACAAAGAGGCCCGGCCGGTACGCACCTTCGACAGTTCTTTCTTGAAGGCCTCAACACTCTTTTCCATCTTATCAGACGTCTCTAAGATCACTTCATTCATGATTTCACCTCGGCTTTTTTCAGTTGATCTATCGGGATTTAAGATGTTATCAGCGTACCGACATTTTCACCCATGGCAGCACGTTTGATATTCCCCGATACCGCCATGTCCAGGACCATGATTGGCAGATTATCTTCTTTGGCCAAGGCTATTCCGGCGGCATCCATCACCCGCAAACCCTTCTTTAAGACATCATCATAGGTAAGTCGATCAAATTTAACGGCCTCTGGGTAGAGGACGGGGTCCATATCGTACACTCCATCCACCTTCGTTGCCTTGATAACCACATCGGCATCAATTTCCAGAGCTCGGAGCACTCCTGCGGAATCTGTGGTAAAATAGGGGTTTCCAGTGCCCGCGGCAAAAATCACCACTCGCCCCTTTTCGAGATGCCTCGTCGCCCTTCGCCTTATATAAGGCTCGGAAACTGATTGCATGGGAATAGCCGACATGACCCGCGTAATAACACCGGCTCTTTCCAGGGCATCCTGCATGGCCAGGCTATTCATAACCGTGGCGAGCATACCCATATTATCAGCAGTTGTGCGATCCATACCCTTACTTGCCCCGGCGACACCCCTGAAAATATTCCCGGCGCCAATGACCAGACCAAGCTCAACCCCCATCGCCACCACTTCTTTTACTTCAGCAGCAACAAACTCGAGAATTTTGGTGTTGATGCCATAGGCATCGTTCCCCATGAGAGCCTCTCCACTGAGCTTCAGCAGTATTCGCTTGTACTGTAACTTTTCGGTCATAGTATTTTACCTCGAAAAAGAAATGAGCAAGACAAAGGCCTCCATCTTTACACAGGTGGACATTGGCACTGTCCACCTGATGGGGGGATGTTATTCTACACCGATCTGAAAACGGGCGAATCTTTTGATGGAGATATTTTCGCCAATCTTGCCAACAAGGGCATTCAACAGATCCTGGATGGAAATTTCCGGATTTTTGACGAATTTCTGCTCCAGCAGGGCTATTTCGGCGAGGAATTTTTCGATTTTTCCGGTTACCATTTTCTCGGCAATGGCCTGGGGTTTGCCTGAATCGATAGCTTGCTGGATATAGATATCTTTTTCACGAGCGATCACAGCGGCCGGCACTTCTTCCCGCGAAATGGCTATAGGGTTTGCCGCGGCGATATGCATGGCGATATCACGGGCAAATTCCCTGAAGTCATCGTTTTTAGCAACAAAATCAGTTTCGCAACCAAGCTCGACCATGACCCCCAGCTTTCCACCGGCATGGATATAGGTTTCAATAACGCCTTCACTCGTGGCGCGACCCGCCCTCTTGGCTGCAATAGCCAATCCTTTCTGACGCAGCAAATCAACAGCTTTTTCCATGTCACCATCGGTTTTCTCAAGGGCCTTTTTGCAATCCATCATACCCGCTTGAGTTTTATCCCGCAGATCTTTTACCATCTTACTTGTAATTGCCATGGTAAATCTCCTTTGTCTTTCTTTTGAGTAATATTTTTGTTTTTCACGACAACCGTAACAGTTGTTTTGAAAACTGATTCAAGACGTATACATACGAAAAAGGGGCAGTCCCAGGACAGCCCCCTTTACATTAACAATACTTGCCTTTACCGGAGCCAACCAAGACGAGCTCAGATAAGGTTATGCCGAGGCTTCGCTTGCCTCACCCGGCATTTCACTCTCCGTTCCACCCATTGCCGCAGCAATTGCTTCCTCGGAGGCGTCTTCACCATCGCGCAGGGCCTGCCCGGTAAGCACCGCTTCGGAAACGTGGTAGCTGATCAGGCGGATAGACCTGATGGCATCGTCGTTACCCGGAATAACAAAGTCGATATTATCAGGATCACAGTTGGTATCGGCCATGGCCACTACCGGGATGCCAAGTTTTTTGGCTTCACTGACCGCTATCGCTTCCTTGCGTGGATCGACAACAAACAGCACGGACGGCAGAGAACGCATGTTTTTAATGCCACCAACGTTTCTCTCCAGCTTGATGCGCTCCTTTTCCATGAGCAGGATCTCTTTTTTCGGGAAGCGGTTTATGGAACCGTCGGCCTGCATGGATTCAATGGATTTCAGTCTGTCGATGCTATTCTTGATTGTCTGAAAATTGGTGAGCATGCCGCCGAGCCAGCGATGATCGACGTAAAACATCCCGGCACGTTTGGCCTCGTCACTGATGATGGCCTGGGCCTGTCGCTTTGTGCCGACAAAGAGCACGGAGCCGCCACTCTTTACTTCAGCGGTGATAAAATCGCAGGCCTTATCAAAGAGTCGTTTCGTTACATCAAGGTTGATGATGTAAATTCCGTTACGCGGGCCGTATATATACGGCTTCATTTTCGGGTTCCAGCGCCTCGTTTGATGGCCGAAATGCACACCGGCCTTGAGCATATCTTTTACTGTAGCATGTACCATAATTTTCTCCGATTCTGGTTTTTCCTCCACCTTCTGTAATCGCGAACATTCGTAGCATGTTCTCCGACACCAGCTGTGAGCGAAGATGTGTGTTTTTGACAGCAAACCACCTCAGTCTGCTATGTGTTTGGGACAACGTCACTGTCTACCATTAGTTTCATTGTTTTGCAACTCATGGTTATATGATCGCCCAGATAAATCTTATTTTCCTACCAAAGAGCTTCTCCCGGTAAGAAGCAGCTTGAGCCATTGAAAGCCGAATTTAAGTAATTCAGCATCTTCTTTGGCTATTCGATTTTTAAAATCCCGGTCAATTTTAAATTGTTTCACAAGGTGATGGGTCTCGGCAAAACGTCGAAACCCATCAATATTATAGCAAACCATAAATGCCAGTTGCTGTTTTTCGCCTGCAGCCCCTTCGCCTTTCCATGGGTTTTGGCGGAAAACCGTATCTATTTCCGCCCATAAAGCATTCATGGCGTTGTAATCGATAAGTCGTTGCGTTCTGATCCAGCGATTGACGGTAAGACGACTATCTTCTCTATGGCCAAGACAATATTCATGCCTGGTCAAAAAATAATATTCAGCGGCTTTACCTGCGGCACTCGAGCGATCTACTGCTCTTTCGAGAGGATATGTTCTACAGGCTGAAGGACGATCCGCATAAACGGAACAGCCGGTTGTCGAAAGAAAGGGACAGGCCTTTGCATCATCTTGGTTTAATTTGAGCTTTACTGTCGGAAAGTAAGGGTTATCCCCCGCTTCCAGAACAGTATGACCACGCATAAATGTTTCCGAGTCAAGATGAAGGGCATGTTTCAGTCGAATAATGTCATAAGGATAGAGAATCAAGTCAACATTTCGACAACAAATTGTAAAACAGCCGACTCCGGGATGGCAGGCGAATTGAAATTCACCCGTACCCAGCGGCACCATTCCATCGGGAAATGATTTATTGCAATTATCCAATCTCACCCTCAACAAAAAACGTTCAGCAAAAAAAAAGCTGGCAGGAACATATGCCCCAGCCAGCTTTAACCAATTATGCTAACGTACTCAACTATCAGACTTGACGGTGTCGACAGTCTCGATAACCTCTTCATAGCCGACCAGTTCTATGATGGCCATACCAGCGGCATCACCTTTTCTTATGCCGGTTTGTAGTATCCTGGTGTAGCCACCATTCCGGTCGGCAAACTTGTCTTTTATAACGGTGAAAAGTTTTTCAACCACATCCTTGCTCCGGATGAATGCCAGCGCCTGTCTTCTTGCATGCAGATCACCTCTTTTGCCCAAGGTAATCATTTTTTCAGCAATCGGTCGGAGTTCTTTTGCCTTTTCGGCCGTAGTGACAATGCGCTCATGCTCAAACAGAGAGGTGGCCATATTTCTGAACATTGCCATCCGGTGTGAAGTGGTACGTCCTAATCTTCTGCCTGTTAATTTATGTCTCATCTCTATATCCTCAGCTACTGCCTAAAACCTGATACGGTAACTTTCTCTAAATAATAAATTGTGGCGAATACTCTATTCGCTACCCTTCCTCTTTTTCTGCACGCTGATGCGGAGGAATCCAGCTCTCAAACTTCATTCCCAGCGTCAGATCCATTTCTGAGAGCAGAGCCTTTATCTCATTGAGCGACTTGCGTCCAAAATTCTTTGTCTTAAGCATTTCCTGATCGGTTTTCTGAGCAAGGTCGCCAATGTAATTGATATCAGCGTTTTTCAGACAATTAGCAGATCGAACGGAGAGCTCGAGATCTTCAACCGGTTTATCTAAATAGGGATTCAACGGTTCAGCATCGCCATTTTTTTCCGGAAGGACGGCAGGTTCTGCTTCCTCCTCATCGAAATTGATGAAAATCGTCAGCTGTTCCTTCAAGATTTTAGCGGCGTATGCCAGGGCATTCTCAGGCCGCAAACTTCCATCCGTTTCAATCTCAATGATCAGTTTATCATAGTCCGTTTGATGTCCTACCCGCGCTTGAGAAGTACTATATATAATTTTCTTGACAGGTGTAAAGATCGCATCAATAGGTATCTGACCAATTGAGAGGTTTTCTTTATCCATCTTCTCGGCCGGTTGATAGCCCTTGCCCCACTCAACGGTCATCTCGGCGTGAAAAGTGGTTGCACCGGTAAGCGTGCATATCACCTGGTCCTTATTCATCACCTCAACAAACCCGGATTCAACAATATCACCGGCAGTGACGATTCCAGGGCCAGTTTTATCGATAACAACCCTCTGCGAGTCGGCAGAGTGCAGTTTGATGCGTACTAGTTTGAGATTGAGAATTATCTCACTGACATCTTCCATGATGTCCTTCATGGAAGTGAACTCGTGCAGAGCACCATCGATTTTCACCGAAGTAATTGCTGCTCCCTGAATAGATGACAGGAGAATCCGCCGCAGGCTGTTTCCAATTGTGGTTGCGAATCCTCTCTCGAGCGGCTGACATATAAACTTACCATAGATATCGGTATACTTCTCTCTGTCAACCTCTAACTTCTCAGGTTTTATCAGCTCGTGCCAATTTCGGTGAAACGGTATTTTTTCGTCGGCAACTTGAGTCATAATTTCCTTCTCTGCGTTTCTACTAATAAAGTAGTATAGGTCTTATGAGTACCGTAAAATTCATATCCTCGTCCATGGACTGAATTTAGTTGAAGTACTTATACCCGAAAGGGGTGCTCAAAGAGTCTCGCGGTACCACAGGGAGACCCTCCCTAGAGCAAGAGTTTTCATTGGGGTGACAGGATCTGCGGTATATGACCGTATACCCTGTAACACCTACTCCATTATTTGGAGTAGAGTTCGACGATAAGCTGCTCCTGGATCGGCAAGGTCAACTCTTCTCTGTTTGGTAGAGCTTTTACCGTCGCCTTATAGGCATCTTTTTCCAATTCGAGCCAACTTGGAATTCCTCGTCTGACAACCGCTTCCAGATTTTCATTGATGACGGTGTTTGCACGGCTCTTCTCCTTTAACGTGACGACATCACCTGCTGACACGAGAAAGGATGGGATGTTGACCTTACGACCATTGATCTGGATATGATTATGCCGCACGATCTGTCGTGCCTGTTTTCTCGAAGAGGCGAAGCCGGCACGGAATATCGTATTATCAAGACGTCGTTCAATCAGGATGAGCAAGTTCTCGCCCGTTACACCTTTTTGCCCGTCTGCTTTTTGAAAATTCAGACGAAATTGCCCTTCGAGCATGCCATAGATACTCTTCACCTTCTGCTTTTCCCTGAGCTGAACGGCATAGTCTGACAGCTTTTTAAATCGCGCTTGTCCATGCTGCCCCGGCCCGAATGCTCTTCTTTCGAACGAACATTTATCGGAATAACACCGGTCACCCTTGAGGTATAATTTCAGTCCTTCTCTTCTGCATCGACGGCATGCAGCACCAATATTTCTAGCCAACGTAGGCCTCCATTTTCATTAGCACCTTGTAGTTACCGAGCCTCTTGCGAGAGAAAGTTTCTGCAGGTGCTTATCCCATTCCTAGGGGTTAAATTCTATAACAGTTTTATACTGCCGTTATACTCTGCGGCGTTTAGGAGGTTTGCATCCATTGTGAGGGATAGGCGTAACATCATATATCCTGCTTACCTCGAATCCGGTATTGATCAGGGCACGTAGAGCAGCTTCCCGTCCAGGCCCAGGACCCTTAACCTTCACTTCAACTTTACGCATCCCGACATCAGCGGCTTTTTTTGCCGCATCCGCCAAGGCGTTTTGCGCTGCAAAGGGAGTACTTTTGCGCGAGCCTTTAAAACCGAGGACACCGGCGCTACACCAGGAAACGACATTCCCCTGTTTATCGGAAATAGTCACGATCGTATTATTGAAAGTTGAATAAATAAAAACAATCCCTTCCGGTATGTTCTTTTTCACCTTTCTTTTTTTAGCCACAGCCATAACTTACACCTGTATTAAGTTCAATTATTTCCGACGGCCCGCATTTCTGCGCGGTCCTTTCCGGGTACGAGCATTGGTTTTGGTCTTCTGTCCACGACAAGGCAATCCCATGCGATGACGACGTCCTCTGTAACATCCCAGATCCGTCAATCTCTTGATGTCCATGGATACTTCCCGTCGACGGTCACCTTCAACAACATACTCGTCTTCGAGTACCTTCCTGATGCGGTTAACATCATCACCGTCAAGATCGTCACTGTTCATGGTGAAAGGAAGATCTACTTTTTCAAGTATCTTTCGAGCAGAGGTCAACCCAATACCGTGTATGTAAGTTAACGCCCGATCCATGTGCTTATTTTTTGGAAGGTCTATTCCTGCTATACGTGCCAAGGTACATCTCCTTAAAAGAAGTAGGTAATTAAAAGCGGCAATACCTGTTTATCCCTGCCTCTGTTTATGTTTTTTTATCTTACAGGAAACGCGAACGATACCGTTGCGCTTGAAGATCTTACAATCACTGCACATTTTTTTTACAGACGCGCGTACTTTCATGATAAACAAACTCTCTATTTTTTCTTTTTGGCATTCTTTGCCCGAAACGTAACTCTTCCCCTATTAAGATCATAAGGAGAAAGTTCTATTGTCACCCTATCCCCAGGCAATATTTTAATAAAATGCATACGCATTTTTCCGGAAATATGGGCCAGCACTTTATGACCGTTATCAAGCTCAACACGAAACATCGCGTTTGGAAGCGGTTCTATAATTGTGCCTTCTACTTCAATTGCTTCTTCTTTTGACATGAATTATCCTGAAAAATTCAAAGTTCAGTTAAAAAGGCACCAGTATAATATAACTTCGAACAAAAGAGAAGAAATATTTTACCGGGCCATTACTTTTCTCGAGAACTCAGAATGAGCGGCCCATTTTCAGTTACGGCAATGGAGTGTTCAAAATGAGCAGATGGTTTTTTGTCCATGGTGATAACAGTCCACCCATCCCTCAGCACTTTTACCTTATGTGTTCCCATGTTAACCATTGGCTCAATGGCCAACACCATTCCAGGCAATAATCTTACGGTCCGCTCTCCCTGATGGAAATTAGGAATCTCAGGTGCTTCATGCAGTTGCGTGCCAATGCCGTGGCCGACGAATTGTCTGACGACGGAAAATCCACAGCCCTCGACGCAATCCTGTATAGCCTTTGATATATCACTGATTCTATTACCGACTACAGCCTGTTCGATACCTTTCTGCAGGCTGTTACTGGTTGTGTCTACTAATTTCTGTACAGCCTCACCAATCACACCTACCGGTACAGTTATCGCCGAGTCCCCGTAGTATCCTCTATACAGCACACCAAAATCTATGGAAATTATGTCGCCTTTTTGAAGCTTTTTCTTCCGCGAAGGGATGCCGTGCACAACTTCCTCGTTAACGGAGACACAGAGGCTGCCGGGGAAACCCCGATACCCTTTAAAAGCGGGTTGCGCCTTTCTTTTGACACACAGCTCTTCGGCTAGATAATCAAGTTCCCAGGTGGTCATGCCAGGTTGAATAACTTTGCCCAGCATCGTCAATGTTTCCGCTACTATCTGATTAGCTTCGCGCAGGAGCAGAATTTCATCGGCGGTTTTAATGATGATATTTCCGCTCCGACCTTTACCATCGGAAACTGTCACTCGCTCTACCTGCGCCCTTTGATCCGGCCCTGCTTCATAAACCCTTCATAATTACGCATGTGGAGATGCGATTCGATCTGGGAAATGGTATCAATGCCGACACCAACAACGATCAACAAGGCCGTACCCCCGAAGAAAAAAGGTATATTAAATTTAGAGATCAATATGGTCGGTAACACACACACGGTACTGAGATAAATAGCCCCCACTACAGTCAGCCTGGTAAGAACTTTATCTATAAATTCGGCAGTCTTTTTACCGGGGCGAATGCCAGGAATAAACCCGCCATTTTTTTTCAGATTTTCTGCCACATCATCTGGCTTAAAAGTTACCGCTGTATAAAAGAAACAGAAGAAAACGATCATGCCAATATAGCAGATATAATAATAGATAGTCCCCGGTGACATAGCCGCGGAAACACGCTGCACCCAGTCAACTTGGATGAAACTGCCGATAGTAGCGGGAAACATCATGATCGAGGATGCAAAAATTGGTGGTATAACCCCTGCTATATTAATTTTAAGCGGGAGATGCGAGCTCTGACCGCCATACACCTTTCTGCCAACAACCCTTTTCGCGTACTGGATAGGAATTCTTCTCTGCGAGGTTTCAAAAAAGACGATGGTCGCCACCACCGCCAGCATGAACAGAACGAGAAGAGGAACAAAAAAGAGCGAGATCTCCCCGGCTTTGACCAGCTGAATAGAGTTGACAATGGCAGCCGGCCCTCGGGCGACAATGCCGGCGAAGATGATCAGGGAGATGCCATTGCCAATGCCTCTTTCCGTCATCTGTTCCCCAAGCCACATGATGAAGGCGGTCCCGGAGGTGAGTGTCAGCATGGTCATGAGCTTAAACTGAATACCAGGATCGAGTACAATGGCCTCCCCCCCGGGTCCAGTCATGCCTTCCAATCCGACGGCAATGAAGGTGCCCTGAATGATACTCAGAAACACCGTGCCGTACCTGGTGTATTGGGTGATCTTTCGGGTGCCGGACGCACCTTCTTTTTTCAGAGCCTCGAGTTGTGGAATCACCACAGTCAACAGCTGAATGATAATAGAGGCACTGATATAAGGCATGATGCCCAGAGCGAAGATGGAAAAATTCTCCAGGGCTCCGCCGGAAAACATATTAAACATGCCAAACAGCGTACCGGCATTGAGATTGAAAAAAGCCGACAGCGCCTCACCGTTGATTCCAGGGGTTGGGATCTGTACACCCATTCTGTACACGGCGAGCATGATCAGCGTAAACAACACCCGCCTTCGCAGCTCTGGTATATTTGCAGCACTCTGCAATCCACTCATTATTTATACCTATTGACGAAACAGCTCTATAAAAGTTTCTTGGATCTCTTCAGAGGAGATAAAAGCGCATGGAGATTCTTACTGTTCAGCGGTAACTACCGTTCCACCTGCAGTCTCAATCTTAATCTGAGCAGCTTTACTCATTTTATCTACCTGTATTTTCAAGGGCTTGGTTACCTCACCATTGGCCAGAACCTTGACCAGCATCCCTTTTTTAACCATCCCTGCTGAAACCAGGGTCTCAACAGTAATTTCTTGCTCACCCTCGAGGCCATTCAGCTGGGTGAGGGAGACGAGTGCGTATTCTTTTTTGAAGATGTTTGTAAAGCCTCGTTTCGGCAGACGACGCTGCAGAGGCATTTGGCCACCCTCAAAACCAGGTTTAACACCGGATCCGGATCGGGATTTGAATCCCTTGTGACCACGCCCTGCTGTTTTTCCATGCCCGCTGCCGGGGCCTCTACCAACACGTTTGGGTTGTTTGGTCGAGCCGGCTTTGGGAGAAAGATTGGCTAAGGTTAGCATGCTATATCTCCTCCATACGAACAAGATGCGATACTTTATTCAGCATGCCCCTGATCTCGGGGGTATCTTTTCTTGTAATTGTTTTATTCATTTTGGTGAGCCCCAGCCCTGTTAAGGTGGCATTGATTTTCTTGGTACTGCCAATGCCACTCTTTACCAGAGTAAAAGTAATTGTCTCGGCCATTTGACTACCTTCTTTTAATCAAATATTAGACAACAGAGGCGGTCGAAACTCATCTCCGACTTCGCCAACGTTGTGATTAAGCAGTTATTTCTTCTATGGTTTTTCCGCGTAAATCCGCTATATTCTGCGCTGTACGCAATTCGCGCAAGCCACCCAGGGTAGCTTTTACCATATTATGCGGATTGTGTGATCCGAGGCATTTAGTGAGTATATTGGAAACCCCAGCTGCCTCCAGTACCGCTCTGACCGGACCACCGGCGATGAGCCCCGTACCGGCAGACGCCGGCTTGAGTAATACTTTTCCAGCGCCAAACTTACCGACAACCTGATGCGGAATAGAATTCTCTGTCAGACAGACGGAAAACATACTTTTGCGTGCCTTCTCAACACCTTTCCGGATGGCTTCAGGAACCTGGTTGGCTTTGCCGAGGCCGTATCCGACTTTGCCTTTACCATCGCCAACTACGACAATGGCGCTAAAGCTGAAACGACGACCACCTTTTACAACTTTTGCAACCCGGTTGATAAAAACAATCTTTTCGATCAGTTCCTCAGTAGCAACACTTTTGGAACGTTTGAAATCAGACAAGGGACACCCCCGTTATAATAAAAATCATTAGAATTCAAGCCCACCTTCCCGAGCACCATCGGAAAGCGACTTAACCCGGCCGTGATAAATTGATCCACCGCGATCAAATACCACTTTGCTTATTCCGGCGGCCTTGGCGCGAATGGCAAGCATTATACCTATTTTCTTTGCCGCTCCAACCTTTCCTTTTTCTTCCCCCAGCGCAAACTCTTTATCGACGGTTGACATACTTACCAGTGTATGTCCGGCTGCATCGTCGATGATTTGCGCATACATGTGTTTATTACTCTTAAAAACTCTCAACCTGGGGCGTTCACTGGTACCGGAGATCTTCTTTCTTATCCGGCTGACACGTTTCGCCTTAGCTATGGTCTTCGGATTCGTCTTAGCCATTGCAATTTACCATTCAGTTTATTTTTGACCTGTTCGAAAAGACAAATTATTTTGAGCCGGATTTGCCGACTTTTCTGATAATATATTCGCCTTCATATCGAATGCCTTTCCCTTTATAGGGCTCAGGCTTGCGTACCTGGCGGATTCTTGATGCAACAAGTCCAAGCAGTTCCTTATCGATACATTCAACGACCACCTTGGTGTTTCCTTCGACCGTTGCAGAAACTTCATTCGGCAGTTGAAAATTGACGGGGTTGGAATAGCCGACATTGAGCGTCAATGTGGCTCCACTGACATTCGCCTTATAGCCGACACCTTCAATGATCAAAACTTTTTTGAACCCGTCGACGACCCCGATGATCATGTTATTGATCAAAGTTCGCGTAAGGCCCCGAAAAGCATTAACCCTGGTGTTTTCGACCCGATTACTGACATGAATTATATTGTCCTGGATCTGAACGTCGATATCCTGGACTATTTCACGCTTTAAAGTACCCTTTGCTCCGGTAACCGTAAGAAGTTGACCAGCCAGCTCAACTTTCACCCCAGCGGGTACCGGAATTGGTTGTTTACCAATACGAGACATAATTTCCTCCGTTATCCGCGGGTCTACCAGACCTCACAAATTATCTCACCACCTGCATTCAGCGTTCTGGCTGTCTTATCAGTCACAACACCTTTTGAAGTAGATATAATGGCGACCCCTAGTCCATTCAACACCTTAGGAATAGCGTCCGCCTTGGCATACTTGCGAAGTCCAGGTTTGCTCACCCTTTTAATTCCGGTGATAACGCACTCATGGTCCGGTCCGTATTTCAGATCAATTTTTAGAGTGCCTTGAATTTTTCCAGGAATAACCTGGTAGTTTCCAATGAACCCTTCGGACTTAAGCACCTTCGCAACATCTACTTTGACAGTGGAGGTAGGCATTTCAACCGAATCAAACTTTGCCATTACTGCATTTCTTATCCTGGTCAGCATATCTGCCAGGGGATCGCTCATTGACATAGCGAACACTCCTTATTTTTCTAAATTGTAAACGGGTTCAAACAGTGAGAAACAAATCTCTACCAACTTGATTTAGTCACACCAGTAATTTCACCGCTGGACGCCAGTTTACGGAAGCAAATTCGACACACACCAAATTTTCTGATGAACGCTCTTGGACGCCCACAAAGTGGACATCTATTATACTTTCGCACGCCAAATTTTGGTTTTCGCTGTGCTTTTGCAATTATGGATTTCTTAGCCAAACCGACCTCCAAATTATCTCTAGTAAAGTGAATTTCTGAAATTGAAATGAGTTATTTTTTAAAGGGCATTCCCAGCATCTTCAGAAGAGCAAGTCCCTCTGCATCAGTTTTTGCCGAGGTGACGATAGTGATGTTCAGCCCCTTAATTTTATCTATCTTGTCGTAATCAATTTCCGGAAAAATTATCTGTTCCGTCACGCCCATTGAATAGTTTCCGCGCCGGTCAAAGCCTTTTGGAGACAGTCCCCGGAAATCCCGTACTCGAGGCAGGGCGATATTTACCAACTTGCTGAAAAAATCGTACATTCTATCACCACGCAGGGTGACACAACAACCAATCGGCATTCCTTCACGCAACTTAAAGGTTGCGATCGACTTCTTCGCTTTGGTGATGATCGCCTTTTGACCGGCGATTCTACTGAGCTCTTCAGCCGCACCCTCCACGATTTTCGGGTTCTGGACAGCTTCGCCCAAACCCATATTGAGAACTATTTTTTTAACCTGAGGAATCTGCATGGCATTCGTGTAGCCAAATTCCTCCTTGAGTGCAGGAACACACTCATTTATATACATATCTTTAAGCGCACCCATGTATAACTCCTAGCGTACCATTATTGATAATCTATGATTTACTCTCGATGGATTCGCCACAACTCTTGCAATAGCGTACCTTGGTACCATCATCGAGGACCTTCTTGCCTATGCGACCGGTTTTGGTGCATTCAGGACAAATGAGCTGGAGATTGGAAACGTGAATTGGTGCCTCTTTTTCCACAATCTGGCCCTGTTGATTCATCTCTTTAGGCTTCGTGTGTCGTTTAATCAAATTAATACGCTCGACCACCGCCTTGTCTTTATCGCGAAGGACCCGAAGAACTTTTCCAACTCTGCCCTTATCTTTACCGGCAATCACTTCAACCTGATCATTTTTTTTCAGGTATGTTCTACCCTGTCTCATTGCTCTACCTTTATCCAATCAATGTATCTTTACTCAATGCCTGTACAGCGGCTTACAGTGCCTCTGGGGCCAAAGATATAATTTTCATGAACCCTTGGTTTCTTAATTCTCGAGCGACCGGTCCAAATATACGAGTACCAACTGGTTCACCCGAGGTCGCCAGCAAAACTGCCGCGTTATCATCAAACTTGACCCAGGTATCGTCCATCCGCTTCATTTCTTTCGCGGTGCGAACGATAACGGCCTTCATGACATCGCCTTTCTTTACTTTGGCGTTGGGTATAGCCTCTTTTACGGTCACGACGATGACATCGCCGATTGTTGCATACCGTTTACCGGAACCGCCAAGCACCCTGATGCACAGCACTTTTTTGGCACCGGAATTGTCAGCAACATTAAGTACTGTTTCTGTCTGTATCATAATTTCACCTGATATCTCATCCGAAACAAGTCGTTTCTATCGACTTACCACTTGAGGCCGGTATCACACCGCCTGTTCCAGTATCGTTTTGACCCGCCATCGCTTTCTCTTGCTCAGCGGTCGACATTCTTCAATAAGAACGGTGTCTCCGATATTGCAAAGGTTCTCAGGATCATCGGCCAAATACTTGACACTGGTTTTCATAAATTTACCATATAGTTTATGGCGAACCTTGCGCTCTACACGAACGACAACACTCTTTTCCATTCTGTTGCTGACAACAGAACCGGTTCTTGTCTTTCTCGATTTATTTATTTCACTCATAATTTAGTCAATTAGTGATGTTTTTTAGAACCCGACCATACCGCACTAAATTTCCTAACGATTCGTCAGTTGACAGCTTGCAATTTTATGGTTTCGATTCTAGCAATTTCTTTTCTAATTTTCTTCAGTCGAGATGTATCTTCGAGAGGCCGTATACGATGTTGAAAAGAGAGCTTTCCCAATTCTTCGCGCAGATCCTTTATTTTTTTATCAAGATCATGTGCGGACATCTTACGGATTTCTTCCGTTTTCATAACGTACCTCTCTTTGTTACGACCTTGGTCGAAAATGGCAGCTTATTACCAGCGAGGGTCAATGCTTTTATTGCAAGTTCCTCACTTACTCCTGTGATTTCATAAAGAATCGTTCCAGGCTTTACTTTAGCTACCCATGACTCGGGGGCTCCCTTACCTTTACCCATACGGGTTTCAGCAGGTTTAGAAGTTAATGGCTTGTCTGGAAAAACTCGAATCCACACCTTTCCGCCACGTTTCATTGTCCTGTTGATAGTAATACGTGCCGCTTCGATCTGCTGTGCCGACATAAAGCCACATATGGTCGCCTTGAGGGCATAATCACCGAAGGAGATCGAGGAACCGCGGGAGGCAACTCCTCTGGATCTTCCTTTGAAAACTTTTCTATGTTTTACCTTTTTAGGACTTAACATCTTTTACTCCAAATAATTTATGGAATCCCTTGAACAGTGTGCTTACTGCGCCGTCCCTTTATCGGTGTCGCTCAGGACTTCGCCATTGAATATCCACACCTTTACACCTATAATTCCATAGGTAGTATTGGCTTCAGCTAAAGCGTAGTCGACATCGGCTCGCAAGGTATGCAGGGGTACCCTACCTTCACGAACCCACTCACATCGTGACATCTCCGCGCCGCCCAATCGACCGGAACAGGAGATTTTTATGCCTTGCACGCCAAATCTCAGTGCAGAGCTTACCGCTTTTTTCATCGCCCGACGAAAGGCAATACGCCGAATAAGCTGCTGAGCAATATTTTCCGCAACAAGTTGAGCATCCGCTTCAGGACGACGAACTTCCTGAATATCAAGTGTTACTTTGCGAGTAATGAGTTTTTCAAGCTCTTTTTTGAGTATCTCAATTTCCGCGCCTTTCTTGCCGATCACTATTCCTGGTCGGGCGGTGAAAAGCTTAATCCGAACCTGCTCGCCTGTCCTTTCAATCTTCACTTTGGACAGGCCGGCGTGTTGCAGACGGTTCTTGAGAAACTTCTTAATTTTTTGGTCTTCAATCAGATAAGTGGAATATTCCTTATCAGCATACCAGATTGAATCCCAGGTCCGGGTAATATTCAGTCTTAGTCCGAGTGGATTAACCTTCTGCCCCAAAACAGTCCTCCAACAAATCCATTGTTCTATTAATGTTTAGAATTTCCAAAGTATCATTGCTGCTGTTAACAGACTAGCTCTCATCCAGAACGACTGTGATATGGCTTGATCTCTTAATGATACCTGTAGCTCTTCCTTGCGCTCTGGGACGAATCCTTTTAAGCGATGGCCCCCCGTCAATGACTATTTTCTTCACATACAGTTTATCAACATCCGCCTGCTCGTCGTGCGTTGCGTTGGCGACCGCGGACTCGATAACCTTTTGAATTATACCGGCTCCCTTTTTGGGCATGAAACGAAGGGTAGTTATGGCCTGATCAACCCCCATTCCCCGAACCACATCAGCGACCAGACGGGCCTTTTGTGGAGAGATCCTAATATATTTTCCTACGGCTGTTGCTTCCATAGTTAAAGCTCCTGATGATTCCTGCCAGAAACGAAATATTTCTAACTATCTTTTACCTTTTTTGTCCGAGGCATGGCCATAGAAGGTTCGCGTCGGTGAAAATTCGCCGAGTTTGTGACCGACCATGTTCTCTGTAACAAAAACGGGAATGAATTTCTTACCGTTGTGCACAGCGAATGTAAGTCCAACCATTTCGGGACTAATATCGGATCGCCTTGACCATGTCTTGATAACCTTCCTGGATCCGCTTTCAAACGCTTCCGTCACTTTCTTTTGAAGATGATCATCGATGAAAGGACCCTTTTTGATTGAGCGTGACATACGTAACTCCTCGTAACTTAAGATCTCTTCTTGACAATCATTCTGTCAGAAGCCTTCTTTTTCCTGGTCTTGAAGCCTTTAGACGGAACCCCCCATGGACTACATGGATGCCTGCCTCCCGAGCTCTTTCCTTCACCACCACCCATCGGATGATCAACAGGGTTCATGGCAACACCGCGAACATGCGGACGAATTCCTTTCCATCTGTTTCGGCCGGCCTTCCCGAGCTTTTGACTTTCGTGCTCACGGTTACCAACCTGACCGATACAGGCTCGACAATTATTGTTAAACTTTCTTACTTCTCCGGATGGCAGTCGAACAAGAACATAAGCGCCCTCCTTAGCCATCAGTTGAGCAGCAGTTCCGGCACTCCGGACCATCTGGGCGCCTTTGCCGATTTTCATTTCAATATTATGAATAATCGTACCAAGCGGAATATTCACCAGCGGCAGACAGTTGCCTGGTTGAATATCGACGGTATCACCGGCGACAATAGTGTCGCCAACCGTTATACCATCGGGTGAAAGGATATATCTTTTTTCACCATCTTTATAGTTCAGTAAGGCGATGTTCGCCGAGCGGTTCGGATCATACTCGATTGCGATCACTTCTGCATCAATATCAATCTTGTTCCGCTTAAAATCAATGATACGGTATTTTCTTTTATGTCCACCGCCGATGTGTCGGGAGGTGATGCGGCCGTAATTATTCCGGCCTCCGGTTTTATTGAGACTGCAAACGAGACTCTTTTCCGGGCCTTTGGTTGATAAGTCCGGGTTTTTAGACGACACATGCTGTCGTTTACCAGGTGATGTTGGTTTGTATACTTTAATAGCCATGATTTCCCAATCGCTCCATCATTATTAGATTAGATAGAATCTTTCAATGTAGAAGGTAGATGATTGTATAATTTGAAGAAGATACTATCTACAATTCATCCGCAAAGTTAATAGTTCCTTCCGACAAGGTTACATAGGCCTTTTTCCAATCATTGGTAAAGCCAATCGTCTTTCCAACCCGTTTCTTTTTTCCGTGAAGATTGACTGTTCTCACATCCTTGACCTTCACATTGAACATCAATTCAACCGCATTTTTTACTTCTATCTTGTTCGCTTTGGGATGTATTTTGAAAACGATTTTCCCGTCTTCCTCCTGCATCAACGCAGCCTTCTCCGTGAGGCAGGGCCCCTGTAGTACACTATAGATGTTTTTCATGCCATTAACCTCTTCTCAAGGCTTTCGATTACCGGTTGCACCAGAATCACTTTTTTGTGCAGCAGCAGGTCATAGACATTGAGTCCTTCCGAGGACATTACCTTGTAGCCGTTGACATTACGTGAAGATTTGGTCAAACTCTCGGGGGCGTTGTCGGTCACGATGATGCCGTTGTCGATATCGAGAACACGCATTATGTTGACAAAATCCTTTGATTTAATCTGGTCCATGGAGAAATTATCCAGGACAACAAGATTCCCTTCCTGAAACCGGGCACTAAGAGCCATTGAAACCGCCTGCTGTCGTACCTTGCGATTAAGCTTAAAGCTGTAATCTCTGGGTTTTGGACCAAAAGCAACTCCACCACCCCGCCACAGAGGCGATCTATTCGTACCGGCTCTGGCTCGTCCTGTCCCCTTCTGCCGCCAGGGTTTTCTTCCCCCGCCGCTTACTTCAACCCGCGTTTTCGTACAGGCGTTACCTGAACGTTTTGCTGCACGTTGCATGCGAACAACTTCATGAAGGATATACTCTTTTACTTCACGGTTGAACACGGCGTCGTTCAGCTCAATTTCGCCAACACTCTCATTCTTGGTGTTAACTATATTTACAGTAGACATATTAATCTCCTCGAACCTGTCAGATCACATTTCTCTTATTTCTTAAAAATCTTCAACAGGCCGTTTTTTGCTCCAGGAAGCGGTCCCTTCAGGAGTACAACGTTTTCCTCAGACCGAACGTCAACCACGACCACGTTCTTGCGCAACACGGTATCGTTACCCATTCGACCGGGCATTTTTTTCCCTTTCACGACCCGAGCCGGATAGGCACTGCAACCAATGGATCCCGGTGCACGATGGAACATGGAGCCATGTCCGGACCCACCACCACTGAAACCATGGCGTTTGATGACACCTTGAAATCCACGCCCCTTGCTGGTTCCCTGAACGTCTACCTTATCACCAACCTTGACCACGGCATCCAAACTCACTTCCTGACCGACTTCATAGGCCGAAATATCAGCAACCCTGAATTCCCGAATGAAATAGTACCCATCGGAATTGGATTTTTTTAAATGACCACTGATCGCCTTGTTCACTCTGCTGGCCTTTTTATCACCAA
The DNA here is from genome assembly GCA_945863875.1 of Desulfopila aestuarii DSM 18488. Taxonomy (GTDB): domain Bacteria; phylum Desulfobacterota; class Desulfobulbia; order Desulfobulbales; family Desulfocapsaceae; genus Desulforhopalus_A; species Desulforhopalus_A aestuarii_A. The sequence continues at coordinate 36,142 of CAMBBS010000040.1, forward strand.
AACCCACCTGGATGGCACTGTATCCATCTGTAGCTTCGGTTTTCACCTGAAGGACTTTACACGGACCAGCCTCGATAACAGTAACCGGAACCGCCTGACCCACTTCATCATAAACGCGAGTCATCCCAACTTTTTTTCCTAATATACCCATTGACTTTGGCATAATATTACCCGATGCTTCAATTTACTTTTACGTCGTGCCTGCTACGGCAACTTGATTTCGACATCGACGCCTGCGGACAACTCCAGCTTCATAAGCAGATCAATCGTCTGCTGCGTGGGCTCCAGTATATCCAATAACCGACGATGGGTTCTCATTTCAAAGTGTTCTCGAGATTTTTTATCCACGTGAGGTGAACGAAGAACACAGAATTTATTGATAGTGGTAGGCAACGGTATCGGTCCTGCCACTGCTGATCCTGTTCTTCTGGCTGTTTCAACTATCTCGGTAGTAGATTGATCAAGTAGTTTATGATCATACGCTTTCAGCCGGATACGAATTTTTTCTGTTGGTATCATTACACACCTTTAAGCAATAATTTCACTGATGACGCCGGCACCAACAGTACGTCCACCCTCACGGATGGCAAAACGCAGGCCGACATCCATGGCAATCGGCGTAATCAATTCAACGGAAGCGCTGATATTGTCGCCCGGCATAACCATCTCAACGCCGTCGGCCAGAGTAACAACTCCGGTAACATCTGTGGTTCGGAAATAAAACTGCGGTCGATAGCCATTGAAAAACGGCGTATGACGGCCACCCTCATCTTTGCCGAGAATATAGCACTCGCACTTGAACTTGGTATGCGGGGTGATCGACTTCGGGGCGGCAAGAACCTGACCTCGCTCGATCTCTTCCCGCTTCACGCCGCGAAGAAGGGCGCCGATATTGTCACCAGCCTGACCCTCGTCGAGAAGTTT
>CAMBBS010000041.1 GCA_945863875.1 Desulfopila aestuarii DSM 18488
TACAGCTTAGCAGCAAGAAACATGTGTTGGAAAAGAAAAAGGGGAAGAGTTATTCGCCAGAGGTGTTTGCAGCTTCGTTAACTTTTGAAGAGAATGAAATATTGGCTGCAATGTTAGGCAACTAAATGCCTTAGCTTGACGGCTATGGGCCAGCACCCCCATATTGTTGGCGAGCATGTCTTCCGCATTGAAACTCCTGCCGTTGATATATTGCTGCAGATATTCCAGAGAGATGCCCAGGATCGGTATCAAGGCGGTACAGAAAAAGACCACTCTTCGACTGGGGAATTTGGCCAGGGGAATGGCAATGAGCAGCACAAATGCGAGGAAATGGGCTATCTTGTCCATCTGCGCCGCCCCCCCCGGCGGGTGGCCGCCCATCGGCACCAGGGTCGCCACGACGACAACTATTCCGCAACCGCCCCAGCAACTCAGCCAGATATCCTTCGTCAGCAGATTCCGCAGATTCATTTTTTTCCCCTTGGTGCGGTGAGAAACCTTGTGGCCAGTGGCCGGGAGGTTGCGTTGATCCAGCGCATGTCTTCCGTGGCGGCTGCCCCGCCCCTTTCCAGAACCATCCCGGCAACGGCAGCGTCGCCGGACACTCCCTTTGCCAGCAGACCGCATATTCCGCCGTTGAACAGCATGAAAATTGGATTGACCATGCCGTTCAGCAGGTTGTCGATCATGTACAGGGCCAAAAGAACAGACATGGCCGAGACGGCCCCATACTCCGCCGTACGCCACTGGCCCGGGGCAGTGCGATAGAGCAGCAGATACACCGGCAGCGAGATGACCAGCGTCAGCAGGACAAGGCCATAAATGCCCTTGGTCCCGAGGGTGATAATCCACAGGCCGTCGGTTACGCTAAGATCCCGGCCGTCCTGGTCAAAGACCCGCGACCGGTTCCACCCGCCCCAGCCAAAAAACGTGCCGGCCAGGGCTTTTTTGACCAGCATGGTTTCATTGTCGAAACGGAACTGTAAGGACTGGGCCCGCTCGGCACTGAATTTGTCGGCGATCGCGGCGGACAGATTCTCGCCGGTCCACCATCCGGTCCCGCGGCTGACCATGTAGGCAGGGGGGACAGCGAGGAGCAGCCAAACGAGCAGGACGGATTTGCTCTTCGTCGAGATAAACAGGACGCCGAGGCCGGTAATGAAGAGAAACATGGCCCCAGAGGACCTCATCAGCAAAGTTGTGGCCAGGAGGCCGGCCAGCAGCAGCCGGAAAGGGATCTTTCGCACATATCCGCCCCAGGGAAGGCCGCCGATACACTCCGGCAGGATTTTCGCGCGGTTCATCCAGACGCCGAGTATCGACCCGGAAACCATCCACATCGCCACCATCAAACCGTGCTCCATATACACCATCGGTCTAAAGCCACCATCGCGCATCGACTGCAGGATTGAATGCTGGTGGAAGCCGTAGGTCCATCGATGCAGCTGCGGACTCATCATCATCTCGACCAGACAGAAGGGGATGTAGAGCAGGCCACCGAGAAACACCACCGTCCCCAGGGTGTTGAGCCCGTGCAGATCACTGAAATAGATCCTTGCGACAAAGTACGGCAATCCCCAGGTGAAGGACTGGTACATCGATTCTGAAATCCCGTCATAGGCGCCGAGCCCGTTAACGACCGACGAAAGAAAAGGACAGGTGCACCAGAGCAGCATGGGCACGTCCACGCCCATAAACCGGAAGCTGCGCAGCCTCTGCCGATCAGACCTCCAGGCAGCCAGCAGAATGGCGGTACACGTGACGGTGACTTTGGTGAAATCCGGCAAGCCCTTTAAAGGAATCGACGCCACCGGCAGAAACATCCAGGCCAGGACAAAGGCAATAGCCGCCGCTTTGCCGGGTTGCACTTTGCCAAACAACCAGCTGATTAAAGGTACCGAGCCGAGAAGAGCGAGGGGTACCAGTGCATTGCCCTGCACACCGACCATCAGTCCCCTCCCTGGAGTATCCTGGCGGGGATGCCTACCGCCGTCGCGCCGCCTGGCACATCCTGAACAACGACCGCATTGGCGCCGATCCTGGCATGATCGCCGATATGGATGCCGCCGAGGATCTTGGCCCCGGCCCCGATATCGACGTGTCCGGCGATGGTCGGCAGCCCGGGGACAGTGCCCACGCCGATGGTCACCTGTTGCAAAATGAGGCAGTTGACCCCTACCCTCGCTCCGGGATGGATGACGATACCGTTGGGATGGGTAAGGATCAGCCCACCACCCAGCTGGCAGTTGAGAGGAATATCCGCCCCGCAGACCGCACTCCAGAAGCGATGGTGCAGCACCAGCCAGGGCAGGAGAAGACGTGGGCCATGCCCTGCCTTTATCCGCTGGTAGCGGCGCATGACGGCGAGCAGGCTCTTCCACGGTTCATACCTGTTTTTGATCCTTTGCTCTCTCTGCCAGTCCGGTTCCGTGGCTGAAATATCTGTTTGTCGTCTCATGGCACAAAAAATTACTCAAAAAAAAATGATCCTTCCATCGACCCCGGGTTTCACTTGCACATAATGTGCCTGAACGGGCTGCACATGTCAAGATACCGATATCATAATAAAATACAGCAAAAAACAGCGCCTCGGGGAGATGGCGGTATCGCAAAAGAAAAGGAATCCCCCGCCGGCCACCTGTTAATCTGAGAGGGGGGGCAGGCGGCTACACCGCCGCACTAGCCGGCAAGGCCGCAGAGTGCTCGCAGCCCGGCCTCTTCTGCCCCTGGCGCCGCAACATGGTTTCGGCGGTTCTTTTTTTCCCTTTTCCGCCGTCGGAGGACACGCCGGTTGCCCTAGCGGTCCAACGCCTCCTTCTTCGTGTTGACATCGAGCAGGACCTGATACTTGGGGGCCGTCGCCAACAGACCCGCTGCCCCCAACTGTGCCGGCGACTCCAGATGGCCCCAGGAACCGAAACGCGAGCGCCGTGCCCCGAGATAACTGTAGGCCATGAAGAGGTTACAGTTGATCTCCGGCTCCCCGTGCCGGGCGAAATTGCGCAGGTAGAGCCGGTACATCCGCGGGTGCACCTGGGCATCCCAAACCGCCTGGTTATAGGGCCAGTCCTGTTGCTGCCAGGGCTGCATATGCTGCCCGCCCTCGTAGACTAAATAAGCAATGCCGTAGCGGCGGGCATACAAGGCGGTCTCCGCCGTCCACTTGCCGCCCTCTTGCCCGTAGCGGAGGTCCGCGGCATCGATAATCATCTCCGGGCTAACCTTCTCCGGTCCCATCCGCAGCCAGCGTTCATGATCTGCCCGGCCAAAGCCGAAATAGCCCGCCGCCGCCAGCGCATCGCAACCGCTGCCGTCCTCGGCAAACAGAGCGTTGAGGATTCTGCCGGTATTTTCCCTCCCGGCCTGCTGCACCGCGGCCACCCGCACCAGCCGGCTTTTCCCGCCGCCAAACTCTTCCTCGAAGATGCGAAAGGTCCTGGCCATGAGAAAGGCCGACTTCTCCGGCAGGTCGGCTGGCCGGACGTTGATTGCGGCCAGTCCCTGCCGCACCGTCGGCTCCACTGTCCGGGTCTCTTCCCGAAACCCTTCTGGCCAGTGCGGCGACACCCCGTTGTGGAGAAGCCAATGGGCCTGGTCGAACATCGGGTTCCACGTTTCGTTGGAGTATTCAATATAACATTTCAGCCTCCGGTCGAGACGGTCGCGAATGAGCCTGGCCATCTGCCGCATGTAGTCGTCGCTGGCCATATGGGGCACGGTAAACCAGCCATCCGCGCCCAGTGCATTGGCGAGGTCGATCGCATATTCCAGGCTGATTCCCTGGGCCAGCCCCTGGCTGTAACAGTCCGGCCGGCTCCGGTCAGACCAGTGGCGCTGCACAGAGTTGTTGGTTGCCGTCCATTCCATGAAGCGCAGACAGTGAAATGAGCGCAGACCCTCAAGGTACGGCCCATAAAAGAGCGGCATCTCCTCCTCGCGGCCCTCAAAGCTTGCCGGCACAATGCGCATGTTGCGAAGCGGATTGGCCGGATCGGAACGGCTTATCTGCAGATAGCTATGTCCCCCCCTGCCATTACAATGTATGGAGGTCCGGCCGTTGCGTCTTTGGCTGTCGATATTATGCCATGTGTATTCCCCCTCGCCGTCGTGCAGCAGGACGTATTCGCCGGTGAGGGTATTGTTGATGAGAATCCGCACCCCCTGGGGGACCGCATCGACCAGAACCGGCAGGGCGAGCGGATAGCCCTGTCCATCGCGGGGTATCCGCTCGAGCAACCCGGTGTCCCAGGAGGAATCCTTGCCGGAGAGATCAAAGGTTATCATTTTACCGGCGGTTTTCATCAGGTCATTGAAGGGCACCGCCGTCGTCCAGTAGTTGGTGGCGTCAAGATTCATGCCGACAGGCAATTTGACCGCTCTTTCGTCGGTCTTGACAACGTCCTGCCGGCTGCCGGCAAGGCCGGCAAAGGCCCCCAGCCCGAGGACAAGAAAAACGGCGAAGGTACGAAGATATCCGGAGCGAGGCTTCATCGGCCGCCCCCCCCGGTCATCGGCCGGCAATATGCTGCGACAATGGTTTTCAACTGCATGCGCCAGCTGTTGGCAGGATCGTAGAACTGCTGCTGCAGGCCCTGGCAGGCAGCCTGCCGGCCCTGGTAGAAATCGATATCCTCGACCAGCCTTTCAACCGCCCGGCAATAATCCTGCCGGTCATCGGCTGCAACCTCAACCAGCGCCGGCCGGACATCGTCCACCGCCGGACAGACTGCCGAAGTGATCACCGGCCGGCGGCAAAGAACGGCCTCGGCCACTACTTTGTTAAAACCTTCCTCGAAGGCTTTGGTCGTCGGCACAATAAAGGCATGGGACTGTTCGATCAGGCGCATCATTTTTTCTCGGTGACAGTAGCCATGGATGAGGAATCTTTCCTCCAGCCCCAGCCGTTGTACCGCAAGGCGCAACCGTTCCTCACAGGTGCCATCACCCGCCAGATGCCAGATGACCCGGCCCCGCACTTCAGGCTTCAGGCGCCGGCAGATTTCCAGCAGATCAAAAACGCCCTTGTTTTCCTCCAGCCGCCCGGCAAAAAGAATATGGAAATTCTTTTCCCCCCGCTGGGGGGGGGGTATCCCTGCAAAGGTGTCCCGACGATAGAAGGGGCGAAAACGATAAACCGGCCGCAGACTATCGCCGCCAAGCAGCTGCAGCTGGCGCCGGACATCCTCGGAGATGATGAGCATGGCCAGGGCGCGCCGGGCAAAGAGCGGTCGGCTGAGGGCGTTGAGGATTTTCTGCCGCAGGCCGAGCTTGCCATATTTGGGCCAAAGCGTGCAGTGGATGGTTGGCACCAGGGCCATGGTCGCGGGAGAAAACCAGGGCAAAGTAAAGAGATGGCCGGTGCTCTCCGCGGCAATAACCAGCGCCGCGCCCTCGCGCACCGCCGTGTGCATCAGGCCCCGAACATAGCGGAGCTGTTGCAGGTGATACCGCACCCCGGTCCGGGGTCGCCCCTTCGGGCGGTTTTCTATATGGAACTGGTCGCTGCGCACCAGGTCCACCCGGGGGTTCGAAGAGACAACCACACCTTTCGCGCCGAGTTCCCGGCACACGTCAAGAAACTGACCGCTGTAGGTGACCGCAACCTGATGCGCGTCGTCCTGACCAGCCTGCCAACCCTGAAAGGTTTTCACCACATCCCCCGGACCGGCGGCGTAAAAAAGACATGGGGGGCCGGTTTTTTTTCCAGACATCGTTTCTTTTCCTCCAGGGTGCAAGACGGACCACCTCACCACAGCCCGGGAAACTTTCGCTGCAACAACTCGGCTCTTCCCGCGGCAACCTTTTCCCAGGTGAAGTTCCAGGCCTGAAGGTGGGCCGCACGGGCCAGTTCCGCACTGCGCGGCCGATTGTCGACCACCGCCCGCAAGGCGGTGGCCCATTCGTCGACATCGTGCCCGAGCACCAGGCCATTTCTGCGGTGTTCGACTATTGCTCCGGCCCCCATAACCGAGACGAGGGGCAGCAGGCCATGGGCCATCGCCTCATAGGTCACCAGCGGCCCGCCCTCTTCCAGGCTGGGGAAGACAAAGCAGTCCGCTTTGTTGTAATAGCTGCCGAGATCCTCGGTAAAAGACACATGGGTAATATCCGGCCGATCGAAATAATGGCCGAAATTGTTCCTGATAGTGGCATCCATGGTCCCGCAAAAGACCAGTTTGCCCTTGATGGCGGCCCTGTCCCAGGCCGCAAGCAGAAGAGGTACTCCCTTGCGAACACAGAGGGTGCCGACGAAGAGAAAGACAGGCTGAACATTGTTGCGTGGCGCAGGATCGAGAGCGGAAAAACGGTCAGGAGACCAGCCATAGCTGGAGGCTAATAATTTTTCTTCGTCCACGCCATTGTCCAGCATCGACGAATACACCTGGGGATGAGGACAAAAAACCGCATCCGCCATGTCGAGCTTTTCTTTTTCCTCGCCGATGCGCGCCTCGGTTATGGTGTGGTCCGGCCGAAGGCGGAGGTCGTGGTAGGCGGTGTCAAGGATTGTTTTGGCGGTTGCCTGGTGGCAGTTGATCCGTTCAAGGACAATCCTTTTACCCTGCCGCTTGAATTTGCTGAACACGTCGAGGGAGAGCCCGGCCCAGAGATACACAAAAGGATTGGACTCTTCCTTCTTCAGGGCCAGTTTTTCCACAAGCCTTTGCGGCGCCCTGGCCTTACCGAAGCGGTAGACAAGTTTTTTCCTGAGTGTCCCCATAGCCGGCCTTACCCACCAGCCGTCGAGACCTTTGTCACAACTCGGTCCGTAAAGGGGGCTCACCAGCCCTGCCGTATTCCAGTGACTGCACAGCGCATACGGCACGCTCGCATTGCCGGTTCCATTGATATGGTACCCAAAGACCACGGGAAGATGATTCATCGATTTCCTCCTCTCCATAAAAAAGCCCACCCCTCTGGCCATCTGCCCGGCCACTCTGCACCAATCCGGCCATCAATCCAGGGTGACAAAACGACACCTGCCGAACTCTTGGTCAAGAACCTCATTTCGCCCCTCCTGCTGATGCGTCGGCCACCTTTGCGCCCATCACCCCCAGCACTTTTTGCCGCACCCATGCTTTTTCGCCCGCCCGCACCCCGCCGGTAACCAGCAGAAGCACCAGCGACACGGCCACCTGCACCAGGCCGGCTCCGGCAAGGATACCGGCCAGCCAAAAGCGACCGTAACTCGCGGCCGAAAGGAGCCACGTCAGCGCCAGAAAAAGCATAGCTCCGGAAAACACGCACACCAGGACCGGATGCAGAATCTGCCGGAGATATTCCCGTGGCGAGATACGGAAAAATTGATTGGTCAAGACAATGAAATAACAAGAAGCAATGGCCGTGCTGCCGGCCACGCCCAGTGCCGCGCCAACCAGGCCAAGGCTATAGGCCAGGGGTGGCGTCATGACCAGACAGAGCACCACATTGACCACCGAGTAGCGGATCTCCCAGCCGAGCCGGGCGAATCCCCTGGCCGCCGCGCTGCTGGTGCCGGTAAGCAGATGAATAAGCTTCCCGGCGGAAACAACATACATCACCGCCACCGCTTCCTGGTATCCGTCTCCGAGCCAGACCTGGATAGCCCAGGGCGCAACCGCCATGAGATAGGTGAAGAGGATTGCGGTCAACATGCCCATGTAGCGCGACGAGTCTACAAACAACCCCCGGGCCTGGGCCATGTCGCCCTGGCCCTGGAGCTGTGACATCAGCGGCATCACCACGCCGCTGATGTCTGAGGGAATTCTCGCCCCGGTAAAGGGCATTTTCCTGCCGATCTCGTATATACCCGTGGCCGCCAGGCCGAGCATTCTCGTGATGATCAGCCGGTCAAAAGTCGACATGAAGATGTTTATTATTGCGAGAAGCTGCATCTTCCCCCCGTAAGAAAGGAGCAGGGTCAAAGAGGGCCGGTCACAGTATCGCAGCCGTATGGCCAGCCCCGGCACCAGCCTGTAGGCAAAAACCATGTTGATGACAATGGCCAGGAGATAACGAACGAGAAATGCCGCCATCATCCCGAAGACGCCGAAGCCGGCCAGCAGAAACACCACAATGAGGAGCAGTTCAAGAAAGGAGGTGAGCAGGCGGACCTTGGCGGTCAACACCATGTGCTGCATGCCGTCGAGAGCCCTGCCAAAACAGTTGAAGGAAATATCCAGCATGAAAACCAGCCCGGTCCCCATGAACAGCAGGCCCGCCATCCCCCGCAATTCCGGCTCAATGTTCAGGACGTCGAGAAGCAGCCCCATGCCCAGCCACATGCCGGTCATCAGCACGAGGGAAGCGATGCAGGTAAGAAGCAATCCGGTGCTGAGAAGCCTGTTGGCCCGTTCCACTTCCTGCCGGGCATGGAATTCGGCGACATACTTGATATAGGTTGACTCCAGGCCGGTTGAGGTCAGGGCAAGAAAACTGATGACGACAAAACAGAGACTCCATAATCCGTATTCCGCCAGAGTGAGATAATGGAGAATAAAGGGGGTAAGGAGGAATCGGCTGCCGAGATACCACCCACTGGCAAGCATCGAGTAATACGAATTCCTTGTCGCCTTCCCCGCCACAGTTTCGGCCTTTTTCATTGTTCCGCGGTTCCCTTTTTACTGAATTTTGCCGCGAGAGCACAGGCCATGCCAGAACAGGCGCCTGACACTGCATCGAGGCAGACGTCAAACCAGAGTTTCTTTTTTTCCCCTCCCCAATTCAGGACGGGGGCCAGGGCAGGCACCCCGAGGCGAAGAAAGAGCTCGGCAGTCCGCCGAAGATCCCGGTACAAGGCGGAATCCCCCTGACTGACGAGCACCACCACATCGGCCCTGACGGCGAGATATTCGGTGAAATCAGCGGCCATTACCGGGCAGGAGTCGATACAGATCAGGTCATACTGCGACTTCACCTCGTGCAGGAAGTCACTGAGTTTTCTGGCCATCACCCGGTCAGGGCTCAGGGTGTGGGAAAAGATGATGTCGATGTCACGCCGTGGGTCATGGTAGAGACAGTCCGCCCATGCCTTCGTGCCTGCCAGCAAGTCTTCAATTCCGGGGTGGGAAAAAGGGACGTTCATTTTCTCAAACAGGTCTTCCCGCCGCAGGTTGCCGTCGAGGACCAGCACCCGTCCAACATGGTAGGTAAGGGCGTGGGCGGTATTGAGCAGTATTTCCGTGGTCCCGGATTTCTCGTCCACCGCGGTGAACAGAAAAATCCGTCCCCCATGGTCTTCATATTCCCGGTACAATCGAATAGCCAGGCTGCGTATCGCTTTGGCGGCGGTGGCGTCCCGCCGGTCGCTGAGAAGATGGAGGAAACAGCTCCCTTTCGGCCCTCGGGAAATCGGCCATGACGGGGGGTGGCCGAGGGCGCCGGTGATGTCTTTCGGGCTGCGCAGGCGATTGTCGAAAAACTCCAGCAGCAGAAACACTCCGCCGACGCCGCCGAAAGAGGCGGCTACACACAACATCAGCAGCTTTTTGATGTTTGAGCCGGCCGGGCTTTCCGGCACCATGGCCCGGGACTCGACGGTCACCCGCAGCGGGGATCGGGATTCGGCCTCGAGCTCCTGGATGCGGTTGTTGATACGAAAGAGCAGATCCCTGGCATGGCTGAGTTTCGTTTCCAGGGACTTGCTGTGCAGCAAAGCGGATGAATTCTTCCCTGAATTCGACTTTGCCGCATCCAGGGCGGTGGCTATGGCCTGTTCATTCTTCTCGGCCTCGTGAAAACTATTTTCTTTTTTGATCAGTTCCCGGTTGAGTTCAAGATCTCGTTTGCCGTAGGCGATCGCCTGGACCGTGTCCCTGGTTTCCCGGCGCTGTTTTTTCTCATACTCACGCATCGCCTCCATCCGTCCTTCGACCCTCTTCCTGTCTTCATTACCTTTGGTGACTCCGTCGATAGTCGCGCGCATAACCTGAAGCTGCTGGTACGTCCAGGAACTGGTGAAATCTATGGCCCGATTATCCATGACCGCTTCCTCGATGAGCGGATTGAGGGAAAGTTTGGCTAATTGTTCGGTCTTTTTTTTCTCAAAATTAAAGGCATGTTCCGCTTCGACCCGCCGACTGAAGGCGTGGACATAGGCCTCCTGCAGGTTGACGGCCAGTTTCTGCCAGAGATTGAACTCTTCGGAAAAGGAGCTGGAAAGCACCGAGGTGGCGGATGTCTGCAGCTCCTCCTCCTTTATCTGAATGGTTTTGACCAATTTTTCTTTTTCTTCGGTCAGGTACCGCAGTCTCCGTTCGTTTTTATTTTCCAGCTCCTCTTCCATTTTCTTCAGGTAGGCATCGATGATGGCGTTGAGCATCGGCGCCAGTCCCTCCCGGTTCGGTCCCTGGACGGACAACTCGACGAGATGGGTGGCCGCCACCGGGGTAACGGTCACCATTCCCTGGAGCAGGGCGACACAATCCTTCGCCGGCAAATTTTCAGGGAAAATACCCTTCTTGTCTGTCTCGGCCATGCCCTCAATAGACATTGAAAGAATGGTAAATTCCTTTATCCGCCGGGCCTGGGTGCGCACATAGTCGTGATAGAAAGCGGTGATTGAAAGATCCTCGGATTTGGTGATAAGAGAGGCAACCACCGGGTCGATCTTGAGGCTGGCATGGACCTCATAATTCGGTCGGGCCATTTTCAGCACCACTGGAACGAGCATGGCAAGAATGAACAGCCCGGCGATGAAGATCATCAGCCCATACCGAGAAACAAAGCCGAAAATATCGAAAGGTTTCTTTGACCTGCCGGTGAGTTCCAGGCTGTGGTCGACTTGTCTACCCATGGTCGTACATTCTCCTTCAACCAAAGCGTGCCGGCTACTCCTGCAGCTGGAAGACCCTGTTTGTCAGGCCAAGGTTATCCAAAATGCTCGTCGACATACTCAGGACCGAGAGCGAGGGCAGGAGTTGCTCCATGGCATAATTGAATTTTCTTGCCCCGGTAGGCCCGACGTAGACTATGTCATCCTGGGTCAGTATATAATTCTTTTTGAAGTCCCCGGTTTCCAGCATGGTTTTGAAATCAATCTGCCGAATGTCCCCCATGGCGCCGTTTTGACGGAGAATATACACCTTGTTCAGGTCTGCATCTCTGGTATAGCCTCCGGCACGCATCACCGCATCGACCAGGCTTAAGCCGCGTTTGAGCATGACCGGCCCCGGCTTTTCCACCTCGCCCAGAACCATCACCATCTCATCTTCGGCCTCGGGAATGAAGATGACATCGTTATTGAGGATGCGGGCATTGAGGGCCATATTGCCGTGGTCAAGGAGGTCACGCAGGTCAATCCAGATAACCGTGTCACTGCCACGAATGATCGCACACTTGGTGAGGAAGCTGTCCTTGCCGATGTGCGGCAGGCCACCTGCCAGGGCGAGGGCTTCGAGGAGGGTCCCGTTGCCGGGAAAATTCACCACCCCCGGCTGACTCACCCGCCCCAGGACAAAGGCCTTGTTGTTATGGAATTCCCTGACAATAACGGCTATCTCGGGGAATTCGTAGTTGCGGGAGAGAGTACCGGTGATTTCCGCTGCAACTTCTACGACGGTTTTTCCTTTGACATTTATCACGCCGACTTTGGGTATGGAAATTATACCATCGGGGGCGACTACCACATCTTTCCTGGAGATCTCCGGGCGATTCCACACGGCAATTTCCATAACATCGCCTGGTCCAAGCCGATACTCCCCATGGCCGTCACTGGAGAGTTGCCTGATTATCGCCGCATTGGCAAACTGTTTCACCGCATCCCGCCCCTTGACTTGAAAGGAGGAGGAAGCGCCGCCTGGCCCGCCCCCTTCCGGTGGCGGAGTACCCTGGGGATTGACCCCCAGGGAGGCACATCCGCTGAGGGCAAGGATTAACACCAGACACAATACATACGCCATCCTGGCGAATACTTTTTTCATGGCCTTGCTTTCGTGCCTTGCTCCGGACAGCCTGGCCGCATAACCAGAAAACTGAAGAAGGCTTTCTAATGAATAACAAAAAGTGACCTACAGGGCGCGCATCCCCCCTGTGGGGTGGTTGTAGGCAAAGGTTGATCTTCCCCGTGGCCTTTGCAACAGCCATGCCAGCCCCGGCCAAACACGACATGCAACTGATATATTTATATTTTATAGATTTCTTGATACCCTGGACACGGCCTCGGCCTATCAAGCTGAGAGGTTTGCCCCCGGCCGCACTGTTAAAGCGAGGGTCATCCGGCGATGGACGCCTTCAACAAAAACCGGCCGGCAATCACTCGCCCCAGGGTACGGGCGAGCAGGATGGGCAGGAGAAGGCCGGCGAGAAGGCCGGCAACCAGGTGCAAGACGACCTGATCAAGTGCCAGGAAATGATGCAGGACGATCCGGACGCCGCTGGCGGTGATGACGTGGACACAGTAAATCTCCATACTGTATCGCCCCAGCCAGGCAACAACAGCCGCCAGACGGCGGGCAAGAAACGGAATGACGGTCACTGTCGTGCTTATTCCGGCGACGGCCAGCGCCAATTGCAGACTAGGGGCATCAGCCGCCCCCTCGCCTGCGTAAAACACGCTGTAACAGGCAAGCAGAAAACACACCGGCAGGGCGGCGGCTCTGGCCCGTTCGCAGGATGGTGCCGGCCAGTGAGAGGCGCAGGACATGGCCAGAACAAAATAGACCAGATAGTGCGCGACAGCCTGTACCTGGAACACTCCAGGCAAGGAAGAACGAAAAAAATACAGCATAAGCGAGAAAACAACAGTTACAGCCACCTGGTTGGCCTCGGTCATCCCCATACGGCCAAGCAGGGAGAAGACAAGGCTTGTGACAATAAAAATCAACAACAGCGCATAGAGAAACCAGAACTGTTCCACCGGCCGCCAGAGAATTGTCCACAGCTCACCCCACCCGGCCTGACTGTTGGTGTATCCACGCAAGGTTATCTTACAGCCGAGTTGCAGGACGGACCAGAACAGATAAGGCAAGACGATGCTACCCATCTTGCCCCGCAGCAGACCGATGCCCTGCTTTCTGAAACTTGACAGGAAAAACAGGCCGGAGAGAAAAAAGAACAGCGGCATGTGAAAGCTGTAGATGGAGGCATCAACCAGACGGTACAGGCGGCTGTCGGCAACTATCCCTCCATGCTCCAGTCCCCGCGCCACATGGCCGTAAACCACCAGAACAATACCGATGCCCTTGGCGCTGTCTACCCAGTCAAGCCGCTGTTCGCCGTTCATCGCCGTCTCTCCTCCCCGTGGCCAGCCTGCTTTGCCGGTTGCGCAGCGGCCGGTGCAGCAGTTTGCCGAGCGAGAATCGTGCTACGCCGAGGATATCCGGCACAACGACCAGGGAACAGTGCCAGGCATAGAGCCGCGCCTGTTCATGGCTTATGCCCTTCTCCTCCTGGAAGGAGCCAACCCGGAACAGGCGGGGAAAGAAGAGCAGTAAAAAACCGATCGCCAGCACTGTTGGCACGGCGACCGCCACCGCCGGCCACACCGGAACCAGCAGGGTCAGCAGCAGCGCCAGGATTACCGAGCCGGCAAAACCGCCGCCACGCACCAGTATCCGCCGATATTCCTTTCGCCAGAACGGCGTCGGATCATCACCAAAGCGATCGACGACCGCCGCAAAGGCGTAGCCTGAACGATATGCCCGCCGCCAATACTGCTTGACGGAGGTCATCGCCAGGTCATGCAGGGTCATATTGACATCAAGCTGGCGGATGCGCCAGCCGGCCAGCCTGATGCGGCGGCTCAGCTCCGGGTCCTCACCGCCCACCAGTTCCTCATCGTAGCCATCGTTGCCAGCCAGCACTTCCCGCCGTATCATGACGTCGCCGCCAAAGCTCTCCGCCTCCCCGGGCCGGCCGTTCCATTCCAGGCTGCCGATCCAGTTAAAAACGGAAAGCTCCGGGTGCATTTCCCGGCGATAGCCCAGGACCGCGGCCACCCCCTCGGCCATGGCCGCCACCCCACAGCGCAGCCAGGCCGGATCAAGAATGGTGTCAGAGTCAAGAAACTGGACCAGGGGGGCGCTGCCGGCCCGCCACCCGCCGTTGCGGCCGAGGCCCGGGGTGGGATGCTCAGGGCTGAGGGCGATGGCCCTCACCCCCGGAAAGGTCCCGGCAATCTCCAGGCTCTGGTCGTCCGACCCACCGTCCACATAAAAAACCGTCAGCAACTCCCGGGGGTAATCGGCGGCAAGAATCGACTCCAGGCACGATCCCAGCGTTGCTGCGGCATTGACGCCGATTACCACACAGTCTATGGCCGGCAGACCGAGGGCACCACCGCCTGTTCCGGTCGACGCGTCGACGTGTTCCATGGCCTTCACCTTTTCAAGATAATACGCGCCGGGATGCCCACGGCAATGGCATGGTCGGGCACCGAACGGATAACCACGGCATTGGCGCCGATAGTGACATCATTGCCGATCGTGATGGGCCCCAGCACCTTCGCGCCGGCACCGATAGTGACATTATCACCGATCTGCGGCGCGGCCTTCTCTTCGATATTTTTCAGGCCGACGGTGACGCCGTTGCGCAGGATGCAGTTATCACCAAAACGGGCATAGCCACTGACGATGATCTCGCCGAAATGATCGATGCGGAAATTGCTGCCCACCTGCACCTCACAGGGCAGTTCAATCCCGGTCAGGACCTGGATGGCCTTAAAGAGGATTTTATACACCAGGGACAACGGCTTGCGCAAAATTGCCGATTTGATCCGATAGCGCCAGCGGCCGAAACGATAGACGAGCATCACCCAGAACCCCTGACAGGACCAGTCGCCCGCGTAGGTGGCGAGATCCGCCCGGATATTGCTAAATAATTGCATCTTGTTTACCACGGCACGGGAGGTGCCTCGCTGCCGAAGCGGGTTATCCGCAGTGACCGGTGAATTTCCTGCAGGACGGCGGCCGACGTCCGCCGCTTAGCGGCGCCTTCCGCCCTGCCCGGCAGCAGATTGACGAGAAAGCGCAGGAGGTGCCAGCCATATTCCACTCCGGCATTGGCAAGTACCGCCGCCAGCCCGCTGTTTTTCCGGAAGTACAGCCATTCACTGCGCATTCTGAATTGCAGCAGCTGATTGGCACCGCGGTCGAACTGCTGATCCTTGCGCGTTTTGCTGCTTGCCCCACCCACGTGCACCACCTCGGCATCCGGAATAAAGTAAACCTGCCAGCCGTGCCTTTTTGCCGCGAGGCAGGCATCGGTTTCTTCGTAGTAGATGTAGAAACGTTCGTCGAACAGGCCACGCTCTTCGAGCAGTTGACGCCGATACAAGGTAAAGGTGCCGGGCACCCAGTCAACCTCCATCGGTACGTTATGGCCAAACCCGCCGAACTCGTGCCGGGCGAAAAGCGGGGAACCCGGATAGCGGCTGCGCAATCCGGAAATGGTGAAAAACTTTCCGACAACCCCGGGAAACCGCCGGGCGGATGGGTCGAGGCTGCCGTCCGGCTTGACCAGGCGGCCGCCGCAGAGTCCGCACTGTGGATGACAATCCATAAAGGCGACCGCATTGTCTATTGCGGTCGGTTGGACAAAGGCATCCGGATTGAGCAGAAGGATATAATCGCCACTGGCGTGGCTCCAGGCCTGATTGTTCGCCGCGGCAAAACCAACGTTGGTCGGGTTGGCCATCAAGATCACCTGAGGATACTCGGTACGGACCATCCCGGCCGAGTTGTCGGCGGAATTATTGTCGACGACAAAGACCTCAAGTTCCTGCCGGCACCCGGCGGCAAACAGCCTGTCGAGACATTGCCGGAGCATGTCTCTGGTGTTATAACTGACGATGATGGCCGACAGCATATGCTACTCCCCCGTGCCGAAGCGTTTTTTAAGTTTCAGAATATTCCAGCCATCCTTTCGCTGGTAGCTTACCTCGTCCATTGTTTCTTTCATCAGGTAGATTCCATAGCCACTCTCGGGCGTCTCGGCAAAGTCCGGCGGCATGACCGTGGCAAAATCAAAGGCCGCGTTCTGATCTTTGATCATGACCACCAGGTAATCTTCCTCAAGAGCAAAACAGACCTGTAACCTGTGGGCCTCGGCCTTGCCGGCGGGAGAGTATTTGACCGCGTTGGTGCAGGCCTCACCGGCCGCCAGTTCCACCGAATCAAGAAAAACGTTTTCCTCACCCGGCACCTTGCCGGTAACGATCTGGTAGTAGGCCGCGGCGATGTTTCTCACCGCGATCACCCCCAGTTGCACCTTTTCGAGGGATGCCGGAGTTGTCAGTTCTATCATATGCATAGAGGCACCCCCTGCACCGCTTCTGCCTGGTAACTGGCGACAGCGGACTCGCTGGAATCATAGATATCAAAGATACGGTACACTCTGGTCAACTCGAACACCTTGCGGACTTTATCGCTGAGTGATGCTATTCTGATATCTCCCTGTATTTCCCGCACCCGCCGCAAAGACGTCACCAAACTGCCCAGCCCACCGCTGTCAATGTAACTGACCCGGGACAGGTCGATGACGTAACAGGCTACGCCCTGGGCGGTCAGGGTTCTCATCTTTTCCTTGAAGTCATCGGCCGCGCCGGCGTCAAAACGGCCCTGCAAAGAGAGAAGCATACTGTTGGTTTTACGCAGCGAAGTGATTTCCATTGTCTATCTCCGATTAAAGCGGCAGGCTTTGCGCTGGTTTATCTGTTGCATGGGCTGAGGTATTAGACCAGACGATCTTTTGCAGTATCCGCATGTCATGTCCCAGACCCCGGTTTGCGGCGTGATAGCGCTCAGCTATCTCTTCTTCCATTGAGCCCGGAAGCACATCCTCACTGTCCGAATACGCAAATGCCCCCGGCAGATACTCTGGGAAACCACGCAGCAGCTCCCGATTAGCCCGGTGGTCGGCAAGGAGCCGATTGCCCACCAGGAGCAACTTTCCACGGATAACCGCGGCGAGCAGAGGAAATGTAGCCAGGCCCAGGGCGGAAAAGAGTTTTCCGGCTAGGCTGTGCCGATTGTTGCGGACCACGGGCAAGGCCAGGCAATCGCCTCTTTCGGTCAGCAGAAAGTTCCTGTATTCAAGGTGCCAGTCATGCTGGATTTTTTGCAGGCCGGCAAGGAGGTAATAGGGCACAACCCATACTGCCGCAAGGAGCATAGCCAGGAGGGTGCCGACCACGCGGCCGCCGTATCCCGGTGTTTGCGGGGTGATCGGCGAGAGAAGACAGCCGTCCTCAATGTCGAGAATAGCCCCGTCCCGTGGTGAGATAACACGATCCCCGCTGATAATTCGCTCCGACAGAAACAGTTCCCGCCCCAGATAGCTTCCTTGCTGGACAATGCTCCGCTTTACCTGGGTACCGCTGTCGATAATCACCCTGGAACCAATGACCACACCGGGGCCGATCTGTGCATTGCCAAGCAACCGTACATTGTCGCCGATGATTACCGGCGGGACGATCGCCACACCTCTGCTTATTTCGACGTTCTGCCCAAGAAGAATGCCGCGATCCGTGCCATAACCAGGCAGAACATAATGCGCCTGCTCAGCCTCGAGCACCTGCAGGCTTATCTGAAAAAGATCGTCGAGGCAGGTCAGAGGAGAAAGAGCAAAATCCTGGGCCAAAGAACCGTCGGAGATGCTCTTCATGCAGCGGATATCTTCGGTGACAAGAACTGTTCCCGAGGCACAACTGCTCAACAGGCCAGTATCGACGCCGGCCAAAGGATCACACCCCTTGGCTTTGTCATAGTGGATAAACAGGAAACCATCGATGAGCAGCAAAGGAACTGCATGACAAAACGTACTGTTTTTCAAAAGAAGAGAGTCAATCGATTCGTCTGCCTTCATCAGAGAGTAACTGATGTCAAGCCCCCACCGTTCACCACCCGCGAAATAGGTCTCAATATCCGGACCGGACTCATCCACCACTATCCGCACCTCGGTGCACCCGCAGAGCATGGCGAAATCCAGTTTGAATTCCAGTAAGGGCTTATTGCAGATGGTCACCATGGCAGGATGGTGGCCAGGGTAAAATTCCCGAAGCCAGCCACAGTCACGTTCCCGGAATATGATAAGTGCCTTCATGGGGTGATTTCCTCAGGTATGGATGGTACTGGCTGCATCTGCCGGATGTTCAAGAAAGGAAGCCAGCGCCTCCTCCACCGTCGCAAATATCTGAAACACCTTGTCAACCCGGGTAAGCTCCAGGAGCATTCCCACCCTCGGCGTCAGTGCCGCCAGACGAATATCGCCGCCTTCCCCGAGAACCTTGCGCAGACAGGAGACGAAGACGCCGAGGCCGCTTGAATCCATGTAGGCAAGAGCGCTACAGTCAAACACCAGGCATGGCCCATCATCGACAATCCGAGCCGCTATTTCCTTGCGGAATGCGGCAGAGGTGGAACTGTCCAGCCGGCCTGACAAGGCAACAAGCTGTGTCTTGCCACTCATCCGATAGGTATTCTTCATTATCAATATGCCCCTTTTCCCGCCAGGACGGCAGGGATAGTACGTAATAATATATGGATGTCTTTTCTCAAACTGGTGCTTTTGATGTATTCAAGGTCAAGATGCACCTGGCCTGTAAACGGGATATCACTTCGGCCACTCACCTGCCAGATACAGGTAATACCGGGCAGTGCATGGAGCCGCTTTCGCTGTTCCAGGGTATACAGGGCAACTTCACCGGGCAGGGCCGGCCGTGGGCCGACCAGGCTCATGTCACCACGCAACACATTGAAAAGCTGCGGTAACTCGTCAATACTGAATTTCCTGATGACCTTGCCCGTTTTGGTCACCCGTGGATCGTCTTTCATTTTAAAAATGACACCGTCTTTCGACTCGTTTTTTGCGCCAAGCTCGACCTTCATCGTATCTGCTCCGACCACCATGGAACGAAATTTGAAAAACCGGAAATGACGGCCATCTTTTCCGACCCTGATCTGCGAATAGAATACCGGTCCAGGATTCTCCAGGTAAATAAGGAGGGCGGTAACGGTAAATATCGGCAAAGATAGGACCAGGGCAGTGGCCGTCACCAGGTAATCAAAAAGCCGTTTTACCCGCTTGGTCCAGATTATCGTTTGTTGCCAGACGAGGATTTTGGCGCGGTATTGCCGTGGTGATAATGACCGTGACAACGCATCGAGCATTTTATAGCGTTGTTCCGTGTGTTGTGCGTTCATAGCCTTACTCCGTCATCAATTTCTTCGAGAACCAATTTTCCACCGCAGTACCCGAAAGAGAAACAGCGGGTTGCCGATCACGTAGCGCTTCCACATACGGCCGGGTTCCTGGAGTATGCGGTACAGCCATTCCAGGCCCATTTCCCGCAGCCACCGCGGCGCCCGCCGGGTATTGCCCGAATAGAAATCGAAGAGGCCGCCAACACCAAGAACCGCCCCGGCCTGCAGTCTGCCCCTGTTGGCGGCAATCCATTTTTCTTGCAAGGGTGCACCAAAGGCGACCAGGACAATATCCGCCCCGGATGCATTGATCACCTCAAGCACTGCTGAATTTTCTTTTTCATGGTGGAAAAAACCATGATGGGTGCCGGCGACCGTCACGGTATATTTCTCGGTAATATTGTCAGCCATGACCTCCGCCACCCCGGGGCGCCCCCCGAGCAGAAAAAGTTTATATCCCTTGGCCGCGGCCATGGCACAGAGATAGGGGAGCATGTCGGTGCCGTTGACGTTTTCTTTTAAGGGGCTGCCCATCAACTTGCAGGCCAGGGTCAGGCCGATACCGTCGGGAAAAACGTTCTCCGCCTTGGCCAAAATCTCCTGATAATCTCCGTCGGCAAAGGTTTTATTGAGGCAGTCCGGATTGACAAAATAGCAAGCCTCACTTCCGTGCCCGGTTGCCACCATCTTGTCGATGAGTGCGACGGCCTCGACCATGGTCAGATTGGCAAATTTGATGCCAAAGAGATCTATGGTTCCCTGGATGGGGCGGGTACGGCTCGCAAAAAACCAGGCGGGCAAGGCGCGCAGCAGGAGAAAAAGATCGGCGGCCGGTTTTTTCGTAAAGCGATATTCCCATTCGGTGGCCAAACGCCCCTCATGGCCGATATTGCTGCTGCGGCGAATATACCACAGCGAGATAATTCCAGGCCTGGAACCTAAAAGATAGCCACTTTCCGGGCCAAATCGGTGCGTCGCCACCTCCTCCATGCTCGCTCCGACAAGACCTATTTTTCCGCTAACCACAGGGTAAAGCAGGGCAAGATTGGCGACGGCAGGCCAGGCAACGGCGAAGGTCGAGACGGCCAGCGGCTTTCCCCTGCGGCCAACGATGATTTTTCGCTGAAAAACATCTTTGCCGGTAAGTCCCTGCCGGAGCATCAGCAGACCGTGCAGCGGCAAGGTCAGACCGCAGCCCAGGACGAGGCTGATCAGCAGTTCAACAAGGCGGTAGAGCAATCCAGTGCAGCGCAGGCCCACCCTGAACACGGTTCTCATCCGCAGGAAACGATACGACAGCCGCAATCGCTGTTCCAGTTTATCGAGGTTGTCAGCTATGACGACCGGTGCTTCCTTCATGAAGTGCCTTGCCCCTGGGAGAAGTTGCCTGCTTACCCGGACTTTTCGCCCAGGGTATTTCCATCCGTCCCAAGCAAGAGGTATGCCAAACAATCTTCAACGAGACAACAGGCTGATATAAATTGTGTTTTTTTCCACGACCCTCCATCCCTGCCTTGCAACGGCCTCTTATAATGAAAGAAAACGAAAAACCGATCTCTAAATTTGAGAGCAGATGCACCTTTTTCCTGGAAATATTGATAACCTTAACCTATACTCGCAGCAATCAACACATCGCCTCCTGGGAGCATTGCCCCGGGAACAATTTTGACGCCATTTTTCTCGCGAGCTTATAACAGCATGGAGAAATCACAATATTATGGCTGACATCAGGTGAGATAACCATGCAAGATGCAACAAGCTTCACACTTCTCGTCGTCGATGATGAGCAATCCGTGCTGCAGTCCCTGAAACGCTTTTTCGCAAAATCGGGGTTTCAGGTGCTGCTCGCCAATAATGGTCAGAAAGGCCTTGAACTCCTCTCTCTTCACCATATCGATCTCCTGCTGCTTGATCTGGTAATGCCGGGCATGGACGGCCTGACCGTTCTTCGAGAAGCAAAAAAAATGTCCCCCGCCTTGAAGGTCATTATCCAGACCGGCCACGGGGGGATAAACGAAGCGGTGGAGGCAGTCAAAAACGGCGCCTCCGATTTTCTCGTCAAGGGAGATTCCCCGGAAATTTTACGCACCAGGGTTGGTCTGATCCATGAACAGTGGCAACTGCGCATGGACAACAAGGTGCTGCGTGGGGAGAGCAATATCTTTGATTTTGACAAACTGACAGGCGCCTCTTCGGCGATGACCAAGCTCAAGGAAATGATTGTCAGGGTTGCTCCGACGGAAACAACGGTGCTTATCCAGGGGGAAAGCGGCACCGGCAAGGAACTCGTCGCCCAGGCCCTCCACCACCACAGCCAACGGCGAAATCGTCCCTATATCGTCGTGGATTGCGCAACAATCAGCGAGACCGTGATCGAATCAGAGCTTTTCGGACATGAAAAGGGGGCCTTCACCGGGGCTGACACATCCACCGGGGGACTGGTCCGTGCCGCCGACACAGGCACCCTGTTCTTTGATGAAATTGGCGAACTCTCCCCGGGTGTTCAGGCGAAACTCCTGCGAATTATTCAGGAACGAACCGTCCGACCGGTGGGTTCAACCAAAAACCATCAGGTCGACATCCGTATCATTGCCGCAACAAACAGGAATCTCCTCGAAGAAGCCGCCGAAAAAAGATTCCGCCAGGATCTCTACTACCGGTTGAGCACGGTAACACTCACTGTCCCGCCCCTGCGGGAACGTGAAGGGGATATAGCCCAACTCACCACCAAAATCCTCGACTATTACCATAAGGCTGAAGCCCCCGTGCCGTCCGTCACCGACAGGACCCAGCAGCTCCTTGACCGCTACGATTGGCCAGGGAATGTTCGGGAACTGGAGAACGTCCTGCGGGGTGCCCTGGTATTTGCCGACGAGGGCAAGATTACCCCCCGAGACCTTCCCCCCGCCGTTGGTGTCCAGGGGAGCTCCGAAGAGGCCAAGGTCAAAAATGGCAGCCTGGCAGCCTATGAACTTGCGGCAATAAAAAATGCCCTCGCCGAAGCCGGCAACAATCGCAGTCAGGCAGCTAAAATTCTCGACATTGCCGAGGCAACACTGTATCGGAAAATAAAAAATTACCGCTTGTAGCCTGGCCAACCGACTGCGGAGCCCATGGCTTCCTCTCACCCACCCCTGGTGCCAGACCGGCCTGGCACTGGCTGGTCTGATCGCTGTCCCCTCACTGGTGTTGCGTTTCATGCAAACATTTACCCAATGTCAGCCTTCCAGGGCCTCGCGCAGCTTTCCCCCCAGGTCTTTCATTGAGAACGGTTTCTGGATGAAGTGCACGCCTTCGTTCAGCACGCCGTGGTGGGCGATGATGTTGGCGGTGTAGCCGGACATGAACAGGCGCTTGAGGTCCGGGTTGCGGCAGAGCAGGGTTGCGGCTAACTCCCGGCCATTCATCTCGGGCATCACCACGTCGGTCATCAACAGGTCGATCCGTCCCGGATATCCATGGGCCAGGCGGATGGCCTCGCCGGGGGTGGCGGCGGCGACTACGGTATAGCCGAGCCTGTTCAACATCATGGTGGTCATTTTCAAAATAGCTGACTCGTCTTCCACCAGGAGGATGGTCTCGTTTCCGTGTTCGGCCGGCAGGTCCGGCGCCTTTTCCGCCACCCCGGCTGATTTTACCGCATATGCTGGTAAGTAGACTTTAAAGGTCGTTCCCTGGCCCGGCTCGCTATAGACGTTGATGAAACCGTTGTTCTGCTTGACCATGCCGAAAACCGACGCCAGCCCCAGTCCGGTGCCCTTGCCCTGTTCCTTGGTGGTGAAAAAAGGTTCGAAGATGAGGTTCAGCGTAGCCTGGTCCATGCCGCAGCCGTCGTCGCTGACCGCCAGCAGGGTGTACTCGCCGGGTAAATACCCGTGGTGTGCGGCGCAGTAGCCTTCGTCAAACCTCACCGAGGCCGTTTCGATGGTGATTTTGCCTACCCCGGTGATTGCGTCCCGGGCGTTGACACAGAGGTTGGCAAGAAGCTGGTCGATCTGCGCCGGGTCGACCTTCACCGGCTGGAGGTTTCGGCCGGGTTGCCAGAGCAGGTCGATATCCTCGCCGATCAGTCGGCGCAGCATCTTGAGCACCCCCACCACCGTCTCGTTCAGATCGATGACCTTGGGGGCGACGGTCTGCTTGCGGGCAAAGGCCAGCAATTGCCGGGTGAGGGCGGCCGACCGTTCGGCGGCCTGGTGAACTGCCTGCAGGCTGGCATACAGGGGCGACGCAGGATCCACATCTTCAAGGGCCATTTCGGTATGGCCGAAGATTACCCCGAGCATGTTGTTGAAGTCGTGGGCAACGCCGCCGGCCAGGCGGCCGACCGATTCCATCTTCTGGGCCTGCTGCAGTTGCGCTTCGAGCCGCTCTTTTTCCGCTTCCGCCTGTTTGCGGGCAGTTATGTCCCGGACAAAGACCAGGGCGCCATTTTTCTCTTGATAGACTATCGGCTGGCCGGTGGTTTCCACCCAGACTTCGCTGCCATCCAGCCGCAAATATTTTTGTTCGAAACTGTCGCTGACTGGCTGCCGTGCATCGTTTAAGCTGCGGATACGCTCGTGCACCTTGTCGTGGAAATCGGGGTGGAATCTGTCAAAAACCGGCTGGCCGAGCAGCTCGGCTTTGTTTTTTGCCCCAAATAGCTGCATGGCCCGGGTATTCAGGTAGGCAAACTTTTTCTCGGTCTGCACGAAAACGGCATCGGGCGCACCCTCGATAATCGCCCGAAACCAGTCTTGACTTTCTCGAAGCGCCTGCTCGATCCGCTTGCGCTCGGTGATGTCGTTGTAGGTGATTACCACACCGTAATTCTCCAGGGGGAGCGGTGCGGCGGTCACGTTGATCCAGGTTATTTTCTCTCCCGGTTTGACCAGGCCCATTTCGGTATTTTCTACCAGGCGGTTTTCCTGCAAGGCCCGGACGCTGGCCCATTCCTCTGCCGGCATGAATGTTCCGTCAGAACGAATAATCTGCCACTGTTCCCCATCAATGCGCCGTGTCTCATGTTCGTCTTTGGCTATGTTCAGCAGTTCGGCGGCACGGGCGTTGCTTTCGACAATGTTGCCTGATGGGTCGGATACGGTGATCCCCAGTGGAAAGGTGTTGAAGAGGAGGCGATACTTCTCCTCGCTCTCGCGCAGGGCCTCCTCCGCCACTTTTCGCTTCGTGATATCGCGGCAAAAGCAGACCATCTGTCCTCCGTCCTGGTCAAGCCAGGTAACCGAGAGTTCAACCGGATAGGTGCTTCCGTCCTTGCGGCGGTGGAGTGTCTCAAAAAATTCCGTGCCACCGGCTTTGATGCGGTTGATCCGGGCGGCCGTTTCATCAGGGGATGCAGACGCATCGAGGTCGCCGATGGCCAGTCCCAGAAGTTCTTCACGGCAATAGCCGGACATGGCGCAGTAGGTTTGATTGACCTCCTGCAGGAAGCCTTTGGCGTTGATGACCCAGAAACCTTCCCCGAAGGTATCGAGGATCTTTTGCAGATAGCGCTCCCGGGACTCGATGAAGCCTGTGGCACTTTTTCGCTCGGTAATATCCGTGCTGAACCCTTGATAGTGCAACAATTTGCCCTGTTGATCATAGATGGCCCGGGCATCAAGTGAGACCCAGAACACCGAACCATCCCGGCGAAGATGTTGATATTCGTGGTGTAGCAGCTCGCCCTGCTCGCGCAATTGTCGTTGAAAAATTTCCCTGTCCGCTGGATGGGCGTATATTTGGCTGCTGATATCGGTGATCGAGGCGATCAACTCTGCCGGGGAAGAGTAGCCGTAGATCCGGGCCATCGCCGGGTTGGCGAAGGTAAAGCGCCCATCGGGGGTCGAGGTGAAAATACCGACCGGACAGTGCCAGACAACGTCACTGGAGGTTTCCGGCTTGAGGCGGGCAAGGTCTGGCGGCGTTTGGTCGAGAGAGTTGATGTTGGCGGGGTGCATGAAAGCCTCCTGGGGTTCGCTAAGGCATTAGGGCGATTCACCGTTATCTGCGGCGAAACATGGAGTTACGCTGCACGCAAATATTCTCGTCAAAGAAAGGGGAACAAATAAACTACCATGGCCGATAAAGCACCGTCAACGTATTCTCAGTCGGCACTGCTGGTGTTTTGTGCCTCTGGCGGAGCGGCAGCCGCCGGTCACCCCGGCAACAATCCATGTCGACTTCGACCGCCGCGTCCGTCATTCAAGATCAGCTGACGATGGCCGTGGTTTCCAGGCAGGTCTGCTGATACACCTTTTCTGCTGGGTGCATGGCTGAACAGAAACTTCCTGCAACGATGGCCCGCTGTTACAGCGGCGAGCGATGGTCACATTCTCCGTGATGCCCTGCCGGTTTTTATGCTTTTGCAGGTGCTTTCTTGCCGCATAGATGCAGGATTTCGATTTTTATCAATTTCGTTGCCGTATCCATTTTCTTGATATAGTTTTTCCCTTCTTCCAGAAAAGCGGGGGAATATTTTTCCAATAACCACACCAATGCCTCAGACCGTTCATGCCCCAGCGATTCCGATGCCTTTCCCATAACGACTACGCTGATATAATTGGTCGAAAATTTAGCGGGCAACACCTCTGTATCCCCTACGACACAAAACGAGACCTTGGGATTGCTTGCCAAATTGTTGAGTTTGTGTCCAGTCAGGGCACAGTGAAAGAAAATACTGTTATTCCTGTAAACGTAGTTCAGCGGAACACCGTACGGCTGACCATCCGTTCCGACTGTTGACAAAATGCCATACTCTGCCACGGTGAGTATCTCCCTGGCCTCCTCAATGGCGATCTGTTTGTCTTTTCGCCTCAATTCATTCATGATGTTCTCCTCATTCTATGCACAGGTGCCTGCTCCAGCGGCCTCGAGCCGTCTACAGCGGTTAAAAAATATTTTTATACATGTACCATGAAAATGGAGCTATGAGCAGGTAAAACAAAAAATCATACCCGGTGACGAGCCCGAAGAACACACGTCTCGCCCCAACCAGAAATTTGCCCATCGATTGCTGCATTGACCGCAAGAGTGTCGAAAGTGCCTACGATCAGATGTGCGTCGAAGGGGTATATATACCGGAACCTTGTCCAAAGCGTTCTACGCGCGCATATGACGGTTGGCATTCATTGTGCGGTTCACGGCAAACAGCGCAGATATTTTTTTTCAGATCAGAATCTCCTGTAATTTTCTTCCTCGAGGGTAAAATCTTTTCCTGGCTATTTTTTGCATTCTTCCTCTCTTTTTATACCAGGGCAGCATCGATTGGGGAAAACCTTTCCGCCAGGCCCGGACATCCCTTGAGAATAATCTCCAGGTACGCACAATTATTCAGGTTCTGAACAAGGGGGGCTCTGCAAGAGCTGATTTCAGCATCTTGTTCAAAGACGCCATCCCACTCTTTTTCCGCCTCGCCGTTTTACTCCACGAAAAATCGTTCCAGTATGTTGTTCGTCCTTTGTGGCTGCAGAGACAGGACTCCTTCCGGGGCCACCATTGGCAACGAATCTGCGAAAAGCTTCGCCCAGTATCTGTCGAGCTGTGTAATCATTTCTCCATACGCTACGCAGTTTATCGCTGACCAGCCATTTTCTCCATGCAGTTACATTTCCTTCAATGCTTTTCATGTCTGCGCTATCACCATTGCCGTTGATCCCATGCTTGTCTTCTGGGAGGGCGATACGCATGGCCAGGCGCAGCTTATCAAACACTTCTGCCTTCTCATTGGGGCTATCACCTTCACAGGTACCATCTGCGTGGAGAAGATAGCCGCCCCTTCAGACCATGAGATCTCTGCGGGACATCTGACTTTCTCGGTGTACGAGAGCAAGACAAAAGATGAACGTTCGGCCCAGATAACTTAACAAAGACGTTCTCTCTGGCCAACTTGGCCATAATCTCCTGATTATTGAGGCAATGAACGAAAAGCGCCGGCGCTAACGTTGGCAGTCAACTGATTGATGAATTTTTAGCAGTTTCAGTGCGGTGAACCCAGGTATTGCGGGAAGTGTATACTATTTGCCGTTCTGATTGTACCTCGTGTGTGACTTCCATGATTTCAATTTAGTTTGTGCCGTTCTTAATATGCAATACCCGTTTGCTCTGCTTAGAAGAATGGCGAATAACTGCAGGAGACAAAGGAGGACAGGTTACGGTAGCAGTCACCAGACCAGAGCCTGAGCCGCCACGAGCGAGATACCATTGATCACAGGTGCTATCTCGCTGACACTATCTGCTTTAAATTAAATAAACAGCCTTTCGCCGTCTCTCACAGTTTCTGATCCATTCTCACGGTGGGAGGCCGGTCGAGTTGTGAAAATTGTCCAGCCTTTTTCAGTAACGCCATAAGGGTCTCAACCCGTTACAATCCGGCCTTCCCAGCATTAGGTAAACTTTCACAGGAGTTGCAGAGATGATCGTTGCGGCGGGTCGCAATCCCTCGCAGCATAGGGGATTCGTCGGCGGGACCCTGTAAGATCCCACTCTCGTCAACGTACGGGCCAAAGACCGGTAGAAACTTTCGCTCTGCTCACTCTATGATTACGGAAATGTCGAAGAATATGGGGCCATGCACGTTGACTTTTGGTGGATATTGTGAAAGCATTGAAAATGTAATTGATTATATTGCATGTTTTTAGCGATATGCCGGCTCAGGCGAATTGATGCAGCAATCATGAAAAATTAAAGTTACTGGCCGGCAGGATTGCTCTGCACCTGCATGACGTAGTCTGAATGAGCCACCTGAGTGAGCGTGATGAACCAATTTTTCCTCCGGCAATTCCCAGGCCTTTTTCCAGGAGGGAGCGAGAAATTCCAGAGAAAAAAATGCGCTGCCGTCGATCAGCCGGAAGAGGGAGGTGGTTCATGATGACCAAGCTTTTGCGTGGAGGTTTGCAGGGATTCCTCTTCATTGCCGCTGTTTTTGTATTCCTTTTCCTTGGCCGCCCCGTTCAGGCCCAGCAACCGCTGATTATCGGCACATCGTATAAGCTCTTGCTGTCCACCCCCGAGCAGAACGGTTTGCTTGACAGCATTGCAAAAGAGGCGTTTTCCCGTATCGGCATACAGATTGAGTTACCTTTCCTGCCCGCGGAAAGATCGCTCATCGCGGCTAGTACCGGGTTGCATGATGGTGAACTCAATCGTGTTGCCGGACTTGAAAAGCTTTACCCGAACCTGATCAGGATTGATGAGAGCATGATGCACTTCAGGTTCGTCGCTTTCACCAGAACCTGCAGGATACCAACCCCGGACTGGCAGTCTCTGGCGCCGTATCGGATCGGCATAATCAAGGGCTGGAAAATATTGGAGGAAAATGCAGGAAAATTCGAGTTTGTTACGTATGTCAACAGCGCCCAGCAATTGTTTACCCTTCTTGCTCTCGACCGCATTGACATAGCCCTCTATGGAGATTTGTTAGGGCAGGCTCAGCTCCAGGCCATGGGCATTGACAACTATACGATACTTGCACCACCGCTTGCCGTTCATAAGATGTATATGTATCTGCATAAAAAGCATCAGCGTCTTGTGCCTCAGGTGAGGGAAGCTCTTCATGCCATGAAGGCGGATGGCACCTACGGCCGTTTGTATCTGGAAGTTCAGAAATCCTTGCTAACCGAGAGAACCAAGACGCCATGATGAAACGCATCGACATATTCAAATATCCGCTGGCCGGGAAATTTGCCGTGGCGGTGTTCTGTTACAGTCTCGTCGCCGCGGGCACCACCTTTGGTTTTTTACTGCTGTTGAATTTTTCCCACAGCCGCAAGGAGCTGCAGAATACCCTCGATCAGGTGCATAAGGGGACGGAAAATATTGTCGCCACCAGTCTCTGGCTGACCAATGATGATATGCTGGAGGTGACTGTGAACGGGCTGGTTGCAATGCCTTTTATAGAGAAGGTAACCGTGACGAAAGAAGAGGGGACCGTTTTCGAGAAAGGGGTGATTACCTCGAAACGGACCATTCAACATTCCCATGAGCTTGTTTTTACGTACCGCGGCCAGCGGGTTCATGTCGGAGATATCACGATAACAGCCGGTCTGGATCTGCCGGTGCAAAAAGGTATCGATGATGCCATAACCCTTGGACTGCCCCTGCTCGTCCTGGCCCTTCTGGGCGGCACTTTTTCTTTTCTTTTCTTCTATCTGCTCATTGGCCGCCACCTGCATAACATTGCCGCCTACTCGGAATCGATCAATCTCGATTCGCTTGCCGTTCCCCTGGTGTTGCGCCTGAAATCTCAAGAGAAAAATCCTGATGAACTTGGTCGTATCGTTTCCGCTCTCAACACCATGCGCACATCTTTATTACATTCGCTTGCGGAGCTGAAGGAGCACACGGCCAAATATGAGGCGATCGTCAGCGGGAGCAGTGATGCGATAGTGTGCATTGATGACCGCTACAGGCTGATTTATGCCAATCCCTCAGCCTGTCGTGTTCTGCTGCGAAAACCAGTCGACACGCCAATGAACATGCCTTGCCGGGAGCTTGGTCTTCCCGGTCACCTTCATGCTTCCCTGGAAGCTGCTGTTGCCGTGGTCATAGAGAAAGGACAGGCGCAGGAACTGTCTTTTGAGCTGGATACAAAGAAAGGAAAGCAGTCATTTGAAATGCGCCTTACCTCCAACGAGAAACAGGACGGCAGTGTCGTCAGTGTCATCGGCGTAGCTCGGGACATAACACGGCGGAAAACCGCAGAATTCATGCTGCGCGAAGCATTTCAGCATTTGCCGATGCTGATGACGATCAGTGACATTCAGACGGGTGCATATATTGAGGTGAATGACCGCTTTGTGCAGATGACCGGATACGCCCGTGAGCAGGCTATTGGCACCACGTCGGTGGATTTGGGTTTTATCGCTGCAGCCGACCGAAAGAGACTGAAAGATGTTATTCTCGAGCAGGGCTATATCGAGGAGACGGAACTGGAACTGATCCGTGCCGACGGCAGTTGCATGACCTGCATGTACACTGGTGAAATCATTGCCGTTGATGAAACAAGGGCACTACTTTCCATGGCTCAGGATATTACGGAACATAAATTGTCGCTGGCCAACAGGGAAAATCTGGAACGGCAACTGCGACAGGCCATGAAGATGGAGGCGATAGGCACTCTAGCCGGCGGCATTGCCCACGATTTCAACAATATCCTCAGTGTGATCATTGGTTTTACCGAGATGGCACAGGAAGATGCACAGCTGGGTTCATCCCAGGCTGATGGTTTCGGCAAAGTGCTTACCGCCTGCAATCGTGCGAAAGACCTCGTGCGACAGATTCTTAATTTTAGCAGGCAAACGGCAATTGAACGGTATCCGCTACAACTTCAACCGCTCATCAAGGAGATGTTGAACATGCTGCGGGCTGCATTACCAGCCACTATCGTGATTCACGATGAGATTGACGACCGCTGTGGACCCGTTCTCGCCGACCCTACCCAGATTCATCAGATTTTATTGAACCTGTGCACCAATGCAGGGCATGCTATGGAGGATTCTGGCGGCATATTAACTATTTCGCTCAAGAGGGTGACAATCGCCGACAACAATCCCCAGGGTCTCGCATGTGGCAACTATGCCGAGGTGATTATTTCTGATACGGGACACGGTATTGCCCCGGATCTGATCGATAAGATATTCGCCCCATATTTCTCCACGAAGCCACCTGGAAAAGGTACGGGCATGGGCCTGGCAATCGTCTATGGAATTCTCAAAGATTATGGGGGCACCGTCACTGTCGACAGCGAAATGGGCAAGGGCACGACCTTCCATGTCTATTTTGCGATTACCAGACATGCTGATATCCTGGCGGTGCATGACGATCAAAGCATCCCTTCTGGAGATGAGCGGATACTGTTTGTCGATGATGAAGAAATTGTGGCAGAGATGGGAACGCACATGCTCAGACGTCTGGGTTACTCCGTGACCGCATTTACAGACAGCACTAAGGCATTTTCAGCATTCAGGGAAAACCCGGCTGGTTTTGACATAGTCATTACTGATCAGACCATGCCCGGCATGACTGGCTCCAAACTCGCCCAGGAAATGCTGCAGATACGTCCTGACCTGCCAATTATTCTCTGTACCGGATTCAGCAGTCAGATCGATCAGTACTCGGCACAAGCCATCGGAATCAAGAAATTAGCTTTCAAACCATTTAATAAAATACACCTCGCCAAACTCATTAGAAATGCACTGAAGGAATCGCAACCTTGGCCGCAGTCTCGACTTGAGGTTGACAGAGCTGACCGGCACAAGCCAAAAGGAGTAGTTTCGAAATGACAGCAGACCGCAAACTTCATCTTTTTCTCGTCGTCCACTTTGCTTTAGTATGTTTTTCAAGTACCTCTGTTATTGGTGCTCCTCGCCCCTTGCCAGTGATGCGCATTTCAGTGGAAAACACCTTGAGCCATTTGCAGACGCAGGTTGTCAAGAGATTTGCCGGACAATTGTCTGAAAAATTGTCCGGCCAAATAGTCGTTCAATTTTTTCCTGAAGCGCAGCTGTTCCGTGACAAGGATGTGGTTTCGGCCCTCAGCCACGATAAAGTGGAAATGGCCGTACCCGGTTCCTGGCAGATAGACCGTTTTGAGCCTAATGTCGGAATCCTTTTATTGCCCGCCTTTTATGGTCAGAGCAGTGACCTGAACCATCGACTGCTGGACGGGCCTTTCGGCAAGGTGCTCAGTGAACGTATTGAGCAGACTCTTCAGGTCAAAGTTCTTGGGCGATGGATCGATCTTGGCCATGCTCATTTATATAGTGTCAAACACCCTATAAACACCCCTGAAGATATTGCAGGAAAACGGATTCGCGTGGCAGGTGGCGTGGCCAATGCCTTGCGGATAGAAGCGTTCGGAGGTTTATCCCGCGTGATAGCATGGCCGGATCTTCCGGCTAAATTAAGCCAGGGAGTGGTTGATGGCCTACTGACCACCCATGAGACCATCGCCAGCGCGAAACTCTGGGAGGCAGGCATTCGTTTTGCTTTTGAGGACCGGGAATATTTCCCACAATATGTCCCCCTGGTCAACTCGCGTTTTTGGAATCGTCTGTCGCCAGCCACTCAAACCATTATCTCCGACACATGGGAGCAGCAGGTCGACCGGGCTCGAAACGATGCAGCGGCTTCCCAAATCGCCGCACGTCGGTTACTGCTGGAACATAATATCCAAATTATCACCCCTGCGGACAAAGACTTGAGGGCATGGCGCGAACGTTTGCTCAAAGGACAGCCATCAATGATCCAAGCGATGCATATCGACCCGGCCTTGATCCCCCTTATCGAAAAAGAAATTTCTCTCATTGACTAAAATTTGACAATGGCTGAATCGACAAAAGCAAAACCAGGTCTACCAACTATGCCTCGCTGGCTAATACTTGTGCTCGCATTTTTAGTATTGTTGTTATCCGTTGCCTACATCATCGAAACGGCAAATCATGAGCGCAATACCCTTTTTGCTCTCTATCAAGCCAAATCCCAATTTTATGCCGAACTGATAGGAGAACGGACTTCCAGTATGCTCGAGACCGCTGAGCAGTCGTTACTGGCTATTGAGTTGGAAATACGGATTCACCAAGACACACAGGCAGACTTCACTGCAGCGGCCACAAACAGGATCCGGCGACATTTCCTATATCTCGAACAAATACATAATGTTATATTTGTTAACGCCGAGGGTGAGCTGCTATTTTCCATACCTTCTGGTCCCACTCCGCCGGTGGACATTGAAGCTTTACTCACTGTCCATAGAGACCAATGGATAGATCTTCATATAGAAAAATATGCGAATACCATCATGCTCAGCCGTCGGGTTAATGCGACGAGCGGCACGTTCGGTGGCATCTTGATAGCATTTATTGACCCTTCAATTTTTTTCACCAGGTTCGATGATTACTCTTCCGCCGACATTGATCAGGTGGGAATATGGGATACTGACGGACAACTGCTTGGTTTATTTCCTCAGTCTGAAACCTTGATTTCAGGAAACCCGCCCGTTCGAACTATTACCGACCTCCCACTTTTTAGGGCATTTTCAGAGAAGGAATATTTCGTTGGCGGCTTCAAGACTTATCAAAACAAACAGACCATTGCGGCAATCTATCAACTGAGGACCTTTCCATTCTTCATAGGTGTCGCCTTCAACAAAGAACCTCTTGTGAAATCTCTGCATATTGGCCTGGTTAATCAGTTAGTTCTGACAGTTACCGTCCTCCTCATTATGACCGGGATGGGCCTGGCTATCCATCGTCAATTGAATCGCCGACGCCTGGCGGAGAATGCCCTGCTCAAAAGACAAAGCCAACACGAAATATATCAGCAGGTGTTTGAAAACAGCTGTGCAGTCAAGTTATTGATTGACCCGAATGCCAATACAATCATTGACGCCAATCCAGCAGCATGCCACTTTTACGGTTACCCTAGGCAAGAATTCCTGCAAATGCATTTCTCTGATATAACGTCCACCGAGGATAATAGCTCCTGCGAAATCTTGCAGATGCTTTTTAATCGAGAGGTTCCATACGTTGAATTAACGAACAGGTTGGCTTCAGAGAAACTTCGTCAAGTTGAACTCTACGCGAGCCCATTAAAATATCAGGGCAGGCAACTCCTGTATGTCATTGTGCAAGATATCACTGAAAGACGCACTATGGAGGCGGCCTTGGTCAAGGCGCGGAAAATGGAAAGTGCTGTCACCCTTGCAGGAGGCATTACCCATGATTTTAATAACCTGTTGACGGCAGTTATCGGATTCATGGAAATGGCCGGCGATGACATACCAAACGATCTGCCCATGGCAAAAGACAACTTGCAAAATGCTTTAAAGGCTGCCGGACAGGCTAAAGACTTAACGAATAAGTTTTTCATCATAGCAAACGTTCACCATTGCCACCTCAATGACACCGTTATACAGGATGTAATTGAGCAGGCCGTTGACGGATTCTTCGATAAAAATAGCCATTATCGCTGCCACGTTTCGCAAGTTCCACCAATCAATGTGAAAATTGACCGAGAACTCATGTTGCTCACCCTGGACAATCTCCTGACAAATGCCATCGAGGCTCTGCCAGAAGATGGCCTGGTTGAAATCAATCTTTCCATCGCGACCGTGAACCGGGACTATTCTGATATATCAGTTGTCAGGCTTGAACCGGGTGACTATGCAAGAATAGAAATACGGGATCGGGGCACTGGTATTGCCAAGGAACAAATTGAAAACATTTTTGATCCCTATTTTTCCAGTAAGGCCCGAGGAAAAGAGAAAGGGATGGGGCTAGGCCTGACCCTGGCTTATTCAGTTATGCAACGCCACGGAGGGGCGATTGACATTCAATCCAAACCGAACGTAGGCACCGTGTGCACCCTCTATCTGCCGTTGGCGGCAGCAGCCACCCCGCCAATGTGATGCGCCATCAAGGGGTGCTCGATGCAGGTTTCAAGTGTATCCGGAAGCCCTTTCGTTTCGGTAGGATCCCTACCGCGACCGTTTATAATGGGATGTTTACATTTTTCAAAAATTGAAAAAAATGGGGGGGGGGTTACAGAGGAATTTGGCAGCGATTCGCTTATTTATTTCAGCTTTCTCGCCACATACACCCCGTAGCTGATGTGAGCCCTGTATGTCTCGTAGAGGTCGATTTCCCGTTGTTCCGCAGCCACGACCGCACGTGCTTCCTCACTGTTTTCGTTCCGGTTCAGGAAGTCTTCAAACCTGGCTTGCATGGGCCGGTAATACTCATCTAGCCAGCACTGCTCTGGTAACACAAAATACCCAACCGGCGAATAACCGTGATTTTCCAGAATCCTGATCTTGGCCGAGGCGACATCGATTTCCGGGTATTCGCTATCCCAATGGTTCTGGAGCTCCGCTGGTCGGGAGTCCGTGATCCATGTGATCTCGGAAGCAACAAGGAGACCGCCCGCCTTCAGGTAGCGTCGCCAGTCCGCCACTCCTTTTTCAAATCCGATGTTATAGATTGCTCCTTCGGACCAGATGATGTCCAATTCCTCATCGGCGAAAGGCAGGTTGTCCATGGAGCAGGCACGTGTTGAGATCCTGTCTGCCACCCCCATGCTTATAGCCCTGTCCTCGAGCACATCCAGAAAGTTCTGAAGGAAGTCCACCGCCGTGATTCGGGCATTCAAGAGCCTGGCAAGCAGGAGGGTGGACGCCCCCGTACCACAACCGATATCTGCAATCTTGAGCGGCGTGGTCCGGTCGACTTTGGCCAGATTAAGCGCCTGCTCCGTCTCGGCATCCCCACCCGGTCCTTGCCGATGGCCCTGTTTGTGTAGGTCGATTAAGAGTTTGTAATTATCCATAGCCTGAGCTCTTCCTTGTTTTGGGCGAATAAGGAATTATCCAGAACTGTTTATCTTGCCGGAACAATACACATGTCAAGCTCTGGCACATGCCAAATCAACTTAGGAGCCGTCACGAAATAACCCGGCCATTTATATCCATTTCGTTACGGATCCTTATGGCGTTCCGAGCATTCTTCCGGCCATGTTATTTTTTGACAACGCCTTAGATTGAATATCGCTGCCTTACGATTGATAAATCGGCGGTGAAATGATATTCTACCGTCCTTAGAAGAACATAGCCACTCCAAAGCATCCAAGGAAAAATGTTATGAAGATCAGCCAACTGCCCCCAGGACTTTGCACGCCAGCTATAGGTCTTGGCTGCTGGGGAATGTCGAACGCCTACGGGCCAGCGGATGAAAAGGAATCCATCGCCACGATAGAGGCGGCTCTGGCCGTCGGTCTCCACCATTTTGATACGGCTGACGTGTATGGCGACGGCCACAATGAAATCCTGTTGGGCAGGGCTTTGACTGGTCGTCGGCAGGACGTCTTTATAGCGACCAAGTTTGGTTTTGTCGGGGATGAACATGGGCAGGTTTGTGTTGATGGCCGCCCGGAACGAGTGAAGGTCGCCTGCGAAGCCAGTTTACGGCGGCTTGGCACCGAGGTGATTGATCTCTACTGCCTGCATCGACGTGACAAAAGGGTCGAAATCGAGGACACGGTAGGCGCCATGGCAGATCTTGTCCGTGCTGGGAAGGTCCGGTATCTCGGCCTTTCCGAAGTGTCAGCCGAAACTCTTCGTCGGGCCTCAGCCGTCCATCCCATAGCGGCCCTCCAGTCAGAATACAGCCTGTTCACCAGAGATACGGAAAGCACAGTGCTTCCCGTCTGCCGCGAACTTGGCACGGCCCTTGTGGCCTTCTCCCCCCTCGGCCGTGGTTTGCTAACCGGCAAGGTGAAATCTCGTGCAGAGCTCACCGCAGGTGACTATCGCCGAGAAATGCCACGTTTTGCTGAAGGAAATCTGGCGAAAAACAGCGCCTTGGTTGAAGCCCTGGAAATCATGGCGCTGGCAAAAAACGGAACCGCAGCCCAAGTCGCGCTTGCCTGGCTACTGGGCCAAGGCAAGGACATCCTGCCTATTCCCGGTATGAAGAGACGGAGCCATCTGCAGGATAACCTCGGTGCGTTGAGGATTCAACTTAGCCCCGATGAGCTGGCCCAGCTTTCCACCCTGAGCGAGGCTGTCCAGGGGCAAAGACATAATCCCCATAACTTGAAGTTCATTGAGAATTCCTGAAAAGAGCGAAGCTAACGCACGCAACCTTTCTTCGTTTATTGTAATTACAGACCTCGAGAATCGAGAATGCAAGGCAGCCTTGCAGCCCTTTAATTCCGACAATTGGCGGTAAAACTGGACATCTGTCTCGCTTATTTAACAAAAATAAGAATGAGACGTCGATATATCTAAGACAATACCAATAGATATAAAATTGATTAATTCGTCAAATTTATATCTAAAAT
>CAMBBS010000042.1 GCA_945863875.1 Desulfopila aestuarii DSM 18488
GATCGGTCAATGCTTTTCTTTACTCTTTCTTCCCTTTGGCAAACCCGATCCCCGGACAGTCACTCTTGGTGGCCGCCCCTGTTTCGTGTTCCTCAAAGTCCGCGGCAAACTACTTGATTGACGGTGCGCCGTCAAGAGGTTTTTAACCATGGGAACATATTTTGTTTCACCAAAGGAGAGCCGCCTTTACTATACTCTCTATGGCTGCAGTATACATAGAGAACAAGCCAATGACAAAAGGATTTGCACTA
Organism: Desulfopila aestuarii DSM 18488; assembly: GCA_945863875.1. GTDB lineage: Bacteria > Desulfobacterota > Desulfobulbia > Desulfobulbales > Desulfocapsaceae > Desulforhopalus_A > Desulforhopalus_A aestuarii_A. The sequence continues at coordinate 252 of CAMBBS010000042.1, forward strand.
AGGAGTGACTGGGCAAACTGCCAAGAGCAATCGGACACCATGCAGGCGGAAAGCTTGGGTTTATATATTATTTCTTCACGGTGGTTAGGGTTGATTAGTTTTCATTTCATGATATTATGCTCACCGGTCTTGTCTTGAGAAAGTTTCCGATCAACTTTTTATTTTTTATTTGGCAGAGGTAGGTATGAATGTAACGGTTTTTGGGGTTGGTTATGTCGGGTTGGTGCAGGCGGTGGTGCTTGCTGATGTGGGACATAATGTATGTTGTGTCGATGTGGATGAAAAAAAGATCGAAAGCTTGAAAGATGGCGACATTCCCATTTTCGAACCGGGATTGTCGGACCTGGTGCAGGTCAATTATGAAAAAAAACGTATTGATTTCACCACCGATGCGGCAAGGGGCATCAACCATGCCGAACTTCAGTTTATTGCTGTCGGCACCCCCCCCGATGAAGATGGCAGCGCCGATCTACAATATGTACTTGCGGTGGCCGGCATGATCGCCACGCATATGCAGGAAAGCAAAATCGTCATCAATAAGTCCACCGTTCCTGTAGGTACCGCCGATAAAGTGAGAACGCATATGGCTGTTGTTCTCAAAAAAAGAAATGTCGATTTAGCCTTTCATGTGGCATCGAATCCCGAGTTTTTGAAAGAAGGTTCCGCTCTTGATGACTGTATGAGACCGGAGAGAATTATTGTCGGTACCAACAGTGATCTTGTTGAAGAGAGGATTCGTGAGCTGTATGAGCCATTTAGCAGAAATCGCGATAAAATTATGCTCATGGACGTGCGCAGTGCCGAATTTACCAAATATGCGGCTAACTGCCTGCTCGCGACAAAAATATCCTTCATGAACGAGATGTCCAACCTGGCGGAACGAATGGGCGTGGACATTGAACAGGTCAGACGGGGAATCGGCTCGGACTCGCGTATTGGCTACCAGTTTATTTATCCCGGCTGTGGCTATGGTGGTTCCTGCTTTCCCAAAGATGTGCAGGCCCTTGAGCGGGCGGCCAACGATATCGGCTATGAAGCCAAAATCCTCCGGGCGGTTGAGAGTGTTAATTACAAACAGAAAGAAAAGCTTTTTGAGCATGTGAGTTCTTTTTATGATAACCATATCTCCGGTAAGACTATCGCCTTGTGGGGTCTTGCCTTTAAACCGAACACCGACGACATGCGCGAAGCCTCGAGCCGGGTGTTGATAGAAGCTTTATGGCAAGCAGGCGCCAAGATACAGGCTTATGATCCTGAGGCAATGGAAGAGGCCCAGCGGATTTATGGAACCAGAGATGATTTTACCTTGATGGGCACCAAGGAAGCCGCGCTGCATGGGGCCGATGCCCTTGTTATCGTTACCGAATGGAAGAGTTTTCGGGTGCCTGATTTCAAGAAAATGTCCGAAGAGCTGTCTGACAAGGTGATCTTTGATGGCCGAAATCTGTATGATCCCGGAAGGGTCGAAGCGATGGGGCTTGCCTATTATGGGATTGGTCGAGGTCGATCGGTTAAAAAATTCATATGAGTTTGAAATAAAAGTGAAGAGAGTGCAGAAAGATGACAAAAAAAGCCCTCATTACCGGCATAACCGGGCAGGACGGAGCGTATCTGGCAGAGTTCCTTCTCGAAAAAGGCTACGAAGTACACGGCATAAAGAGGCGGGCGTCTCTTTTTAACACGGATCGCATTGACCATCTTTACCAGGATCCACATGTAGGTGACCGAAAATTTATTCTCCATCATGGTGATCTGACCGATTCTTCGAGTCTTATTCATATCATCGGCAAGGTACTGCCGGACGAGATCTACAATCTTGCCGCCCAGTCCCATGTTGCGGTCTCCTTTGAAGAACCGGAATACACCGCCAACTCGGATGCCTTGGGAACCCTCCGGGTTCTTGAGGCGATTCGCATCCTCGGCCTGACGGAAAAAACAAAATTCTACCAGGCCTCCACCTCGGAACTCTTTGGCAAGGTCCAGGAAACGCCGCAAACCGAGACGACGCCTTTTTATCCGCGTTCGCCCTATGCGGTGGCCAAGATGTATGCCTACTGGATTGTAGTCAACTATCGGGAAGCGTACAACATGTATGCCTGTAATGGCATCCTCTTTAACCACGAATCGCCCCTGAGAGGAGAAACTTTCGTCACCCGAAAGATTACCCGGGCCTTGGCGAGAATTTATCTGGGCTTGCAGGATTGTCTCTATCTTGGAAACCTCGATGCCAAGCGCGACTGGGGACATGCCCGCGACTATGTGCAGATGCAGTGGTTGATGCTGCAGCAGAACACACCTGAGGATTACGTTATTGCTACCGGAGAACAGCACTCTGTGCGGGATTTTGTCAACGCCGCCGCGGCAGAAATAGGCATATACCTACGCTGGACTGGAACCGGTGTCGATGAAATCGGCATTGTCGATCACACCACAGCCGGCAAAGCTGTGCAGCAAATGCAGGTCGGTGATGTCATTGTCCGGGTCGATCCGAGGTATTTCCGGCCAACCGAGGTTGAGACCCTGCTCGGTGATCCTCGGAAGGCCAGGGAAAAACTCGGCTGGGTACCGAAGACGACCTTTGCCGAGCTGGTAGTCGAGATGATGCGTTCCGATCTGGTGCAGGCCAAAAGAGACGAACTCTGCAAGAGCGAAGGCTTTACCATTCTCAACCACCACGAATAGATGGATCATGCACATGTTTCCCGATGAAAAAATTTTTGTTGCCGGCCACAGCGGCATGGTCGGTTCGGCTATCGTTCGGCAGCTGAAGGGGCTTGGTTGCAACAATATCATCACCCGGTCCCATGCCGAACTCGATCTGACGGATCAGGCGGCGGTGGGCCGATTTTTCCAGACTGAGAGGGTGGAGAGAGTGGTGCTGGCCGCAGCCAAAGTCGGCGGCATTCATGCCAACAGCGCCTATCCGGCGGATTTTATTTCTATCAACCTGATGATCGAGACCAATGTCATTCATCAGGCGTTTAAGGCCGGAGTGCAAAACCTCCTGTTCCTCGGGAGCTCATGCATCTATCCCAAACTGGCGCCGCAACCGATAAAAGAGGATTACCTTCTCACCGGCACTCTTGAGCCGACCAACGAGCCCTATGCCATCGCCAAGATTGCCGGGATCAAAATGTGTGAGGCCTATAATCGTCAGTACGGTACCTGCTATCGCTCAGTCATGCCGACGAATCTCTTTGGCCCGGCGGATAATTATCATCTGGAAAACAGTCATGTTATTCCAGCTATGCTGCGTAAGTATCATCTCGCCAAGCTGGCCATGGACGGCAATGTTGCGGCAATCATGGCAGACGAGGCACGTTACGGCTTGATACCGGAGGATATCCGGCGGGCTCTGGGGTATAGAGCCGATACGAAAAGTCTCAGTAAGGATCATATACCGAGGGTTATTCTCTGGGGAACCGGTGCACCGCGCCGGGAATTTCTCCATGTCGACGATATGGCCGCCGCCTGTATCCATGTCATGCAACTCGATCAATCGCACTTTGGCGATGACAATCCATCCTTTTTAAATGTTGGGACGGGAAAAGACATTACCATCCGGGAGACCGCCGCATGCATTGCCGGGCTGGTCGGCTATGCCGGAGAGACGGTTTACGACTCGGAGCAGCCCGACGGGACGCCGCGAAAGTTACTCGATACTTCGAGGATCAATAGCCTGGGCTGGCAACCCCGCTTCAGTTTCAGGGAAGCACTCGAGGATACCTACCACTCTTATCTCAAGGCGATAGCCCCTTTTAAAGAGTTTTTAGTGCAGTAGGTCAGGGGTGGATATTATTCTTCAATGTTGTTTCGGAATCGGCGAATCATGTCGTTGCGGATTTTCTCGAGATCCAGACGAAAGATATCTTGGGGAAACAGCAGTTCCATAACCCCCGAATCAAAAATCCGTTTCACCTCATACTCATCGTGGGAGACCTCTTTTTTGTACATGTAATTCAGCCATGAGCGGTTGGTGTGGATAATAAATTCCACCCGCATGCCGCCCAGTCGGGCAAAAAACTTCATCATTTCTGTTTTTGAGCTGGAGCCGGTCGCCGTTGTTCTGTATGCAGCAGAACCGGTCAAGGTGTCGGAAATGTCTTCCAGGACCATGAAGCTGTTGGCTTTTGATGCGGACCGCGTCAAGTGAGTCTGAAAAGTTTTTATGTCGGCGACGGAATCCAGCACGGCCATCAGACCAAGCTCATCATCGACGGCTACCGCCGGATTTTTTTCGTTTTTTCGCAGCAGCTTGAGGACCTTCGCCTCGGGCGGTTTCTTGCGGATCGAGACATAGATGGGTATCTCTCGATTTCCGGCGGAGAAACGACGGCGTTTGAGCAGGGTGAGCTTCGACCCTTTGCTGAGTTGAACCTCTTTTGCTTGTTTTTCGGTGAGAACCTTGACGCTGTTACAGCAGAATGTCTCCTCGGAATGCTGTGAATAAAGATAAGCAATATCATGTTCACCAATTTTCAGGTTTTTGCTCCACACATAATCATTGAGAAAATGGAGAAAATTGGAGAACTTTTCTTCGATCCCCGTTTCCCTTTCCCGTTGATCAATGCTCCCGGCCAGATTCATAAGGACCAGCTTGCGCCGGGCCTCAAAACGGGCCTTTTTATGGTACCTGTCATTAAACATGATGAGAAGGAGAGTGACCGGGTCGTTGGCCACCTCAATTTCATTGGTGGTGTCGACAAAGGAGGCGTAGGGCTTTAAAATTTTCCCTTTTAGGGAGTTGACTACCGCGTCGGCGGTTCGGGCATATTCGTACACCCTGGCCTCGATTTCCCGGGATGATCCATTAAGGCCGAACATATTGCCGAGCAGTAAACAGGCCCGATGGCTCCGATTGGTTTGCTTTTCCGGGTGCTGTAGCAGTTCGTTGAGCTGAACAAAGCTGGAAATTTCCAGAAATTCAAATATCTGGCTGCGCAGGGCGCGATATTTGGTTATATTGATTCGTTGCTGGCAGAGATTTTCCACCCACTTCCTGGTATGGAAAGAGAACGGTCTGGTCAAATAGACGCTGTCTTCGACCGCCAGTGGGCCATGCTGCTGCAGAGAGGTAAATACGCTGTCTTCGCTGATAACCGACATTTAATCTTCCTGTTCCTATCTTGAAAATCTGAACTTTTGACTTACTCTTAGCACCTTACTCAACCTTCAGTGTTTTCTTACCTGTTGCCCATTCTACCGACTATTGCAAATATAAACAGTGGAAAAGTTACCGACCGCAAGGAATAAACACACAAAAAGATGAATCGAAATCATACTTGCGGTATAGTCGAAACTTTGTTACCGGCGGGTGAAGCTTTCATCCGTAACGAATCTGTTTTGTCATCGGCCTTTAAACCTGCCGGCAGGAGCGTATAAAGATCCCTTTCGCTTCGTGCACAGTCCGGGGCAAAGGTGTTTTTAGTTTTTTAAAACTTTTCAAGTGGAACTGAGCATGTTCAGAAATTTCAGTATTGTGCCGAATATCATGTTTGGCAGAGGTTCGTTTAATCAGCTGAGTGACATTATCAAGCCGCATCGGATAACTGCTGATTCCTATTTTGTTTTTGTTCTCGATGATGTCTTTGCCGGCAAACCCCTCGAGGGCAGGTTGCCCCTGCAGGGTAATGACCTGAAATTGCTGGTTAATGTCGATGATGAACCAAAAACGAGTTATATAGACGCCCTCGTGCGGCAAATTCGTGACGCCAACGATGTGAAACCAGACGGCATCGTCGGCATCGGTGGCGGGGCGACCATGGATATCGCCAAGGCTCTTTCGCTGATGCTGAACAATCCCGGATCGTCAGCCGATTATCAGGGCTGGGATTTGATCAACAATCCCTCGGTTTACCACGTAGCTGTGCCGACCTTGGCCGGAACCGGGGCGGAAATTTCCCGAACGACCATTCTGACCGGGCCGGTGAAGAAACTCGGCATAAATTCCGACTATACCTTGTTTCATCAGATCGTGCTGGATCCCGAACTCCTTGCCGGCGTACCTAAGGACCAGTGGTTCTATACCGGTATGGACTGTTATATCCACGACGTCGAGTCCCTGCAGGGTACTTTCATCAATGAGTTCAGCAAGGCTTATGGTGAAAAGTCCATCGACCTGTGTCGACAGGTTTTTCTGGAAGATCATCCGGAAAAAGACGATAAGCTGATGATGGCCTCCTATTTCGGCGGAATGAGTATCGCCTATTCCCAGGTCGGGGCCTGTCATGCTCTTTCATATGGACTCTCTTATGTGCTCGGTATCCATCACGGAATCGGCTGCTGCATCGCCTTTGATTATTTAGAAGAGATTTACCCGGAAGGCGTGCGCGAATTCAGGAAGATGATGGACAAACATCAGATAACGCTGCCGAGAAACCTCACCAGCAATATGGATGAGGAGGCACTGGAACTGATGGTCACCACGGCCCTCAATCTGGTACCCCTCTGGGAAAACTGTTTAGGGCCGGACTGGCAGAAAAAAATGAGCCGTGAACGATGTCTTGAGCTTTATCGGCGGATGTGATTTTGCCCGATCTGCTTGAGGTTGATAAAAATCGGCAATTGTCCCCATCGTCTGTCCATTACTGGGCAGGGTTCAAAAGGGCCTTGCCCATCGTTCTCGGCTATGTCCCTATTGGTTTTGCCTATGGCGTGCTGGCCGGGAAAAGTGGCCTGTCCGGGGTCAATACCCTGTTGATGTCGCTGCTTGTTTTTGCCGGCTCGGCTCAATTTATCGCAGTCGGTCTGTTTGCCGCCGGGACAGGGCCCGCTGCAGTGATCCTCACGACTTTTGTCGTCAATCTGCGCCATATGTTAATGGCCGCCTCGCTTGCGCCCTATCTTGCCGGCTGGAAAAAACGATATCTTGCTTTTTTTTCCTTTGAGCTGACCGATGAGACCTTCGCCCTCCATTCATCAGCGGCTGGAAAGCTCAATGGTTGCCGGCTGGAAGCGTTGTCTCTCAATGTGACCGCCCAGGCTTCCTGGGTGCTCGGCACAGGTTTGGGCATTATCGCTTCCGGTCTGATAGGTGACATAAAACCCCTGGGGCTGGACTATGCCCTGGCGGCTATGTTTATCGGCCTGTTAGTGGGGCAGTGTAAATCCCTGGTACAGCTCATAACCGCAATTCTGTCCGGGGGGATCGCCACCTTGTTGTATCTAGCCGGCTGGCATCAGTTTCATATTATAGTTGCAACAGTTGCCGGGGCTACCCTGGGGTTAGGGGTCGAACTGTGGATCAAGCGCTGATTCTTTGGACAATCGTCGGCATGGCGGTTGTCACCTACCTGCCCCGGCTACTGCCGACCCTTTTCTTGAGCGGCAAGACTTTGCGGCCGATTTTCACTTCCTGGCTGCGGCTGATCCCTCCCGCCGTTTTGGCGGCCATGCTTGTCCCTTCCCTTCTTGTACGCGAAAACTCCATAAATTTAGCTTTTGATAACCTCTTTTTCTGGGCGGCCCTTATTGCTTTTCCCGTGGCCTGGAGATGGAACAGCCTTTGTGCCACGGTGCTGGTCGGCATGGGCCTGGTCGCTGTTGGCCGCTCTCTGGGTTGGGGGATGTAATATCGATGAAAAGTATTCCCTCTGCCGCTGAGCGTACCAGCTTTGTCCAGTCGCTGCTGCAATGGTTTCGTATTACCAACCGCGATCTCCCCTGGCGCCGCACCTACAATCCGTATCATGTCTGGATTTCTGAGATCATGCTGCAGCAGACCCAGATGGATCGAGGGGTGACCTATTTTCTGCGCTGGATCAAGCGATTTTCCGACGTTCAGGCCGTGGCAGTGGCGGAGGAACAGGAAATTCTTAAATACTGGGAAGGGCTCGGCTACTACGCCCGGGCAAGAAATCTGCACAAGGCGGCAAAAGTCATTGTCGGTGAATTTGGCGGTGTGGTCCCCTGCGACTATCACCGTCTCTTGACTTTGCCGGGCATCGGCGTCTACACGGCGGCCGCGATTGCCAGTGTGGCGGGTAATTTTGATGTAGCGGTGTTAGACGCCAATGTCGCCCGGGTCTATACGCGGCTTTATAACCTCGACACCCCTGTCAAAGAGCAAAAAACACAAAAGCGGTTGCGCGAAATAGCCGAAAATCTCCTGCCGAAAGGGCAGGCCAGGGCGTATAACCAGGCCTTGATGGATTTTGGTGGCCTGGTCTGCACACCGAAAAATCCTCACTGCGTAAGATGCCCTGTCGCCGCATCGTGCCGGGCGCTGCATGCCGGAACCGTAGCCGGGCGCCCCGTCCTTGGTCCGAAGAAAAATATGATTACCGTGCACAAAGTGGCCGGCTTTATCAGGTGGAAGGAAAAGGTTTTCATTCAGCAGCGCAAGGCCGGTGACGTCTGGGGCGGACTCTGGGAGTTTCCCGGCGGAGAGATAGCCGCGGGTGAGGGTGGGGCGGAAGGGGAGCCGGTCGTCCAGGTTGTCTCGGAAATTTTACAAGACACCGGACTGTCCGTGGCACTTGTCAAGCCTCTTACCAGGGTTATGCATCAGTACACCCATCATAAAATAATTCTCCACTGTTTTCTCTGCACCCTGGAGGGAGAAAAAACTGAACCCATGCTGCGATCAGCCTGCAGTTTCCGATGGGTTTTATTGGACGAGCTCACGCAATTTGCCTTTCCGGCGGGGCCAAGAAAACTCATCGAATATGTCCGAGCCAGCCAGCCGGAATTTCTTACCGGTGATGTCCATAGTTAATCAATGCGATAGAGCAGCTCGACCGGACAATGATCTGACCCTAACACATCCTGTAAAATTGCCGCACTCTTCACCTTCGTCTTCGCCCCTTCACTGACGCAAAAATAGTCAATACGCCAGCCGATGTTTTTGGCCCGGGCGCTGAAGCGGTAGCTCCACCAGGTATATTGTTCTGGTTCCTGGTTGAATATGCGAAAAGTGTCCACATAACCGGCGGCGACGAAGCCGTCCATCCAGGCACGTTCCTCCGGGGTGAAACCGGCATTTTTTACGTTGTTTTTCGGGTTCTTCAGGTCGATTTCCTTGTGGGCAACATTGAAGTCGCCGCACAATATCACAGCCTTTTTCGTTTCCAGCTCCTTGGCAAAAGCGGTCAGCCTTGCATTGAAGCGCAGCTTGTAGTCAAGCCGTGTTAAATTCTCACCGCTGTTCGGGAAATAGATGTTTATCAGGTAAAAAGTATCGAATTCAAGGGTCAGCACCCTCCCTTCGCAATCAAATTCGGCGTCACCCAGGCCATAATGCACCGCCGACGGCTCGATACGCGAGTAGAAGGCCACTCCGGAATAGCCTTTTCGTTCGGCGCTATGCCAGTAGGACGTGTAGCCGGCGATATTTTTTAATTCTTCGGAGAGCTGGTCCGGTTGCGCTTTGGTCTCCTGCAGGCAGATGACATCCGCATCGAAATCCGGCAGTGTCGTGACGAAGCCCTTTTTTTCAATGGCACGGATACCGTTGACATTCCAGGAAACAAATTTCAACGTACTGTTCTTGTCCATTTTAACTCCGGGTATTTTGCGGGGACGTATCCCTTTCTGGGGGCACTTTTTCTCTAAGGGGCAGATGTCACAATGGGGACTAACCGGCCTGCAGATCGATTGACCAAAGGCGACGAGGAGGGAGTTCACGCCAATCCAGTGCTTTGCCGGCAGGCTTTGTCGCAGAGCCATTTCTGTTTTCAGGGGACTATCCGTCTCGACATATTGCCATATATTCAAAATCCTGTGCACATGCGTGTCAACACAGATCGCCGGTTTCTGGAAGGCGACGCCGACCACCAGATTGGCCGTTTTTCGGCCCACACCCGGCAAGGTGATGAGCTCTTGAATGGTATCCGGTACTTTGTTGGCAAATATCTTAAGACTTTCCGGCAACTTGACCAAGTGTTTGGCTTTGGTGTTGTAGAAGCCGACGGGATAAATCAGGTGGGCAATTTTTTCTTCCGACAAGGCAGCCAGGGAAGCCACGTCCGGGGCTACTTTAAAAAGTCGTGCCGAGGCCTTGGCCGTGGTTTCGTCCTTGGTTCTGGCGGAGAGGATCGTCGCGACCAGAACCTTGAAGGGATCTCTGGTCTGCACCGCAATGAGATCGACCACCGGCACCTGCTTATCACGAACGGCAGTGGCAACGGCGGCCAGAAACAAGTCTATATCGATGGTCATCTGGCAATCCGACTTTTCACGGGTTTATCAAAATTTTGGCTGCGCCACGGTCATAACCGACGGTTTTACGGTTTTAACAGATCCGGTTCGAAATCAAGGGTGGCGAAATAATCCTCCACCTGTTCCGCCCGGCGGATCAACTCGACTTTGCCCTCACCGGTTAAAAGCAGCTCTTTCGGACGCAGGCTACCGTTATAGTTGAATCCCATGGCACTCCCGTGGGCACCGGTGTCCTGAATGACGAGGATGTCGCCGTCTTCAATTTTCGGCAGCCGGCGCTGCACAGCAAATTTGTCGTTATTTTCACAGAGTGAGCCGACGACATCGACGATTTCCGTTTCAGCAGCACCATCCTGGCCAAGCACGTCGATATGATGATAAGCGCCATACATGCCGGGACGCATCAGGCAACTCATCGAGGCATCAACCCCGACATAGGTGCGGTAAATATCCTTTCGATTGATGGCAGTGGTGACGAGGACGCCATGCGGACCAGTCATGAAACGGCCGCTTTCCATATAGAGGGCCGGTTCATAGCCATGCTGTCCGCGGAAACTCTTGAAAAGTTCGGTGATCTGACGGCCCATGGCCTCAATATCCAATTCTGCAATGCCCGGTTCATAGGGGATACCAAGACCCCCGCCGATGTTGATGAATTCAAAGGTGATATCAAGTTCGGCGGAGACATCGGCGATGAGTTCCAGCAGCATCCGGCTGGTCTGCACCATATACTCATGGTTCAGTTCATTAGAGGCCAGCATGGTATGAATGCCGAAACGCTGAACGCCTAAGAATTTCGCCTGGCGGTAGGCGTCAATGATCTGGTCGTCACTAATGCCGTATTTGGCCTCGGTCGGGTTGCCGATAATCTCGTTGCCGCTTCTTTTTGCGCCGGGATTATAGCGAAAGCTCATCAGCTCCGGCATGACCGGTACTTTGGCCAGCAGGTTGAGATCATCAAGGTTGAGAATTGACCCGCCATCTTTGGCCGCCTCAATGAAATCGAGCTCACTGGTGTTGTTGGAAGTGAACATTATTTCCTCGCCTCGGCCGCCGACCCGACGACTGAGACGGAGTTCGGCAATAGAACTGCAATCAAAGCCGAAGCCCATGTCCTTCATGAGCGAGAGGATTTTCGGATTAGGCAGGGCCTTTACTGCGTAGTATTCGCGAAAACAGTCAATACCGGCAAATGCTTTTTTCAGGTTCTCTCCCGTCTGCCGGATACCCATCTCGTCGTAGATGTGAAAAGGTGTGCCGTAATGGCTGGTAATTTTATCCAATACAGGAAAAAGTCGGGTTTTATAAGACTGTGACATTGGCATGAGACTGCTTCCTTATGTGGTTTGACTGATAGTGAGTGGCAGTGGTATCTGGCTGGTTTCCTTGACCGTTGCTAAGACCGTTTCGGTGCTGGTGGAAAGTACGCCGTCAATAGTTGTTATTTTTTCCTGCAGCAGCAGGCCAAGTGCCGTGGTATCGGCACTTCTGATTTTTACCAGATAGCAGTCGCTTCCAGAGACGAAGTGAACCTCCTGGATCTCGGGAATCAGCGCGAGTTCGCTGCCGACTTTATCCGACATGGCCGGGTTGGTCTTGATATGCACAAAGGCAACCTGGGCCCGGTTGAATTGCTCTGGGTTCAGTCTGACTTCGTAGCCGTCGATAATCCCCTGTTTTTCCATTTTGCGAATCCGTTCGAGGACTGCCGAGGGTGCCAGGCCAACCTGCCGGGAAACCTCGATATTTGGAATACGGGCCTTTTTTTGCAGTATATTTAAAATTTCGAGACCAATTGCATCGAGCATATTTCCTCCTTGATTGAGAGTGAATGTATTCACTTAAAACAATGAAGTCAAGAATAATATTCTGTCATTTGTTGCAAAAGGTGAATTTATTCGCTCTGATTGTTGAAGTGCCGCACAAAAAGGCATCGAGGATTGTCGTTTATTGACCAAACAAGGAGATGAAAGTTCGGGGTGGCAAAGGAATGGAGGAGGGATGGGGCTTTAATCGGGAAAAAATGAGGCATTATCACATTGATATGGTACACTATGCTGGTTTTTAATCGCCTTGCTGGAACGTGAATTTCCGCTATCATGGTTTCTTTTGCATAGCAGCCGGTGTGCATGTCCCATTTAATGAGATGAGGAGTTCGTTTTGCGAACAATAACAATTATTGTACCTACTCTCAATGAGGCAGAGAATATTGATTTGTTGCTGACGAGACTTTTCAACGTCAGACGATCAAGTCAACTTGACTTTGATGTCCTCTTTGTTGATTCGGCATCGACGGACGGTACCTGCGAGCGTGTGCTTGACTGGCAGAAAAGAGAGCCGGTCCGCCTCCTGCAGCATGATGTCAATGTCGGCCTTGCCGGTGCCGTCATAGCCGGGGCCAGGTATACCGATTCAACCTACGTCCTGGTAATGGATGCCGACCTCAGCCACCCACCCGAAATCATTCCGCAACTCCTGCAGCCGCTTCTCGATGGGACGCACGATATGGTTATCGGCAGCAGATACGTGGCGGGCGGATCTCTACCCGATTGGCCGTTTTTACGAAGACTCTGTTCAAGGATAGCCACCTTGCCGGCACTGTTGTTCTGTGAAGTAAAAGACCCGCTGGCTGGTTTTTTTGCGGTGGAGCGGCGCAGACTGGCCGAGTTGTCTGATTTCATTCCAGGTTTTAAGATAGGCCTGGCTCTTTTGGCTGAGTACGGTAAAGAGCTGCGGGTGACCGAAATACCTATTGAATTCAGAGATCGTGATTACGGCAAATCAAAGATGAATTACTGGGTGGCCTTTGAGTATCTGAAACAACTCTATAATCTGGCATGCAAACGAATGGCTTGCTTTTATCGGAAAATCTCGGCTTGAGTTCCGAGAACTGTTGTCGTTGGCATCAAAAAAACAATGGCGGCAGGCCTGCCGGGCCAGTCCCGCGCCAGAAAAGCTATGTGAAAAGAATGTGCGCATGCTCCCGTGACTTCGATTCTCTGATGGTCGTGTCACTTATCGCCCCCACCGTCTGCTAGATTTTTCGGATCCAGCAGCCGTAGCAGTTCTTCCTTGGGAATATCCGTCTGTTCTAGGGCTACGTCAAAAACCGGTCTGTTTTCATTTTGGGCAATCTTGCCGATTGCCGCGGCTTTCAGATAGCCGACGATGGGATTGAGCGCCGTCACCAGGATAGGGTTGAGAGAAAGCGCTCGCGCAAAAATCTGGCGGTTGACTGACATGTTTTTAATGGCTTTTGCACCAAGTACGCTTGCACTTCCCGCGAGAAGCTCAATTGATTGGAGAATATTGGCCGCCGCGAGCGGCAGCATGGTGTTGAGCTGAAAATTTCCCCCCATGCCGGCCAGATTGATTGTCATGTCGTTGCCGATCACCTGCGCCGCCGCCATGCAGACCGCTTCCGGAATAACCGGATTAACTTTAGCCGGCATGATGCTTGAGCCGGGTTGCAGGGCAGGGAGTTTTATTTCGGCAAGTCCGGTCAAGGGCCCTGAATTCATCCATCTGAGGTCGTTTGCAATCTTGTTCAGCGAAATCGCACAGGTTTTCAGCTGACCGGAGAATTCAACGACGGTATCAAGACTACTAAGCCCCTTATAGAAGGAGGGCGTCTGCGTAAGAACAAGTGCAGTCGTGCTGTTGATATGGGCTATTGCCTTAGCGGAAAAATTTGGATGACAGTTCACACCGCTGCCGACGGCGGTACCACCGAGCGGAAGACGGCTTAATCTCGGCAGAGTAGATTCGATACGCTCGAGACATTCATCGATCTGTACAGCCCAGCCTTCCAGTTCGGCTTGCAGTCGAATCGGCAGGGCATCCATAAGATGGGTGCGCGCTGTTTTGATCACGTCACTGTTTTCCGCTCCGAAGGCACGTATAATTGTCGCGAGCGACCTGAGGGCGGGGACGAGTGCTCTTCTTGTTGCCCATACCGCCGACACCTGAAGAGCGCTGGGGACGACATCGTTGCTGCTCTGGCAGAGATTTACATGGTCGTTTGGTGAGAGTTCGATCCCTTTTTTGCGGACAAGGCCGACAATGACCTCGTTGACGTTCATGTTTATGCTGGTCCCTGAGCCGGTCTGAAAAATTGATACCGGAAATTGCTCCAACGGCTGTGTCGAGAGCAGAAGGTCGACCGCATCGCAAATGAGTTCTGCCTTTTCCGGAGAAAGAATCCCGATTTCCCTATTGCTACGTGCCGCTGCCGCTTTAATGACCAGGACCGCTTCTATAAAACTCCAGGGCAGTGTCTGGGGGGAAATGGTAAAATTATCAACAGCCCGCTGGGTTTGAGCACCATAAAGCGCTTCAAGGGGCACCTGAACCTCGCCCATACTGTCTTTTTCAATGCGATATGTAGTTGTGTTCATCTGCCTCTCCTCTTGAATTTCAGGCAGTTATCCTCGAAAGTATGAGGGTCTTTCATGGGAAACCGTTCAGTTGATCAGGCCTTCCCCATCGAGAGTTTTTTCAATAACCTGCCAAGGGCATGTTGTTCGGTTTCCGTCAGAACCGCTCTCCTGTTCAGGACAATATCCGCATGGGCAGGAAAAATTCGTCCAATAGTTGTTCTTCCCTTCGGGGTCAGGTGAATTGTGTAGTAGCGTTTGCCGTCACACTTCACCTCTCGCCTCACCAGACCACCTTTTTCAAGATTATTTACAATTGTGGTGATATTGCCTGGGGATTTCACCATGACCTTCTCTTCTCCGGCGTGTAATTTAACATGAAATTATACCCGAAAACAAGGCCTGTCAAGAGAGGAACTTCTTGGGAAAACAGGGAAAAACACTGCAGGAGTGTAACGAATGTTACACGGATAGTATCTCCTGCAGATGGTGTATTCAGACCATCTGCAGGAGATACACTAACTATTTTTTCCAGAGACCGTGCAGGTTGCAATAGGCACGGGCGGTGACAACATCGGCTTTAATCGGGAAAAAAGCTGCCGGCTTGGCTGATGGGTGTAAAAATTGCCGATAAACGGCATCTCCCGCTGTGAGCTCAATCCATTCGATGAAATGGGCATCGGTCATGGGATGATCTACAGAACCAATATTTACCTGCCAACCGTCATCACGTTTTTCCAATGCAGGCACGTGCTTTTCAACGGCGGCATCGGTTGTGTTTTCGTTTTGCATGGTCATCTGCTGAC
This sequence comes from Desulfopila aestuarii DSM 18488, assembly GCA_945863875.1. GTDB lineage: Bacteria > Desulfobacterota > Desulfobulbia > Desulfobulbales > Desulfocapsaceae > Desulforhopalus_A > Desulforhopalus_A aestuarii_A. Next base: position 15,592 of record CAMBBS010000042.1, read on the forward strand.
CACAGCACATCAATTCCGCACCACCTGCAGTAAGAACTTCAACGATATTACCGCAGACATCGCATTTGTAAATTCCCATTTTTTTAGCCATTTATATCCTCCAGTGTTAATGATTAGGGTTTAGTTGTCATCTAGAAGCCTCATTGAGAATGCCCTTTCGGAGTCTCGGACAGACGCCTAGTGCCAACACTATATACTACAGTGTAGCTGTAATATTGGTAGCAAATTCAGCATGATTTACCATGAAACAGCTGTTTTGAGTAAACTTCAGTTATCAACGTTAAGCATAGAATGTTTAGTCTGCAAATATTTTAAGAAATATTTGCGAAAAAGAATCATTTCCATTTGTTGCCGCATATCCATAGACCGCTGACCCTTTTTTTAAAAGAAAGAGTATGCTATTAATTGCAAACTGAGCAAAGAGTAATTAATCAACTAACAAAGTACAATAATGAGCTAAAGGCAGTTTGCTGTGATATCAGATATCTGATTCGATGGGTTGAAAAAACCTTCCGACTCCAAAAACATGTACGACTCGAGGAGAAATTATGAAAATGAACAATGTGCAAAAAATGGTTGCAGGGCTGAGCGTCCTGCTCTGTGCCGCCGCGACGAATATTCAGGCCACCGAATATGACCATGAAGTACAAGACAAAAAAATTCTCTTTGCCTGGAAGGTAGCTGGGGAGACACTGGCTGTCAAACTGACTGCCGAGACGGAAGGGTGGGTTGGTATAGGATTTAATCCTGCATCAGAGATGAAAGGGGCCAATTTCATCCTCGGTTATGTGAAAGATGGCGAAGTGAAGTTGGATGATGATTACGGCTCTGATGCATACGCCCATAAATCGGACACGAAAATCGGCGGCACCAGTGATGTTACATTGGTAGGCGGAACCGAAACTGGCGGCACGACAACCATAGAGTTTACCATTCCTCTGGACTCAGGCGATAAAAACGATGCAAAAATTGATGTGAACGGTGATACTACGGTTCTTTTAGCCTATGGAACCAGCCGTGACAGCTTCCTGGCCAAGCATAAATACAGAACTGCTCTGAAAGTGAACCTGAGCTCGGGTGCATCGGAGAAAATGGAATAACCGGATGTGTGCATGATACCTTGGATAAAAACCATCGTCTTCTTCGTTGTGCTCTTTTTGGCGATGGGAACTGGTAGTTATTCCAGAGCGGAAAACAATGCACCGGGACTTCTCGAGCAGAGCAAGAAGGTTTTGGCCGGCAGCAAGGCCGATTCAGTTCAGTGGATAGAGGAGAAGACCGGGCAGTATCTTCCGTTGGAATTGGAGTTTGTCGATGAACAGGGCAAAAGAGTGCGGCTCGGGGATATTATTGATCGGCCGACAATCTTTCTCCCTATTTATTTTTATTGCCCGAATATCTGCAGCAAAAACCTTGCTAATCTGGCCATTGCCCTTGGCAATCTTAGTTTTAAGCCGGAAAAAGAGTATCGGGTTATTGCTCTTAGTTTTAATGCAGCGGAAAACGCGGCGGATGCTGCTCGGGCAAAAAAAAATTATCTGAAAATAGTCGGGGATGATTTTCCCTCCGATGCCTGGCGTTTCCTCACCGGCAGCCCACAGGCGATTATCGCGGCAATGGACGCTGTCGGGTTTCGGTTCAAAAAAATTGATGATCAAACCTTTATTCATCCTGCCGCGCTGATGACCATAGCAAAAGACGGGAAAATCATCCGCTACGTCTATGGATCCTTTTTGGCCGGGGATATAGACATGGGGCTTGCCGATGCGGCAAGCGGCAGGCCGTCACTTTCGGTGAAAAGGCTCCTGGCATTCTGCTTTAATTATGATCCGGATAGCAACAAATATGTGTTTCAGCGCGTAAAAACAGGTGTGATGCTGTTTTTTGGGATAGTGTTAATCTTTGTTTTTATCTATTTTAAACGAAAACGGCCGTAGGGTGTCGATGGCCGAGTCGTTACGATGGCAGCATTAACAGACAGGAATACATATGACTGCAACGCAATCTTTCTACCATAATTCGTCACCGCCTGGGCGTACAGGAATAATGTCCTGGCTGTTGACCCATGACCATAAACGGCTGGGCATCATGTATTTTGGCGCTGTGTGCTTCTGGTTCGTACTCGCCATGTTTCTTGGTCTCCTGCTGAGAACTGAGCTGATGACCCAGGGTCGGACTATTATGGGGGCCGAGGCCTATAATGCGACCTTTACCCTGCACGGGGTAATAATGATCTTTCTTTTTGTTATTCCCGGTATTCCGGCGATCTTCGGCAATTTTTTCCTGCCGATACAGCTTGGAACCGATGATGTTTTTTTCCCGCGCCTCAATCTTTTCAGCTGGTACCTTTTCATGTTTGGCGGATTGTTTGCTATCATTTCTTTGTTTGTCGGTGACGGATTTCCGGATACCGGCTGGACCTTCTATGTGCCCTTTAGTGTGCAAAACAGTGCCAACGTCGGCCTGACCGTCACGGCGGCGTTCATTCTCGGCATGTCTTCGATGCTGACCGGTTTGAACTTTGTCACCACCTTTCACCGCATGCGCGACAAAAGTATGGGCTTGATGCAGATACCGCTCTTTACCTGGTCACTGTATGCCACCGCCTGGGTGCAGATCCTGGCAACCCCGGTGATTTCGATTACCTTCATACTGATTTTGCTGGAACGGTTTTTCAGTATTGGGCTCTTTGACCCGGACAAAGGCGGTGACCCCTTGCTGTATCAACATCTTTTCTGGATGTATTCCCATCCCGCCGTTTATGTGATGATTTTACCGGGCATGGGGGTGATTTCAGAGATTATCCCAGTTTTTTCACGAAAATCCATCTTCGGTTATAAGGCAATCGTCTGGTCATCAATGGCCATTGCTATCGCCGGTTCGCTTGTCTGGGCACACCATATGTTCACCAGCGGCATGAGTGATGTGTCTGTTTTTGTCTTCTCCCTGCTTACCTATCTCGTCGCTATTCCCTCGGCAGTCAAGGTCTTCTCCTGGGTCTCGACTCTCTATAAAGGGTCGATAGAGATGACGCCACCGCTCCTTCTGTCGCTCATTTTTATCTATCTCTTCAGCATTGGCGGCCTGACCGGTCTGGTTTTAGGGGCGGCCGGAACAAATATTCATGTACATGATACGCAATTTGTCGTGGCCCATTTTCACTTTGTCATGTTCGGCGGGACAGGATTTGCTTTTTTCGCGGCGATGCATTTCTGGTGGCCGAAGATGTTTGGTGTCATGTATCGGTTTAAACCGGCGTATATCGGCGCGGTCCTGACCGGGGTGGGTTTTGTTTTTCATTATGTGCCGATGCTCATCCTCGGTATGCAGGGCATGCCCCGGAGATATTATGACTATCTTCCCCAGTACGAAACCGGCAACTTCCTTGCCGGTTTCGGCGGATATCTGCTCATTATCGGTATGGTGACGATGTTTGTGAATCTGCTGCTGAGCTTCAAGCAACGGATTCCCGCACCTGTTGATCCCTGGGGGGGAACCACTCTGGAGTGGACGGTCCCATCGCCGCCGCCGGTGCACAATTTCATGAACAAGCCGCACGTAGAGGATTATCCATATGATTTCACCAAGGTAACTGAACGATTCCAGAAAACTGGCAAGTAAGGATTATTGAAATGAGCTCACAGGTAGACAGAGCTGGTATTAAACTCGGGATGTGGTTGTTTCTCTATTCGGAAATCATCCTTTTCGGCGGACTTTTTGTCCTGTATGCGGCGTATCTGCACCGATATCCCGAGTTCTTTGCCGAGGGTGGCAAAGAATTGAACCGGGTAATCGGGGCGGTCAATACCATCGTCCTGCTTATCTCCAGTTTCACCGTGGCCGCCTCCATTACCGCTATACAGCGAAACGCCAAAAAACAGGCCGTTGGCTTGCTGCTCTTCTCTCTTTTTTGCGGTGTTGTCTTTCTGGTGAATAAATATTTTGAATGGGGGGCGAAGATTCATCATGACATTTACCCAAACTCCGAAACCCTTGTTGCCGGAGAACCTGGGGTGAATATCTTTTTTGGTCTCTATTATGTTATCACCGGCCTGCACGGCCTCCATGTCATCATCGGTATGGCGCTGCTCTCCGTCAGTCTCATTTTTGTCCTAAACGGTAAAGTGACTGCCTCCAGATTTTCCATGCTCGATAACTCCGGTCTCTACTGGCATCTGGTAGACCTTATCTGGATTTTTGTGTTCCCTTTGTTTTACCTGGTATTGTAATACAGATCAGTTTTGGAGATTGAACGTGGAGAATCAGGATAAACAGCATGTGCTCAGCTTTACTCAACTCGGGATGGTTCTGGCGATTCTCCTGGTGCTGACCGGAGTTACCGTCGGGGTATCCTACATTGACATGGGATTCTTCAATATTCCCATTGCCCTGGCCATTGCCTGCACCAAGGTGACCTTTGTGCTGCTCTTTTTTATGCATCTCAAATATGAAGGTCGTGTTATCAATATATCGTTCATCAGTACGGTACTGGTGCTCGTTATTTTGATCGGGTTTACCTTCTGGGATGTGGCATACCGATAACAGCTGGAGAATTCTATGACCCCGGTACAAGGCGTTGATCAGGCATTTTGGTATATACTCGGAATTTCCGTCGTACTGCTGTTTGGCATCACCGCCGTGATGGTCTTTTTCGTCGTTAGGTACAGGCGAAGCAAACATCCTGTCGCCGCTGATATTCGAGATAATTATCCTCTGGAAATTGTCTGGACGATTATCCCGACGCTGATAGCACTATCCATGTTTTACGTTGGCTGGTCCTCCTATCTCGGACTGCGCACCGTTCCCGATGACGCCATGGAGGTAGAGGTCCTGGCTCAGCAGTATTCGTGGATTTTCGTCTATGACAATGACAAGGAAACCGAGAATGAACTGGTGGTTCCCCTGGGCAGGGCAGTCAAGCTGAATATCACCTCCCTTGATGTACTGCACAGCTTCTTTGTGCCGGCCTTTCGCATTAAAGTTGATGCGGTCAAAGGCATGTCGACCTATACCTGGTTCTATGCCGACGAGCTTGGGGAATACGATATTGAGTGTACCGAGTATTGTGGGGTAGATCATTCGGCCATGGTTGCCAAACTGAGAATCGTCCCTGAAACAGAATTCCAGAGCTGGCTGCTAAAGTAAAGTGACTCCGCTTATGGACATCTTATATTTTCCCTCTTTGTGGTAAGTTTTTTACCAGCGATGAAAAGAAGATACGGCCTTGCCAAGGTACCGCTCTGTCTTCTTATTGGCTGCTCCACGGTTTTTGGTTATATGTTGGCAGACCCCCTTGTATCGGCGAAGACGTTTTTCGCCGGCTGTGGCATTTTTGTCACTGCCGCAGGCGCGGCAACGCTGAACAGCCTGCAGGAATATCGACTGGATGGGGAACTGGGGAGAACAAGAAACAGACCCATGCCCCAGGGTTTGCTTACCCCCGCCGAGGCAGGCCTACAGGCACTGGTGCTGTTGTCTGTCGGCCTGGGGACGCTGTTTGCCGCAGGCCCGACTCTTTTACCGACGTTGGTCGCAGTCTGTGCCGTCTTTTTGTATAATGGTGTCTATACCCCGCTAAAAAAGAAGACGGTCCTGGCTATTATCCCGGGGGCGATCTGTGGGGCCTTACCGCCTTATATAGGCTGGCTTGGCGGTGGCGGGACGGCTGTCGGATTTACCGCGGCCTTACTGATTGTTCTTTTTGTCCTGTGGCAGGTGCCGCATTTCTGGCTCGTCCTGCTTACCTTTAAAGACGATTATGCCGGGAGTGAATTGCCAAATTTTCTCAAACAGTTTCGAGAAGACAGTTTAAAACGTTTTTTTGCCACCTGGATCGGCTCTCTGGTGACGGTTATGCTTATGTTCCTCACCCTGCCTTTTCCTCTGGGCTGGTCCTTTCGTGCCATAATCATCGGCAATGCGTGTCTGTTAGTTGGGACGTTCCTTTATGGTCTGGCGCTACGAAAAATTAGCGATTATCGATTGCTGTTTATTGTTTTGAACCTGGCTCTGTTTTTCCACATGGCGGCGCTTGCCGCCGGCAGGGCTTTGACGTAGATGCAGTCGGTTGGGTGGGGGTCCTGAAGGTAAAACATTAACAGTTCGGGGGCGACAGTTTTGCAGTTTTCCGTGAACAGCTACCCAAAACGCGCCGTGAAGCCCGGTCCTGCAGGTCCGGGCTGCCGGGCGTAAGCTGTTCCTCCGGTGTCAGTTGCTGTTCGACATGGCGCCGGCAGCAGGAATCCACCAAAGCACCTGTTCAGAAGCGTATGCTCATGCGTAGGTGCTGGTGGAATCCTCGATCTTCAGGCCGGGGAGAATGTCGAAACAGTTGCAATGAAAGGACCCTGCTATGAATAATTATAATGGGAGGTACGAATGAACATCGATTGGGCTTACATGCGTAGAGGATGAGCTTCCTGTAAAAAAGCCTGGATGGTTTTTGCGGAAAAAAACATCTCGATTGCGACCGAGGTGAATGCGAGAAATCAAACCTACAAAGGAGAAGAGGCGTGGAAGGTGATTGCCGATGCAGACATCGTACATGTCGCTAGTGGCCAGCAGTGTATAGCGTTTTCTCCTTCAACCGCTGATAAGGATGTCCTGCTGAAAAAGCTTACCGGACCAACGGGTAATCTTCGGGCGCCCACCGTGAAAATCGGCAATGTTTTTTATGTCGGCTACAATGCCGCGCTGTATGATCGGCTTGGCCAGGGAGGCGGTTCGGTCGATTTTCTCTAACCAAGGGGTGGGGAAAGATGTGCAGCTTCTCCACCCTTGGTGTCCTACTGTCGAATGGAAGGATATCAGTGGTGATTGCTGAGATATTTGGCAACACCTTCCGCCGTCGGTTGCATCGCTTCCTCTCCTTTATGCCAGTTTGCCGGGCAGACCTCGCCATGTTTTTCGGTAAACTGCAGGGCGTGCAGGATGCGTAAGGCCTCGTTGACATTTCTGCCGAGGGGCAGGTCATTGACTACCTGGTGGCGAACAATGCCTTCCCGATCAATAAGGAAAAGTCCCCGCAGAGCGATACCTTGATCGAGAAGCACGTCGTAGGATTTTGAAATGGATTTGTCGAGATCTGCGACGAGGGGGTATTGAATATTACCGATGCCGCCGTCATTGACCTTGGTGTTTTTCCAGGCCAGATGGGAAAAGGCCGAATCGATAGAAATACCGATAAGTTGGCAATTATGGTCCTCAAACTCCTTGACCGCCTTATTGAAGGCGAGGATTTCAGAAGGACAGACAAAGGTAAAATTAAGAGGATAGAAAAATAACAGCACATACTTGCCACGGAAATCGGCGAGACTGAAATCGTCTTTAAACGAGTTGTCGGGTAAAACCGCGGTTGCTGTAAAGTCAGGTGCGGGACGGGTGACTAAAAGGCTCATGATAATGCTCCTGTCTGTGTATGTTTTATGGTGAAATTTAGGAAATACAAAATAACTTAGGATAGCATAACATTGGAGGAAAAAAAGAGCTGCGGCATATTTATTCAGTAAATTTAAACATGCCGCAGCTCTTTTTGAAAGCGGGTAGTTGAAAAATAGAGTTTTTAAAAAAAGGATTTCTCAGCTACCTTAGCCCAGTAAAAGGGTCCTGCAATGAGTCCGAATCGACAAATCAGTCCATTTTAGTAAAAGATTCTTTTTCGGCTCCACACATCGGGCAGACCCAATCTTCCGGAACATCTTCCCATGCTGTTCCCGGAGCTACACCGTTGTCTTCATCGCCAGTTGCCGGATCATAAATGTACCCACAAGGACATTCCCATTTTTGCATGTTCTCCACCTCCTCAATGAAAATATTATATTTAGTAATCATTCCTAGACGTAGTCTACTATAGTGAATGCCTGTCGAGAGTCAATGAAAAAGAGTTAAAATTTATGTCGGCGAACTAACATGTGCTGCCTTTAATTATTTCTTTGCAGGGAATAAGCGCGGTGGCGGTAGCTGAGACAATATTTCCCGCTACCCCGGGACCATCACCGGCAACAAAGAGCCCCGATACCGACGTCTGGAGATTGTTGTCGGTTGTAACCTGGGTGGCAAAAAATTTAATTTCCGGAGCGTACAGCAGGGTCTCGTCATTGGCGACACCGGGAATAACCTGATTCAGCTGATCGAGTCCATCGATGAGATTGGTGAGAATTCTCTCCGGCAGGGCCATGGCAATGTCACCGCAGGTGACACTTTTCAGGGTCGGTTCGATATAGCTGTTTTTCACTCGGTTCCAGGTCGATCTTCGGCCCCGTTTCAGGTCGCCATAGCGTTGGAGGATCGGTTTGCCACCGCCGATGAGGGTTGCCAGTTTGCCTATGGACTCGCCATAGGCCTGATTATCTTCCACGGGATCAGTGAGAACGACCTTGGACAAGAAGGCAAAATTGGTGTTGTCGGATTTTTTATCCATAAAGGCGTGACCGTTGACGCAAACAAAATTCTGATAGTTTTCCAGGGCAACATAGCCACCAAAATTGGTACAGAAAGTGCGGGTCTGGTCGTCGTATTTTGTGGTTCGCACGAAAAAGGTCGGATCGTAAATGATTTCGCAGAGATCCTGCATGATTTCATTGTGTACCTCGACCCGGACACCCACTTCGATGCCTCGCTGGGACACCTCGATGCCGTGTTCTTTGGCCACGTTGGCCACCCATTCGGCGCCGACCCGGCCGGGGGCGAGAATGACATTTCTCGTCTTATAGGTATCGCGGTTGGTTTTCACCCCGCGCACGGCGCCATTTTTGACGATTACCTCTTTAGCTTCTTCCGAGTGATGGAAGGTGACACCTTTTTCCGCCACATAGTCGGCCATTTTTGTTATGTGGCCGGGCAGGTTGTCGCTGCCCAGGTGTTTTTGTTTGATGATCAAAAGATCGATACCCTGTTTACGGGCCTCTTTCCTGATATTTAGGGCGCGGTCCATATCGGTTGGAAATACTTTTCCGTCCATATTGAAGCGGTTGAAAATCATTTCCGTTTCATCAATCAGGGCTATTGCTGCCGAGACATCCATAAACTGGGTGAGATCAGTCTTGCCGAGTTTGTGGATAAAGTTGAGTTTCCCGTCGGAGAAGAGTCCGGCCCCCCCAATGCCGCACAGTATATTACAGGGCTTGCATTTAATACAGCCACCATCTTTTATGGGGCATTTCCGTTTTAAGGATGCTTTCCCTTGTTCAATAACCAATACCTTGAGGCTGGAATGTTCTGCAAGGTAATAGGCGGCAAAGAGGCCCGCCGGGCCTCCGCCAACAATAATGACATCGTAGGTATCTGCGGATTTGCTCTGTTTTGGTGGAGACAATGGACGTTCCTCGTAGCTGGTTCTTTTTAAGTGGTAACGACAAGTTCAACGATTACCCGACCTCCTTGGGCAGAGTCAAGGTAATTGTCTTGATTGGTAATACTTCAGCGGGGAAGGGCTGCGGTGACTTGGTGATGCCATAACGGGTGCCGGCAAAAAAACTCACTGGCGGTGGCCCGGGTTCATATGAAATTGCTCTGAACCCGGGCGTGTAAAGGGGAAACTTATTCGGCCGAGGGGGCTGTTTCAGCAGGTGGTGGTCCTGGGGCATCGACAGGGAGGGTTGCCGGTGCCATGCCGTAGGCTAATCTGACCTTATTCTCGATATCGAAACACATTTCCGGCTGGTCGGTAAGAAAACGTTTGGCATTTTCGCGACCCTGACCAATTCTTTCTTCGTTGTAAGAGTACCAGGAGCCACTTTTTTCGACAATGTCCAGATTGGCGGCCAGGTCAAGCATGTCACCAATCTTCGAGATCCCTTCGCCGTAGACAATGTCAAATTCGGCTTCTTTAAAAGGCGGCGCGCATTTGTTTTTGACAACCTTCACTCTGGTGCGGTTGCCGATCAGGTCCTGGCCATCTTTCAGTTGCCCGAGTCGTCGAATATCCAGACGCAGGGAGGAATAGAATTTCAGGGCGTTACCGCCGGTGGTGGTCTCCGGGCTGCCGAACATCACGCCGATCTTCATCCTGATCTGGTTGATGAAAATGAGAATGGTGTTGCTGCGGCTGAGTACACCGGTGAATTTTCTCATGGCCTGGGACATCAGCCGGGCCTGGAGACCTACGTGGTGATCCCCGACATTGCCGTCGATTTCCGCTTTGGGTACAAGGGCGGCAACCGAGTCGATGACAATGACATCTATCCCGCCCGATCGGATAAGGATTTCGGCAATTTCCAGCGCCTGTTCGCCAAAATCCGGCTGAGAGACGAGCAGGTTATCAATGTCCACCCCCAGACGTTCGGCATATTTTGTGTCGAGAGCATGTTCCGCATCGATGAAAGCGGCGGAGCCACCTGCTCTCTGGGCTTCAGCCACGACATGGAGGGCTAGTGTCGTCTTCCCAGAGGATTCAGGGCCGTATATTTCGGTGATCCTCCCCTTGGGTATGCCACCAACACCCAGCGCGATATCGAGGCTTAAAGCGCCGGTCGGGATGACAGGAATATTTTCTCGTTCCTGGGATCCGAGACGCATGATGGAACCTTTGCCGAATTGTCTTTGGATTTGGCTTATTGCGTTTTCAACACTGCTGACTTTATCTTTGTTTATAGCACGTACGGCCATGCGATTCTCCAGAATGTTAAGTAAAATGTATAGGACGAAGTAGAATGATATCTACCATACAATGAGAAATAAATAAAAATCTTACTGTGTAAAGGTTTTAAAAAAATCCGGCCGTTCAAGCCGGCCGCTATTGAAATTTCTGCAGTAAATATTTTCTGATCAGGTCCAGGCCACTTTGCGCCGAAATCTCCCTGATCTCGTTGCGATTGCCGTTGAAATGGAATCTGGTCACCCAATTTTCTTCCGAGGTCGCGATAGCGATATAGACTGTTCCGACGGGTTTTTCTTCGCTGCCTCCGTCCGGTCCGGCTATCCCGGTTACCGCCAGGCCGATATCGGCGCCGCTTTTCGATCGCACGCCGACCGCCATTTCTTCGGCGACTTCCCGGCTTACTGCACCATGCGATTGTAAAAGATCAGGCGAAACATCAAGATATATGGTTTTTAGAGCATTCGCATATGACACAACCCCCCCTAGGAAATAGGCTGAACTTCCGGGGGTGTTGGTGATTTTCCGGCAGATCAAGCCACCGGTACAGGATTCCGCCACGGCCAGTTTGAGGTTGTTTTCCGTGAGGAGCCTCCCGACGACTCTTTCCATGCTGTCGCGGTCGCAGCCATAAATTGAATCTCCGAGGACCGTATTGATGGCGTTGCAGGACGAGTTGAAGAGACGCTTGGCATTATTGGTTTTTTTGTCACGCACCGTCAGGCTCAGGTGAACTTCGGGAAAAACCGGGTAATAGCCGATGCGCACATCGGCGCTGAGATCTAGCGTTGCGATACGGCGATTAACCTCTGTCTCCGGCAGGTTGAAAATGCGAAATGTCCTCTGGTAGGTGGTCAGGCGGTAGTCTTTGTCCCAGGTAGATAGTTTGGGAAGGACCTGTTCAACCAGCAGCTGCTGCATCTGGCTGGGGATGCCAGGCAGGAAAAAGATCGGTTTATCATCGTGGATAAGCTGATAGCCGGCCATGCGCGATTGCGGGCTCAGCGCCTCGGCACCCGATGGCAGCCAGGCGAGTTTTTCCAGCCGGCCCACGGGGGACGCGGTAATTTCATCGAGGTGCGTACGGATATTGGCAAGAATCTCCAGGTTGGGCATGGTGGGGCGGTTGAGGGCCTTGGACACGGCCTCATTGGTTAAATCATCGTCGGTGGTGCCGAGACCACCGGTAACCAGAACGGCATCGACTCTGCCAAGGGCCTGCTTCAAGGCCTCGCCAATAAGAGCCGGTGTGTCGCCAATGGTGTTCATGGCGTAGATTTCATAGCCGGCTTCGTAGAGATTTCTCGCCGCAAAACTGCTCGTCGTGTTAAGGATTCTGCCTGATGTGAGCTCGTCGCCTATGGCAATTATTTCAATTTTCATGGTGCTCCACTCTTTCTCCAATCACACTGTTGTCTTTCATTATCAGGAGCCTGATGGAAGTGACACCGTTTAACAGGCTGTCTGGGCCGGCAAAACGGACGGCAATATAATTGTCGGTAAAACCCTTCAGCAAACCGTCGCTGTCGCGTCGCCCCTCGACAAGAACGGGGCGGATCTGCTGCAGTTGACTTTGATAGAAACCATTTTTCTTTGCATCGCTTATCGAACGGAGCTGAGTGACCCGTGCATCTTTGATTATTTTGGGAACGTGCTCCTTGAAGCGTGCCGCCACAGTCCCTGGGCGAATTGAATAGGGGAATACATGCAGATAGCTGCAGTACAGTGACTGCAGGAAGCTTGTCGCGGCAGTGAAATGGGCATCTGTTTCACCCGGGAAGCCGGCGAGAATATCAATGCCGATAGCCGCGTCCGGCAGTCGTTCATGACAGAGCTCGATGACTTCTCGAAACTGGTCAGTGGTGTACCTGCGGTTCATTCTGGCCAGAATTTCATTGCTGCCGCTTTGTAAAGGGATATGCAGGTGCGGCTGAATGTTTTTGCGCTCCCGCATGAGAGACAACAGTGATTCGTTGATCTCCATGGGTTCCAGCGAGCTGATGCGATAGGATGTCTGCGGCGTGGCCAGGGTGAGCTTCTCGAGAAGGGAGACAAGGGTGCCGTTTCCTGTCAGGTCCTTGCCGTAGCAGCCAAGATGAATGCCGGTCAGGACAATCTCCTTATGTCCTTCTTCGGTAAAAATTCTTGCCTGTTCAACAGCTTCATTCACCGGCAGGCTTCTGCTCGGTCCCCTGGTATAGGGAACAATACAATAGGTACAAAAACTTTCGCAGCCATCCTGCACCCGGAGGTAGGCGCGACTGCGCTCGCCAAAACGTCTGACCGGCAGGCGGCATATTTCCCGGGCGTTGCTGATGCTGCCCATATTCATCATCGGTACACCGAATTCCTGAGTGAATGAGCTTGATCTGTTGAGCGCCCCGGCAACAAGTCCTTCTTTTTTACTGTTGCCGACCAGCGAATAGACCCGGCCCTGCAGCTCTTTTGCCTCGGCAAGCTCTTCTGCGGCGAGTTCCGCATAGCATCCGGTGATAATGATTTCTGCGGCCGGATTGTGGCGCAGGGCCTGGCGAATGGTCTGCCGTGATTGAGCCCCGGCTGCGGCCGTGACGGCACAGGTGTTTATGACGATCAGATCCGCCTCTTCATTCTGGGAGACAATGGTTATACCTTCCTGCTCGAAGCCGGTTTTAAACGCCGCCGATTCGAACTGGTTGACCTTGCAGCCTAGCGTTGTAATAAATACTTTGTTCATTTTTGCGATATTTTTTATATGATGATGCCGGAGCCAAGAAGTTCACTGTCCAGGTAGATAACGGCAAATTGTCCCGGGGTCACCGCTCGCTGGGGTTGTTGAAATATGATTTCGCCGTAACCATGGTCATCTGTTGTCAGTCTTGCGGTTGCGCCCCGGTGACTGTAGCGGATGCGAACCTGATACTTAAGTGTTAAATCGGGACGTTTGCCGGCCAGCCAGTGGAGTTTCTCCACCCTGATCTGTTTCTTCAATAACTCGTCGTCCCTGCCGACGATAACTCGGTTGGCCGCTGCATCCAAAGCGACAACATAGAGCGGGGTCTCGCTGGAAATCCCCAGACCTTTACGCTGGCCGATGGTGTAGCGGAATAATCCCTTATGCCGGCCGAGAACTTTGCCTGAGGTGGAGACGATTGGACCTGCCGCATCGTGTCCTGTAGAGCAGTTTTCTAGAAAATTGCCGATCTGTCTGTTTTCTAGAAAACAGACATCCTGGCTTTCCAAACCGTGAAAATCATCGAAACCGTGTTTTTCGACCAGCTGGTAGGTCTCTTCTTTGGTCTGTTTTCCGAGGGGAAAAATAATCCTCGCAAGTTGCTCTTGCGTGAGGCGAGAGAGAAAATATGACTGATCTTTGTTCGGATCGGCTCCGCTGTACAGATGATAGAAATCGTCTTTGTTCTCTATTTGGGCATAATGACCGGTAGCCATTTTATCCATTCCGCACCCTAGAACAGCCTCCATGAATAAGCCGAATTTTATTTCTCTGTTGCAGATAACGCAGGGATTGGGGGTAAGTCCTTGGTGATAGCTGTCGGAAAAATAATCCAGCACTCTTTGGGCAAACTCCTGCTGCAGGTTGATGACCTGCAAAGAGATGCCGAGTTTTCTGGCAATGCTTTCAACCTGGGCCTTCTGGGCAGCAAAATTTGGTTGTGCGAGCTGCATGAAAAAACCCTTCACCTGATAATGCTCGCGGAGGAGAAGGGCGCAGGCGGTGGAGTCAACGCCGCCACTTAAAGCTATGCCGATTTGTCTTTCTTTCACAGAATATCTTGTAGTACGGTGCGGGTTATTCTAATAATTGGTGTAAAAAGGCAGTTGCAAGCAGCTCCCTTGATACATACCCAGGTGTTTCAAACGAAGAAAAACAGCTATATTGTTGCCAATACATATCTGCTCGTCGCTTTAGAGCAAACAGTTAAAATTAAGAAATTAGAATACTCCACCATGATGAAAAATGAAAGCCGCAAAGGATTCACCGTAGCATTGCCGGAACTACTGGCACCTGCCGGTAGTTATGAAAAACTGGTGACAGCCGTGCACTATGGCGCAAACGCGGTCTATCTGGGCGCTAAAAACTTCAGCCTCAGAGCAAAAGCCGGTAATTTTGATGACGAAATGATGCGTCAAGGGGTCCGTTTTGCCCATGAACACGGGGTGAAGGTCTACGTGACGGTGAATATTATTGCTCATAATATCGATCTGTTGGGTCTGGACAGCTACTTGGCGACCCTCGAAAATATCGATGTGGATGGTATTATTGTCTCTGATCCCGGTATCCTCAGCCGTGCCCGGAAAATTGTCCCGACCATGCCTGTCCATCTGTCCACCCAGGCCAATGTCACCAATCACCGGTCAGCCTCATTCTGGCTTGACCAGGGAGTAGGTCGACTCAACCTGGCTCGGGAACTCTCTTTGTTGGAAATCCGCGAGATTCGTCGACAAGTGCGTGGAGAGCTGGAGATTTTTGTGCACGGTGCACTGTGTATCTCCTACTCCGGCCGCTGTATGCTCTCCAATTATATGACCGGTCGAGATGCCAATCAGGGCAGCTGTGCCCATCCCTGCCGCTTCAGCTACGCCCTGCTCGAAGAAAAACGACCGGGTGAGTACTACCCCGTCGAGGAGGACGAGCGCGGCACGTATATCTTCAATTCCAAGGATCTCTGCCTTATGGACATGTTGCCCCAGCTGGTAGCAGCCGGCATCGATAGCCTTAAAATTGAAGGTCGCATGAAATCAATTTTTTATGTCGGGGGGGTGGTGCGGATCTATCGCGCAGCCCTTGATTATCTTGCCCAGCTGCCGCAGGAGGCCTGGGCAGATCCATCAAAAATTCAGATGCCGGAAATTTTCATGCAGGAAATTCAGAAAACCGGTACGCGAGGAACTACAGAGAATTTCATCAATGAGCGGCCGGGCAGTGCGGAAATGATCTATACCTCGTCGCGGGCGGAACAGAGCTACGAACCGGTAGCGGTTATTCGAGAACCCGGTGCGGCACCCTTGGTTGAAATACGCAATCAGGTCATGCGCGGCGAACATATTGAATACATGCAGCAGGGCATTGAGCTCATTCCCTTGAAAATTATCTCCATGGAAGACGAAGAGGGAAGTTCGATTACCAAGGCGAATCCTGGAAATCTGGTGATCATGCAGACTGCTCCGCCCCTGTCCGATGGGCGAGAGCACGGTATCTTGCGGCGTCAAAAAAGATGATCCGTCTGCTATTTGATGCAGTGCTGCAGGCGATGGGGTAAATCAACGGATGAAGAGAAAAATAATATCGGATGGAGATTAATTTTGCAGCAATGTCGCAAGATACATTGCTCCACTCAAGACAAGTCCTGCCAGAATAGCGAGGAGATAGATTCGAAGAGTAAGGAAACAGCAGACCAGGGCCTGGCCAAAAGCATTCAACCGATGTTCGAAGGTGGCGTTTCCCTGTTTGATCCGCAACTGACTGTGGGAGAGGAGGCCTACAGGTTTGTTTTTGTAGTAGAGCCTGGTACAACTGGCGAGTATGGCATTTACCAAAGCCACAAAGAGAAAGGAATATACGAGAATCAAAGACCATTTTTCGTATAACATACTGTAGACCTCCTTGCAGACATTGACTTTTGCTACTGACACCAAAAATTTGAATTTTCAGGAAATGCCGACTTTTTTCCAGTACCCGTCAATTTCGAGTTTTTTTCTTAAGAACTGCAGGAAATCCTCTTGAGAATAATCTTCTTTGTATTTTTTGTGAAACTCCGCGAGAATGGGTTCCTGCTGACTGGCATTGTAGATATTCCATTCTATCAAAAGAGCTTCTTTTTGTGCCTTGGTTAAAAGTCGTGAGTTTTTCATGAGCGGTGTTTGAACATTTTAAGATTAATATGAAAAATATACGGTGAGTGGCAGTACTCGACAGTTATAAATCATCACCGGCTCTCATTATACATGGAATGTCTTACAAAAACCTCATGATAACCTTGCATCGCGCTTCAATAAAAACGAGACCTCTCCAGGGTAACAAGACCGGTAAAAAGAAAAATTGTTGTTTTTTGGCCTGGCTGCGGGGATAGTGGTATGCAATGCGCGTGACATATTTTATAAAAAAATATCCGCAGTACTTTTTTTGAGTACCTTTTACATAGAACAAGGGGAGGACCATGCAAAATGTTTTTGCCGGCAAGAAGATTGTCATAGGCGTAACCGGCTCCATAGCCGCTTTCAAAGTTGCTGGCTGGGTAAGTGATCTGGCCAAGGAAGAGGCCTTGGTCTCTGTGGTGATGACCCCCTCGGCAACAAAATTCATCGCCCCCCTCACTTTTGCCGCCTTGTCGGGAAATGATGTCTCTACCGAGATGTTTTCAGCGGCAAAAGAAGACACCATGGCCCATATCAGTCTTGGCCGGGAGGCCGATATTGTACTGATTGCTCCGGCTACGGCAAACACCATAGCCAAACTGGCCAACGGGTTTGCCGATGATCTCTTGACAACGACAGTCCTGGCGACGCGGGCGGGAGTGCTGGTCTGTCCCGCCATGAACAGTCGGATGTACTCTCATCCGGCGACAAGACAAAACATTGTCAAACTGAAGGAACTGGGCTATACGGTTATTGATCCAGCCTGCG
The DNA here is from genome assembly GCA_945863875.1 of Desulfopila aestuarii DSM 18488. Taxonomy (GTDB): domain Bacteria; phylum Desulfobacterota; class Desulfobulbia; order Desulfobulbales; family Desulfocapsaceae; genus Desulforhopalus_A; species Desulforhopalus_A aestuarii_A. The sequence continues at coordinate 32,810 of CAMBBS010000042.1, forward strand.
GCATGATGGCCTGCAAGGAGGAAGGGGATGGCCGTCTGCCGGAGTGGGAGGAGGTGAAGGAATACCTGGCCAAAAGCCTCAGTCCGCAGGACCTGCAGGGGCAGCGCATCCTGGTAACCGCCGGACCGACGAGAGAACCTCTTGATCCTGCACGTTTCTTGAGCAATCGTTCCTCTGGAAAAATGGGCTACGCTCTTGCCCGCAGTGCTTTTCGACGGGGTGGGGCGGTCACTCTTGTCAGCGGGCCGAGCACCTTGTCATGTCCTGCTGGGGTCAATCTGGTGAAGGTACAGACGGCCGTGGAAATGTATGATGCGGTGCTCGACCACGCCAGGCATTGTTCCGTCGTCATCAAGGCTGCGGCTGTTGCCGACTATCGACCGGAAAAAATGTATGAACACAAGGTGAAAAAGGAACACATCGACACCCGCTTGATTCTTGAACGTAATCCGGATATCCTTTTGGAGTTAGGCAAAAGAAAGAAGGCCGGACAGCTGCTGGTAGGGTTTGCCGCCGAGAGTAAGAACCTCCGGCAGGAAGGAACAAAAAAGCTGCACAACAAAAACCTTGATCTCATTGCGGTCAATGACATCAGCGTTGACCGCACCGGGTTTGAGGCTGAAACTAATCAGGTCTTGCTGATAAGCGCCTCCGGGGCCGAATCTCTGCCATACACCAGCAAATTGCATACGGCCGATCTTATCTGGGACAGGGTTGTCTCGCTCTTGCCGGCAAGTGCAGAAAAAGCAGAACAGGGCTGACGGCGTCAAGGGGAAATTGTAAAAAAGTTGCATGATATCATTACTTTGTCAGACAGCAACGCTTGGATTTTTGTCCGGAGCCGCAGGGGCAGAGGCTGTTCCTGGCAATTTTTTCCTTTATCACCCGGCATTCGCCGCGCAGGTAATACCAAAGACCGTCTTCTTTGAGAAACTGACTGACCTCTTTGAGTTTGCAGAGTTGACCGTTTTCCAGATAAGAGCAGGTAAAATCGACGGTACCGCTACTGTCCGCAACTGATCCCTGCTGACAACCGTGAATTTCAAGACCGAGCCAGGTCACTGGATGATCATCGAAATTAAGCGTCTTCGGTCGGGTCTTGCTGTGCCAGCTCGCCTGGATATACTCGGCATTCTGCCGCACAAAAGCCGTATAGCGTGATCGCATAAGCATCTCCGTTGTTGCGGCCAGGTGGTGGTCATGTAACACCGGCTGACAGCAGGTGGCAAATGCTGCGCCACTCTGGCAGGGGCACTCTGTATCTTTGTTCATGGTCAACTCCTCTGGGTGAATCTAAAAAAACAGTTTACGGGTGTATCATTGGTTAATCGTAATCGTTCATCGGCAAGTTTTAAAGGCAGCTTATCCGCTGAATTTTCAATGTGTAATCAGATGCTGTGATAGAAATACAACGAATCATGCCGGGGTTCAATGGAAAAGCCGTGAAAAGCAGCCGTGAAAAGTGTCAGCGATTTTTGCAGGGCCTTCGTTTTTTTTCCCTGGCCGGTATCAGCAAATTCCTTTTTTTGAAGGTACGAGGCAAATCAATCCTCCGTACAGGCAGCTGCCGGGGCTGTGGCGCCTGCTGCAGAAGCATCTGTCTGGAAGGCGCCAGCGGCTGGCTGCGCTCTCAAGAGGCATTTCTGAAAATTGTCGTGAAATATCCGGAATATAAACGGTTTGAGATTATCGGCAAAGATCAACAGGGCTTACTATTCTTCAGCTGTAACTGGTGTACGCCCCAGGGCACCTGCCTCGATTATGACCATCGCTTGCCGCTTTGCCGTAATTTTCCAGAAAGCTCTCTGGTCTTTTCCGGGGGAAGCCTGCCGGATAATTGCGGCTATAGCTTTGTCGAAGTTGTGCCGTTTGCCAAGATTCTGCGGCGGGAGATACAACAGAAAAGATGAAGCGCATTCTCATTCTTGAACCCTACTACGGCGGGTCTCATAAAAATTTTCTGGATGGTGTACAAAAGCACGTCACGGCAAATTACCACCTTCTCACCCTGCCGGCAAGGAACTGGAAGATGCGGATGCAGCTCTCGGCGCTGTGGTTTGTTGAACAAATAAAGGTTTTGCCGGTTGGCGAGCGGCAATTTGACAGTGTCCTGTGTTCCTCCTTTACTGATGTGGCTGTACTGCGAGCCCTGCTTGCAGGTGTGCATGGCTGGAATTATCAGGCCAAGATTCTTACCTATTTTCACGAAAATCAGTTTGTCTACCCGCAGCGATTCGATGCGCCGGGCCAATTTCAATTTGCCGCGATCAATTTCCATTCGGCCCTGGCGTCAGATGGCATTGCTTTCAACTCAGCCTATAACCGGGAAAGTTTTTTTGCCGGATGCCGGAGTGGTCTGAAGGCGGCAATGGACATGAAATTTTCTGGAATTATCCAAAAGCTTGCGGGCAAGACCATAATCCTTTCTCCAGGGATTGATTTTTCAGCAATCGACAGAAACGAATGGAAAATGGCACCGGAGGTCCCGGTGATTATCTGGAACCATCGGTGGGAACATGATAAAAATCCCGAGAGTTTTTTTCATGCTTTGCATCAAATGGAACAGCGAGGCATCGATTTTCGCTTGATCGTCCTTGGACAATCATTTCCTGCCAGTCCGGCCTGTTTTGCCCATGGAGAAAAAAAGTTTCAAGAGAAGATTCTCCATTACGGCTTCGTCCCCTGCCATGAACAATATCTCAGTCTGCTCAGCCAGGGAGATATAGTCGTCTCGACATCACTGCATGAGTTTTATGGCATTTCTATACTCGAAGCGGTGCGGGCCGGCTGTCTACCGGTCCTGCCCAACCGATTATCCTATCCGGAACTCTTTGAAAATGCCTTTCTCTACAGTGACGGTTCGCTGGCCGAAAGGCTGGAGAAGGTCATAACCGATCGTCGTCGGCTTTCCCGGAAGACAGCCACAGCAATGACGGATCGTTTTGGTTGGCCGAGCCTGCGACAGGCCTACTCGGAATGGCTGTAGATACTCCGGCGAGATAGTTGACCTTTTATTTTTTTATTTTTTAT
>CAMBBS010000043.1 GCA_945863875.1 Desulfopila aestuarii DSM 18488
TTAAAGGTAACTTTCAATGCAGCACGTGTCGGTCATAGACAAAAACAAAATGTTTTTGATGCCTTGTCATCCGGCAAGGGCGAGGGAGCTTTGGCGAAAGGGAAAAACCAGCTACCGTCAGCCTCGGTTTCAGAACCGCACAAGACCTCAAGGCTGGACAGCCCCATCTCTTCTCTCCAGGGTGGACCATGTTTTTACCTGGGCAATGCGTCCCATCGACTTTGCTCCAGTATCCGGGATTGTCGTTGAAACAGAGCGTTTTGATACGCAGCTCCTGCAGCATCCTGAAATTTCAGGTGTTGAATATCAGCAAGGGGAATTGGCCGGATACGAAGCCAGAGAATATCTTTTGGAAAAATGGGGCCGTACGTGCGCTTATTGCGGAACCGGGAATGTGTTCCTGGAAGCAGAGCATAGCAACCTCTCCATGTTTCTGGTATGGGCAGAGGATCACGGCAGCTGTGCCGGGTGGATAACTACGGTTTTCCTCGCACGTCAGCGAAAGCAAGAAGAGTTGTCAAGGGATGGAAAACCGGGGGTCCGGTCAAGGCACTGGTCAACAAAGGCAAAAAGTTCGGGACGGATGTTGGCAGGGTGTCTGTGCGAAAGTCCGGCAGTCTCAATAGCAAGACAGAAGCAGGTACAATACAGGGGATTTCATGGAAACATTGCTCCCTTTTCAGCGTGCCGATGGTTACAACTACTACTTAGGAGACAGCGTTTCCTCCTCCACCTGAAGGAAGAGGTAGCCACGCTGTAATTTCAGATGATCAATGAACAAGTCGTTCGGGATGCCTTGCAGAGTGTTCTGCATCCAAAGCTTGGAAAAAGCCTTCTTGATGTCGGCATGATTCGTGACATCATTATCAAAGAGAGTGCCGTCACGGTAACCCTGGCTTTGAAGAGCGCTACATCTCCGCTCAGAAAGCTCTTTACCGCGGAAATCGAAAAAGTGGTCGGCGCATTGCCAGAGGTTGTCTCGGTTGAGGTCGAGGTTAAAGTGTTAAGCCCGGAAGAATATGGCCAAATGTTCCCTCAAGCTCCCTTAAAAGGCATTGCGGAAGTAAACCATTTTCTGGCCGTCGCCAGTGGCAAAGGCGGCGTCGGCAAGACCACCATCGCTGTCAATATTGCTCTGGCCCTCGCCGGGCAGGGGTATGCAGTCGGTCTTTTGGACGCCGATGTCTATGGCCCGAGCATTCCGGTGATGCTCGATCTTTCTCATGCGATGGAACAGGAGAACGACATGATTCTGCCCAGGGAGAAATATGGCTTACGCATTATGTCCCTGGGAATGACTGCGGGGGAAACCGACGCGTTTATCTGGCGAGGACCGCTCGTTTCGAAAATGATTCGTCAGCTGCTCGATCGGGTGAAGTGGGGAACACTTGATTATCTGGTCATCGATCTTCCCCCCGGCACCGGTGATCCGTCCATAACCATCGCCCAGAGCCTGCCCCAATGCTCGATATTGATGGTAACCACTCCTCAGGAAGTCGCCCTGGCCGATGTTCGTCGGTCTATCAGCCTGTTCAAAAAAATCGGCCAGAAGATCATCGGCTTGGTGGAAAACATGTCCTTTTTCCTCTGCGGACATTCCTCTGAACGAATTGATATTTTTGGCAGCGGTGGTGGCGAACGGCTCAGCAGGGAGACCAATATTCCTTTACTGGGTAGTATTCCCCTTGATCTTCTTATTGGGCAAGGCGGTGATAATGGCGTTCCTTTATTGGTGTCCGCACCGGATTCGTCAACTGGACGGGTTTTTCAGGAAATTGCCAGGAAAATATCAGACCAGCTGGGATGATATACTATTTTTCAGGAAAAACCACATGCCCACTAAAATAAACAATGGGTTTTATCGGTTAATTTTAGACAGCATCCCGGTGGCCATTGTGACTATGGACTACGATTTCAAGATCACGTCCTTTAATAGTCAAGCGGAGAAATTGACTGGATATTCCAGAAAAGAAGCAATAGGACGACCGTGTTATGAAATATTGAACAGCAGTCGCTGCACCCATGCCTGTCCGCTCCAGACAGCAGGGGATATAAATATGTCATCGTCAGATCTGGAGTCGGAAATCACCAATCGCCATGGCGAGCATATTGCGATAAAAACCAGTGTTGCTTCTGTTTTAAATGAGGACAATGATTTTATCGGTTACCTGGAAGTTATTGAGGATATTTCCCGCCAAAAGAGAAGAGAACGGGAAAAAAGCAATTTTTTCTCAATGATCGCTCACGACATGAAATCCCCCTTGATTGGTATCAGCGGTTTGATCGCCAGGTTGAAAAAAGAGAAAATTTGTGCGAAGAATGAAAAATTGCGCATGTATCTGAAGGTGATGGGTGAGACGGAGCAGCGCCTTGAATCTATGGTCAGGGAGTTCCTCGAGTATTGCCGTCTGGAGAGCGGGCAAATTCAACTGGAGCTGAGTCAGACCGACGTTGAAAATGTTCTGCAGCAGGTGACCGCCATGCACCAGCTCATGGCCGAGGAAAAAAATATTGTGCTGTCGCTTGGCGGCGGCTCGCTTACGCCGATTGAGGTCGATGCAAACCGCCTCTTTCGGGTATTTACCAATATTATTGATAACGCCATAAAATATTCACCGAGACAATCTGAAATAACGATCAATGCAAGAGAAACGGCTGCCGAGATAATTATTTCTTTTCAGGACCAGGGCAGGGGCATCAAAGCTGAAGAAATTCCTTATATCTTTGATGCCTTCTACCGGATAGAATCACAAGAGGATATCGGTGGTCATGGCCTGGGACTGGCGGCATCCAGCGCCATTGTTCGTCAGCATGGCGGCAGGATAGTGGTGGAGAGTGAGCCTGGGAGAGGTTCGGTCTTTACCGTACGGCTGCCAAAGGATAAAACAGGCAATGCAAAAGAAGGCGGAGGGAGGATGATATGAAAGAGATAAATAAAGTCATGGCGTGTGTCGATTTGTCCGACTACTCAAAGATGACCGTCGAAAACACCGTGGCTATTGTGCGAGGATTAACGGCGGAAATTATCCTGTATAATGTTATCGACAGCAGGGATATTGATTACCTGAAAAATGTCGGTCCGCACTTTCCTGGTGGTTTCAAGGTCGAAAATTACCTGGAGAGAGTAAAAGCGGAACGGCAGCAGGCAATTGAGGAAATGATTAAGAAACATTTTCCGGAAGATAAGGAACGAATGAGCATCCTTATCGACGTCGGTGTTCCTTTTGACGCCATATTGAAGACCATCATTGCCGAAAAAATAGATCTTGTCGTCATTGCCAGCAAAGGGAAAAGCAATCTTATCGGTACTCTTTTTGGCTCCAATGCGGAGAAAGTGTTCAGGCATTCAACTGTTCCGGTGCTCAGCGTCAGAAGCCGGGAACGATTCAGCCAAAAGCGATAATCGGGAGGATTTATAATGAAAACTATACAGCGAATTGTCGCCGCCATCGATTTTTCCGTCTATTCTCCTAAAATTCTTGAAAGTGCCGCAGGAATCGCCGAACGGAACTCGGCTGAGATTGTCGCGGTAAATATTATCAACAAGAGATTATTTGAATCTATCCAGAAGGAGTTTGACGACGACCACCTCTGCGTGTTTTCCTTGGATAAGTTTATCCTTGATGAGACGAGGAGGCGAACAGAAAATCTGCAGGATCTGCTGGCGAAATGGGTGCCGAAACAGATTGCGACCAGGATCATCATCAGAGGTGGTGTTCCATTTGAAGAAATTCTCAAGGTCGTCGATGAGGAAGGCGCAGATCTTATTGTCGTCAACTCCAAGGGGCGCACGAATTTTCAGGACTATATGTACGGCACGACGTCGGAGAAAATTTTTGCTCATTCCCCCGTCTCTATCCTGAGTTTGAACTTGAGGACGTGGTAATGAATTCCGCGATACGGTGCGCACGCCTCGGACAGGCTCCCGGCGGGCCTGCGGCAATGCAGGGGAGATGCACCCTCTGCTGATCACTTGCGAAGAATTGCCGGAAAGAATGGCCTGCGTCAATCAGGTATGTGCGCCGCAAAGCATTCAGGGCAACAGCCATGGGTCAGGTCGGCACCACATTTTAGACAGAGGTATTCTTCCATGCGCATCCACTTCCCCTTTCCCGTCTGGGTGCCGCTATCGTCACGAATTTTTTTGCAGTACATGCAGATGGGCAGAAATTTTTCGTAAATTTTTATTTTTCTGAGCGCTTCCTGCTTGGTAAAGAAACGATCCATCTTCAAAACCAGCTCTTCCGCATCACATGGTTTCTGAATGAAGTCGTCGGCACCGCAACGAAGAGCTTCAATCGCCCGGTCCATATTGCCGTGTCCGGTGAGGATGAACACCCCTGCCTCCTGATTGATTTTCTTTATCTCCTTGAGGAGCTCTATGCCGTTGATGCCGGTCATGATCAGGTCGGTTATCACCAGGTCGAAAGAAGAGGTTCGAAAATCCACCAGAGCATCTTCGCCGCTCAGCGCAGATTTCACATCCAATGCATTTCTCTCCAGATAGTTGCCAAGAGATTGTAGAATTGGTTGCTCGTCATCGACCAGCAAAACAGCCTTCTTGTGCATTTCTTGACCTCATGATGGTAAAAATCGAAAAGGACTGACAGCCTGCAGCTTCAATAAATCAGCCAAGTGCCACCGTCAGGGTTTAGGTCAAACAGTCCTTGCGCCAACAGCAGTCCTCCTGGTCGCATGATCCCTCGCCCAGCTGAAAACATGGGCGATTACCTTCCTCTTTTTCACTCTGTCGAATGAGATCCGACAAAACAGAACCTCAGCAGTTCCGGCGGCCACTGATGTTTTATGCAACATTACCAACGAAAACATCAGTGGCTGGATTGTCAAAGCTTTACGACCCGGTCTGCAGACGGGCCCTTCTGGCCGACTTTGACATCAAAACTGACACGCTCTCCTTCGCTGAGAGATTTGAACCCAACGGCCTGAATTGCGGTGTGGTGCACAAAGATATCTCCCCCGCCATCCTGCTCAATAAAACCATAACCTTTTGCATCGTTAAACCACTTCACTTTTCCTTCGGGCATCAGTAATACTCCTGTTGATTAATGGTTACTCTTCTTGCCTACTTCACTTGTATGGATTGCACGTAAGTGTTGGGCACGGCGCGCCTTTGATCACTCGCTCGGCAACGCTTCCCAGCCACATTTTTTCCAGTCCTTTCCTGCCATGGGTTCCGATAATGATCAGATCGGCATCTTGAGCTTTGGCGTGTCTGATGATGGAATCAGCGATGTTCCCCTGGAGAATTTTACCCTCACATCCTGAACAGCTATTGCGGTATTTCTCGACAAATTGCCTCATCTTCTCTTCAGCATGTTCGGCCATCTCGGCGGCATAGACGCCAAGAGAAGGGTATTCATAGTCACCGTAGTAATGCGGCGGTTCTATGGTATGGAGGAACTCCAGGCCGGCATGAAATTTTTCTCCAATGTACACAGCATATTTCACGAGTTGTTCGGTATGTTGCAGAAAGTCTATCGGCACGATAATTTTGCGGATTACTTTCACGGTTTCCCTCTGGTATAGTTTTTATCTCGGTCCTTGCCGTTTCTAAGGGTGTCAAGCAACGGAACAAGAAAAAGGAAGCAGGCCAATAAAAAAATAATGCTGCCGACGAAAAGAAGTGGTTGCCTGTTGATAAAGCTCTCTACGATGAAAAGAAGGGCACAGGTAATGAAAAGGAGCCAGCCGTACAGTTGATAGCGCTCTGCCTTGCAATTCATCTTTTCCGGTTTGTTTTTGACCATATGCACTCTGATAGACCTATCAAGGCAGATGCCCGCAACTCTCTGGGCGTGGCCGGCCCTGCCGGCCGGCATAGAGTTGCCAAACGAGTGGACAGGGGATATCCTGCAAGCTCTTCCCAACACGCCCTGTCCACTCCTTCCCACCCACAACCCACGCAAGCCTATTTTATTTCTATCTGGGCAACTTTTTTCTTCGCTTCTTTCGATTTGGGAAGGCGAAGGGTCAGTACGCCATCCTTGAAAGCCGCTTCGACCTTATCTTTTTCGACCTCGACCGGTAACCGTATGGCCCGGTAAAAAGAACCACTGCGCCGCTCAATGGTGTGATAGTGCTTGCCTTTGTTCTCTTTTTCCTCTTTTTTTTCCCCCTTGATTGTCAGCAGGTTTTCTTCAAGGGAGACATTGATGTCCTTTTTATCCATCCCGGGCAGGTCAGCGACAATCTCCAGACCATTGTCCGTCTCGCTCACATCAAGACGTGGACTCCAGCCGATATCCATGTCTTCCTCCAGATTATGAAAGGGAAAACCGTACCACATTTTTTTCAGCATATCGTCCATCTCTGAAAAAACATTCGGTACCGCACTTTGACGTTTAAATGGCAGTAGATCAAACATGTTGTTTCCTCCTCGTCAAATATTGTTTTCTTTGTGCGGACAAGATCTCTCCCATCCGCCAGGAACATCTCTCTTTTCAAGAATCATAGGATATCAGCGGCACATATTGGCCAAGAAGTCGAGCGGTTGGTTTTTGTGCCCGGCTGCAGAATGTCAGCAGCATCGTCTGTCTTAAACTGTCAAAATCGATAAACTCAACGCTGAATCGCCAGACGGGCGCATTACTTTTCAGGTCGGTAACCAGTTTCCTGGATTTAACCCGTCCATTGACTTGACTGATGAAATATTCCGAGTCGCTGTGGGTATCAAAGATGAGAATATCCATCTTGAATTGATTATGGCAAATGTCCCACGCGTTGGCATGTAAAAAGGAGACGCCGCCGGGGGCAATGTCGTAAATGTTGGTGACAACCGGTTTGGCAAAACTGGTCAGCGCCACTATGCCGTTGGTCTTGAACCTGGTGGATTTCCGTTTCTGTCTGCAGAAATCGCCGGGGGAGTCATGTTTAATAATGTCTTCACCATTGAACTGGTTTTTCTGGTAAGCAAACAGGCTTTGCCGACCCTTGTCACTCTTGGCTGCTTTGCTGGTCACTTTGGCATTCATGGCTGCTGCCGTAAGATTTTTCACTGAAATTCTACCTGATTCACCACCTGATTCTCCGTTGCCGTGAAATTCTCCCAGGAAAAAAGGAACGTTATGATATTTCTTTGGTAATACTCCTTTGGGGCCGGCGCTGGCCTGACTGGCATCTCATGTTGTTCTACGGTAGAGAATGGGTGATAAAGGCGGGAAGAGCAATACGGTAATTTTGGGAAAAGTACGGTGATGAAATACCGGGTTAACGGATTGAAGTAATGAATTTCTTGAGGTTTTTTTTCTGGTTTTTAATCCTGAGTTTTTTCCTGATGTTTTCGCGGTAGGATTCTATGGTTCGCACGGAAAGGTTTAACAGATCGGCAATGTCTTTTGATGTTTTACCCTGGCGGATATAGTGGACAACCTGCAGCTCCCGTGGGGCCAGTTTGGCATGTGTCAGCACGGTATCATGCGGGTGCGTTGAGAAAACATCGAGCAAATTTGCCTGGGCGGTCGCCATATAATCTTTTGCCGGACCGGACACTTTGTTTTGTGCTTTTTTCAAAAGAGGGAGGACCGTCTCCACTGTTTTTTCGGCAATTTCCTTTCTGATATGGTCATGCTCCATGTCCCTTCTCTTCAGCATGATATTCAAGGTGGTGTTTGTGTCGAGGAGTTCGCGGTTTGTTTCCTGCAACTCCTTTTCTCGCATGAGTAATCTTTCCAAGACGTTTTGCAGTTCCAGCACGGTATCGGTTAACTCTGCTGTCCTTGCCGCGACCTGTTGTTCCAGATCGGCACGCGCTTGCTGCAGCTGCGCCTCGGTGGCCTTGCGTGCGATTACCTCGTTGCTCAGCTGCACATTCCGGTCGCGCAGTTTGGCCACCAGATCCTGCTTTTCAAAGCTGTGCCGCGCCTTAGTGAGCAGGTCATCCGTATCACAGGGCTTCTGCAGGTAATCATCGGCCCCCAGCTTTAATGCCTCGACGGCGGAGGGGACACCGCCATGCCCGGTCAGGATGATGACACCGATATCGGGATAGAGGCTTTTGGCCTGCTTGAGCACGAATATGCCATCACCCATGGGCATCACCAGGTCGGTAATGACCAGGTCGAAGTATTTTTCCCGGAGAATGTCCACGGCTTCCCAGCCATTTTTCGCCGTGGTTACCGTGAATTTGTTTTTTTCGAGAATCCAGCCGATTGATGCCAGAATGATTTCTTCGTCATCAACAAGCAGTATTGATTTGTTGGGCATTATTTATACTCTCAATGGGCAGAAACACGGAAAATCGTGATCCTTTATTACAAGCACTGGTCACCTCTATACGGCCGCCGTGATTTTTAATAATGCCGTCGCTGACGGATAAACCAAGACCGGTTCCTTTCGGTTTCGGTTTGGTGGTAAAAAACGGCTCAAAGATGTGCGCCATATCGGCAGAGCTGATGCCGATGCCGTTATCTTCAATATGGACGGCAACGTTGTCCCCGTCGCATATTTCGGTGCTGATGGAGATGACGCCGCCGCCTTCGCAACCATCGGCGGCGTTGTTGAGAAGATTAAGAAAAACCTGTTTCAGCTGGTCGCCAACCGCCACAATCGGGGGGAGATTGTCCACATATTTTTTCACCACGGTAATGTTACGCGTGTGAAAGTCTTTTTTGCTGAGCAGTAGCAGGGCGTCAAGGGCAGCATGCAGGTCAATCCACGTGGGTTTGGCCGAAGTCGGCCGGAAAAAATCCCGTAAGTCAGCGATAAGATTTTTCATCCTGTGGCATTCCTGCAGGGCCAGAGCGACGAGTTCCTCTTCCTTTTTTTCCATGGGAACGTATCGCGATATTCCCTTGATAATCGTCATGACGCTCTGCAGGGGATTGTTGAACTCATGGGCGATGGAGGCGGACAGGTTGCCGATGGCGGCGAGTTTCTCGGAATGGAGCAGCTGGGCGTGGGATTCCTGCAATTCAAGAGTACGTTCAGCCACCCGTTGCTCCAGCTCACCATGCGCTTTTTTTAATGCATCCTTTGCCAGTTGTTTTTCTGTGATATCAAAGGCATAATGGAGATAGAGCCCATCGCCGACCGGTATCCAGTAGGCATCCCAGTAAGTGCCGAGAGCCCAGAACTGAGAATTCTGGGCCATACCGTTTTGCCAGAGCTTCTGGGCGAGGCACCAGGGGCAGGGGGTCTCTCTTTGCCCCCAGCTGGTATAGCAGTGTTCGCCTGGTACGGCTCCAACGGCAACGGCGGCCTTATTGGAGGCAACTATCCGGCGGGTATGGTATTCGAGAAGAAGAGCGACACAGGGCAGGGCGTCCATGAAAAGTTGCCGAAGTCGAACCTCTTTCTGTAATTTTTCTTCGGCGTCTTTGAGTTGGGTAATATCCCTGCCGACCGCCTGATATTCAAAAATATGCCCTGCCTCATGATAAAGCGCTCTGCCGGACCATTGCTGCCAATGTATTTTTCCGTCCGGCAGGTGGACCCGATGTTCAATGGTCTTATCCGGCTTAAATTGTGTCAGATTCTTGAAATGATTCTCGACGAGCGGCAGGTCGTCTTTATGAACAGCAGGCAGAAAGTTGGTGCCGAGTATATCCTGATGGTTGACGGCGAAATGCCGGCAATAGGCGTCATTGACAAAGGTAATTCTGCCCTGGGGGTCAAAGCGGCAGATCATCTCACTCTGATCCATGACAATGGCCCGATACCTGTTTCTCATGCGGCGGAGTTTGGCCAGTTCGGCCTCCTTGCGGATGGAAATATCGCTGATAATGATGCGGAACTGGGCAGGTGGATCGCAGCCTGCTGAATGTGCCACGGTGTCTATCTGGCCATGGAAGAGCGTTCCATCACTTCTCTGCAGCCGAAGGTCATAGGATTGCTGCCGCCGTGTCTCCAGCAGTTTTCTCCAGCGGAGATAGAATACATCCTGATCTTCCGGGAGGATAAAGTCGGACAACAATCGATTGAGCAGTTGTCCTCTCGCCAACCCGAGCATATCTCCAGCGGTCAGGTTTGCCTCGAGAATCAATCCTTTGTCGCTGGCGGTTATGAAGGCAACCGGGGCAAAATCGTAGAAATCGGCATAGCGGCGGCGGGATTTTTCAAGTTCTTGCTGGGTGTTGCGCAGATCTTCATTCTGCAGCTCCAGCTCGATCTGGTAGGTGTCGAGTTCGTGGACCAGTTGACGGACATCCGCTTGATACATGTCTGTCTTTGCCGCGGTCCTTTCTGGTTTGCTCGCCAGAAAAACCTGGGCCTTTTTGCGCAGTTCGGAAAATTTATTCTTGCCGGAATCTTTCTCCATGAGTCTCCTGGATAGTATACACTTAGCCCCCGCCGATAACCGGAAAAATGGCCAGGACATCGTTATCGATCGGCTGCACATCGAATTCCGTATGCCGCGAATTGATCATCAACACGCCGACTTCCTCTCGATCGATGCCGAGCGAATCGACAATGTCGCCTACGGTGGTGCCTTCGCGCTGTTCCCGCTGCTCAATCTTGAAACGATTGTCGCGAAAGTAGGCGAAGAGTTTTACTGTTATCTGTATGGACATGTTTTCCCAGTTATTTTTCTTTATTGCTCGTACACCACTTTGCCGCAATCCCGCAAATCATAGCCGCCTAGAGCCATGATCGCCGCATGGAAGACGGTACTGTTGCGAATCAGCTCAAGCACACTGACAACCTTGCTGTCCTGCAGATGTCGGCCCGGCACAATCAGGTCGTAGCATTCCAGGGCGATGGGCACAAAATCAAGGCCTAAGGCATTGGCGGCGGCGCGGATGCCGAGGCCGCTGTCGACACTGCCGTTGGCCACGGCGGCGGCAACGCTCATGTGGGTATACTCTTCGTGGTCGTAGCCGATGATCTCCGAGGCATCTAGGCCTTCGTCCCGTAGAACCTTGTCCGTCAGCAGACGGGTGCCGGCGCCGTTTTGTCGATTGATAAAGGTGAATTTCTCTTTGGCGATATCTCGAAAGCCCCGGATGTCTTTAGGATTGCCCAGGGCGACGATCAAACCCTGTTCGCGATAGCAGAGATTGATCAACTGCAGGGGTACGCCCCTCAGAAAGCGCTTGATGAAACTGATGTTGTACTCTCCGGTCTGCTCATCGAGGAGATGGGTGCCGGCGATGTGCGCCTCGCCGCGTTTTATGGCCATTATGCCGCCCATGGAGCCGACATGGGCCGAGGAGATGCGCACGATCGGCCGCTGTTTATGCAGGTGGTTGGCCAGCAGATCGAGGATGTTGTCATGGCTGCCGATGCAGACCAGGGTGGCGTCTACTTCGGTCTGCGGCCGCAATAACTCGATCTGTACCTTCTCGCCGGCGCCGATCCCTTCGCAGCCGGAGGGAACGGTCAGCAGCCCGTCGGCACGGACCAGCGACATCACCGCCCCGGCACCTTTGCCGGAGGGGGTCGCCATAAGATTGTCGCCCACCCGGCCAAGGGTAATGCGGACGAATTGATCGACGCCCATCGATGAATGCAGGGGTCGGGACAGAATTGCCTCGACATAGTCCGACTGCGGTTGCCCCTGACCGAGAAAAAGGGAGATCATCTCCCGGACAAAGATGCGCATGGTCAACAGCGCCGATACCGGATAGCCGGGCAGACCGATGACCGGGGTGTCGCCGATCATCGCCAGGATGACCGGTTTGCCTGGTTTGATGGCCACGCCGTGGACGATCACTTCGCCTATTTCAGCGAGCACCTTGGCACTGTAGTCCCGGGTGCCGGCGGAGGCTCCGGCATTGAGAATAACCAGATCGTTTTCATCTGCGGCGGTGAGCAGGGCTCTTTTCAGCAGTTCGGGATCATCGACAACCGGTAAACCACGGTCGGCAGCAGCGCCCCATTCATGTAAGTAGCCGGCGAGGATGCGCGAATTAAACTCGATGATCTGACCGGCTTTCGGCTGCTGATGCGGCTGGATGAGCTCACTGCCGGTTGGAATGACATGGGCCTTCGGCGGCCGCCGTACCGGGATCTCAGTTACCCCGGTGGCAAGCATGGCCCCTTGGTCGATGGCCCTGATTCTATGCCCCTCGGGGAGGATGAGCTCGGTGGCGACAATATCCTCGCCGATGGTCCGCACGTGCTGCCAGGGAGTCGCCGGCATGTGCAGCTCGACCTCGGTGTCGCTGCGATAGTGCACGTCTTCGATCATCACCACCGCATTGAAGCCTTCGGGGATGGCATTGCCGGTATTGACCGGGATAAATTTGCCCGTGCCGAGACGAAGTGGTTTTGCCTCGCTGGCCCCGGTCAGGTCGCTGAAATGCACGGCAATGCCGTCCATGGCCGCGGCATTGTAGGAGGGCGATGACCGCAGGGCGAAAACAGGTTCGGCGGTGATTCTGCCGAGGCTGTCGTCAACCGCTATTGTTTCCAGGGGATCTCTCGTATAAAATCCGTGCTTTTCAAGGGCTTCCTGCCATAACTCTTTTGCAGCCGAGAGTGGTTTGTTGCTGACGTAGATGTTTCGCTTGCTCATTGTGTCCATGGTGCTCATGTGTAGAGATAGACCTTGACGGCGGTGTTTTCCGAGACCCCCTGGCTGTCCTCGTCGATGAGAAAGTAGCCGTCGGAGCGCGAAAGCGTTGAGATGGAACCCGATTTGCCGAGAACAGGCTCGGCATGCCAGGAGTCATCTTCTTTTATCATTTTTACCCGCACCACATCGAGCCTGCCCGGCGCGGAGTTGATATTGCGGGTTAAACCGGCCACGATATAGGGGCCCGGCAGTTTTGGCCGAGTCCCACGACCGGAAAGCTGCTCGATCGCCGGTTTGACAAAAAAATCAAAGCAGACCAGGGCGGAGACCGGATGACCGGGCAGACCAAATATCGGTGTCCGGCCGCTCTGGCCGATCAAAACCGGTTTGCCCGGTTTCAGGGTAACGCCATGCACGAGAATACCCGGCGGACCCAGCGCTTCCACCACCTGTTCGCCAAGGTCTCTGACGCCGACCGAACTGCCGCCGGAAAAAAGCACCAGATCATTTTCCTCGATGGCTGTTCTGATGGCCGGTAGGAAGATTTCTTTCTGGTCCGAGACGATACCGTAATCGCGGGCGACGCCTCCGGCGCGGCTGATTACTCCAGCCAGGGCGGGGGCGTTGATATTGCGGATCTGTCCGGGTTTTGGGTTTTCCGTGTAGGCGATTATCTCGTCCCCGGTGGAGAGAATGCCGACCCGGACTTTTTGGGTCACCCGGACTTCGGTAATACCCAGCCCGGCAAGAAGGCCGATATCCTGGGGGCGGAGCAGGTGACCGTCCGCCAGGGCCACCTCGCCCCTGGCGATATCCTCGCCTTTCTGGATGAGATTGGTCCCCGGCCCGACACCTTTGATGATCTCGATCATCGTTTCGTCGATCGGAACACTATGTTCAAGCATCACCACACCGTCGGCGCCGGCGGGCAGAAGGCCTCCGGTGGGAATTTTATAGCAGCAGCCTTTTTTCACTTCCCCAACGGGTGCCGTACCCATCAGCACCTCTCCGGTTATGTCCAGGTAGCAGGGCATCGATTCACTGGCACCAAACGTGTCAGCCGCCCGTACGGCGTAGCCGTCCATGGTCGACCGCGCCTGGGCGGGCAGGTCTTCCGGCGAGAGAATCGGTTCCGCCACCACCCGGTCAAGGGCCTCGGTGAGCGGGATGCTGGTGCTTGCGGTTCTGATGCCACCCAGGTGTTCAAGAAGGATATGCAGTGCCTCGTCCACAGGCAGTAAACCACTGCGGCCGAGCATGTCTTTTGTCTGCGATTTTTCAACCATCTGTGCCGACTATGTTGAGATTGATTTTCGGTACTGTCCGAAGAACGGCAAGCAGTTCTTCGTAAGCTATTTCTTTGCCTGCAAATTGTATGTGCACGATGTGCGGGGCGAGGTGCGGTCTACGTGTCAGAAAGTTGGCCAGTTGCTCGCTTTGCAGGCAAAGACCTGTTTTCAATAAATCTGCGCCCCGATCTCTGGCGATGCTGTTAAAGAGTTTCAGGGTGACGGAGATAGACTTTTCCTGGTCAGATTCCGAAGATAAGGTCTTCGTGTCGGTGCGCAATGCGGCATGGAAACTATTTTTGCGGAAAATTGCTCCGGCAAGGCCGGGCATGGCCGCAGAAAGTGCCAGCACCGGATTGCTTCCGGTAAGCGGCAGCGAAAGGTCGTCAACGGCTGTGCCGTTAAGGAAAATGGTCTGCACGGTATCTGCCAGATATTTTGCGGTAAAGCCGGAGAAATTACTTAAAAATTTGCCCAGCGTCTCGCCGTGTGCCGTCTTTATTTCTATACCTGATTGTAAAACAGTGGTAAACAGGGGCAGGGCGTTGCCGGTGACTGACATTCCCAGAGCCGGTACAGAGAGTTGATCTTTCATATGAGTTGATCTTCTATAAAATTGGCTTACAATGTATGTGGTTACATTGTCTTTGTTTTCATTTGAGACCGCTTCTCGGCAAGTCACGAAGATGAAGGCTAACTATAAACAAGTATAACAAATTTTCACGCCTGTGAGATAAAAAAGTAATCCTGTTTCACTTATACTCCCCTGAAAGGATTTAAAATGACGACAAAAACACTGCCACCTCTCTCCGGCTATAAGGATTTTGACGGTCCGCTGGTAACGCTTATTATGGATGGCATGGGGATAGGCCCACGTGATGAAAGCGATGGCGTATTCGTTGCGTATACCCCTGTTCTTGATGAACTCTTTCAGGAACCGCTCATGATGAAACTGAAGGCGCACGGCACGGCGGTCGGCCTGCCGTCCGATGGCGATATGGGGAATTCCGAGGTCGGTCACAATGCTCTTGGGGCGGGAAGGGTATTTTCTCAAGGCGCACGGCTGGTCAACGAGGCCCTCGCTTCAGGGGTTATTTATAGCGGTGAGGCCTGGCAGGAAGTGACAAAACGCGCTCAGGCTGGAGGGACGGTGCACTTTATCGGCCTTGTCTCCGATGGCAATGTCCACAGCCACACCGGGCAACTGTATGCCTTGCTCGATCGGTGTGCGGCGGATGGTTTTGCGAGGGTCAGGCTGCATGCCCTGCTTGATGGCCGTGATGTCGATCAAAAAAGCGCGTTGCGCTATATCGAGCCGCTCGAGGAAAAATTCGCTGCTCTCTCGGCGGATGGCCGCGACTACCGCATAGCCTCGGGGGGCGGGCGGATGGTGACGACCATGGACAGGTACGGTGCCGACTGGCAGGTGGTCGAAAATGGCTGGCAGGCACATGTCCTGGGTTGCGGCCGCACCTTTGCCGCGGCATCCGATGCGGTGCGGACCTATTACGGGGAAGATCCGGAAATGACCGATCAGTATATGGCCGCGTTTGTCGTGGCTGACGAACAGGGTCCGGTCGGGACCATCGAGGACGGTGACGCCGTGGTCTTTTTTAACTTTCGCGGCGATCGGGCCATCGAGATTTCCCGGGCCTTTGACGAAGACGATTTTCATGAATTCGACAGGATTCGCCGACCACAGGTGTATTATGCCGGTATGATGCAGTATGATGGGGACGCGCTGATACCGAAAAATTACCTGGTTGAACCTCCGGTCATCGACAACACCCTGGGGCAGTACCTGTGTGCCACGAAAATCACCTCCTATGCGATTTCCGAGACGCAGAAGTTTGGTCACGTTACCTATTTCTGGAACGGCAACAGGTCGGGGTATATTGATAAGGATCTGGAAACTTACGAAGAAATTACCTCCGACAAGGTGGCATTTGACCTGAAGCCGTGGATGAAGGCCGGCGAGATTACCGATAAGGTGGTGAACGTGATAGAGGGCGGCAGCCACAAGTTTATTCGCCTTAATTATCCCAACGGCGACATGGTGGGCCATACCGGGGTGGTGCCCGCCATTCGCATCGCCGTTGAAACTGTCGATCTTTGCCTGAAACGTGTGTTACGGGCAGTGGAAAAGGCCGGAGGTATCGCGGTCATCACCGCCGATCACGGCAATGCCGACTGCATGTGGACCAAAAAAAATGGCAGGCTCACCCCGATGGTGGCCCACACGCTGAACCCGGTACCTTTTATCATCAAGGATTATTCCGGGGCCAACAGGTTCACGCCGGCCGGGGTGGAGAAACCCGGACTGTCAAACGTCGCGGCGACCCTCTGCGTCCTTTTGGGACTCGAACCGCCCAGGGAATACGATGCGCCTCTGGTCAGGCTGGCCCCGTGACCTGGATGGCGCCATGAAAGGCTTTTTATCTGTACCGTTACCAATTAATTAACTCTTCCTATGAGCAACAATGACCGAAAAAATCAGTAAATCTGCACAAAAGAGACGTTTTAAGGATGAGGAAGGCGCTGCCGCGGAACTGGCGGGGCTGTCGGACAAGGATTTAAAAAAACTGACCATCGGCCAGACTGTAAAGGATGAGATCATCAACTGCAGAGGTCAGAAAGGCGGGGCACTGAAGCGACAGATTAAATATCTGGCCAAGGTCATGCGTGACGACTCCGTCGATGAGATCTTCAACTTTCTTGCCGACCGAAAAGGTTCCAAACTGAAAGATACCAAGATGCAGCGGGAGGTTGAGCGCTTACGTGATGTGATCATCAATGAGGCCATAGCTGATCAGCAGGAGTGCATGCAGGCGGGAATGATCTGGGAACCGGATTGGCAGGGGGAGGAGATTGATGCCTTTGTGGGGCACTATCCGGTCGACGAAGGCGACCTGCGCCGGACCGTCTTTCAGTACGTTAAAACCAGACTTCACAACCATAACCGCGAAGTTTTCCGTATCGTCAAAGCGGCAGTGCAAAAAGAAGAAATGCTGCGGAAAATTGACTGAGCCCGGCTAAATTTTAAGAACCCGGCCGCAAGCAAATTTCCACCCTGTGTAGGAAGTTGTCCGAGAATTTTGAGGAGATGATGTCAATACGAGCCCTGGCCCTGGAACTCTACCGGGCGCAGCAAAAGGTCGAGATGCTGCAAAAACAATACGATAATGCGACGTTGACCGAGAGGGAGGGGCTGGGACAGGAACTGAACTTTGCCCGCAAGGAACTGCAGATGCTGCGGCGGATGCTCGACGGCGAAAAAGAGTCCGGCAGCTTTCGCCGGCGTTTTAGTGGCTTTGGCAGCACCAAGAAATAAGGGATAACCTTAAGATCTTGCTGCACGGTACATGCAGCAGCCGTCCAGCTTCGCGTGACGCCGCTTTGCCGGGCTTATCTGATTTCGTCACTGTCCACATAGGCATAGGCGCTATGTTTGTGGATTGATTCAAAACTTTCCACCCCGGCGGAAAACCAAGTGATTCTCGGATCGCTGAGGGCCAGAACCGCCACCTTCCTGACCACGTCTTCGACGAACATCGGATTGTTGAAGGCTTTTTCCGTGACGTATTTCTCGTCCGGTCGCTTCAGCAGCGCATACACTTCACAGGATGCCGACTGCTCGATCATCGCTATTAAATCTTCCGCCCAGATAAAGTCGTTGAATTTTACATTGAGTGTCACTTCGGCGCGCTGGTTATGGGCACCGCCGGCGCTGATCTCTTTCGAGCAGGGGCAAAGGGTGGTTACCGGCACGGAGACGGAAAGGATAAATCCTTCGTCATCGCCGATGCCGCCGGAGAATCCGCAGGCGTATTCCATCAGGCTGTGGGTGTCACTGACCGGGGCCTTTTTGTCGATAAAGTAGGGGAAGGTCATTTCCAGCCGAACACTTTTGGCCTGGAGATCTTCTTTCAGCCGGGCGAGAATTGATGAAAAGCTGGTGACGGAAAGCTCGCCCAGATAGTCATTGAGTACAGAGGTAAATATCTCGACACAGTTGTCCCGGTGGCTCTCGGAAAGACGGGCCCGCATGGAAATCGTCGCTATGGTGTTTTGCAGGCTGCCGCCTTTTTCCTTCACTCGAACCGGCGTCTTAAGACCTTTCAGGCCAACCGTCTGGATATGCATAGGCTTAGTCGATGAATCTTGCTCTGATGAAATTGACGGAGAGGTGTTCGCTGTCACACGTTTTAACTTCCATCGAACGCAATCGCACCATGGCCGATTGCAGTAGGACGTTAGTTACTTACTCTTTTTGACTCTCTTCGACAATACTCTTTTCCGCTCCGGGTTTGCTCTGGTCCCAATTTTTCATGCGTTTCTGCTGAAATCGGTGTATTCTACGCGTTTTCTCATTCCACTGATCGATACTGCCTCAAGAGGGCCTGGGCGATGGACACCGATAACGAAGCATGCAGATTGGATAAATGGCTGTGGGCTGCCCGTTTTTTTAAAACGCGTTCCCTGGCCGCCACTGCGGTAAATGGCGGGAAAGTGCATGTGAATGGCAATCGAGTCAAGGCTTCACGAAATGTCATTGTCGGTGACCAGCTGCGCATCACCATCGGCTTCATGGAGTTTCACATCACGGTCCTGGCTGTTGCAAAGTACAGGCGACCGGCGAAGGAAGCCGCTCTGTTATATCTTGAATCGGACGAGAGTATCAAGGTCCGGGAAGAGCAACGGGAACTGCGACGGATGGCGCAAATCGGCTATGCCGGCCCGGCGAAAAAACCGAGCAAGCGCGACCGGCGAAAAATAAAATCTTTCACCAGAAAAGATGAACAGGAGTAAGCTATGCAAAAAATTGAAAGAGCATTGATCAGTCTCACCGACAAGGCCGGCATTGAAGGTTTTGCGACGGAGCTGGCGACCCTCGGCGTAGAGCTGCTTTCCACCGGCGGCACGGCCAAAAAACTGCGTGACGCCGGGCTTGCGGTCATGGATGTCTCGTCGTTCACCGGCTTTCCGGAGATGCTCGATGGCCGGGTGAAAACCCTGCATCCGAAGGTACACGGCGGTATTTTAAACCAGAGAGCCAACCGCGACCATCAGCAGCAGTGCGCGGCCCATGGCTTGAAAAACATCGACCTTATCGCCGTCAATCTCTACGCCTTTGCCAAGACCGTTGCCGATCCAAACTGCAGCCTGGCCGATGCCATAGAAAATATTGATATCGGCGGCCCGACGATGCTGCGGGCGGCGGCGAAAAATTTCCACGATGTCACGGTGATCGTCGATCCTGCCGACTATGGCCAGGTCATCACGGAGATCAAGGCCGCAGGCAATACCACCCTGAAAACACGGTTCATGTTGATGAAGAAGGTCTTTGCCCTGACAGCAGCCTACGATACAGCCATCTCTACCTGGCTGGAAAAGGTTGACCTAGAGAACAACCGTTTTTTTTCCGGAGAATAGGCCATGCTGAAGATGGCGGTTTTATTGTCCGGCAGTGGACGGACCCTCGACAATTTTCATGAACGTATCCAAGAGGGCAGTCTTGCCGGTGAAATCCAGGTGGTCATCTCCAACGTGGCCGGCGTGCTTGGTCTGAAAAAGGCCGAAAAATACGGCTATCCTGCTTTTCATGCCGCCGATAACGCGGCTATCAACGAGATCCTCCTGGGCTATGATGTCGATATCGTCTGTCTTGCCGGCTATCTGAAGCTGTATACGCCGCCGGCCGAGCTGGCCCGGGCGGTCATCAATATTCATCCCTCGCTGATCCCCAGTTTCTGCGGCGATGGATTTTATGGCCATCATGTCCATGACGCGGTGAAAAGAAGGGGCTGTACCGTCACCGGTTGCACGGTGCATTTTGCCGATAAAAACTATGACGAAGGACCGATTATCCTGCAAAAGTGTGTCGAAATTGTTTACGAAGATGATGCCGACACCATTGCCGGCAAGGTCTTTGCCATCGAATGTGTCGCCTTTCCCGAGGCGATCAACAGAGTGGATCAGCTGGGAATAGAATTTTTTTGGAAAAGGGTGGAGTTGTGAGTATGAAAAAGCGTGTCATTATGACGTCTCTGGATATCGATCTGGCCATTCAGAGAATTTCCCTGCAGATCATGGAAAAAAACCTGGGCGGTGACGCCATGGCCATAGTCGGTATTCACACCTGCGGCGTCTACGTGGCCAAGAGAATCCACGCGTGTATTGAACAGCAGAGTGGGCTGTCGGTTCCCTTCGGCTCTCTCGATATTAACCTCTATCGCGATGACTGGAGCCTGATGAGCCAGAATCCGATAGTGAAGACCACGGACATTTCTTTTGATGTCGACAATACCAACCTGGTGCTGGTCGATGACGTGATCTTTACCGGGCGGACCATCCGGGCGGCCATGGATGCCATTATGGACTACGGCCGTCCAACCTCCATTCAGCTTGCCGCCCTGGTGGACAGGGGTGGCCGGGAACTACCCATTCAGCCGGAGTTTACCGGCATGCATACCACTATTCTGCCGAATGAACGAATCTCGGTGCTGCTCGATGCCACCGGCCCGGACGGCGAAGTGGTCATTGAAAGCTGATGGCTGCCATGGAACTGCTTGCCCCTGCGGGAACTGTTGAAACCTTTGGCGCAGCCCTGGACGGCGGCGCCGATGCCGTCTATGTCGGCGCACCTGGATTTAACGCACGAAATCTGGCCAGGGATCTGCGCCTTGAAGAAATCGGGGCGATGATCCGTCATTGCCGCAGCCTGAATAAAAAGCTCTATGTCGCCGCTAATAGTCTAATCCTGGAAAGAGAACTGCCACTGGTTATCGAAAACCTTGCCCTGCTGCAGGAGCTGGGGCCTGACGCCCTCATTGTCCAGGATCTCGGCCTGATTCGGCTGGTACGTGACTATTTTCCGCAGTTGAAGCTGCACGGCTCGACGCTGATGACGGTGCACAACTCGGACGGGGTGCGTTTTCAGGCGCAGCTTGGCTGTGAACGGGTGGTGCTGGCCAGGGAACTCACCCTCAAGGAAATCGGCACCATCAGCGCCGGACGAGGGGAGACGGAGATTGAGATTTTTATCCACGGCGCCATGTGTTTCTCCTATTCCGGGCTCTGCCTGTTTTCGTCGTATCTCGGTGGAAAAAGCGGCCTGCGCGGGCGATGTGTTCAGCCGTGCCGCCGCGCCTATAGTTCCCGGGGCAAAGGGGCTGGTGCAAAAGGCGGCGGTAACATGCCCCCAAAAGGGGATTCTGGCCGCTACCTTTTCTCGATGAATGATTTAACCGGTCTCGAGGCGGTACCCTTTCTCAAGGAAGCGGGTATTGCCTCACTGAAGATTGAGGGGCGTCTGCGCTCGGCGCACTATGTGCAATCCATTGTCGCAGCCTACCGTAAGGTTCTCGATGCCGCGCCGGGGTATGAGGAGAGCGCCCTCAGCGATGCGAAGCTCCTGGCGGAACAGGCGATGAGCCGCAAGACCTCCAGCGGCTATTTTTTCACCCCGCAGCCGGCGGAAGCAATAACGCCGCACCATTCGGGGAATATGGGCATGCATCTCGGTCGCTTTACCGTAACCCGCAGGGCCGGAGAGCAGCTTACCTGCAAATTTGTCACCAAGGCCGCCCTCGCCGTCGGCGACAGGCTGCGTCTTCATATCGAGCCATCCGGAGAACGGACCGCCTTTCGCTTGAAATGCCTCTTTGTTCTCGGTCGGCAGGAAGAAAGCGCCGCTTCGGGCAGTAAGGTGTCCATCGAGTTGCCGTCCGACTTTCAGGCCGATGCCGGCGGACATGTCGAGGTGTATAAAATTGACGGTGGCTTCCGCCTGGGTTCCTTGAACAGCACGGTGCTGCAAACCGAACTGGTTGGCCGAGAGCTGAGCGGCAAAAGAAAACAGCTGGCCGGCACCATCAAGGGAATTGTCACCGAGGTTTGTGCTGTCGGTGGTGCGGCGGAGATGCCGGAACAGAGAGAAAAAGCCGCAGGGAGAGGCGCAATGCAGGGCCTGACGAAAAAAAGGTTGGCGCACCTGCGGCCGGTAAGAAAAAAAGTGCCCCTGGAATGGTGGCTGAAAACCGATTCGGTGAAACTGCTGCAGGGCGACCTGGCCTTTACGCCTGATCGCTATCTGCTCAGTTTCACTAAGCAGACGGTGCTCCAGGCCGGAAAGATGAAAGTGGCCCTTGGCGCCAAAGCCAGGCTGGTCACCTGGGCGCTTCCTCCCCTGATTATGGAAAATGACCTGGCCAGGGTGCGGAAACAGATTCAGCTGCTGCTGCGTACCGGCTTTCGAAGTTTTCAACTCGGCCATCTCAGCCAGAAACTCTTTTTTGCCGGTGAGAAAGCGCACCTTTTTGCCGACTACACCGCCAACCTGCTCAACAATCAGGCGGTGGCCATGGTCGGCGACAGCGGGCTCGATGCCGCCCAGGCAGGTATTGAGATGGATCGTGCGGCCATGCAGGAGCTGTTGCGCGGCTGCAGGGGAGGTGAGGGAATCTCCGGGCCAGGCCGGAAGAGGCGAAGCATACCGGTTGGTCTTACGGTGTACGGTGCCCCTGCCCTCTATACCTCACGGCTTGCGCCTGATCATTTTCAGTATGAGCGGCAGATCCTCAGCCCGAGGGATGAGCCCTATGTCATCAGGAAAAAAGAGGGGTTTACGCAGACCTTTCCGGAAAAACCCTTTTCGCTGCTGCCGTATCTCGAGGAATTGAAAGAGATGGGGATAAAATATGTTGTTGTCGATATCTCCGGTGGTACCGATTCCAAGCGGGAACTTCTGGAGCTCAATGATCGGCTGTCTAACTCCGGGCGCTATGGCAAACTGTCGACATTCAACTACCTGGGGACACTGGAATAAGGGTCCGGGCAAGTCCTTTTAATTAATCTTCTGGTTTTTCCCCTCATCCAGCCGGCGCATCCCCTCCATGAGCAGTTTCATGAAAAAGCCGATTTCCGGGGTGCTGAAATCTTCTGGAGCAATGCCCGGAGTGAAGCGGAAGCGGCCGGAATTTTCTTTCAGTATTTGATAAAAGGCCATGTCGCCGGCGAATTCATCGTATTTTGCCTTGATCAGTGCACCCTGGCGAAAGGAGAAGCGGGCGGTCCCTTTGCTGAGATCGGTGATGGTCAGGATGCCGGTCTTGTTGTTCATGTTCAGGGTCTGAAACAGGGCCTCCGGCGGAATTTCCGAGAGGTTGCCGATTATTCCCGAGGTGAGATCCTCGGCGCGAATCTTATTCGATTTGTTCAGTCTTTCGGCCATCAGTCTTGAAAAATAAAGCTGGATCGCCGGATATATATCGAGGATTTTATGAAAATTAGGCTGGTCGATGTAGAGAATCGAGCTGGCCTCTTTTACCTGGATGGTGGCATTGACAATATCGTTGCAGATAAGGCTCATCTCGCCAAACACCTCTCCGGTGTCGAGCGTCGAGATGATAATGCCACCACTGTTGAGGACATTGACGCTTCCCGAGACAATGATATAGAACCTGCCACCCGGGTCACCTTTACGGATGACGATTTCTCCGGGTTTGTATCTGTTCAATTTGAAATAACTGATGACCTTATCAAGGTTTTTCTGGTCAATATGTTTGAAGAAAGGAAAGCTGCTCAACAGGTGCATCATTGAGCCGAGTTCATCGGAGAGGGTGTTGTCATCGAGTTTTTGGAGGTGGTCCTCCTTGCTGTGTTCCATTCTGATTGAGCCGCTGCAGCCGCTGCAACTGATCATGCAGAGGGGGATTTTGTCACCCCGTTCATATTGCATGATCAGCCTGGAGAGGTCGCCGTTGAGGATTTTGCAGATCTTTTTGCCGGCGGGATAGGTGATGATCGAGGTGGTGATGAAGCTGTTTTCGGTGTCATTGGTCAGCGGGATGGCGATCCCCGAGAGGGAAAAACTCTCATTGTACGCATAGAGCGGACAACTGCGATTTTCGACAATTTTAAATAATATTTTTGGAAACCCCATGGACCGGCCTTCACCTTTGTGCGATATTTCTGGTCAAGCCGGATAAAAAGATCTCGGCTGCATTTTCTATGGAGACAGCATATCTCAAGATCAGGGCGTGTGTCAAAAGAACAGAACATTATCTCGCAGGCACCGAAAAACCGACATGAAATTGATGACGAATGGCTGATGATATCTGTTGACAATGTCCCTTTCTTGCATTATAAATTATGTCCTTCACAATACGGACTATTCAGGATCAGTGCGCCTCGCAGCGATTACGGTCACTGAGGCATTGAAAATATATTTTACTCATCTCTTCAAAGAGATAGGATACTTACAGGAGGAATACCTACGTGGCAAATCATAAATCCGCTGAAAAGAGAACCCGTCAAGCTCAGGCTGCTCGTTTGCGTAACAAAATGAACAAGACCAAAATGAAATCAATCATCCGCAAACTTGATGAAGCTGTGGTTGCCGGAACAGCAGATGTTGCAAAGGATGTTCTGAAAGAAGCCACTTCCGTCATTGCCAGGACCGCAAGCAAGGGAACAATTCACAAGCGGAACGCGTCCCGTAAAATCTCCCGCCTCGCCAAACGAGTCAATAAAATGACCAGTGCAGTGTAAGAGCCTTGTGATCGTTCGTTAAGAAACGGTTGCCAAAGCGGTGAAAGAGCCATGGAATCCTGCGATTCCATGGCTCTTTTTTTTTGTTTTTTTGCCGGGAAGAGGCTGGACAAGAAGCGCCGGTAACTGGTATGTTGCTGTCCATACTGACAATCAGAGCTTTTTATTACCTATACGATACGCCAATGCCTACGACAATGGTTCTACCGGACGTACAGACCTTTAAGAGTGATATGGCCAATACCCGGCTGATCCCCGTGTGCCGGGAAATAGTGGCGGATCTTGATACGCCGCTGACCCTTTTTGCCAAAGTTGCCGATGGCAAGCGCCATGTTTTTCTTTTTGAAAGCATGGAGGGCGGTGAAAAATGGGGACGGTTTTCTTTTATCGGTTACGATCCCCTGGTTACCTTTACCTCTACCGGTGATGCCATCACGCTCCAGGAAGTGAAAAAAGGGTTGCGCGAAAGCAGGACCTTTACCGCCGACCCCCTGCGTGCCCTGAAATCCTTGATCAACGATCTCGATGCCGCCGAATACGACCATCTGCCGAGGTTCTGCGGCGGCGCGGTCGGTTTTCTCGGTTATGATATGGTCAGGTTCATGGAGGATCTGCCCGACAGCCGGCCGGCGACGGAGTTTCCCGACTCCTCGTTCATGGTGCCGAAAATCGTCCTGGTGCATGACAGCTTCAGGCAGACCGTGACCGTTGTCTGCTGGGTGCAGGTGGATGACGACGATGGCGCTATGCTGTATAATAACGCGGTTGCGCTTATTGATGGCGTGATTGCCAAAATCAAGCGACCCGTCTCTGCTGATTTTTTTGCAGCAAGCCGCAATGATACTTCGCTTCCGCATGTTTTCACCTCGAACATGGCCAGGGAACAGTTCGAAGCCATGGTGGTAAAGGCCAAGGAATATATTCACGCCGGCGATATCATCCAGGTGGTGCTGTCCCAGCGATTTCATACCGAAACCGGGCTGGCCCCCATGGTCCTGTATCGGGCGCTGCGGCACATCAATCCGAGTCCGTATCTGTTTTATCTCCAGTTGGGCGATGTCATTCAAATCGGCTCGTCACCGGAAATCCTTGTGCGCAAGGAAGGTAAAAACATTGAGCTGCGGCCGATCGCCGGGACGAGAAAACGCGGCGCGACGCCGGAAGAAGACCTGGCGCTCGAGCGTGAATTGCTTGCCGACCCGAAAGAGACGGCGGAACATCTGATGCTCGTCGATCTTGGTCGCAATGACGTCGGCCGGGTGGCCAAAGGCGGTCATGTTCATGTCCACGACCTGCTGGTCATCGAGCGCTACAGCCATGTGATGCATATCGTCTCCGGGGTCCGTGGCGAAATCGCCGACGACAAGGACCAATTCGATGTCCTGGCCGCCTGTTTTCCGGCGGGCACGGTCAGTGGTGCGCCGAAGATCCGGGCGATGCAGATCATCGATGAGCTGGAACTGGAGAAACGGGGGCCGTATGCCGGCGCTGTCGGTTATTTTGGCTTTTCCGGCAATATGGACTTCTGTATCACCATCCGGACATTTATCATGAAGGGCAAGGATCTGTGGATTCAGGCCGGGGCGGGCATTGTCGCCGATTCCGAGCCGGATAAAGAATTCGAGGAAACCGTCAATAAATCACTGGGCTTGCGCCGTGCTGTTGAACTTGCAGAGAAGGGATTTTGAAAAATGCTCGTTATCATAGATAATTACGACTCTTTCACCTATAACATCGTCCAGACAGTGGCGGCGAATGGGTTGGCAGAGGGCCGTACTGAAGACATTCGCGTCTTTCGCAACGACAAGATCACCGTCCGGGAAATCGAGGCCATGCAGCCGGATCAACTGTTGATTTCGCCCGGTCCCTGCACGCCGCGAGAGGCCGGTATATCCATTGAGGCGATTACCTATTTCGCCGGCAAGTTGCCGATTCTCGGGGTCTGCCTCGGCCATCAGGCCATAGGCGAGGCCTTTGGCGGCACGGTTGTTCGGGCCGGGCGTATCATGCACGGCAAGACCAGCCCGATGACCCATGACGGCAGAGGCGTGTTCACCGGCCTGCCGAATCCTTTTGACGGCATGCGTTACCATTCCCTCGTTGTCCAGGAAAGCGACTTTCCCGCCTGTCTGGAGGTGACCTGTCGCTCGGACCAGAATGAGTTGATGGGCCTGCGGCACCGAGAACTGGCTATCGAGGGGGTGCAGTTTCACCCCGAGTCGATCATGACTCCGGCGGGCGTAACCCTTTTGAAAAATTTTCTGGCAGCCGATTACAAAAACCTGCTGCGGCCATAATGCGGTTGCCCGAAAAAACACCAATCAGAAAAGATCATGAATATTAAACAAGCAATCGGCAAAGTTGTTACCGGGCAAGACCTGAGCGAAACAGAAATGGTTTCGGTCATGAACGATGTCATGGGCGGCTTCGCCAGCGATGCCCAGATAGGTTCGTTTATCACCGCCTTGCGCATGAAGGGCGAATCCATTGACGAAATTGTCGGTGCGGTGCGGGTCATGCGCGAGAAGGCCACCTTCGTCGATTCAGGGGTCGATACCGCCGGCGGTGCGGTCTTGATGGATATTGTCGGCACCGGCGGGGATGGTTCAGGAACCTTTAATGTATCGACGACGACATCCTTTGTTGTCGCTGCGGCCGGTATTCCCGTGGCCAAACACGGCAACAGGGCGGTTTCGTCAAAATGCGGCAGTGCCGATGTCCTTGAGGCCCTCGGCGTCGACTTAAGCCTCACCGCCGAGGCTGTTTCCCATTGTGTGCGCATGGTGGGCATCGGCTTTCTTTTTGCACCGATGCTCCATGGGGCGATGAAATACGCCATCGGACCACGGCGGGAAATCGGTATCCGGTCTATTTTCAATATCCTTGGGCCGATGACCAATCCGGCCCGGGCCAATGTCCAGCTCACCGGCGTTTTTGCCAGAGAACTGACGACAATTCTTGCCGAGGTGCTCGTTCGCCTCGGCATGAAACGGACCCTGGTCGTCTGGGGTGAGGGCAATATGGACGAAATGACCGTTACCGGTACCACGCATGTGGCGGATGGCTGTGACGGCAAGGTGACCAGCTATACCCTCGAACCCGAGGATGTCGGCCTTAGCCGGGCATCAATTGCCGATATTCAAGGCGGAGCGACTGCAGGTGAAGCCGCGGAACTGGTTCGCGCGGTTTTGCGCGGTGAGCCGGGCGCACGGCTTGACATGGTTCTCTTGAATGCCGGGGCTTCGCTTCTTGCCGCGGGAAAGGCCGACAGCATCAAGGCCGGTGTTGTCCTCGCCCGGCAAGTGATCGGTTCGGGTGCGGCGCTTAAAAAATTGGAACAGCTCGTCGGTTATTCCAGCGCGGCCGCCAAAACGTCTGCGTAAAGAAGGGTCGGGTAAATGTTATGGCAATGATTTTAGATACCATCGTGGCAAAAAAGAAGATCGAGGTCGCCGCACTGCGCACCAGGGGGATCCAGCTGCCGCCTGCCTTCAGGGACCGGGAGATTGCCCCGCCGCGGGGATTTTGCCGCACGCTCACGCAGTATGCCGATGTTTCGATTATCGCCGAAGTGAAAAAGGCTTCACCTTCACAGGGGGTTATCTGTGCCGATTTTCATCCGGTGGATATTGCCGTTAACTATCAAAAAAATGGGGCACAGGCAATTTCCGTGCTGACCGATGCTGATTTTTTTCAAGGGGCCCTCGTCTATATGATGCAGGTTCGCGACGCGGTTGCCCTGCCTGTTCTGCGCAAGGATTTTATTGTAGATGAACTGCAGATCAAGGAAGCCCACGTCCACGGGGCGGATGCTGTACTGTTGATCGCCGCCATCCTCGATCTTGCCCAGCTGCGCGACTATCAGGCCTGTGCCGGGGAATACGGCATGGATGTGCTGGTCGAGGTGCATGACGAATGGGAAACGGAACTGGCCCTGGAAGGGGGCAGTAGGCTGATCGGCATCAATAACCGTAATTTGAAGGATTTTTCGATGGACCTCGAAACGACCTTCAGGCTGAAAAGACTCATTCCCGAAGAGATTCCGGTGGTCAGTGAGTCGGGCCTGAAATCCGCCGATGATTTCCGGCGACTGCGCGATGCCGGGATCAGCGCCGCCCTGGTCGGTGAGACGCTGATGCGGGCCGGTGTCGACAGTCCGCTGCTGCAGTCATTGCGCCAATAAGGACTTATCTATGTCCGGGGGAAGAGCGCGAAGAACACGGGTGAAGATGTGCGGTACCACGCGCCTGGAAGATGCCCTGGTCGCTGCGGACTGCGGCGTTGACGCGCTGGGCTTTATCTTTTACACCAAAAGTCCCCGCTATATTGCGCCAGACAGTGCGGCGAGGATAATTAACCAGTTGCCCCCCTTTGTCGACAGGGTCGGCGTCTTTGTCAACGCGACCATCGATGAGGTAACGACTGCGGCCGCGGCGGGGCTTTCCGCCCTGCAGCTGCATGGCGATGAGTCGGTCGAGTACTGCCGGGAATTGCGCCAGAAACTGCCTTGCTGCCGTCTTATCAAAGCTTTTCGTGTCGGTGACGAGAGCCGGCCGGACAACTTTACTCCCTACGATGGCTGCGTCGATGCCTTTCTGCTCGACACCTATGTGCAGGGCGCAAGCGGCGGCACCGGCCGGGTCTTTGACTGGTCGATTATCGAGCAGCTGCGGCTGCGTAGGCCGATCCTCCTGGCCGGGGGGCTGTCGCCTGAAAATGTGCTTGCCGCCATTACCGAGGTACACCCGTACGCGGTGGATATAAACTCCGGGGTCGAGTCGCAACCGGGGGTAAAGGACCATGCCCGCCTGAAAAACCTGCTGCGGCTGGTCTGTCAAACCGTTCTTTTTTGGTAAGCGGTGGTTCTTGAGCCGGAATCACTCGGCGATGATAAATGCTCCGGCATAGCCGTGTTCAAGCAGAGATTTTTCCGCCCGTTTGGCGTGCTGCATTGTTTTCCCGGCGTAGACCAGCACGCTGTAGAGCATGGATTGGGTGCCGAGAGACTTGCGAATAACCGTCGTATGCCCCCCATCGGCAAACCGTTGCTGTAACTTGCTGGCATTGAATTTCTGCGAGAAGGCGCCGATCTGCACAAAAAATTCTCCGACCGACAGATCCGGATAGACCAGGGTTGGTGGTTCACCCCATTTACTGATGGCTTCCTCGCCCAGGGCTATGGCGTGTACCCTGGTGATCCCTTTTTCATGAATGCCCAGCGCGGCTGCTGCCTTATAGCTGAGATCAACAATTCTGCCGCGCACGAAAGGTCCGCGGTCATTGATGCGGACAACGGTTTGTTTGTCGTTTTCCAGGTTTTTGACCAGCAGCACGGTATTCATCGGCAGGGTTTTGTGGGCAGCGGTCATCGAATGCATGTCGTACGTTTCCCCATTCGACGTCTTCCTGCCGTGGAACTTGCCGCCATACCAGGAGGCGACACCTTTTTCGCTATAGCCTTCGGCCGAGGGAATGGGATAGTACCTTTTATGGTCGATAATATACGGGTTCTGTGTGGCGGCAGGTCTGTGGCCGGAGGTCTGGGCGGCAGGAGCGAAAAAGAGCGGCAGGATAACCAGCAGGCAGAGGGTCCATAACAAGATGCCGGTATCTCTTTCGCCCGAAGCGACTGGAGTTGAAAGTATCATGCAGTGCCCTGTCGATGATTAATCGGGTGCATTGATCGGCTCCGCTGCCATTGACTCTACAGCGGCAGAACGTTCCTTGTCAAGAAACTTTGCCAGGCGCTCCTGGTAAAAAAGCCCGGCCGGTCCGGTGGTATGCGGAACATAGGGCCTCAGTCCCCTGTCCGGGGCAGAGGATGGGACCGAATCGAAGCGGACAGTCTCGTCTTCATCTATCCATGAGAGGGAGTAGTCAAGCAGCGGGCGCATCGGGCTGATTCTTCCCTTGCCGTCGCGTCCGAGGAGAACGTTTTCCCAGCGTCGCATGGTAAAGCCTTTATGCCAGAGACCGGTTTCCGCTTCGCCGGTTAATTTGTCGGTCATTTCGGCCGGAAGTTCCGTTTGATCAAAATCATTGTTGTGGTCGATAATGGTCTCGATTTCAAAACTTCCCTGCACGGAGAGATGGGACCATATCTCAAATTCGTCGGTGTCCGACCTGAGGAAATGGTTGCCGACATCGTTGAAGGTCCATTGGGCATGGCATGCCTGGCAGGCGACTTTTTCCGTTTGCCCCTCGTGGGCCGGATGGCGCATGAGCGGGAGAGGGTGGTCTGTGCCGTTCCGGCCGTGGAGGATGTAGGAATCCTGCAGCTTTTCGACCCCGGCAGGCAGGGAATGCATGAGTTCCTCGCCGTCATGACAGCCGGCGCAGGACGGTTTCTCATCATCTTGTCGCATCAATTCGCGGCCGGTATGGCAGTCAATGCAGAGCATGCCGCGCAGGTGATGAATATCCGCCTGCAACTGGTGATATTCGACACCATAGGGCCGGAAATATTTATTTTTTGTTGTGTAGGGCGTGCGATATTCGACAGTGAGGTCGTGTTCAAAACGACCAAAGTAATCAAAACCGACATAATTGCCGTAATGGCAGGACAGGCACTGGGCATCCCCGGGCTTCTCCAGGTTGTGCGAGACGGCTTTTCCTTCACTAAAGGCCATATGACAGGAGGCACAGCCGGTACCGTGGCTGACCGCAGGATAGGCATCGCCTGCACTGTAGGGATGACAACGAAAACATCTGCGTCGCAGCAGATCATCGGCGAGTTCCAGCGCGTTTGCCGGGGAAATATTCTTCGGCGTTGCACGGAAATCGGCCAGGTCGGTTTCCGCACCGAATGCTCTTCTAAAAAGGTTGGTACTGTCGGCCAGGGTGAAATGCACCGAATCGGCTATTCTCTCGGCAATATCCGCATGACAGGGGCCGCAGGATGCGGCCAGATGATCCGGGTGGGCAGGAGCAGGGACATAGCCGACGTGGGCGGCCTCTTTGCTCTCGGCCTGGTTGTTGCCTTTAT
Source organism: Desulfopila aestuarii DSM 18488 (assembly GCA_945863875.1). GTDB lineage: Bacteria > Desulfobacterota > Desulfobulbia > Desulfobulbales > Desulfocapsaceae > Desulforhopalus_A > Desulforhopalus_A aestuarii_A. The sequence goes on from CAMBBS010000043.1 coordinate 31,301, forward strand.
GGCAGGAGACGCAGGCCTGCTGATGGTTGCGGTCGGTGTGCACGGCATGACAGTCGATACATTGCCGAGGCGTAAGGGGCGCCTGCTCTTCTTCCGTACAGCCGGGAAGGAGAAGGACAAGCACTATGAGGTAAAAAGCATTGTACATATTCCCAGGATGGCTTACCATTTCTTCTGACGTGTGCATCGTTTGTGACGCTGCAGCTTTCTCCGGGTGAGCTGCTCTTTGCCTAAAAATTATGCACAGGTTATATTTCATAACAGTTGAATTTTCAATGATTACCTGCTATATAGGCGTACAGAAATGAGCCGGGACCACAGGCGCAGGCCTCCTTGCTCTCTATTGACATAATTGCCAGCATAGCTCAGTTGGTAGAGCGGCGCTCTCGTAAAGCGCAGGCCAGCGGTTCGATTCCGCTTGCTGGCTCCAGTAAATTCAAGGACTTATGGCTTTATGCCGTAAGTCCTTTTTTGTTTTCCCCACACCATTCCCCACAGATTGTCCGAAATATCCTATAATGGTTTTTAACCTCCCATGACCATGACCGCCGTTACACTGTAACGCTCCCGGCAACAAAAAACCCGGCTCCACAATTAAATGGAACCGGGCCTTGAGTTGCGAAAATGTAATTTGTAGAAATCCACTCCCGATCTGACACATTATTTTTCAAATCTAAACTTTTTCGGACAGTTGATTCTTAAAGATTCTTTGGATATCTTTATTCTGGAGTTTCTCCATTTCTGTACGATATTAATAAGTTAGTCAGAAACCATCTCAGGAAACAAAGAAATTTTAGAGTTTGCTTAAATGGTTGAGATTGCCAGTGTGAATCAGTGGCGGATAAGACAGTCGGAGTGTGACACACAGTTGGCAATGGCGCAAAATCTTACAATACCGTGATTAAAAAGTTAGTCTGGACATCGTAAATGAAGCAGTTCCAGTCTGAGAGTCGGTTTTTTCAGGCTAGCATAAAAAGGAGCTACTTGTCGCCTCACTATCACCACCTGTTGTCTTGTGGGGTGGACCTTTTATATTAAACCCAGCTTGTTCAGCAAGATAGGAGCATAATTAATATGCCAAAAGCAAGAGCAGAGTCGAAAAATTCTGTCAGGATTGGTATCGATGTATTGTTGGCATGATAGCGAGGAAGGTATACTGCAAGCAAACTATAGTATTCAATTACGGGTATCTATTGATCTATGTGTATATCGATAGGGTAGCTGACGTTAGTAGGGCATTTATGATAATCTGATGGCGGTTTGCCTTTCCGTATAATCTTCTTCAACTCAGAAAGGGATACACCCATGAATACAAATAAGATGATGGTTACCCTATTGCACGGCACGTAGGCTAAAAACGCCCCCTGGACACAAGCTGGGTCACCCTTGCGCAACTGTTTGGAACAGGCAGGATATAGGGTGGAAGCTGTAAACTGGGGAGCCGGTAATAGCTTCGCACAGAGGCGTGATGGTGCACTGCTACTTCGTCGTCACCTGCTTGAGCACTCTGAATACGAGCACTTCGTCATTGCCCATAGTCACGGTGGAAATGTTGCTCTCCGTGCAGCCGATGGGGACGATGCTTTGTTCAAGGGCTTGATTTGCCTCAATACCCCTTTCCTCGGTGTGCTCGGTCGCAATCAGCAACTCCTCAGCAACATCGGTGTGATGGGACTAGGGTCTGCAGGATTTATGTTGTACGGATTCTGGCTACGCGATGGTTTTGGATGGTCGCTCTTATATTGTCTGCTTGGGATAATTGCACTGACTATGATACTGACATCAGTTTATTTGTTAATCAGAAAATGGGTACTGCGTCGAGGAGAAGGCTTTTACTGCAGGATGCTTGAGTCTACGCCAATATATTGCTTGAGTACTCCGGACGATGAAGCGTATGGTGCGCTTGCCTTTTTCTCATCACTGCAGAATTTCATATTCCTCACTCTCGCTACTCCGTTGATATTCAACAAAGCCATCGGTACGATAATCGGTTTACTGATTATTTTTGAAATACTTCCTTTCATCTATCTGCCATGGGATATCATAACAGGTAATTACCACTATACCCTAGATTTTCTTGAGACTTTGCCAAGCAGTGCAATGACTGGTAATCCTTGGCAGCCCGTGATTGCCATTGGCATCGCCTTTTTTGTTTATATGGTGTCAGCGGCCTACTATTACGGATTCTATGCTATCGCCTCACTAGTAGTGCTGATGGTCTTGGCTGCGATAGTTACCCTCAGTCAAGGTCAATTGGCGCCTTTAGCCGGGTTATTCTATCGTTTCATAGTTACATTGGTTCCGCTTTCTTGTAGTAATACGAAGTTCGAGGAGATCGAAGGGGATCAAACTCCTCTACGTCACAGCTCACTTTACGGTGACCGGGTAACAATCAGCAAGATGATGCAATGGATGGAACAGATAAACATGGGATAAGTTGCTCGTATTGCTTGGTCTTGGAATGTAAATAAGTTCTTTGGTAAGCTCTTCTTTGCAGTTGCTCTATTTCCGAACAATTTTCAGCTATTAGTCGGTCCTACCCTCTCAGGAAGAAGGTTAACCTGGGGATGTGCTCAAAACCTAAAGCTTGCCAATGGAAATCTTTCCCGGATGAAATTCTGGTTCAAGTAAGCCGCTACGCGGCAGGAAAGCCCTCACTCCTGACGATTATCCACTCAATCTTCCAGTAAAATAACCATTTTCGTTAATCAATTTCCCCTCCTCGCCCGTAAAGAGCTGTGTAGGCCTTTTTTTCTACCAACCCAATTACAAAAAAGGAGAGGAAAATGGAAAAGTATCATTGGTTCAAGACCGAGTGGCATGTGAAGTTTGATAAATTCATGCAGGTAAGCGGACTCTGCGGCCGGAGCCTTGAGCGCTAACAGGAATTGAGCCATTTCTGCTAACGAAAACTGAGCCAGAGAGTGCGCGGTCAGGAGTGCTTTGAGGGGATGCGAAAGAGCGATGTGGGTGGGTTGGTTTGCTGAGATTTGCTGAGCGGATTATGTGCGGAGAGATTCTCCGTCGATCTCGATTATACAGCAGCGATGACGGAGGCGGTCGAGCAACGCATCGACCATACTTTTGGGTTGGAGGATGTCGTACCAGTGCTCGAACGCTAAATTTGTTGTGATGATTGTTGGGCGGCCTGCTTCGTAGCGTTCTTTCATGAGCTTGAAGAAGCTGTTCATCTGCTCGGGAGTTAGGGTTAGATATCCTAATTCATC
>CAMBBS010000044.1 GCA_945863875.1 Desulfopila aestuarii DSM 18488
GGTCTGACCCTCTTTCTGCACGACGAGCAGTTCATCAAGTGGAAGCCTACCGTCATTAACTGGCTTTTCGGGGTGGCCTTTCTGCTCAGCCATATCCTTGGCGAGAAAACTGCCATCGAGCGGATGCTGGGAACCAACCTGACCTTGCCCAGGCAGGTATGGCGACGCCTCAATCTTGGCTGGGTCACCTTTTTTCTCGGCCTGGGCGGGGCCAACCTCTATGTCATGAGCCACTTCGACCGCGACACCTGGGTAAATTTCAAGCTCTTTGGCATGCTCGGCCTTACCGCGGTGTTCATCGTGCTCCAATCCCTCTATCTCTCACGGTATATGGCGGAGCCCGGCAGCAAGTGCTAACAGCCAACAGAGGGGCATGCGCCTTGACCATAGGGGCAAATTCACAGCTTCGAATACATTTTTCGTTTTCTTGTTTGATATGGCAGTTTTTCTGCCTGCAATACAATACTGTGCAGTCCTGTCCTATCGTCCGAAGTCACGCAATACTACACCCTCATTTCGGGAGCAGCTGCCATGGAATCTATCCCAAAAATATCGACAATACTGTATGCCACTGATCTCGGAGAAAACACCCGTCCTGTTTTTCGCCAGGCCATACATCAGGCTAGAGCTCACGGTGCCACGATCATCATGATACATGTGGTCGAACCGTTGAGCGAAACCGCACGATCGGTCCTGGCTGCCTACATGCCGGAGGCCTCAATCGAAAAAACACAGGAAAATGGTATGAAGAACATCCTCGCCGACATGAAGAAACGCATCAAGAAGTACTATGACGAGGAGTGTCTGGGGCAGGCAACGGGCACTATCCCGCTCAAAGAAATGATTGTCGTAACCGGCCGGCCGAGTGAACAGATTCTTACCGCAGCCGAAACATACAAGGCCGATTTGATTGTCATGGGCCAGTCCTCTAAAAAAGTCTTGGGCAACAAGGTAATGGGTTCCTCGGCCAGAAGGGTAGCCCGATTGGCAAAAGTACCTCTCTTGATTGTTCCAAACATTTGACGGTTTTGCTGCTGAGCTTAGACGGATTAGTAACCATTTGGCCCAAAACCATGGTTGGATTTTCGCCGTTTCCAGAAGACCTGGAAGACATATCATTTGCAATCAAATGATTTTGCACTATTAATTGTACATTGGTGTATGGTATCTCTCTCGCAATAGCCAATGAATTGATTCCCGCTGTGTTTTCGGCACCCTCGTCCGGCAGCAAAAAGATATTCTGTCTTTATGGACGAGACGTGTATTTGTCAGTCAACGTAAAATGGAGGATAACATGTTTCAGACGGTAACAAAGGTTTTGGCAACATTGACCATTTCAACAGCCCTTCTCGTTAGCCCTGCATTTGCTGAACCGATTTCCATCAAATTCAGCCATGTTGTTGCTGTTGACACCCCGAAAGGCCAAGCTGCCGAATTTTTCAAGAAACGGGCGGAGGAATTGACCCAGGGAAAAGTGAAGGTCGAAGTATATCCGAACAGTCAACTCTATAAAGATAAAGAAGAAATGGAGGCACTGCAGATCGGTGCGGTTCAGATGCTCGCTCCATCGCTTGCCAAATTCGGACCTCTCGGCGTCAAGGATTTCGAGGTGTTCGACCTGCCTTTCATTTTTAACAGTTACGATGACCTTCACAAAATCACTAAAGGTGAGATTGGCCAGAAGCTCCTTGCCAAACTCGAACCGAAGGGAATTAAAGGATTGGCTTACTGGGATAATGGTTTCAAATCCTTTTCCGCCAACACTCCGATCAAGACCCCCGGAGATCTGAAAGGAAAAAAACTCCGTATTCAGTCTTCAAAGGTACTCGAAGCTCAGATGCAGGCTCTGAAAGCTATCCCCCAGACCATGGCTTTCTCCGAGGTATACCAGGCCCTGCAGACCGGCGTAGTGGATGGTACCGAAAACCCGATCTCTAATTTTTATACCCAGAAAATGCATGAAGTACAGAAATACATGACCATTACCGATCATGGTTACCTGGGGTATGCGGTCATCGTCAATAAAAAATTCTGGGAAGAACTGCCCGCTGATGTGCGTACCCAGCTTGAGACCGCCATGGTAGACGCCACCGATTACGCCAACAAGATCGCCAAGGACAAAAACGATCAAGATCTCGCGGCAGTAAAAGCCTCCGGCAAAACCGAAGTAACCGTCCCTACTCCTGAAGAACGTGCTGTTTTCCGGGCAACCCTCATTCCTGTGCATGAGAAGATGGCCAACCGTATCGGAAAAGAGACCATTGACGCGGTATATCAGGCTATCGATTTCAAAAAATAAACGAAACCAATAGCGCCAAATGGTGCGGGGGGGGGGCGGCCTGATTGTCGGCCGTCCCTATCGTTTTCTAGGAGGTTAAGGCAGTAATGTTGAAATTTCTTAACAATACCTTGAATAGATTTGAGGAGATATTTGTCACCTTTCTCATGGGAGGGGCAACCCTGATAATCTTTATTGCGGTTGGTCATCGCTATGGCGCGGGCTTGCCCATCCCGGTTGTGCAGGACTGGCTGCTTGGCTTGAATTTTGGCTGGGCCCAGGAACTGTGTATCATCATGTTCGTCTGGATGGCCAAATTCGGTGCCGCCTACGGTGTGCGAACCGGCATCCATGTCGGGGTCGACGTCCTGATAAAGAAGATGAAAACCCCGCTGCGCAACAAGTTTATCATCTTCGGTTTATTGGCTGGAGCCACATTCACGGCAATAGTCGCCACCCTGGGCTTCAATTTCATCTGGGAGAACGGTTTACACTACGCCTTTTTCACCCTGTTTGGCCTGGATACCGGCGTAGTTCCGCAAGGCCCGACTACACCAGATCTGGAATGGCCCACCTGGGCGGTATACAGTGCGGTGCCTCTTGGCTCCAGCCTGATGTGCTTCCGTTTTCTCCAGGTTATGGTCATTTTCATCAGATCTGGCGAGTTGCCACATCATGACCACGGACACGTAGAGGGTATCGATAAAGATAAGGCAGCTCTTGACGAGCAGGTTCTCAAGGTAAGCGACACCTTCGACCCGAAGGATTTCACCAACGGCAAAGACCGGAAGGAGGAAAGCAAATGAGCGCTCTTGTTATCTTCGGTATTCTTCTTGTCCTGATGCTGACCGGCATGCCGATTTCGATTTCTCTCGGCCTTACGGTGCTGACCTTCCTCTTTACCATGACTCAGGTGCCCCTGGAATCGGTGGCACTCAAACTCTTTTCGGGAATCGAAAAGTTTGAGATCATGGCTATTCCCTTCTTCATCCTGGCCGGCAACTTTCTCACCCACGGCGGCGTAGCCCGCAGGATGATGAATTTTGCCACCGCAATGGTCGGTCACTGGCACGGCGGTCTGGCTCTTGCCGGAGTTGTCGCCTGTGCCCTGTTCGCCGCGGTCTCCGGTTCTTCACCGGCAACGGTTGTTGCTATCGGTTCAATACTGTTGCCGGGCATGGTCAAAGCGGGTTTTCCGATGAAGTTCGGCGCCGGCGTCGTCGCCACCTCCGGGGCACTCGGTATTCTCATTCCGCCATCGATTGTCATGGTTATGTATTCGATCGCGACCAATACTTCGGTGGGTGCTCTCTTCATGGCGGGGATCATTCCAGGCCTAATCTTGGCCTCGATGCTTGGCGGCATGACCTGGTACCGGGCCAAAAAGTTTAAATATCCACGCCAACCCAAGGCTTCCTGGACGGAACGGTTCCATACTTTCCGCAAATCGGCCTGGGGTTTGATGCTGATAATCGTGGTCATGGGCGGGATCTATTCAGGAATCTTTACCCCGACCGAGGCCGCCGCGATGAGTGCCGTCTATGCCTTCGTCGTCGCCGTCTTCATCTATAAGGATTTACGTCTCCGCGATGTCCCGAAGGTGTTGCTCAACTCGGCCAACATGTCGGCCATGCTGCTCTATATCATCACCAACGCGGTCATGTTTTCCTTTATCCTGGCCAATGAAAACATCCCGCAGGAATTAACCAACTGGATGATCGACATGGGATTCGGCAAGATCGCCTTTCTCCTGGCGGTCAATGTCCTGTTGCTCATGGCCGGCAACTTTATGGAACCCTCATCAATCATGCTGATCTTTGCTCCGATCATCTTCCCGATAGCCATGCAGCTTGGTGTCGATCCGGTGCATCTCGGTATTTTGATGGTGGTTAATATGGAGGTCGGCATGTGCCATCCGCCGGTAGGACTGAATCTCTATGTCGCCTCCGGTCTTACCAAGATGGGCATCACCGAGCTGACCATCGCTGTATGGCCGTGGCTTCTGACCATGCTGGTCTTCCTGGTCGCTGTCACTTACTGGCCGACCATGTCGATCTGGCTGCCGAAAGTTCTCGGCATGATGTAGTCAATCTCACCAGAGAAGACGGGACAGAGAATTCTCAGTCCCGTCTTCTTGTGGTCTCACCGTCCCTGCAGCACTGTTCTGCCATCCCTGAATAATGGGCCATTGAAGCGTAGGTAGTCAAGATTTTCGCGTATTGACGAAGATCCGTTTAAAACACAAGATCCATCAAAATCATCGATCACCATTGGCATCGCCTGCCACGACGACAACTTACACTGGCATGGGAATCACGAACACCAAACCTGACTCTCGCTGCGCATCGCAACGTACGTACGGGAGGACATCTTTTCCATGGCCCCCGCCGAAGCTGGATCAAATATTTGCTTCTAATGGCTAGTTCTTATAAAATTTCTGCCTCTTGCTGTTTTTCTATTTTGGCGGGAATAAAACCGTGACGGGAGGTGGCTCTGAATATCGGGGATAAGATATCGCGAAGGCTCCTCTCTTTTCCAGTGCGAGGAATCATTTGCATAAACAGGCACTCCTCATTGAAGTCAGCATCACCACCATTAACAATGCTACATACAGCCGCTCATGGATTATCCCTGCATTTACAGCTATCATCGCCACAACTATTCCCATAGCACCAACTGAAACCATTCCAAAACCAACAGCCCAGGCCTCCCTGGGTAACATGCCTCCCCATCGGGCTCCTATGGCGCCACCCATCAGTTTGAATATGCAAGCAGCTGATAATACGATTAAAGCCAGAGAGAAGTCGAAATAAGTCTCGAAATTCACCTTCAGGCCGACACTCGCTAAAAACACCGGGGCAAAAATGAAAGAAATTAATTCAGAGTTCCTGATCTCGAGGAAGAAGCAGCTATTGGTTTATGTTACAAATATTCCTGTAATAACAGGGGAATATAAATAAACGACTTATCAGTCAGCTTGAGACGATTGGTGACGGGTGAAGATTTTGACAAGATACCGCATTTTCATCAATTAACACATCTAAGGCACATCTTAGCTTAACCAAGGTCCGACGAAATGCCACAACTCCAATTACCCTTTTTTTCCCAAGGGGTGGCGCTCATTAATGCCAACATCGGTTTTCATCGTGAGGGAGACATCATCACCTGTTTTCATGGCCATCTTCCTGTTTTTCGCCGTGAGGTTAACGACCACCGAAGCTTTCGCATGAGTACCAGTCAGCTCTATACAAATGGCAGCGCGAAACAGTCTGAAATCTGCCGAACTTTCAGCATCGCCGCAATCAATGTGAAGCAAGGCGTAAAGCTGTATCGCGAGAAGGGAATCGCCGGATTTTACGAAGAACCGCGACGGCGCGGAGGTGCAATTCTGATGCCGCCGGTACTTGTAGAGGTTCAGAGGTATTTGGATCGTGGGAAGAGCTGGCTGAGACTGCTACCCGGATGGATCTCCTGACAGATACTCTGCGCCAAGCGGTTCATGCCGGCAAACTTCACAGACCTAAAAAAACGCAACTGCCAAAGCAGAACAACCTGGGCGTACGAAAAGTACGAGAAGTTCAGAAGATGCCGCCGCACCGATCGGAATGGGAAGCACCGACATTTTTGGCCGTATCGCTGCCAGCCCCATGGCATGGAAACAATGCCGCCAGCCTTCACTGTCTGTCATGACGTACCGGCCGGTGGTGTGCTTCTGGCCCTGCCGACACATCACCATCGCTGATCTGCCGAAGGAGAAACGCTTCAAACGCCTGGGCCTAAAGGGAAATATCTGACTGATACGATCAAAATGACCGCCTATAGGACGAAAACAGCCATGGTAAGTATCATTCATGATTCAATGAGCCGCAGTGAAGATGCTTGGAGCCTCATTGAGGCAATTGTCAATTCGGAGAGTTACCGAGGATGCACCGGCCGCGAAAAAAGCCAGCAGGGGTTGCCACGTACCGGGGACGCGGTCATGAGGGCCGCTTGTTACTTAGCAGGAATAATTAATATGATAATCCTGTTTTCATAATAAAATACGGCTGTAAAAGCTGGTTCACCGAATATAGTTAAGGTTTTTTCCTTTTTTGCCTTTTTGACGGATGAAAAAACCTTGCCTGTTTATCTTCTTTTCGGGTAGGTTGTTCAATGATTTTTTAATAGCCGTTAAGATCGAACAGGAATTGAAAGGAGGAACGCGTATGAAAAAGATGTTGGGCAAAACTGTTTGTGCTTTTGTAGCTGCTTGTTTGCTGTCGGCGCCATCCGTTTGGGCCGAAAATATCAAGGTTGGCGCCTTGCTGGCTGTGACCGGTCCGGCCTCGTTTCTCGGTGGTCCCGAGGCTCGCACCCTTGAAATGATGGTTGAACAGGTCAACGCCAAAGGTGGCATCAACGGTCAGAAGGTTGAGCTTTTGGTGAAGGACACCGCCGGCAATCCGGAAAAGGCGATTTCGTTTGCCAAGCAATTGCTGGAAGAAGACAAGGTGCTGGCGGTCCTCGGACCGTCGAGTTCCGGGGAAACCATGAGCATCAAAAAGATCTTCGAGGACGCCAAAACTCCGCTGATCTCCTGTGCCGCGGCGGAGGTCATCGTCAATCCGCTCGCCTCCTGGGTATTTAAAACCCCGCAGAACGATTCTTTGGCGGCAATCAAGATCTTTATGGAGATGAACAAGCAGGGGATCAGCAAGGTCGCCGTGCTCGTCGATAACTCCGGGTTCGGAAAGGCCGGCAAGGAACAGCTGGAGAAAATCGCCCCCGAATACAAAATAGAGGTCGTCGAGGCGGAAGTGTACGACACCAAGGCCACCGATCTCTCGGCCGTCATTGCCAAAATAAAGGCCAATCCGGCGGTACAGGGCGTCATCAACTGGTCGATCGTTCCGGCCCAGTCAATTGTCGTAAAAAATATCCGCCAGGCCGGATGGCAGGTGCCGATCTTCCAGAGCCATGGCTTTGGCAATATCAAGTATGTCGAAGCAGCGGGAGCGGCGGCCGAGGGGGTGATCTTTCCCGCCGGGCGTTTGCTGATGGCCGATCTTCTGCCGGATGGCCATCCCCAGAAGGCTTTACTGATGCAGTACGTCAAGGATTATGAGGGCAAATATAAGGAAACCGCTTCAACGTTCGGCGGCCATGGTTATGATGCCTTTATGATTTTCGAAAAGGCTGTGGCGATTGGCGGCAACGATAAGGAGAAGGTCCGCACCTCCATCGAAGGCTTGAAGAATCTGCCCGGAACCGGCGGTGTCTATAATTTCTCCGCCACCGACCATAACGGTCTGGCCCTGGACGCTTTCGAGATGATGACCGTAAAGGATGGAAAGTTCGTCCCGTACACGAGTAAATAGCCCTTTATAGTGAGCAGGGGCGGTTAACCGCCTCTGTCCTTCGCCATGACGTTTATGTCTTTTTCGATACGTTCTCCCAGAGTATGACAACCGAACTCTTCATTCAGTATCTGGTCGCCGGGGTAACCTATGGCAGCATCTATGCAATCGTAGCCATAGGCTTCAACATTATCTACAATACTACCGGTATCATCAACTTTGCCCAAGGGGAATTTGTCATGCTCGGCGGTATGCTATCGATAACCTTCCTCCACTACCTGCCGCTGCCACTGGCAATTACCCTGGCCGTTCTTGTCACCATGGGCATCGGGGCGGCCATCGAAATGCTCTTTATCCGATGGCTAAAAGATCCAGGGGTGCTGCGGATGATCATCATTACTATCGGTCTTTCAATCCTTATCCGTGAGGCTGCCCTGCATGTCTGGGGGTCGAATGTGCGCGCGTTGCCCTATTTCTTCGGCAATGAAATCAGTACTTTTGCTATTTTCGGCGCAAGGGTGTCACCGCAGGTACTGTGGGTGATTGGCACCTGTGGGCTGATGGTCGTCGCCCTCAATATTTTTTTCCAGGCCACCTCCATCGGCCGGGAGATGCGGGCCTGTGCCGCCAATCGCGTTGCCGCCTTACTCTGCGGAATTGACACCCGCAACATGGTAACCCTGTCTTTTGTCCTCAGCGCCGGAATTGGCGCCCTGGCTGGGGCGGTCATGTCTCCGATCACCTACACACAGTACGACAACGGCACCGGTCTGGCGATAAAGGGCTTCACGGTGGCCATTCTCGGCGGCCTTGGCAATTCCCTGGGGGCGGTAGCCGCCGGGCTGCTCCTCGGGATTATCGAGGCCTTTTCCGTCTCAGTTGTGCCGCTGGCCTTCCAGGATGCAATTGCCATCTCCATCCTCCTGATTATCCTCTTTGTCAGACCGTATGGTCTGTTCGGATCGAGCGCCATGGCCGGCCTTAAGGAGTTTTGACGAACATGGGCAAAAACCTCGTCTTTCTGCCAATTGTCGCCGTGGTCATAGCCATCCAGCTGCTGACCGCGTGGACCGGCACCATTTACTACTTGACCCAGCTGACCATGTCGGCCTACTATTCGCTGCTCATTGTCGGCCTCTGCGTAGTGATGGGCTATGCCGGGCAAATCTCCATCGGTCATGCCGGTTTTTTTGCCATCGGCGGCTACCTCTCGGCGGCACTTACCACCCGTAACCTTATTCCCCATGCCGACTTTCTGCTGGTTCGTTTACTGAATTCCCTCGGCTGTCTTCAAGCCGGGCAAGACGTTTATGGCGATCCGCTCCTGGTATTCACTCCCTGGGTCGCCTGCATTATCGCCATCCTGACAACCCTGATTGTTGCCTTCATCCTCGGCGTCCCGGTGTTGAAACTGAAGGGGCACTATCTGGCCATGGCCACTCTAGGATTTGGTATCATCATCTACCGGATCGTTCTGGCAAGTGCCTATTTTGGCGAGGCCGATGGCATTTCCGGTGTCCCCGGCTTTATGCTTGTGCCGGGTCTTCTGGTAAGTGGTGACAAGGCCTGGCGGGTTCCGAACTACTATATCGCCTGGTCCGTCCTGCTGCTTGCCATATTGCTCCTTCGCCAGCTCATCGACTCCAGGGTGGGCAGAGCGCTCCGGGCCATCCACGGTTCTCCGGAAGCCGCCGAAGCCATGGGTGTTGATATCGCCACCTACAAGCTGAAGACCTTCATGCTGTCGGCGGTGTTTTCCGCCCTGGCCGGCGTTCTCCTCACCCACTACAACGGCGGTATCGGCCCGTCCGAGGCAAGCGTCATGAAATCGGTACGCTACGTGGCCATCGTCGCGGTCGGTGGTATGGCCAACCTTTGGGGCGCACTGGCAATGGGCATGCTTCTCAATTTCCTGTCGCTGCGCGGACTCTTCGGCAGCTACGACGATGCGGTCTTTGGCCTGATCCTCATCACCATCATGCTCTTTGCTCCGAATGGCATCCTCGGTCTCCAGCTTGGCCGGATCTGGCAGGGTTTGCCTTACTTCCTGCGAAAAAAACCGGTGACGAAGGGGGTGAATGATTGATGACCATTCTCCAGGTTCTGCAGCTGAGCAAGCGCTTTGGCGGTCTTCAGGCGGTCGATGAAGTCAGTTTCTCCCTTCGGCAGGGAATGATCAAGGCAGTAATCGGCCCGAATGGCGCCGGCAAGACCACCCTTTTTAACCTAATTGCCGGGATGCTCGCCCCGACCGGTGGCGAAATCCGTTTCCAGGGCAGGGCCATTCAGGGAATGCGACCGTTTCGCATCGCCGGCCTGGGTATTGCCAGGACCTTTCAGAACATCAAGATGTTCACCGGCATGACCGCCCTCGAGAACGTCATGGTTGGCAGGCATAGCCAATCGAAATCCGGCTTTCTCGCCTCGATGCTACATACCTCCGGCTGCCGCTCGGAAGAACGGGCGATTCGTGTCAGGGCGCTTGAACTGCTCGATTTCCTCGGTATCGCCGACTGCGCCGATACCCTCGCCACCAACCTTGCCTTCGGTCAGCAGCGGGCCGTGGAAATGGCCCGGGCACTGGCTATGGAACCGTCGCTGCTCCTCCTCGACGAACCGGCGGCCGGGTTGAATATATATGAAACCGCGGAAATTGGCAGGCTCATCGTGCGCATCAGAGAGCTTGGCATCACCGTTCTCTTGGTGGAACACGACATGTCCCTTGTCATGGATATCTCCGACGAAATTGTCGTGCTCAGTTTCGGACAAAAGATCGCCGAAGATATCCCGACGGTCATCCAACAGGATCCGGAAGTCATAAAGGTTTATCTTGGCGAATAGCCGGGCAGGAGAGGCTGTAGCGGTGAATACATGTTAAAAATACGCAATCTTGAGGCCGGATACGGTAAGCTGCGGGTGTTGAAGAATGTGTCGATGCACGTAAGTGGCGGGGAGATCGTTGCCATTATCGGTGCCAACGGTGCAGGCAAGACCACCCTACTCGCCACCATTGCCGGGCTGATCCGCGCATCGTCCGGCGAGATCCATTTCCTCGGCGAGGATATCAGCAAACTGGCGGCGGCCAAGATCCCCGGCAGGGGCTGCGTCATGGTGCCGGAGGGCCGGCAAGTATTCGCCTCGATGACCGTTGCCGATAACCTCATTCTCGGCGGTCATGCCCTGTCTCGGCAACATAAAAAGGATTTATCCCGGCTCCTCGACCACCAGTACGAGCTGTTCCCGATCCTCCGGGAACGCCGGTCGCAGCTGGCCGGGACCCTTTCCGGCGGCGAGCAGCAGATGCTCGCCATGGGCCGGGCCTTGATGTCCAAGCCATCTCTCGTGATGATGGACGAACCCTCGACAGGGCTTGCCCCGCTCATTGTCCGCGATATTTTTCAGATCATCGTTCGGCTGCGGGCGGAGGGCAACACCGTGCTTCTCGTCGAACAGAACGCCAAGGCGGCCCTGGCCATCGCGGATCGCGGCTATGTCCTGGAAACCGGCAAGGTAATCATCCAGGCCCCGGCCGAGGATCTCCTGGCCAACAAGGATGTGCAGCGTGCCTACCTGGGGCGAGAAAAGCTGGAGGAATGAATCTTCGAGCCGTGGCCGGTTTTTTTTCCTTTGCGAAAAACTCTTTTTCTAAGACAATGGAAAGGAGAGCACCATGGCAGACAATTCATAACACCATTAGGGGGATGAACTATGTATTGGCAAAAGCAATTTGAATGCATGCGCAGGGAGGACTTGGAGCAACTGCAGCTGGAGAGGCTTCAGGCCACCCTCTACCGCTTGGGAACGCATGTGCCCTTCTATCGACGGAAGCTGCGCGAGGCTAAGGTCGATTACGAAGCGATCACCTCGCTTGAAGCTTTGCGCAGTCTGCCTTTTACCACCAAGGAGGACCTGCACGGCAATTATCCCTACGGTCTCTTTGCCGTGCCTCTCCGGGATGTGGTGCGGATTCATTCTTCTTCCGGCAACGCTGGCATGACCACGGTCGTTGGCTACAGTAAAAACGATATCAAGAATTGGTCGGACCTGGTGGCGCGGATCCTTCGCAGCGCAGGAGTGACCGCACTGGACGTGGTACAGATCGCCTATGACTATGGCATCTTTACCGGTGGACTGGGCTTGCATTATGGTGCCGAACGGCTGGGCGCCTCAGTCATCCCCATCTCCTCAGGCAATATCAAACGGCAGATCCGCATCATGCGGGACTTCAAGACCACCGCCCTGATCTGTACACCGTCCCATGCCCTGAAACTTGCCGATGTGATGATGGATACGGGCGTGAACTCCAGCGAATTATCGTTGAAATACGGAGTGTTCGGGGCTGAACCCTGGTCCGAGACGATGCGCCGGGAGATTGCCGACCGTCTCGGCATCATCGCCACCGACAACTATGGCCTTTCCGAGGTCATGGGACCGGGTATTGCCGGGGAATGCCGGGAATGCAACGGCCTGCACATCAATGAGGATCATTTCCTCGTCGAGGTCCTGGATACGGCAACCCTTGAACCGGTCCCCCCGGGCGAGGTCGGCGAACTGGTCATCACCACCCTGACCAAGGAGGCCTTTCCGGTCATCCGCTACCGCACCCGCGACCTTACCCGCCTCCTCCCCGGCGCCTGTCCCTGCGGCCGGACCCTGGCCCGGATGAGCCGCATCCTCGGCCGTTCCGACGACATGCTGATCATTAGGGGGGTGAATATTTTTCCCGCCCAGATCCAGGCCGTACTTGCCGATATCGACGGTACGGAACCGTCCTACCTGATCGTCGTCGACCGGGAGAACCATGAGGATAAACTGACTGTCATGGTTGAGGTCACCGAGGCCCTCTTCTCCGACCAGATACGCAAACAGTGGGCCCTCGCCGCATCTATCCAAGAACGGCTGGTCACCGATCTCGGCATCCAGGTTCAGGTCAAACTCGTCGAGGAAAAGACACTGGAGCGAATCGACAGCAAAGGCAGAAAAGTTATCGACAATCGGACTTTTTAATTACCTCTTGTGAAGATTAAGGTAAACAGGCTGTCAATGGGGGGTTCTGTCGCAAAGTTTTCAAAAAAGTCGAACGCCCCTACTCCCCTTTTCAACTATGCTGCCAACGAGTAGAAGGTTTACGCTAAACTTTGTACCGAGATGTCTTTCATTGCCAATTGCCCCTTCCTGAGCGTATGAACTATCTCAATGCCATTCAATGTAATAGAGGCAGAGTCAGCTGATTTGAAGTCGAGCATGGAGTTGATTATTCTCTTCAAGAGGAGATTTGTAGACCACACTTCCGTCAATGGTGATTTTTTCATGGAGCTCCATTGTTGGGGTATACCCCCATTTCATTGACGTAGTGCCGGGTACGCCCACAGCTTCACGAAAGTCCACCGATGGTCTGTCACATTTGCTGCCATCGCCGGGGTTTTCGGCCGTAATATCCGATCTTCACCTCAACTGAATGTTTCATGGGGACGAATCAAATTGTAGCAGGCCACGCAGATGGCGAACTTAGCCTTGAGCCAACGCATTGAACAGGCAACGGCCGGAGCCTTGCGCGTCAGACATCCCATAACCGCCAGTATAAGTTGGAACGTCCGATGTAGATGGTGTTGATCATCTGCCTTGGCGACTCTGCTAATCGCGCAAAAACTGACTGTTCGGTCCCGTAAATCACCTTACATTCCACCTTGATGATCTTTACACCCTGTCTTGTCTTATGAACCGTGGCATAATCAAGATCAGCATCAATGACCCGCTCTGGATTCCTGGGCCGCCCGGGTTTGCCTGTCGGTGGCAGAGGAACCAGTTGGTGAAACAACTCACCCAAGACCTTGCCGTAATGGGGCAGATCATCTGAGACAAACAAGGGCTTGCCTTGACAGCAGTCGGTCAAATCCTTCAACCTCTGCCGAGCATCGTCCAGCTCACGCCCGCCAATCCTAAACGCTATCAGTAGTCGGGTTGGCGCGTCAATGGCCATCCAGATCCACGTCCGTCCGTACTGGCGTTCGAGGTCTTCGGCACTGCCAGAACTTTACTTTTTTTCACAAAGGCCCATAACTCGTCAAGCTGCGCCTCGGTCATTTCCAACGAAGTCAGGAGGCTGGAAAAAAGCACATCAGCGCAGTATGTCAAAGACCGCACCCTGAAAAAACAGGATAGACAGGGTGAAGAGTCTTATGTCCAAAAAACGTTGAAAATCACTTTTTCGCCCACCAGGGATGAGCGGTAAAGCGGCCACCAAAATGAGCGCTCGAGAAAAAAAGTCAAATCCTGACTGTTATTTTGTGTTAGATTGTTTAAATTTTAATTATACGACTCGGCTGCTGGTCCAAAACTGGAACTGCTGACATGTCCACAACTTGAGATTGCAACACCAAATCTCATAAAAATTGATTTAATCAAGAAGAAGCTTAAATTACCGTTCTGTTTATATTCTTGATGTTGCCATTTAATATCTATCACCTTAGCAAGTTGCCATTTCGTTCAAAATAACCAAAATCTTGTCGATCTTAACATCCCTATCGAAGATGTTGCCGGAAAGACATATGAACGAGGAAGCTGTTGGTTCTACAATCAGGAAAAGCAGCGGTTCGGTGCATACGGTACGGTAAAAACAACAGCCTTCGTTCTCCGGCCCTGAGCTTCGAACATGGAACCCACCGGAGCAACTCAGGTCCGACTCAATGCAGTGACAACACCGCCCAAGGAATCTCTGGTCTCAGACAGGGAGGATTCAACTACTTCTCGAAGGAGAAGGGATTAAGGAACTGACGTCCCCATAGCAGCTTTTTATCTATTTCGCTAAGTTGCGCTTCCTCGCACACCTCACCCCAGTATTGACGAATAGTTGCCTCAAGTTGCTCAAATATTTTTTTGGCATTGTTTTCAGAAAGCAGGAAATGATACTCAACGTGGTATCAAACTGCCTTGGGCCTCGTTATTTTGACAATTCAAAATCATGCCGTGTTTGAAATACTGGTGTTTGAATAATCTTAAATATAGCTTCTCTGGCTAATACGGATGTGTTTCTCCCCAACACATCCGCCTTTCTCTTCAATTCGTGATGATCTTCTTTTCTTAAAGGCACTTGCAACCAAACTATATCTGTTGGATATTGTTTGACACCCTTCTCTTTAATCAACTCGACAACACCCTTTATTTTTTCTGCATATTCATCTCGAATCTTGCGATATTCACGGCTGTTTTCAGGCTGCTCCCAGTTCTGGTATGTGCGGGGCGCTACACCTAATACTACGGCAAAATCCTTCTGCCTTGCCCCAATTTCTTTTCTGATCTCTTTTAATTCGTCAGGCTTCATGATCAAATAATCTACATGAAGTCGTCTCAGAAAACGGAGAAAATTGTTCGCGGTATATAGCATATACAAGCCATCCCGGGTCTCATTATTGATACCTTGTTTTCTCGATGCCGACCGATGCCGGTGGAATCTGCTGCTGATCGTCCTGGAGGATGGTGTCAATCCTCCTTGGTTCGTCTGTTTTGATTCAAGATACCCTGTCTGTGGATTACGCTGCTCGCTCTTTCACATTGCCCAACGGTCAATCTTTCTATATAGTCACGTTCTAATATTAAAACCATAAACCAACTTATAAGGATATCTGATGAATAATTTATACCGGATGGGATTGATGCCGATGTTGTCTGATTTAGACGCATACCTAGAAGAGTTTCCTTTGTTACGCCACCACGGTAAATGAAGAGGTTGCAAAAATGTCTTCCCCGCGTATTCAACTGAAATTCTGTCATAAACTCTTTCTGAGTCATTTTCTGGCAGTTGTTCTGGTTTCGGGAAGTATAGGCTCGTTTTTTTACATCAGTGCCATCGATAGTCTAATGCAGAGCCTACGCTCCCGACTCAGAAACAGCGCCGCTTTGTTGAGCCAGAGCATTGATGCCAAAGAGATGGAGATAATCAGAACTAAAGCGGATATCGACACTGAGGCTTACAAGGAGACGCTGGCCATGTTGCGTCGTCTTCGTCGATCAAATCCAGATATCGCCTTTTTGTACATCATGCGAAAGGAGACGGGCCAACTCTTCTTTGTGGTAGATTCTGACGAAACTGAACGACAGGCTATGCCTGGCCAAGAGTACACTGAGGCTCCGGATACCATGATCGATTCCTTTCACAACCCGTCAGTGGATGACAAACCCTATAGGGATGAGTGGGGAGTCTTTCTGTCCGGCTATTCTCCACTTCGCAACGGTGAGGGGAGATATCTGATCGGCATCGACATGCGTGCCGACGAGGTGGACCAGAAAATGGCACGGCTGCAGATGACAGGTCTTCTGTCCCTGTTGGGATCTCTCCTGCTGGCCTTGGTGTTCAGTCTTTATTTTTCTCGGGGGTTGGGAACACACATCAGTGAATTGACAAGGTTGTGCAGTCAGATTGCCATGGGACGCCTGCATGCCAGAAGTCGGATTCGTACTTACGATGAATTTGATGACCTTATCGAAGCATTCAATACTATGGGCGAGGAACTGGAACAAACCCGCAATACGGTGCAGAAGACCATGGAGGAATTGAGCGATTCCAGGGACAAGCTCGACATCCGCGTTAAGGAGCGGACCCGAGAATTGGAAGATGCCCTTAACAAGGTCAAGGTACTCAGCGGATTTTTACCGATTTGCTGCTCGTGCAAGAAGATTCGGGACGACGAGGGGTACTGGCAACAGGTGGAGAAGTTCGTACAGGACCGCACAAATGCCCGTTTCACCCACGGCTTTTGTCCTGACTGCGTGATTAAGCTCTACGGCAGCGTTCTCTCAAACGAAAAAGCCGTAAAGGAATAAGTATTTACAAATGCTGGGCACGACTCCAAGGCATAACAGGAAGAAGGTCAACTTGATGAGTTTTTGGACGACCCAACCTTGGTAAAGCAAATCTCTTACGACGAGAGGAGGATGGCACTGCCCATGACCGGGAGCTGCTGCGTCAGGGGGACGAAATTGTCAAACTCCAGGTGGGTGACATACGTCAGGGAGGCTTTGACGGTAACCACTTGCGCCTACGAGTCACCAACGTAAGTTCATGACCTAAGGTGCCCCTCCTGCAACTGTTTGACCTTTTCGGACAGGGCATACCGTCCTTTGACAAACAGCGGCATTTCCACCTTGGGGCCAATCCGTTCAATCTCCTCGGAAAATAGCAGCGATTCGCCGGCGGTAACGTCGACCTCGGCTGGCGACATGGGGCGCAGGTTGGTCGGGGAATTATATCTTTCATAATTTTCGAAAGCGAAAAACTTTAGATTGAGTTCCGCCCGCGCCTGCTCCAGGTGTATTGCCGTTGCCCCCATTGTCAGCTGACCGGCCTGGATATCGGGCTGTTTTCCGGCTGCTTCCAGCAATGTTGCTATACTGAGCTCAGCTGCCGAAAGAGGTGAAAAAGAAAGAAGCAAAAACAGCAGACAAGGCGGATATTTCATCAAGTAATTTCCCTGTAAAACGATGTGACGCGGCATAACGATTTTAATCGGCAACTGGTTTCTGCAGCATTTTCCATTCTTCATAGCCATTTTTATACCAGTACATTTCTGCCGATATACCCCAGTCTTCCGCTTACATTATGGCCTGATAGGCGCGCAGCATTCAGGTGAAGTAGAAAACGACGACCTTTTTGCCACCAATCTCCTGCGCCAGATTTTCTTTGGTCATTTTGTTTGATGGGTCATTTTTTTCAAAAAAAGGCAGATTCACCGCGCCGTTAATATGGCCAAGGGAGAATTTGTACGCCAGACGGTGGTCAATAAAAACCACTCCGTTTTTCCAAAAGTACTCTGTTTGTTCAATGTCAATAATGTTCACATCGCCTGCAGCATGACCAGGAAGTGCTGCAAGATGAAAGCATATTGCATCTGTGCTATGGGAAGATGCGGTTTTTTAATGATACAAAAATCACTCACTGTTTTCTTGTCTGTCAAGAGAGTCCGGCAGGGTTTCGACGAAGGCGCGGATTTCATCACGCACCAGCCGATAGCAGTTACGTTGTTCTTCAAGGTCGGCTCCTTTTGACGCCAGCTCTTTTGCCATCGCCGGTGGATCGGTGAAGCCGACATGCAGCTTTTTTTGTGCTCCCGGCAAAAAAGGGCATGTCTCGCGGGCGTTATCGCAAACGGTAATAACGCCATCAAAGGTCATGTCTCTAAGAGAATCGATATGCTTTGAGGTGTGCCTGGATATATCAACCCCGCCCTCGGCCATAACCTCGACCGCCGTTTGATTGAGGCCATGGGTTTCAATACCGGCGGAATATGGTTCGATCGAATCGCCTTTGAGCGCTCGGGTCCAACCTTCCGCCATCTGACTGCGGCAGGAATTGCCGGTGCAGAGATAGAGAATCTTGAGTTTGGGTGCCATGTTCTTTACCTTTTCTTTAACTTTGCAAATTGTTCAGCCAGGCACTGATTTTTTCCTTGAGCTGATCCCTGATCTGTACGCGCCGCATATCAGGCTGGGAAAAATGGCTGGACGATGAAATAGACGCCGAGCAGACCAATCATCGTTCCCGCCAGACGCCGGAATACCCGGCCGCCCTGCTGCCAACTGCTGTTTATGAGGAGACGCTTGACCATGGCTGTCGAACTGCCGGCAACGACTATGGGAAGACAATGGCCGACAGCAAACAGGAGTATAAATATTACGCCGGTGAAGACCTTGGCCTGTACGGAGACGATGGCAAGGATCGGGGCAATGAAACCAAAGGTGCAGGAGCCGGACAGCACCCCATAGGCAAGACCGAGAACAAAGGCCCCGGATAATCCTTTCAGGGTTAACCTGGCCATGAGGCCACCGGACATCGAGCATTTTGCCACCCCGAGCATATCAAGGGCGACCCAGAGCAGTAGCAGACCGATGACAATGGTCCAATACGGTCCGACATCACCGAGCATGCGGCCGAGCAGCGAGCAGACGACGCCGATAACGGCAATGGTGATAAACAGCCCGGTGGTGAAAACTACAGCATATTGGGTTGCCTTACGTCCTTCGACCAGATGATTCTGGCCGCCGACATAGCCGATAATAAGTGGAATGGAGGCCAGATGGCAGGGGCTGAACAGCACACTGACCATACCCCAAAGAAAACAGCCGAAGGCACCCAGCAGAAGGCCTTGGCCCATCCATGAATTGATAGCGAGAAAGACCTGATCCATGAAGTTATTTGACTCCCAATTTTTCAAGTTCGGCAATTATAGACGCTTTGTCCATGAATTCTTCGTGCCTGGCCATTCCTTTACCCCCGGCAGTGTAGAAAATCTGGGTAGGAATAGTCCGAATACCGTATTTCCGGGCGGCTTGTGGCTTCCCCCAGACATCAATAAATACAATGGCTGCCCGATCTTTATACCCCTTCTCGAATTCTTCCATTATCGGCGTTATCATTTTGCAGGGTATGCAACTTTTGGCGCCGAGGTCAACCATTGTCACCTTACCGGGGAACCGGTGCCTCCGGTATTGTCTGGACATCAGTGGCGGTGGATCCTGCCGCGGTGAACAGCAGGATTGAGGCTGAAAGAACAACGGTCCTGGCTATTGTTTTGAATGAAAAATATTTCACATATCCTCCTGTTATCTACAATAGATTTTTGCGTTGTCAGCGACCTGGGCAATAGCGCCGATGTCGACTTCGATATTGCCTTTCTCAAAGCCGTGATCGGTGAGACGGAGATGATTGAAATTCTTAAAACCAGCCTCTTACAGGGATTTTTTGGTACAGTCAAGGGCACAGCCGTCGATAGCCAGAATAGAAGCTGCCGCCTCGGTTGACTTGATAATACCACTCACAGGACCACCAATCCCGGCCAGACAAAACATCTAGCCGTTGCCGTTAGCGCAGAGTTCTCTGGCCGTCCGGTCAGCCAGTTCGCCGACATCGGCGGCACCGGAACAGGAACATATCAATTTGGGGGGCTGCACTACAGCCACAACCATCATTTTTTTGCATTGGAATCATGATACATCTTTTTTCGCTTAGATTTTTTGTTTTATAAAAAAAATATCTCTATTCCCATAGGGACTTAGTTTTTGAGACTGAGCATGTTCTTCACTTCGTCGAGTGATGGAACCTTTCCCACACTCTTTCCCTCGCCATCGATTACCAGCCCGGGAGTCATCATCACCCCGAAGGTCATGATCTGATTAATATCGGAATATTTTTCGATCTCATAGTCGATACCAAGTTCTTTCGCCGCAGCCACAGCGGTTTCAGCAAGTTTGGTGCATTTGGCACAGCCTGGCCCAAGGATCTGAATCTTCATTTTTTTCTTCTTTATAAAAATATCCAAAAACTAACCCGAAAGACAACCTACAGATTGAGAAGGTGATCACGACGAGAGACGCAAAAACCATCGTTTTTTTAATGCCAAGTACCGTGTTGATGACCAGCATGCTCGGCAGACTGAGCGACGGCCCGGCCAGCAACAGGGCGAGTACCGGTCCTTTTCCCATGCCGTTATCCATAAGCCCCTGCAGGATCGGTACCTCGTTAAGGGTGGCGAAATACATGAGGGCACCGGCGAACGAGGCGAATAAATTGGCCACGAGCAAATTGCCGCCAACGGCCCTTGCCACCCATTCGGAAGGGATAATGCCTTCATGGCCAACCCGGCCGAGCAGAAGGCCAAAAAGCAGCAGTGGCAGAATCTGCTTGGCAAAGGTCCAGGAAGAGAAGAACCACCCGCCGATTCCCCCTTATCAGTGCTGATAAAGACCGACAGGCCGATGAAACCGGCGGTGAAGACAATAAGCGTTTGCTCCTGAAAGACAATGGCCAGGGCGATTGCCGGAATGGCAGTGAGGCCAACTTTCCAGGGCCGCATCTGAAAGCAGGAGATTAAAATCAGGCCAAGGGCCGCGCCCATTTTATATATCCCGGAAAAGAGCGGCAGGATCGTGCAGGAACAGACGGCAGGAATGGTACCGGACACTGAGACCACACCATAGGCCATGACTTATTTGGCCTTGGGACCGAGGTATTTCATCACCGAGGCCTGGCTGACAAATACGCCGATTACTCCGGCAATAAAAAAGGCCGGAACCAGACAGAGCAGGACGTGCTCCTGAGCATACCACTTGACCAGGCGGAAGGCCTCGAGCAGGCTGTTGTCGAAACGGGCAGTGCCGATGGGGAGAAGATAGCAGCCAAGAAAAACGGTGACGATCAACAGCAGGTATTTGTTCTCAGTTTTCCAATTCATCGATTCAATCCATGTATATTTGACTAAATAACCATGTATTTACAAAAATCTCTCGCGAAAACCCAACCATAAAAACATTTCCTATACTGAATCAGTGCACCTCTTGGTAAGCCGCTCTACAGTCGTACAGTGGGAGTCTGAACGACTGTCTCGACACAAGGCATTAAGAGTTGAGGATGCAGGGCACCTTTAGCCGGTAATAAACCTGTTTGCCTCGTTTCTCACTCGCAACAACTCTGGCCTGCTTGAGTGTTGCCAAATGCTTTTAAATGGAAGAAAAATCGACATCGACAAGCAACTCGCAAACGCACAGTTCGCCAGCGGCCAGTCGCTCAGCCATCCACAGCCTGGTGGGATGGCCAAGAGCTCTGAACACATTGGCTTTGGCCTCAGCAATGGCCTTTTCACGTTCGGTCTTCATGGGTTCCTTTTATTTTTTTCATTAAACATTTGGAAAAACACCAAGCGTAAGAGTCAAGATGTAATCTCTATAAACGGAGTAAATATTGCGCATATCAAAACTCCACCAGCGTATCAGCTCATTAATGAATGATGTTACTTTTTCGAAACATCGATCATAGGCCAAAGTGTTGTAATGGTGTATAACACAGCTATCACAGCGTGTGGATTGATCCTTGCAGAATGATTGTCCAACTCCGTAGCCGTGCCACCACTATGAGGTTAAAATGAACTGCTTCAAATCCATCGGACTGTGTTTACTTCTGCTCGCTTGTCCATCCATCGCCATGGCGGAAAACCCAAAGACATCGCTGCGCGCCGGGGTCGCGAGCATGATTACGCCGGTCAGTGCCGTCAAATATTATTACCAGGCTGTTGATTATATAGGAAAAAAACTGGGGATGCCGATTGAGATGGTACACCGGACTACCTATGATGAAATTGACGTGATGCTGGAAAACAAGGAGGTGGATTTCGCCTTTATCTGCTCCTCCCCCTATGTCCTCAATAACGAGAAATTCGGTGCAGAACTGCTGGTGGCGCCACAGGTCAACGGCAAGGTTCACTACAGTTCGAACATCATCGTCCACAAGGACAGTGAAATTCATGAGGTTGAACAGCTTCAGGATCGCACCTTTGTTTTTGTCGATCCAAAATCCAACAGCGGTAAGCTCTATCCCACCTATCTGCTGGCTAAAAGGAACCACACCCCGGAGAGTTTTTTCCGGTCGCAGCTTTATAGTTACAGTCACAACAAATCGGTGGAGCTAGTTGCCAAAAAGCGGGTGGAGGGAGCGGCTGTCGATTCGATAGTCTATGATTTTATGGTGGCAACCGGTTCGCCCTATGCCGAGCAAACCAGGGTCATTCACCGCTCACCGCCATTCGGCATCCCGCCGGTGGTCGTTCCCCTGGGGCTGCCCTTGTATCTGAAACAGTCGCTGCGAGCCGTCTTTCTTGAGATGCATATGGACCCTGAAGGTAAACAGATACTTGAACAGATGCGAATCGAAAAATTCGTTGAAGTGCCTGATGCCAACTATGATTCCATCAGGGCTATGCGTGCATTTATTGCTAATAATGTCGCCGATCATGCCGCCGATCTCGAATTTGCCGCGAACCTTTCCGGCCAAAACGAGTCACCAGGTGAAGTCATTTATTTTGGCGTTCTACCAAGAGACAACCCGATTCTCGCCTATGAACGCTATCAGCCGCTGATGGATTATCTTACCGATACAACGGGAATTAAAACGGAGCTGCACCTCGAGAAAAGTTACCAAGAGGTGGTCAACAGTCTTGGCCAGGGCAAGACATCTTTTGCTCTGCTCGGGCCGCTGACCTATCTCGATGCATATAAACGGTTTGCAGTTGTTCCCATCGCCAGGGGCAAAACATCAAAGGGCGAAACTTTTTATCGCAGTGCTCTGGTCACTGCCGGCGACAGCGGTATTGATGATCTAAAGCAGCTGACTGCGAAACGTTTTGCCTTTGCGGCACTCTGGTCGACCTCAGGCAACCTCATTCCCCGATACATGCTGGCCCAGTCAGGGATTCATCTCGACCACCTCAGCGCCTACCACCATTACAGTTACCACGACACAGTAGCCAAAAAAGTCATCAGCGGGGAATTCGACGCCGGCGCCCTGCGGCTGTCAACCGCCGAGCGATATAGTGTGCACGGTCTGAAGATAATCGCTACCTCAGACCCGATCCCTACCGGTCCTGTTGTCGTTTTACCGAAAACACCGTACCTGGTAATGCGCAAGGTGCAAAGGGCCCTGCTCGGTATGAGCGGCGATGAAAGAGGCAAAAGCATACTGCAAAAACTTGATCCTGATCTGCAGGGCGGCTTTGTCGTCGCTTCCGATGCCGATTATTTTGCCATCCGCAACATGATTAACGATGTGCCGAAAACCTGCGGCATTGACTGTCATCCAAACATTTCTTTTTAATTGAGCAGCGTCATGCGATTTTCCCTGCAGACAAAATTCATCCTGGTCACCTTTCTCGCCGTGTTCGGCATTACCTCGGTCATCAGCCTGGTGACCGCCGCCAAAACCCGCTCGGCCTTATATTATGCCACCGAAAAACAGGGCCGTATTCTTGCCCAGACGGTCAGTGCGCTGATCATCAACGAACTCATTTATGAGAAGCTTGGCCTGGTCGAAGAGGGCGGCTTGATAGACAACTACATGCGCGATCTGCACCAGCGAAGCGATATCGCCCTGCACTTTGTCGCCGTGCTGGATAATGGTCTGCGGGTCATTTCGCACAGTGATTTCAAAGAGTTCGGCAAGACCTACGATAGCAGTTTTATCCGGGATGCCCAGCAGATCGATGCTGTCCAAGTAAGAAAAATTGCCGGCGATGGACAAAGTCCCGCCTCTCTGGAGTTTGTCTCGCCGCTGTCGATTGAAGGCAAACGCTGGGGCCTGTTGACCTTTTCCCTCTCACTTGAGGAAATGGAGCAGGAAATGCGGGCGATGATTGTGCAAATCATCGCCCTTTCCGCCCTGGCGCTTATCTTTCTCTTTACTCTCATTTATCTGCTCAGCAGGCGGTTTATCAAACCTATCATAGACCTCTCCGCAGCGATGGGCGAGGTCGAAGTGGAAATGGGTGAAAAGACCGTTCCGGTTTCCGGCAACGATGAACTGGCACGTCTCGGAGAAAGCTACAATGAAATGGTTCGACGCATTCGCAGGGCCAATGAGGAAATGAAGCTGGCCCATGAAAAACTGCTGCAATCCGAAAAGCTGGCGACGCTTGGGGTGCTGTCGTCGAGTATCGCCCATCGTATCAATAACCCCCTCGGCGGCCTGTTCAACTGTGTAAGCATGCTGCGCCGGCAGGGCGATGATGCCGACTTCAGAAAAGATTATCTCGCCCTGATTGACGAGGGGCTGCAGAGTATCAAAGAGACCGTCGGCCAGTTGTTGTACACGGTCGGCAAACGCCAGGGGGAAGAAAAAAAATCGGACGTGGCCGCCGTGCTCGCCAGTGTCTTGAAGTTTCTCGATTACCGTCTGAAAAAACAGGATATTTCTTTTCGTGAAAACATTGATGCAGGGCTGGTTGCCCCCATTGCCCCCCATGACCTGGAAGAAATCTTCCTCAATACCATGCTGAACGCCATTCAGGCCATGGATGGCGGCGGCGAGCTGGAGGTTACCGCTGGGCGGGCAAAGCAGCAGATCGCCATACACATCAGGGATACCGGGGTCGGTATCCCCGAAGATCAGGTTGCCCATGTCTTCGATCTTTTTTACTCGACCAAAGAGGCCGGAGAGGGGACCGGCCTCGGTATGTGGATGACCTATGAACTGGTAAAAAAATATCAAGGAGATATCTCGGTGAGCAGCCGGGAAAACATCGGCACAAGCATATCTTTAATGATCCCGGAGGGGATATGAAACATTCCATTCTTCTTGTCGAAGATGAAAAAATAGTCAGGGTTTCCCTGACGGATGCACTCAGGGCGGAGGGGTATACGGTTCTCCCCGTCGAGGATGGCGGCAAGGCGATGAGCGCCCTGGAGGAGGCTGAATTCTCCCTGGTTATAACCGATATTCGTTTACCCGAGGTCAGCGGTATCGAAATACTGCGCAAATGTCTTTTTGAGGCACCGACCACCCCGGTTATCATGATGACCGCCTTCGGCACCATTAAGGACGCGGTCGAAGCGATGCGCCTTGGCGCCTTCGATTACATGACCAAGCCCTTTGATCTCGATGAGATGCTCCTCACGGTCGGCAAGGCCCTTGAGTTACAGTCGCTCACCAGTGAAAACATCCGCCTGAAAAAGGAATTAAGCAGATACTGGGGCGCCCCCAATATAATAGGCGAGAGCAAGGCAATGCGGACAATTTTCGGCCTGCTCGATAAGATCAGCCGGACCGACTCAACGGTGCTCATTCTCGGAGAATCCGGTACCGGCAAGGAGTTGATCGCCTCGACCATCCACTACCAGAGCAGCAGGAAAAAAAAACCCATTATCCGGGTGAATTGTGCAGCGCTTCCCGAGGAGCTTATCGAGAGTGAGCTGTTCGGCTATGAGAAAGGTGCCTTCACCGGTGCGGTAGCCCGAAAGCCAGGCCGTTTTGATCTCGCCGACGGCGGCACGATCTTTCTCGATGAGATAGGGGATCTGCCCCTGCTCACCCAGACAAAAATCCTCCGTGTCCTTGAAGAGCGCACCTTTGAACGTCTCGGCGCGACGCAATCTTCTGCGGTGGATGTGCGCATAATCGCCGCGACCAACAAGGATCTGCAAAAGGAAATCGAAAAAGGTTTGTTTCGTGAAGATCTTTATTACCGGTTACATGTCATCCCCATGGTCATGCCGCCTCTGCGGAAAAGAAAAGATGACATCCCCCTGCTCATCCATGCCTTTGCGAGAAAATTTAACGATCAGCTGGGCACCGATGTCTCCTTTGACCCTGAAGCGATCCAGGTTCTGATGCAGCACACCTTCCCCGGCAATGTCCGGGAATTGATGAATGTCATCGAGCGCTGTATTGCCCTGGCCAACGATACGATCATCAGACGAACCGATCTCCCCGGCCATATCGCCGGCAGCCGCAACCAAAAGACACCGCTGGCGACACTCCAGGAGATCACCGCCGAGGCCGAAAAGAATCATATCGCCCAGATTCTCAGACTGACTGACGGCAACCGATCAAAGGCCTCGGCTATCCTGGGGATCAGCAGAAAAACGCTCTGGGAAAAGATTAAAAATATCGGCTTGACTGCTGACTGATCCGGAGCATATTTTAAATCCTACCAATGGATGTGTCTTGCTGTTTCGTTCGTGTAACACTTTTCTCCTCTGCTATGGCAAAAAGAAAGATTAACAGTCTGTAATTATTTACACATTATACTTTTTATCGTTTTTTGTCCTGCCCGAGCCGTACCGCGAAATACCAATTGTCCGAAATTATTACTTATTCGACAGAGTCCGATAGAAAAACGTTTCGTTGAGGTAACAGATACCCAGCTCTTGGCTATGGCATGAATAATGCTATGACCATGTGGTAGCCAGTGTGTTATCCAGAGACCAAACTCAACAAGATGTGCGGAGGTTATTATGAAAATTAAAAGGAGGGACTTTCTTAAACTGTCGGCAATAGCAGGGGCAACTGCAGCTTTAGAGGGTGCACAGTCTCATCTAGGAATGAACGCCCTTGCCGCAAGTTCAAAAAGCGATAAAAAAATAGGTGAAGGTCCCGGTGAGTGGAAACCGACCACCTGTCAGGGTTGTACCACCTGGTGTCCCGCGGAAGTATTCGTGCAGGACGGCCGGGCGGTAAAGGTACGGGGCAACAGATACTCAAAGCAGAATGACGGCAAAGTCTGTCCACGGGGCCATCTGTCGCTGCAGCAGGTGTATGATCCCGACCGGCTTAAAGTGCCAATGAAGCGTACCAATCCGAAGAAAGGCCGCGGTGTTGATCCGAAGTTCGTGCCGATCACCTGGGACGAGGCATTCAACACCATCGCCGACAAGATGATGGAGCTGCGCAAAAACGAGGAACCGGAAAAGTTCTGCCTGATGCGCGGCAGATATACCTATATGCGCGATATCATCTATGACGTGCTGCCGAAAATTTTCGGCACACCCAATAATATTTCGCACAGCTCCACCTGTGCCGAGGCGGAAAAATTCGGCTCTTACTATACGGAAGGACTCTGGGACTATCGGGACTATGATATCTCCAATTCAAAATATATCCTCATCTGGGGCTGCGACCCCGTGGCCAGTAACCGTATGGTTCCGGCCACTATCAAGAGACTGGGGGACGCTCTTGACCGGGCAACGGTGGCGGCCGTCGATCCGCGTCTGACCACGAGTGCCGCCAAGGCCAACGAATGGCTGCCGCTTATCCCCGGCACCGATGGCGCCTTGGCCCTGGCTATTGCCCATGTCATTCTCACTGATGGTGCCTGGAACAGAGAGTTTGTCGGCGACTTTATCGACCGCTTTAATCGTTTTAAAGCCGGAAAAACTGTAAACGAAAAAGACTTCGTCGAGAAGGAAACCCACGGGCTGGTTAAATGGTGGAATCTTGCGGTAAAAGATATGACCGCCGCCAAGGCCGCCGCGATCTGCGGCGTACCGGCCGAGCAGATTCTTCGCGTCGCCCGGGGCCTGGCGAAATCGGCGCCGCATGTCGCCGTCTGGATGGGTCCTGGGGCGGCAATGCAGGCCCGCGGCGCCTACTCCGCTATGGCGGTGCACGCCCTGGCTGGACTTCTCGGCAGTGTGGACAACGTTGGCGGCTCTCTGCAGGCCGCGAAAATCCCGGTCAATAAAATGGACGACGATATTCTGAAAAAACATCAGGATGACTTGGCCAAGAAACATACCAAGCTGGAAAAGATCGATCAGCGTGGTCGCCTCGAGTTGCCGGTTCTCGCCAGCGGAAAATCAGGTGGAGGCGTTTCCACCAATAACGTCCCCACGGGCATCTTGAACAAGGACCCCTATGAGCTCAAAGTAGTTGTAGGCTATATGAACAACTTCGTTTTTTCCTCTAATGGTACCGACCGCTGGGAAAAAGCCCTGTCATCGGTGCCATTTACCGTTCATCTGACCACCAACGCCTCCGAATTCACCATGTTTGCCGATATAGTCCTTCCCTGTGCGGTAAGCAAATATGAGCGTTACGGGTTTGTCAAAACAAAGGCCAATCGCTATGCTACCTGTACCCTGCTGCAACCGGTTGTCGACCCCATCTGGGATGTGATCCAGGATGAATCGGAATTTCCGTTCCTGCTCGCTGAAAAATTCAAAGAACGCGGTTTCCCCAACCTGTATGACTGCCTGGTCGAGATGTACTCGGATCCGGAAACAGGAGCAGCGCCTAAGGATTCGAAGGAATTTACCGTCTTCGCCCTGAAGTATTACACCCAGCCGTTGTGGGATGGCAAGAAAGACACCCATGGCGACAAGATCAACGGCTGGAAGGACATGCTCGAAAAAGGCATGTGGAACTCCGAAGCCTATAAATATAAAGCCCACTGGGGCGGCAAATTCGGCACGGTGACGAAAAAGTTTGAATTTTACAGCGAGACCTTGAAGAAAGCCCTCACCGGTCATGCCGAAAAACACAAGGTTGATGTGGACACGGTCATGGCCAAAATTAATTACACCGCCCGCGGCGAACTCGCTTTTGTACCACACCATGAGCCATCGATGCGGCATGGCAGCGAAAAGGACTTCCCCCTGCTGTTCGTCGACTACAAATCCCGCCTGAACCGCGAGGGCAGGAGCCAGAACAGCCCTTGGTATTACGAGTTCAAGCATGTCGATCCCGGTGATATCGGCGGCCAGGATACAGTGCGTATCCATCCTGCCGACGCGGCAAAATACGGCGTCAAGGATGGCGATAAGATCAAACTCACCTCAATGGGCGGCAGCGGCGAATGCTTCGTCCGGGTCTGGGAGGGAGTCAGGCCCGGCACGGTAAGTAAGTCCTACGGCCAGGGCCACTGGGCCTATGGCCGCACGGCCACCGGTGATTTTGCCGGGAGCGCAACCAGAGGCGTCAATAACAACACCATCATTCCATGGGAACTGGAACGGCTGTCCGGCTCAAATGCTCGAAACGGCGGCCATGCAGCAGTTCGTATAGAGAAGATCTAAAGAAGAGGAGGACTGAATAATGACACAATATGGAATGATAATCGACCTGAGAAAATGTGTCGGCTGCGGCGCCTGTGCGCTCGCCTGCAAAACCGAAAACAATACGGCCCTGAGGAAAAACGGCCAGACCTTTAACTGGGCTGACTTTATTCACGAGACCAGCGGGACCTTTCCCAATACCAAGTTTAGGACCATGCCGGTGCTGTGCAACCATTGCAGCAACGCCCCCTGTGTCGAGGCCTGCCCGGTTGAACCAAAGGCGATGTTCAAGACGCCCGAAGGCATGACCATGCACAACGATGAACGGTGCATCGGCTGTCGTGCCTGCCAGCAAGCCTGTCCATACAGCATGGATGAGGTGATGAAGGATGGTGCTTCCGGGCAATACAGCGTCATCAGTTACAATGCGGAGGGAGAATCGACACAGCCGTTTTTTACCGATACGACCGAGGTTATCAAGGGATGCTCTGCTTCCGGGGCGGAGCTGGCGGCCCTGACCAAGGCGACGCCTCCCCATAAAACAAACTACTCCCACCCGGATTATGAAAATGTGCGGCGGGACAATATCGTCGAAAAATGTATTTTCTGCGATCACCGGGTAAAAAATGGGCTCCTGCCGGCCTGTGTTGAGGCCTGCCCATCGGGAGCCCGGGTTTTCGGCGATCTCAACGATCCCGCAAGCGAACCGGCAAAACTTCTGCAAAAGCATGCGAGTGTCGTGTTGAAAGAGGAAGAGGGCACACAGCCCAATGTGCGCTATATTCGCGAATATTCGGCAAGATAAGAGCCGGCTTTACCTGCGGCACCACCGGTCTCCTGTCGGTGGTGCCGCGTCATTGTTTAATATATGGGTTATGACCTTATGAACAACTCGGAAGAAGTTCTCCATCGCGGTAATTGCTTCAAGTTACTGGCCGCCTGTTTCTGCGAACCGGATAATGAGATGTTCCTGGAAGAACAGCTCTGCGACAATCTGGCGCTGCTACTGCAATCCCTTTCGCCTGCTGCGGCTGCCCAGGCCGAGGCCATGAAGTCCTGGCTGCAGATCACGGAGCAGGAGCGGCTCCGCCTGGATCATGCCGCACTCTTTGTCGGTCCCTTTGAACTGATCGCCGTGCCCTACGGTTCGGTCTATCTGGAAAATAATAGACGTGTCATGGGCGATTCAACTCTCAGCACCCAGCGTTTTTACCAGGATGCCGGACTCTTGGTCGAGATGAAAGAGCCGCCCGATCATATTGCCATTGAGCTGGAATTCATGTACTTCCTTTGTGCCAAAGAGGCCGAGGCGCTTTCACAAGGTGCACTGGATGAAGCGATGCGCCTGCAGGGACTCCAGGCGGAGTTTTTCCTGAAAATGATGGCCTGGCTGCCGCAGTTCTGTGAGCTGGTCCGTGCCGGTGCTGACACCGAATTTTACCGGGCGGCGGCCGGCTGTCTGGATAATTTTTATGCATCGTGCCGACTCGTCTATACGGGCAACGACACAATAAATTAGGATATGGTGCAGGTGGTGCATGTTGATCTTTTCGCTGCTGACTAAAACAGCCGGTGCGACACCGGTTGCTGAGATTGTTGCCGGCCGATGTTTACGTCGGCGATTGATCAGTTTTGACTGCACCCGGTGTCTTGACAGCTGTGCCGCGAATGCCCTGTCTTTGCAAAACAGCAAGATACAAATAGACAATGCCCGGTGTACCGGCTGTGGCAGGTGCACGGCGGTCTGTCCGGCGGAGGCACTGATCTTAGCCGGTTTCGATCTCTGCCGCATGCTGGACGAATGCAATTCTTTTGCGGATTCCGTATTTAATTGCCCTCGGCAAAAGCAGACTTTCTCAAAGGAATTCCCGCTCCCCTGCATCGGCGTGCTGTCCAATGAGGCACTGCTCTCTATTGCCTTGAAAGGCAATGGCCCGGTCTATTTCAACCTTCTTGCCTGTCCGGAATGCCCTCAGTTTCATGGAGTTGAGGGGTTTGTCGAGACTGTCGAGCGTGTACTAAAAACAATTGGCCCCCATCTTAACACCAACACCGACCTCCGGGCGATTAGCGCAGCTTCCCAAATGCCCGCCGTCCTGCCAAGCGACAGAAGATCTTTTCTGCTCGGCCTTGGCAGCAACGTTGTCTCGCTTGTGCAAAGCCGTTACGCCATAAAACCATCCCTGTCAAAAAAAGAACCACACAAGGCAAACGGTCGCCGGCTCCCTGAAAAAACCGCCTTGCTGAAAAAAGTCATAATGGCGCAAGACAGTTCCGTTTCCCCGACACTCTTGGCACAATGCACCCCGACACTCTCCCTCACCGATTCCTGCACTCTCTGCCCGCGCTGTGCGGGGATGTGTCCAACCGGAGCAATCAAGCTGGTGCGGCAGGAGAACAGCAGTAAAAAGCTCACATTTGCTGGCGGCAGATGTACCGGGTGCGGCCTCTGCGCCGCCTTTTGCAAGGTGCAAGCGATCACCATCAGCGGGCCTCTCTCTGTGAACGAAGAGGCATGTTGCCCTGGTTTACATGGCAGGGTTATTTAAAAACAGATTTCGGGGTATTTCCGGCTCTTCAGAAGCTTCATGATAACCTACAACGCTTGCAATGCCGCTTAGCTCTTCTCCAATTTCTTCGCAGAATTTCCTGGCAACGAGTACTTTTACAGAATTTACCGACCTCAAGTCCACATGACCTTTTCGAAGGGAGGATACCCCCGGTCCCTGCAACTTTTTCTTTGAAAACGGCCAATATGCCAGGCCAGCTGTCTTTCGTGCAGCTCTGGATATCCGTTTCTCCCCTTATGAAAATATTCTTAGGGAACTCGATACCGGCTTTTCATTTGCAAAAGAGATTGAGACAGCATGATCAGTTACTTGGCAGACAATCTGTTTCTTAAAGCCACGCGGGCATTAATGTAATAACACATTCCTGGGGAGAGGAGGAAAGCGTATGCAAAGGGGATCATGTGAATAGAACGCATTCGTTCGATCAGAGCATTAGGGGCTAACGTATAGTCAGGAAGAAAGTCAACCTGGGTACCTCAGTTCGCTGCTATGGTTGCCGATGCAAATGTTTCTGTGTAAAGTAGCAGTCCGTTTGTATTAAATCATTAAATCGCCAGCCGGGCTGAATTTTCCCCTGGTAATCGTATAAATCTGTTTGATCTTCAAGGTATAAAGAGAGTCATGGATAAGCTGGATAATATGGGGTATGGCGACTGGTTTCGCGATCAATTTGATGTCGGCAAAAAAGCTACTCATGAGGTTGCCCGTGTAGTCGCAGTCCACAAAGATAGATGCGTGATAACAAAGGGAGACGGAGATGTTTTTGCGGAGTATTCTGGAAATCTGCTCTATTCGTCAGACTCTCCGTTTGATCTGCCAACGACCGGAGATTGGATATATGCAGATTTTTATGACAATGACTCTTTTGCAATTATCCATGGGGTATTACCAAGAAAAACCCTATTAAAACGAAAAACAGCTGGAAAACTGGTAGAATTTCAGCTCATTGCAGCAAATATCGATGTCGCCTTCATCATGCAATCCGTAGACTACAACTTCAATCTCAGAAGATTGGAGCGATATCTGGCAATGGTACACGAAAACCAGATTACTCCATTAATATTGCTCAGCAAATGCGATCTTGTCTCACCAGATGAAGTCGAAGAAATCAAGAAGAATATTATTAGCATTGCCCCTCATACTTCAGTACTGGCTTTTAGTAATTTTACCCGGGAAAATATCACTGCGATAAAAAACTCTTTATTGCCCGGGAAGACGTATTGCCTGCTCGGTTCATCAGGGGTAGGTAAAACGACCCTTCTCAACAGCATCATCGGCAGCGAACAATTCCAAACTCGAGCTGTCAGTAAAAAACAAAGTAAAGGAAGGCACACCACGACAAGCCGGGAGCTTGTACAGCTGGGCAATGGTGCAATGCTGATAGACACTCCGGGAATGAGGGAACTCGGAAACATGTCTATCGACACCGGTATTGACGAAACATTTTCGGAGATATTAGAACTGGCAGAGCACTGTCAATATCGTGATTGCTCCCATACCAATGAAAAGGGATGCGCAATTCTGGCAGCAATAAACGCCGGAGAGCTGGATGAACAACGTTACAAAAACTATGTGAAAATGAGAGCTGAATCAGCTTTCTATGATATGTCTTATACCGAAAAAAGAAAGAAGGATAAGGAATTTGGAAAGATGGTTAAATCAGTCATGAAAAGTAAGAAAAAACGATAGTACCTCACCGAGAAATATCCCGCTACTCGCCAGTTTAGTCTTTAATATCAAAATTTTGATTGTCTCTTGATTTGAGGTTTACCTGTTAAAAAATTGTCCTGAAAGGAGCATTTTGGTCTTCCAGACAGCTCCAGAGTCTCTCTTTTTGATAGTCAGGAAGAAGGTTAACTCTCCTATTCCCTCCCCGACTTTCACGTGCCAATGGGCAACTCTTTACATTTCAGACCTCGTAAACACATCCTGAAAATAGGTAAAATTAATCGCCTTACAGCGAAAATAACCAAATTCACCTGTTTTCTTGACTTGGATTGTCCAATTATCATGTCGTGTGTCGCATAATCAAACAGTCATGTACCACCGGCAAAGCCGGTGGCTTGAAAGTTTCTGAACCGCTCAAATCGGTTGAAAATCAGGAGCCACCTAAAGGTGACTGCTAAAACAACTGCAGTTGATCAATCCGTTTGCTTCTCTTTCTCCTGCTTTTGGATATACTCTCGAACGGCCTCCTCATCCTTACCCACCGTCGATACTAATACCCTCTTGCCCAGAAATGCTGCCCAACAAAATTCGTTTTTCGTCCTTGAAAATTCCGTCCGATTTGAATCGCACTTTTGCCTTTGATAAAACCAACAACCTGAGATACCGAATGTTCGGGGGGGAATGGAGATCAAAATGTGGACATGATCAGGCA
>CAMBBS010000045.1 GCA_945863875.1 Desulfopila aestuarii DSM 18488
TTTTTTTTCTGACCAGCCGTTTACAATCGTTCCGTTCCGTTATCCCTATAGGGTCGCGCTCGGAACGGAACAGGTTGGTTGGTGCTTATGCACCTTCCATGACACGGAATTTACAACGTGGGAGGCTGCGGGGCGCGCAACGTAACAACCCTCAGTTTTAAAAGTTACAGAGGGCGGGCTCTGGGTGCATTGCGAACCACCCAATGCACTGTTCAGATAAGGAATGACCTCGGTAATATCTTGTTCAAGACTGGCAAGACCATTCACGCTTTGTGTGCCGGGTAGACAATGGTTGTTGACTATAGAAAGGATGTATCCATGTAAAAGCATAACAATATTAGTCTTGTAAGAGTTTTCAAGACAACTGACTTATTGAAATGTCGCATGTCAGTAATAGCAGTCCATTATTTTTTTACACCTATTATTGTAAAGGTTTATTCTATTTTTTAAGCCATTTCTGACTCAAATCTATCAATGATAGATTAAACATGATAATTTTCGATAGACAACTTCTAGTTGGAACATGTCGTTGTTGGCATATTTTGCCATGATTTTATTTTATTGCATAGAGTGTAACAAAATGTTTGTGAAGGATCTGGGTCAAGCCCTTTTTCGGTTGTTCAAGCCTCTAATCATCAGGAACGTGGTCAAAGAAACCGCGATCATTACAGCTGCCACCGGGGCGGAATAGGAAAGACCGTAACTGTTGAAACGGTCGTATATGAGCACCGGCGCTATCATAGGGTGATAGGCGATAATTACCACGGCGCCAAACTCACCCAGCCCTCGACTCCACATCATCAACATACCATTAATGATATCTTTTTTCGCATTCGGCAGTACAACCCGGAAAAAAACTGAAAAACGTCCGGCTCCTAAAGTACGCGCCACATTTTCCAACTTAGGATCGACATTTTTGAACCCCTCTTTGGCACCGTTGATGAGAAATGGGGAGGAGAGGAACATCATGGCAATCATGATACCAGCCTCAGTGTCGATAAATTGAATCCCCACGAAGTCGAAAAAACTCTTCATGACTCCGCGGTTAAAAGCCATCAGCAGGGCAATGCCGGCTGCCGTGTGAGGGATCATAACCGGTATATCAATAATGCTTTCTATGATCGATTTGCCTCTGAAATTATTACGAGCAATCAGGTAAGCAAGAGGCAAGCCAGTAAAAAGGATCAGGCAAGTGCCGAGAAAGGAGATTTTCATGGTCAACAGGACAGAGCGAATGATCTCCGCATCAAGGAATGAACTCATCAAACCGTTCCAGCCAACACCGCTAAAAAGGCCAACCAATGGAATGATGATAAACAGCAGAACAAATGTCGAGAGAATGAAAAAGGTAATATTAAACAGATGCTTCATCAAAATTCTCGGACGCTTGGAAGCGGGTGACGGCAGAATGGGTAAAACTCAGATGAAGTGAAGCACCAACCTGGATAATAGCGGGATCGTAGATCTGCTTGGCGATTTTCACAAAGACCGGACAACCGTCCACATCGAAAATCAGCTTAAAATAATCCGTATCTTCTCTTATCTCTATACAATTGCCGCTGATATTGTGATCCCTTTCCAGGGCATGGCTGCTGATGTTGATCAGTGTCGGGTTCAATGAAAAATAGTGCCCTTCAGGATCAGATTCGATCAGTCTATCAGGGAGAATGTTCTTAAAACCAAGAAACCTGGCAATGGGAATTGTGTCCGGATGCTGGAGAACCTTTTGAACCGGCCCCTGTTGAACCAGTTTCCCATTCATCATGATACCTATCTTATCCGCCAGATAAGCAGCTTCGCGAAAATTATGAGTCACATGAACAACAGTGATGTGAAAACGGTGATTGAGGCCTCTCAGATTCTCCATGATGGTATTTCTAAAGCTGGGATCAATAGCGCTGAGAGGTTCGTCCAGAAGCAGGATATTGGGACGGGAATAGATTGCCCTGGCTAGTGCTACCCGCTGTTTTTCGCCACCGCTCAGGTAGCGAATATTACGATGAAGAAGGTTTTCAAGATCAAGAAAATCGATCAGTTCATCCCATTGAGAATTTATCGATTGTTTCTGATAACGGTCGGAAAAACGAATGTTTTTGACAACCGACAGATGGGGGAAAAGGGCAAAGT
This sequence comes from Desulfopila aestuarii DSM 18488, assembly GCA_945863875.1. Classification (GTDB taxonomy): domain Bacteria; phylum Desulfobacterota; class Desulfobulbia; order Desulfobulbales; family Desulfocapsaceae; genus Desulforhopalus_A; species Desulforhopalus_A aestuarii_A. The sequence goes on from CAMBBS010000045.1 coordinate 2,128, forward strand.
CCTGGTAAACAAAACCGATTTTCCGTTTCTCCGGCGGGAGATCTGTGATATCACGTTTGTGGTAAAAAACAGTACCTGCATGTTTGTGGAGACCGGCAATCGTTTCCAGTAATAAGGTTTTACCACTGCCGGTTCTCCCGAGAATAACAAAATAATCTCGATCCTTCACATCGAAGGAGACCTTTTTTAAGGTGAACGATCCTTTTTGAAGATGTATGTTGCGTAGCGACAGCATCAGTTCAGGATAGAAGGATCTCCGGTGATAACAGCTGGAGCAATAACACCCTGACCGTTCTTCTCCATTATCTTTTGTCCCTGCTCAGAAAGGATATATTTAACAAACAGAACAGCGCCTTTTTTATTCACAGGTGAATTGTTGTTCTCAGCCACGGTGATGCCGTAAACCATGGGGTCGCCTTTTTGGGTGATCCACTCACCCGGTTTTTTACCATTGATCTGGAAAGTAGCTTTTTGGTACTGATCAGCAAATTTGGCACTTTTCAGCGATACTTCTTCCGGCAATTCCAGATACCTCAGGTGGTGCTGTTCCGCGACCGACTTGTAGATGTACAGATAATCGTACATGCCGGCTTCAATCAGTCCGAGAAGGTCAGTTTCCTTCGGCCGTACAATAACCTTGTTTTTGTCCTCTTCACCATTTTGGTAGGAATCACCGTAGCCGAACAGTTTGTCAAACAGACCAGGCGTATTGTAATAGCTCTCAGCTAGTTTGGTGACCAGCATTGAACGGTATCCACAGGGATCCATGTTGGGATCGGAATGACCTACCTTCACGCCCTCTTTCAGAAAAATCTGCGTCCAGTTCTCAACTGTAATCTGGTCAGCATATTTTGCTTTGTCGGTAAATGCTATGACCATTTCATTGGTGGCAAACTGAGCGTTGAATTTAGCATGGTTAGGGATCATCAAGTTGTCGATTACCTTGTAATCAGCACTGGCCATGACATCCGCAGGCTTATTAATATCTGTAATTTTTCTGGCGGCGGCTCGGCTGCCGGAGGCTTCTCGCTGAACATCGTACTGCGGGTATTTGGCTTCAAAGGTTTTCTCAATTTCGTCAAAGGGAACAGACAGGCTGCCGGCATGGAAAACGACAACCTTCTCTTTGGCATGGGCGGTGCTAGCCAATGCTAACATCATCAACACAATCACGATTTTTTTCATCTCTTCTCTCCCGGTAACATAGTTTGTTCAGTCATAACAGAAAGATATACCTAGACAACAGAAAACTACAGTCGCGCAGAATTCTTTAAAGAATTGACTGAGCCGACTCATTTATTTTACAGGCTTATGGCTATCCGACAAATTTCTTTCAACATAGCACTACTTCTTATACACACCTCTGGTTTTCGGCAAAACGACCATAAAAGACATGAAGCAACACTCTTAGAAAAGATATCAAAGAGGCGTGGGCATCCGCTTTATATCGCCAGAATAAGGTGAGTTCTGGAGTTTCAAGATGAAGGTTAACCTATGAGGCGTTTTTCCAATTGAATCATGCCAATGACTTTATATTTACCGAACAACCTGTCCCAGTTATCTTTTTGAAAATATTATCAGCTTTTTCATCTAGTTCTGTATTTCACTGCCCCGGGAAAGACCACGCCCTTTAGGGTAGCGAAAACGCTACTTACTGCTGGCAATACTTAGTGCACGTACTGCTTTGCATATTCTGCGTCGTTATACATGGGCTGGCCGTATAAGTTTTTGCCGCACGTAAGTGCCGATTATCGTCTGACCTTCAGGGGAACCGATAAAATCTATAAATTTCGATGCGGCGGGTTGACCGTCGGTAGCACCTACCGGTTGACACAGGCCGTGGTAGGTATTTATGAGGACTGGATCACCTTTAAAAAGGATTTCCAGGGCTGTCATCACTTTCTGACCAGCAACCCAAGTGGATGAATCTGTCATAAAATATCCTTTTAGATCGTTTGCTTTCTTCAAGGTTGCCATCATGAAATCTTTGGTAATGATGTACCATTCACCTTCGGGACTTAATCCGGCAGTTTTCCAGATAGCCAGCTCTTTTTTATTGGTGCCGGAATTATCTCCACGGGAGAGAAAATATGATTTATGCGCAGCAATTTTCGCGTAGGCTTCAGCTGCCGAAGTTGTATCGGCAATACCTGCAGGGTCATCTTTGGGGCCTACGATATAGAATTCATTCGATCCAATGAGCGTGCGCTTAATCGCCCACCCCTCTGTTATTGCCTGTTTTTCCGCTGCCGGGGCGTGAACAAGTATTAGGTCAACTTTCTTCTCCTGTAAAAGTTTGAGTGATTTTCCTGATCCTGCTTTTTTCCAGCACATTGTTGTGCCATTGATGCTGTTAAACTCATCGGCCAATTTCTCAAGCAATCCTAGTTCACCAGGGCTTCCGGTTGCCAGTGTAAAAAGGTTATCACCATTGCCATAGACTGCCGTGCAGTCATCCCCAGCATAAGCTGTCTGTGCTAATGCTAAACAAAGCACCACTGCCCCAAGTATCTTCCTGAATTTCATCTCATCTCCTTAACATTGTTACTTAAATGAATTTCCGCCTTTTTTTGAATCCAATATGACGTATCCTACTGCAATACATATTGTTTTCAATCGTTAGCTTCAAAAAGCCCAAAGAATGACAGGAACTTACCTGTAAAAGAAAAGAACCAGATATCGTTTGAGGTAATCAGGGGTATCTTGTTACTGAGTTATTTTTTTGGTGTTTTCAAATAATTATGCAATTCTGATGAGTTACAAGGTAATATTTCTGTTATGCACTATTTAGATTACGATTTTTGAAAAATATGTCCAGTTTGCAATCACTATAAATTTGCCTTGTACAAGGCACCATTTTGGCGGCTCGCTTCCGCCATTAAGTGGAAGGTTTGGTATTCACTATTGACGATCGACATCATCTTTTCATTTGATAATTTTTACTGAGACTTCATTGATTTTATCATGGTAAAGTATGGCATTTTGAATCTTCTAGGTATATGATATTACAATGATATAGTAAATCCCAACCGAAAATTGTGATCACAGAATAAATCATTATTTCAGGAGAAGTCTCATGACAAAAACAGAACTCGTAGCAAAAAATTGCAAAAGACGCAGATTCAAGCTCAAAAAGCACTCAACAGTTTTATCGAAACGACCACTGCTGCTATCAAAGCTGGCGACAAGGTTGCACTCGTCGGTTTCGGTACATTCAATGCAGTAAATCGTGCAGCTCATATCGGCAGGAATCCTCAGACCGGAAAAGAACTTAAAATAGCTGCAAAGACCAACGGAAAATTCACCCCAGGAAAAGCTCTCAAGGATTTGAAAGCAAAACCTGTCAAAGCGACACCGAAAGCAAAGATTAAAGCTAAAAAGAAATAGAACTGCAGGAACGGGTTTGAAGTTAAATGCAGTGAAAGTGTATGCTCTCGCTTAAATCATTCCATTTTGGTTTTGCAGGGTAAAATATGATTTATATTGTCATGACAATATAAATCATAAGAATCTATCCTTTATATTTTTATCAGGAAGCAGACACTGATTTTTCCTGCCAAACCACCGACACCTATTTTTTGAAATTATTGAATAAACTAGATCTCTGACAGGCTTTGGTATAAATTTAATAAACATGCAGGAATCTCTATAGTCAATTGAGATCCTTCACTATTTCTACAGTAGCACCGCTCTTGACATACACGTGGTCATTTTTTAGTAAAATAACGGAGCCATCTTTGAAAGTATCGACACCATGCAAACGCTGAAGTTCCTTCCCTTTATCCGATTGGGCTGATACAAATTTAAACTTCGCTTTACGGTCATTTTCGACGATAAATTTTACAGAATACTCACAAATATTGCATACACCGTCAAAAATAATAAGTGTTTGATCTGTCGTCTCCATCTATATTGCTCCAAAGCATACCTTCATCAAACAGTTTGAAGAAAAGAGATATGGACAATCTCAACCTTCAGAATGCCCTATTTCGGGTGGGATAACAAGGCAAGTTCTTATATGAACTGAATGAGGAATAAGGTCGACTTACTTTCCATTTGAAGGAGCTAAGGTTGCCAATAGCTTTGTATGGTTGTAAGATGTCATGTCGTATTATTAGATTGGAAATATGACGAAGCAACTACATCAGGACAACAACAGGATTGAACATGGAATCGTCCTCTTATTGGTTATTGTTTTTATCTGCAGCCATTATGATAAATATCACACCTGGTCCGGATATGATCTACATCCTCTCCAGGACAATAGCTCAAGGACGAAAGATTGGGATTGCATCATCTTTTGGGGTATGCAGTGGATCTTTTGTACATATTTTTGCAGCAGCATTTGGCCTGTCAGCGATCATTGCAACCTCAGCCATGGCCTTCGGTGTTGTTACGTATGTCGGTGCAGCATATCTTTTTTATCTGGGGATACAGGCATTACGGTCGAAAGGAATTTCTTTTGATATTCCTGGTAAAAAACAGGTACACTCAACATTCTGGAAGGCCTTCAGACAAGGGGCGTTGATCGATATTCTAAACCCAAAAGTTGCCATTTTTTTATGGCCTTTTTACCGCAATTTGTTCGTCCGGAACTGGGACACGCACCGGCTCAGATTCTTGTACTCGGATTTCTCGTAAATTTAGTTGGGGTGGTAATTGAATCTGTTCTCGTTTTAACTGCTGCTCGAACAACGATTTTTTTTCGCAAAAACAGTCAATTCTCTACCTTGCTTAACCGAGTTTCAGGCTCTATGTTTATTTACCTGGGGATTCGCTTAACCTTAGTTGAGAATCACACGAATTAGTACAGCATAGGTTGCCATTTCAAAGATCTGTACAAATCACGAGCTATATACTTTTCGCCCAAATCGGTTGTAAGACATTCAACCGGCTTTTTCCCCAGTGGCCTCCGGAAACATCTGGTTAATACTCATATATAAGATATTTTTGCTCAAAGGCAACCGGACAAAGGCATCCTAAATTTTTCTGCCTACGTTTCCGGGTTATGGAATATTCCTATGCGCTCATTGGTGTAAAACTCAATCAGTTCCTCTTGTGGCAAACAATCGAAATGAAAACATTTTTATCCGTTTTATCTGATAGAAAATATTGATTATCGTTCTTTCAAAACCGTTTTACCTCTTTTTTACTGAGTGTGGTCCACATTGCACCATTCATAGCATCGGTAAGCCTGGCGACAGGTATAACCTGGGCTCCACCAAGCAGGACGGTTTTGACGGTATCTTCGGCAAAGATAACGAGGGCATCTTTTGCAAGCAGGTCTCCATCAACATCGATCACGGAATCGACGTGGTCGTGTGCACACATATCGGCATAGGTGGATGTTTCACCAGCTTTCCCAAAGTGATACCAACCTCTGAATCTACCGTCATTTCCCTGGAGCCTTAGACCGATAGCAGCCAGGGCACCAATGACACCGCCTCCAGTACCTCCGTGTTCGGATAGATGCACACCAAGCTGGTTTGCCAGACCGTAGGCATCCTGTTTTGTCAGAATGCTTTTTTTTGCAGTGAGGCCAAATGCTATCAGCGTCTCCGTGTCCAACCGAGAATCGGCAACAGCCACACAGAGTCCAGGATCAGAACCCACTGCCGATTCCTTTTTCAGGAATTCCTCGCTGAAACGAATAATCGTATCCACATGTGCCTCATCGGTTGAAGCAAAAAAACACATGGCGCTGTTGTGTGAAGTATAAGGAATATCCGCATGGACATAGAGCTGGTGGCGGGTAATGTTTGAACATTCAGCCAACCCAAGGTCCTGCAGCTCCTCAGCAAGTTTCTCCGCAGCTTGCCCGGATCCCGGGCTATCAAGATTGTCCGTATCATCTATGCTTATCAGAATTTTCATGAAGTATTCCTCAACACCTGGGTAGATTATTGCTGATTGGAAGTTTGCCCTCACCAACACTCGGGAAGTACTTTTATTATGTTCGCGATGGAAAATTTTAATAAAATTTCCATGTAGCCCCCCCCCTCATATTGTCAAATGAGAAGCGTAATAGACTTTTTCACCGCCAGGCTGTCAAAAAACTAATGAAAAATTCACAAGAACGACCAAAAACGACCAATAATTACAGATAAATCCAGCTTGCTATTTTCTTTTTACGGTCATATACTTACCAAGGGTTACACAACCAAAACCACTTACATACAAGAGACATACAATGAACGGTCAAATTTTTTACAGAACACGCCAGAAGGCACGAGAAGGCGCAAAAACACCTCAATATCGGATAGTTGCAGTAAGCGGTGTTGACCTTAAAGTATATGGCCAGCATCTGCGTAAAACTGAACTTGAACAGATCGCCAAGGCCGTGAATGCAGATCTTGTCGCCTTGAAACGCGGCGAAAAACATCTGTAATCTATCATAAACAGGTTTTTACCTACACTATCTATTCAAAGGAAACGGATTTATGGCATTGGTGCGAGAAAAGGATGGCAAAAGGTTGCACGTGAAAAGCACACTCATGGGGGAGAGTCTGGTAAGCAAGGAATTTATCGAACAACTGGATATAGCTCCGCAGGAGCGACTCTATCCCGATATTGCAATCATGAAGATTGGCGGTCAGTCGATATGTGATCGTGGGGTCAAGGCACTCCCGGCAATTCTCAGGGAAATAGTCAGGAATCGGCAGGAGCATAAGCTGCTTATTACAACAGGTGGCGGCACCAGAAGCCGCCATATCTATACGATCGGCCTGGAAATGGGCATGCCCACCGGCGTGATCGCGAAATTCGGTAGCATGGTTTCCGAACAAAATGCTTTAATGATTGCTACCTTGCTTTCACCCTGGGGTGGGATCAAGATCTCGCACTCGGATATTGTCAAGCTCCCGACATATTTTGCTGAAAACATCATCCCGGTCATGCATGGCATGCCGCCATATGACTACTTTGCGATCAAGCCAAAAGTTGGCCGAATCCCGATACACCGAACCGATGTCGGTTTGGTAATACTTGCTGATTTGATAGGCTCGAGGACCATCCTCTTCGTCAAGGATGAAAACGGTCTCTACACAGACGATCCGAAAAAGAATCCCAGCGCGAAATTCATTCCGGAAATTGGAGCCCAGGATCTGTTGAATCTTGAGCAGGACGATCTGGTCATAGAAAGACCATGTCTCGAGATCATCCAAAACAGCGAGGTTATAGAAAAAGTCCAGATAATCAACGGCCTGATCGAGGGGAATATCACCAGAGCACTGAACGGTGAGCATGTTGGTACCTATATTTATAAGCAATAGATCTGAAAACAATGTATATAGTATCATGAATTTCATCTAACTCCCCACAAGGGTGTATAAGTGCCCGACTGGTTATTTATCTTGCTCTATATAAAAGAACAATAATCTGTGTGGCACTCAACAGTTTATCTTAATTGTCACCGAAATTCTGTTCATCGGCTTTTAAGATGAGTCACAAGAAAGTGAAACTGCGATATGCTTTTAGTCATCCTCCTTTGGATAGTTATTCTCTTTATCAAGGAAGTACTGCTAGGCTCCGGCACTGAAGTGTATAATGCCGAGATCGGCTACGAAGCAACTTTTGACCAGGCAGATCGTCTTTCATCCAAGGAATTTTTTACCGAATTAATTCCTTTCATTATTTTTTTTGCTGTTCTCCCAATACTTCTGTTGTCTGTTATTTTCTAAAAGAATACCTATCCCGACAGGAAACCGCGCATAACCTTCTGTCAGTGGGAAAGGTGGACTCCTTTGCCGGTTTCTTTCGTGACAACCGGCTTTTCAAAAAGACCTAAGCCGAAAATTCCGCTTTTCCTTGGAAGTCGCCGCTTTTCAAGTGAAACAAGCATTGCTGAGCTGCGATATGGCCTGTACCTTCGACCTTGGCATGAGGACCAGCCTGTTTGCAGGTCACTTTGGTGGCCGGCAAGTACACATCGCTCACCAGGGTGTACACCATCTTTTCATTGGCATTAATCAGTTGAGCAGCTCTTTTTGTTGTCAGGTATTTTTTCCTCTTTGGGTGTGGCCATTTTGTTTTTCCGGACTTCATAGTAAGGATATGTGCCTCTGGAAAATTCAGGATGGTGATGTATTCCTCTGCGAAAATTCTGCCCCAAAAAGAGCTTTTTCCCGCCCGCATAAACAAAATCTTACAAGAAACAACCCAGTCAGTAGCTCATGACCACATGATAAATGCGTTGTGATGAAATCAAAAGTAATTTGGCGTCAGACGTTATTTTTGGATGTTGTTGGTTAGTTTTAAAGAAAATCGGCACTGCCGCTGACACTTTGGTTAACATGGCGCAGACACACTCCAAGAGTCTCGATGCTATTATCGCCTTTGCAAAGACAGCCTGAACCTGCGCCATATATACAAGAAGAACATTTTCTGTCCAAAAGTGCCGGCGGTCACACTTGACGACCGGTCATTAAACTGATCCATATGTCTGAATATTAAGGAGATAATCATGAAATTTTGTCGAAACTACCTGGTTATTATTACTCTGTTTGTCCTTTCCATTCCTCTGTCCGTTTCGGCCGAGTCCTTAAACCTTTATGCTGCAGGAAGCTTGAAGACGGCTCTCAGCGAGGTGGCATCTTCCTATGAAAAAATCTACAAGACCAAAGTAGCTACAAAATTCGGCCCCAGCGGCCTTTTGACAACGGCTATTGAAGGAGGCGAAAACGCCGATGTTTTCGCCTCTGCGAATATGGCCCACCCCGTAAAACTTGCATCCAGCGGATGGGGAAGTCCCGTTGTGCTGTTTACCCGTAATCAGCTTTGTGCATTAGCTCAGTCTGATTCAGAAGCAACAACAGACAATCTCTTGAATACCCTTATGGATAAGAATGTCAGAGTGGGAATCTCGACACCAAAAGCAGATCCAAGCGGCGACTATGCCTTAGATCTCTTTAAAAAGGCTGAGACGATAGAAAAAGGGAGTTTCACGACGCTTTCCGGGAAGGCGCTCCAACTCACTGGCGGACCAGACAGTGAGTTGGCCCCCGAAGGCCGCAACCAATATGGATGGGTAATGGGTGAGAACAAAGCAGACGTTTTCCTTACCTATTGCACCAATGCCTTGTTGGCCCAAAAAGAAGTGCAATCCCTGAAGATCATCAGAATCCCTGAAAATCTTTCTGTAGGTGCCGATTACGGCATAGTGGTCAGGAATGGAGCATCGGGTGAGGCATGGCAACTGGCAATGTATATATTATCGCCCGAAGGTCAAAAAATATTGAGAAAATATGGATTTGAAGCCTCAGCAATCGAAAAGGGAAAATAAAGACCACAATTAAACAAGTTAGCTCGGATTTCATCTGGGTTAAATATCGAACTTGATTCCTTGGGCTAAGGGGGAGGATCTTGCCGTAGTTGATGGTGTTCGTTTGACGGCGCATATATGTTTTCCACGCATCGGTGCCGGATTCTCGACCGCCGCCGGTTTCTTTCTCGCCGCCAAAAGCCCCGCCGATCTCAGCGCCTGAAGTGCCGATGTTGACGTTGGCAAGACCGCAGTCAGATCCTACCGCCGATATGAAGAGTTCGGCTTCACAAATATTCTCTGTGAAAATGGCCGAGGAGAGGCCCTGGGCAACATCGTTATGCAGCAGAAGACCATTTTCGACCTCGCCGCTGTATTTGATCAGGTAGAGGATCGGGGCAAATGTCTCTTCCTGGACGATCTTGTAGCTGTTTTCCACTTCGGCTACAGCCGGGACCACATAGCAGTTCGACTCAAAACCTTCACCTTCCAGGACAGATCCTCCGTAAATAACCTTGCCGCCTTCTTCTTGAACTTTTTTGAGTGCATTAAGGAAATCTTCGACCGCATCGCTGTCAATCAGAGGGCCGACGTGGTTGTTTTCATCGAGAGGGTTGCCAATCTTCAGGCCGGCATAGGCACTGACGATGGCCTCTTTGACATTGTCGTAGATCGATTCGTGGATAATCAATCGACGGGTCGAGGTGCAGCGTTGTCCAGCCGTGCCGACCGCTCCAAAGACGATGGCGGGCAGGGCCATTGTCAGGTCGGCATGAGGGGTGAGGATGATAGCGTTGTTGCCGCCCTGTTCAAGGATGGATTTGCCGAATCTCGGCCAGTTGGAAAAGGAACTCGACAGACAGTTGTTTATCCGACATGCCAAAGGGGCCAGCCCAACGCAGGCAGGAAAAACTTTTTATCCTGCTGCGGTCAAAGTACTTAATGAAATAAACACAATGCAGGTATTGTTTCACAAGTGTCCTCCGCACGTGCCGTTGCGAATTGCTCTGATGCCTTTTTTGTCAGGGGAGCGGGTCGGCCTAATAATAAATGAACTGATAATCTCTCTGCCGGAGTTGGACTTAACCCAAGTTAAGCAATCAGGAAACGGACACGAAGGTTCGAAATATGGTATGGACGATTACCTTGAGATAAAATATCTTTGCATGGGCGGTATTGACCGATAGAGGAGAGCCAAGAAGGTTTCGGCACACTGTTATTTACCAAAACTGCAGACCGGATATTGACAATGTTTACAATTTCGACAAAGTCCACCGTGGCCAAGCTCGGCGATATCCCGGCGCTCAAGGGAAGCTCCGGTGAGGATCCGCGGAAGGACCAAGTCTAATACGGTGATTCTATGAAACATGCCGCAGGCCGGCAGTCCGACCACCGGCACCTGACCGATTCGACCGACGAGAAACATGGCACCCGGCAGAACAGCTGTGCCGTAGACGATGTTTTCCGCGCCGGCTTCTTTTATGCCTTGGCGGGTGACATCGTCCGGATCGACAGACATACCGCCCGAGGTGACGATCAACTCCGAGCCGGCTGCAAGGCACCGGTGAATCTCTTCGGCGATCCGCTGTGGATCGTCAGGGGCAAATCTTACACTTTGCACTGTTGATCCGAGGCAGGCCAGTTTCTCCCGCAGAACCTGCTCGAACTTATCCTCGATCCGGCCGTAGTAGATCTCATTGCCGGTAATCACCAGACCTGCCTGGACAGGGCGGAGCGGCAGCACCTGGATGATCGGTCTGTTCGTTTCGGCGATGGCCACCGCCTGTTCGACCACTCGCCGCCCGGCGACGAGGGGAATCAGTCTGGAGGCGGCAATCTGCTCCCCTTTTTTGACCGGGGTATTCGTCTGCAGGGTGGCGCACATCACCTCTCCGAGCATATTGAACTGCAGCAATCCCTCCCTGTCGATTTTCAGCAGGCCGTCTGTTGCCGCACGGATGGAAACCTTGCCCTCAACTATTTCTTCCTGGTATTCTGTTCCGGAACCGGCGAGGGCCCTGGCCAGCAGCAGAGCCGCTTCATTCTCATGAATCTCGTTGTCGCTCAGCTGCAGGACATAAATATGTTCCTTGCCAAGGCGGAGGAGAAGGTCGATATCTTCCTGCTGGATAACATGCCCCTTCCTGAACGCCCTCCCTTTAAAGGTATCTTTGACAATCTCGGTAATATCATGGGGGAGTACCATTCCCACTGCCTGTTCCACCGGAACGATGGTTTTCATTGATACGTTGTTCGCAGTCGTAATACCCACTTGTTATGCCTCTCTTGTAAGTATAACACTGATAATATTACGTTATTTCATGAAGATTAACAGCTTCCACCTGCAAAACTTCAGAGTGGTAACTGAGGATATTGATCCCGCAATAATCCTGCGGAATCTCCAGCAACCGATGCAACGGCCTATGCTGGAGGCGCGACAGCAGCGCCCGGTTGACCCCGGCGTGTGCAACCACCAGCAGCGGCCCCATGAAAGTTTTCGCCAGGGAGATAAGCGCCGGGTAGCTGCGGACGGCAAGGTCGGCGAAACTCTCGCCATTCTCAGGCCGAAAAAATTCCATGTCCCGACCTCGCTGTTCGTACTCCCCGGGGAAACGATGCCGCACCTCGTCGACAGTCAAACCCTCCCAGGCCCCGAGATTGATCTCCTTGAATGACTCGACCTGCCGTACAGCTGCAGACAAAATACCGCCAACCAGAACCGCCGTTTGCATTGCCCGTTGCAGGGGCGAGGCAAAAATTCCGGTAAAGGGAATGTCCTGCAGCAGTTTGCGTAAGCCCAGGGACTGGCGGATACCGTTGTCGTTTAACGGCGGGTCGGTCCAGCCGAGGAACGAGCGAGGCGCGTTGTGGTCAACTTCACCGTGGCGGATCAGATAAATTTTTGATTCCATGGGTCATTCATCCAGGGTATGGGCAAGAATATCTTCGAGCCGTTGGCCGCTTTCCGTCTCGACGGCAGCAGCAAGGCGCCGCGCCAGTTCAAAGCGGCGGTTGATAGCCCGCACCACCTCCGGCCTATCGTGGTAGAGGTCGAGTTTTTCCTTAAAGCGTGCCGCCAAATCGACAATCCTACTGCCCCGTGCCAGTTTGTCGGCGAGATGCACCAGTTCTTTTTCGGTAATGGCCGTTCCAGGTTGCCAGGCCAGATCCCTGTGGGCGGCAACGATTTCCGCTGCCCGATCAAATCCGAGTTCACGCAGCCAGCGGCCGGCCTCCTGTTCGTGATTGGCATGTCCCTTGGCCATATCGTGCAGCCAGCCGCAAACCTGGCAAAGCTCGGGATCCAGCAGTCGTTTGGTGTTGTGCGAAATGGCTTGGCAGAGGGTTTTGGCAATGCTACCGACCAGCCGGCCGTGGGCCAGACCCTTTACCGGCATGGGGTGGAGCCGGAGGATAATCGCTGCTTCCTCCGGAGTCGGATAATCCAGTCGGGCAGCACGTCTGAGTCCGGCGATGTATTCCTCCGGGGTATCCATATCAAAAAGGATATTACCATCGGGCACCGGGACATCGATTATCAGTTCCGATTTTTTGTTTTCGAAGGTTTGCAGCAGGGAGCGCAGGCCGCCCTCGGGATGCTTTTTGTCGAGAATTGCCGGAAGCAGGTCGCGGCCAATGAGTGGTGGGTGGCCCCGTCTCCCAGCAAAGGTCGGGTAAGTGATTGCCGCCGGTGTTGCCGAAAATGAACGGGCCAGCAGCCGAATCGTTCCGGGACGCACCAGAGGGATATCCACCGGCAAAAGGAAAAATCCGTCGCTTTCGTTCGCCAGGTGCCGCACGCCGGTCTTGATTGAGCTGTACATGCCGGCACCAAAATCGGGATTGTAGACCACTCGTGCACCTGCCCGTTCGGCAATGGCGCCGGTCTCTTCCCAGCGATGGCCGGTGACCACCACCAACTCCTCAATGCCGCAGGTTTTGAAAAGGCTAATGCACAGGTCGAGGACAGTACCCGTTCCAAGAGGAATAGTCGCCTTCATTTTTCCCATGCGCGAAGAGAGTCCGGCCGCCAGGATGATCGCGCTCAGATGAGGTGCCATGCCTTCCTGCCGGTTGCCCGCTGATAAATGAGTTCGCCGACAATACTTACCGCGATTTCTTCCGGGGTGTCTGCTTCGATAGCCATGCCGATCGGACAGTGAACCTGCTCAAATTGTGCCTCCTCGAAGCCCTTGTCCATCAGATGGGCATAGATGGCGTTGCGCTTTTTGCGGCTGCCGATCATGCCGATATAGCCGGCCCTGGTGCGCAGGGCCTGATTGAGCACTTCCATGTCGTGCATATGTCCGCGGGTGACGATCACCAGATAGCTGTCCCCGTCCACATCATACCCTTTGAAGCAGTCGGTAAAAGAGGGGATCACCTTGATCTCATCCGCCAGGGGAAAGCGATCCCGGTTGGCGAACTCGATCCTATCGTCGATGACGATGACCCGGAAGCCGACCCGGGCCGCCGCTTCGGCAGTACAGGCGGCGACATGCCCGGCGCCAACGAGAAAGAGATTGCCGCCGACGGCGAAATAGGAGATCAGATATTCCCGGCCCATGTAATCAATAAGGGTGGCGGCCGAGGTGGAGGAACGGATCTGCCTGACGGCGGCGAGCAAGCCATCCGACGCCTTTTCATGCAAGGTACGCCCCTGATGATCGATGACGAAGCGCCGGTTGTCGCTGTCGACGTCCAGCGAACTGACCAGGGTAACCCTGCGTCCCGAAGTCATGGCCTCAAGCAGGGCACGGAAAACTTTTTTATTTTCCTCGTCGGCCGGAATAAATTCAAGAAACAGTTCCAGCTTGCCGCCGCAGATCATGTCGGTGACCGCAGCGTCGCTGTTGGAAAGATCAAAGACCCGGCGCAGGGAGTGGCCCTCGGAAAAGCAGTTTCGGGCTTCCTTCATGGCCTGGGCTTCGACCAGACCGCCGCCGATGGTTCCGGCGATACGACCGTCGCGATGAATGATCATTTTCGCACCGGCCAGGCGCGGGGTGGAACCCGACTGACTGGAGATGGTGACGAGGACGAGATCCTCTCCATCGCTTAAAAAGGAGCATAGTTGTTGTATAAGTTTTTTCATGTTCTGATTTCCTGTCGCTTGATTTCGAGAATACGTTTACCTGGATGAATTGTCGGTGTTGGATCGATGGTGAGGACCAGCTCCAGTTTGAGTTTCGCCAGCAGCGTCGCCATCCTTTGTGAAACCTGACGAAGCAGGACATCCTCGTCGCCTGGAATGGCGACAAGGCGGAGGTGAAGTTTTTCGTGTCCCCTTTTCGCAGTCAGGACCGCCCGAAAATCGAGCAGGCCGGGCAGCGGAAAAAGAAGTTCGTCCAAAGTCTGCAGGGCGAGCTGTTGGCCATTGCCAAGGGTGTGGACCTGGCCAATCCGGCCAAAGACCCGGTCAAGCCGACGAATATGGCTGCCGCAGGGGCAGGGATCGGGCAACAACCGGCCACGATCACCGGTACGATAGCGGATAAGCGGCATGCCGGTACGGGTGATGGTGGTAACGACGATTTCTCCCCACTGACCAATGGCGAGAGGATTGGTGGTTTTTGGATCGATGATTTCAAACAAGAGGTCTGCCTCCCGCACATGCAGCCCACAATGGGCGCCGCAGTCGACCCCGCCACCGAGACCTGTTTCCACCGTGCCGTAATGGCTGAAGACCTCACAGGTCAGCAGCTCGGCCAGATGGCTGCCGAGACTCTCTGGGATGTAATCCGAACAGAGCAGTACTGAGCGAATGTGACCGAGCTGGAGTTTCAGGCTTGCCGCAATCCGAGCAATGGCCAGAAGCTGGACCGGAAAACCGACCAGCACGTCGGGCTGCAGTTTATGCAAGGTGCGCGCGGCCAGAGTGGGATCGTTAACCAGACCGAGGATGGCAGCTGACACCTTCATCCGTTGCAGAGCCTGGGCCAGCATATGGCCAGTGGAATCGGGGGTGGCGCCCGGCAGCAGAATCGCTACCGTCTGTCCGGGGTCGACCAGGGACAGCATGCCATGGTGGAAAAAATCCAGGGTCCGTTGCAGATCCGCATCGGTAAAATGGAGCCTTTTCGGATGACCGGTGGTCCCGGAGCTCTGTAAGGTGATGATCCGGGCCACCGCATCCTGGCTGACACAAACCATCTGTGATCCGTGCGAGCGCAGGTCGTCTTCGCCGGTCAGAGGCAGCTCTGTCAGGTTTTCCATTCCTTTGATCGTGGTGACTCCGGCATCGGTAAAAGTACGTCGATAAAAAACGGACCGCTCCCGACAGAAATCAACAAGGCTGCACAACCGTTCGGCCTGGTAGCTTTCGATCTCGGAACGTGACAGGGGTGAGGAGGACCGGCCGATACTTTTGCTGATCATCGCTTCCAGGGAGGTGATATTCATTGTTGTCCCACCTGGCGATAGAGAGTTTTGCCCAGCGTGGAGCTCAGGTTGTAGGCGCAAAACGGGATAATGTCGCCCTCCGGGGAAACCACATGAATACAACAGCCCCGCAACCGTTCCAGGTCCAGGGTCCACACATCCTGAAAAGCCATGGCCGAGATCGACAAGGTGTGGGTTCGTGCTCGGGCCAGAAAACGATCGAGATCGTCGTCTACCTTGGCTTGTTTCCCCGCCCGGCTTGATGTTTCGGCTGCAATGGCCATAACAGGAAGCGACCACTGCCTAGCGGTGAAGGCCACACTCTTTTCCCTGCCTTCCAGCGCTGAGGGAATCACCGTCTGGGGCTCACCGCCCGAACAGCAGGCGGTCTTGGCATGGCCAAGGGGAAGAAGACTATTGTTTTCCTGGATGAGAAAATTGCCATGGAACGAACAAAGGGCGTGTTCGCAGGCCGGGGGGGAAAAGTTTTCGGCGGTGAGAGTGCCTTCGCTCTGTTCTTCAAGTAACTGCAGGACTTCGGGCAAGGTCAGCCGGTCCTCGTCGGCCGGGTCTTTTTGCATACGGCCAAAATAGCTGACCGGCTGAAAATGGACGCCGCGCACCGTGGGGGCAAAGCGGATGGCATAGTCGATGATTGCCCCGACCTCATGGGTGTTGACACCGGGGACCAGGGTCGGAACCAGGACCACGGCCAGTCCGGCGGCTTGACAGTGCAGCAAGGCCTGTTCTTTTATTGCGGTCAGGTCGCGTCCCCGCAGGGTTGTATGGGTGGCGCCGCAGAGGCCGTCGAATTGGAGAAAGACCGAGCTCAAACCGGCTTTTTTAAGGGATATTGCATAGTTCGGATCTTCGGCCAGGCACAGGCCGTTGGTATTCAGCTGGAGAAAGGGAAAGCCCTTGTCCCGGCCCAAGGCAATGATCGCGGGCAGATCGGTCCGCATCGTCGGTTCGCCGCCGGACAGTTGAATATTACAGGGACCGGAGGCGGCCATGATCCGGTCATAGAGAAAACCGATCCTGGTCAGCGAGGGCTCGTCCATTTTATTTTCCGTGCTGCCGGCATCGGCAAAGCAGACCGGACAGTGCAGATTGCAGCGGCTGGTGATTTCAATGAGAGCGGTGCAGGTATGCTGGCCGTGCTCCGGACAGAGACCGCAGTCAAAGGGGCAGCCTTTATCAACCGCAGTGAAACTGAGCTGTGGGGTGGAGGGTTTTTTCGGTCGCAGCCAGGTAGAAAACTCCACCGGCCCCCGCCAGATCACCGTACGAAAGTTGCCGTGTTCCGGGCAGTGTTTGACCAGATAGACCGTATCACCCTGTTGTTCGCGAACGGCGGGAATTCGTCGGAGACACACCGGGCAGAGACTTGCGGTCGATGACAGCTGTTTTATCTGCTGATCAGTATGCACCGGCTTCTTCTCGTGGCAGGCTGGGGTCGATGTTACTTTCGGCAAGCAGCTGGAGGATCATCTCCCGGGCGCGGACCATCATGTCGCCGCAGACTTCGGGCTTTCTGCCGCCATGAAAAGCGATGATATCGTCGCAGCGGATACCGCCCCAGGTATCGGCGTTGTCCTTGTACCAGTCCATAAACCTGGACAGCAGCAGGGGATAGCAGTCCAGAACCGTTTCTTCAGCACTGCCTTTAGCGGTGTACAGGGCGATGATGCAGGCGCCGCCGGCTGCGACCCCGCAAAGCTCGCCAATGGCCATTCCTTCGCAGAGTCCGGCCATGGCCCGCACCAGGGCAACGTTTTCCACACCCATATCGGCAAGGGTCAGCTGCATCATTATCTGGCTGCAGCAGAAACCCTGACCATTCAGCTGCATGACACGCAAAGAAGTATCATCCATAATAGGCTCCTTTTTCGGCAATGATTGCATAGTAACCAAGGGGAGCGGCGGCCAGGGTGCAGCAGGTTTGCCGTGCGGCCTCCGTGCCCATGAACAGCTGCCAGAATTTTTCCAGGCTGCCGTAGCTGAAGATGATCTGTCCGGCTAGCTGCTTCAGCAGCTCGCTGCGGTCCTGGAGCAGGGAGAGGGTGAAACCGGCCGTAGACAACCCTTTTTCTATTGTGGTCAGGGGCCGGGCATGGGTGATGCAGCTCTTCAGATCGGACAGCTCCGGCTTGGGACCTGCCGGTTTGCGATAGATATCGCTGAGGAAGAGCACTCCGCCCGGCTTGAGAACGCGATACATCTCCCGCAGGCTCTGTTCAATATCTCCGGTCAGGGAAAGGACACATTCGGCAATGACCGTCTCAAAGCTCTGCGATCGACAGGGAATCGCCGCGGCCACTCCTTGAATAAAAGTTGCGGCCGGTGCCTGGTGGACCGCTTGGGCCAGGAGAATCGCCGATGGATCAAGACCGGTTGGCCGCAGGCCGAAGTCGGTGACCAGCAGGGCTGCGGTATGACCGGCGCCGCAACCCACATCGAGGATGGTGGAGTCGGAACTTGGCCTGCGGCGGGCAAGCAGTTCGCTGGTCAGTGCAAGACCGCCGGGACGCAGGGTGCCGCCGGTAACCTGAGAGAATTCCTCCTGTTCGTAGAGCGTAATTGTGGTCTTACTTGTCATCTTACTTATCTTCCAGGAGCTGTTCCACTTCCAGCATCTTGCCCATGGCCAGAGTTTCCGGAACCAGGACCATGCCGCACTGCGGGCAGGTCATGAGTTCGACATTGAATACCGAGTTCAGATAACTGACATTGACCTTGGTCGGCTGCAGGGGCTGCCTGCAGCCGGCGCACTGCCAGGAAGTATCTTCGATAAAGGAAAAATTGCTCATGAAAGTTCCTCCGGCAGCTGCATGCGATGGCTGTAGGCATTGTGAATCACATTGCCCTGGGCTGCAGGTTCATATTCCACCCAATAGGTTACCCGTACCGGTTTGTAACTCGCCAGGTGATGATTGTTGTGCGGATTAATCAAGTGCTTGCCGGTTTGTTTCGCATGAAAAATGACCTTGCGGATGTCATCGTCGAGGATATGGCGGCTGTCCAGTAATTCAGCCACCTCCCGGCTGATGATGAGCTGGATCCTTGCATGATCGGGACCGGGACCGGCGGCCTCCCCCCAGAGCTCAGCCAGCATTTCTTCTTTCAGGCGGGCCCGGTTTTCATGACGCCCGGAAAAGCCGGGATTGTTTCGCAGCAGAGGATCGCCGTCTTTTTGTCCGGGGAAAATATAGTCAAGCAAATGGGCAACCGGTGAGCCGGATGCGGCGAGGTTGTCGCGGCACATGGCGCAGTAGGCAAGACCGGCATGTTCGCTGCGTTCCGCCTTAACCCGGGCTGCCTTTTTGCCGAGGGGCGGATTGGCGACCTGCATCAAACCGCCGTAGCCGCAGCAGTCGGTCAATTCGCCGTTATAGTCGTGCTCGACAATATCCAGTCCGAGTCTGGTGCAGATATTACGGACACAGCTGCGCATGACCTGCTGGTGCCGGGCCGTGCAGGGATCGTGGATGGTCAGCGGTTGTTCCGGCTTGCGGGCAGCGGCTCTGTCTGTCGGCAGCTGCAGGCCGTCCAGCACCTCCCAAAGGGAAATCGTTTCTATCTCGCCGGCAAATTCCTTGAATAGAGCCAGACAACTCGAACAGGCGGTGATCACCGTTGGTTTGCCCAGCTTTTCATGCTCTATCTTGAAATTTGCCATAGTCTTGGCAAACAGTCCATCCTGTCCGGCCCAGTGGGCGGGAATACCGCAGCAGCTGAGCAGCAGGCCAACCCCGTCCGGAAGCTGCTGGCGGAGAAAAGCGTAAGTGTTTTTCACCGTCTCCGGCGCCGATCCGGCCAACTGACAACCGGGATAGAAGAGATAGCGGCTGGTCGAGCTACCCGGCTGATGGCGGCTGAGAGTACAGAAATCGCTGAGACTGAACTGCATATCCTCCAAGGCAAATTCATGGGCCGAGGGCGGCATGTGCTTATCCCGCACCATCTCCTGTCGACTGGTGCGACAGATATCAGCCACCGGAAAGTCATGGGGGCAGATCATCGTGCACTGGGTACAGAGGCTGCAGGAATTGATCATTTTGTTGGCCGACCTGGTACCCTGGACGATGGCTTGATTATTATAGATCTTACGCAGCAGTGTTTTCGGATATTCCTTGAATTCACGGAGATAAACGCACTGCTTGACACATTCCAGACACTCGCAATGGATGCAGCGCCCAGCCTCCCGGCGGGCTTCATCATCGGAATAGCCGGCGTCCGGATCGGCTGGAACAATCTCGGCGACAGGGGCAATACCGGAGGTTACGGTGTGCATCCGGGTAGTCCGAACTCCTTCCATCTCCCGCTGGGCGGTAAGCGAGACCTTGTCCAGATAACGCTCAATGGAAAGAGCGGCTCGACGGCCGTCTTCCACTTGCTTTATTACCGAAAAAGCAGCAGTGTCGGGGAAAGCTCCGCCGCCGGCAAAGCAGCCTTCGGGGCCAAGGGCCAGGGTGTGCGGGTCGGGGCGTCCGGCAGCGGTGGGTAATCGGCCCGGTTCGATTTCGTCCAGATCGACGTAGACGGCGTCATAGTCCGATGCCAGGGAAACAATAAATTGTGTGGGCAGCGCTGTAGCGGTTTGCAAAATGACACCGTAGTCCGCAAGGATGGTCTCCGCCTGGAGCAGGGCCTTTTTCGGCAGAAGTTTTTCATCAAAATCAAGCAGGGTTCCGCCGATGCATGCTTTTCCGGTCATGAGTGTGGTATTGCGCCCCTTACGGGCGAGATCAAGAGCCGCGGTCATGCCGGAAAGACCACCGCCGACGATCACGACCCGGCCTTTTTTAGCCGGGAATCTTGGCAGTTTAAGCACCGTCTGGCTATTGACGACACAATAACGCTCAAGTCTGCCGGTACTGAGCGGGTCACCGATTTCCCCTCGTTTGCAGAAGGAGTAACAGGGCTGGTCGCACACCCGTCCGACAATGTCCGGAAAAGGCATGGCCCGGTCCAGAAGCCGTCGGGCTCCGCGTATATCCCCTTTGGCAAGGGCCGCCATAAAGGCCCGGACATCGACATGAATGGGACAGGCAGCCGTGCAGAAAGGTTGCTCTTCCTGGATACAGCGGGCCTCGATTTCTTTCAGTTGCGATTGATCCATCATTACAATCCGGTTGAAGGGCAAAAGAGCATTCTCGGACAGGCTCCTGGGAGCCACAGCGATAAAAGGTTAAAGGGAGCTAACACCACAGGGACGATACGGCGCATCGTCCCTGTGGTGGTCAGAAGGAGACCTGCATAAAGCCGATCTTATTTCGGCATGGCGGCCAGCACCTTCTCCGGCAGAGCCGGGAGATTTCGCACCCGCGCTCCGCAGGCGTTGTAGATGCCGTTGATGACCGCTGCGTGCGGACAGGTCAGCGGCAACTCCCCGACTCCGGATGCACCGAAGGGGCCGTCGGGACGCGGGCTTTCCACATAGATAAGCTCCATATCGTCGGGGATCTGTTTGATATACGGGAAACCGGCTCCGGCGAGGGTCGAATGTTTTTTAATATCCTCGAAATCCTCGGTGAGCGCCAGGCCGATCGCCTGGGCGATTCCGCCATACAGCTGACCGTCGACCACCAGTTTATTGACGATCTTGCCGACATCGGCGATGCAGGTGATCTTCTCCACGGTAGTCTTGCCGGTGGCCGTTTCAACCGCCACTTCGGCCATAAACAGCCCGTACATATAGTTGCAGAAGGGGTTCCCCTGGCCGTTGTCATCGCAGGCATTGGCAGGAGCGCTCCATTTGCCGTTTACCTTGGTGGGTATTTTCGCCTCCAGCATCTCGGCATGGGTGCGGAAGGTGCCGTCATCCTTTTTCATGGCCTTGAGAAGCTCATCGCAGGCAACCCGTATAGACTGACCGACCACGACCTGGCTGCGGCTGCCGCCGGCGGGACCGGAGTTAGGACATTTGCCGGTGTCGTTCATCACCAGCTTGATCCGGTCGGTGGTGAGACCCAAGGGGCGCAGGGCCTCATGGGCAGTGGCCATCGTCCCCATATCCGCTCCCTGACCATGGTCCTCCCAGGTGTTGAAGACGGTAACGGTACCATCAACGTTCAACTCGACGTCGGTTTCAGCGGTATCCGGACCATCAAGTCCGCAGCCATAGACGCCAAGGGAAATGCCGACCCCCCGTTTGACCGCATCGGTGGAATTGGCAGCAACTCGTTTTTTGGCCTCTTCGTATTTCGGGCGGAGCTTGTCAAGCATTTCCGGCAGGGAGTATACCTCCGGATCCTGACCTGTTGGTGTGGTCGATCCTTGACGGTAACAGTTCTTGTAGCGCAATTCAAGCGGATCCATGCCCAGTTTTTCGGCCAGTTCGTCCATCAGCACTTCGGAGGCGAATTCGGACTGGGGCGAACCGTAGCCGCGGAAGGCGGATCCCCAGGCATGGTTGGTGCACACGGTGCGGCCTTCTCCACGGATGTTTTTGATATCGTATCCGGCACCGATAAACTGTGCGCCGCGCAGGGTCAACAGGTCGCCAAATTCGGAATAGGGACCGTGATCAACTGACCAGTCGGTCTCCATGCCCTGAAGCATGCCTTTTTTGTCGGCGGCGAACTTGACATTCATGAAGAAAGGCGACCGTTTCCCCGTGTAGGTTTGCTGCTGGAAGTAGTCATAGCAGAGAAAGACCGGGCGTCCGGTGGCGATGGCTGCTGCGCCGACCAAGGCCTCCATGGTCGGGCTGAATTTATAGCCGAAGGTCCCGCCGGTGTTATTCTGGACGAGAACCAGGTTTTCCGGCTCCACGCCCAGGCCGGGCGCGATCATATAAAGATGGAGATGGACACCGATGGATTTGGAGTGGATAACCAGTTTGCCGGCATCGTCATGATAGGCATAGCCGACATCGGGCTCGATGGGCATATGCGGCTGACGACCGACATAATAATCGCCTTCAATGACCACCTCGGCCTGGTTGAAAATAGGCTGGGTTTCTCCACCCTTGGCAATCTTCTGAATATAATAGACATTGGGTGTCCCTGGATGGATCTCGAGGGCGTCGGGTTCCATGGCTGCCGGTGCGCTCATGTAGGCAGGCAGTTCTTCAAGCTCGACCTTGACTTTTTTTGCCGCGGCCTTGGCATTTTTTTCGGTATCGGCACAGACGATGGCCAAGGCATCGCCAAACTGGAAGACCTTGGTGTCACAGAGGATTGGACGATCCCAGCCATCACCCTTATTTGACGGGAAGGTAATAAGGCCGGTAATTCGGTTTTTCCCTTTGATGTCCTTGGCTGTCACCACCTTAACCACTCCGGGCATCTTTTCGGCTTCACTGGTATCTATGGACAGAATATTCGCATGGGACACTTCGGCCTGTACCAGCGCCATCTGCAGGGTGTTTTCCGGCAGGCTCAGCCCGCTGTCCGCACCGAAATCCCAAGTGCCGGTTACCTTGGCCGCGGCACTTGGCCGCGGCATGCTGGTGCCAAAGACCTTGCCGTCTGCAGGAAGTTTGAAAGCCAGGTCTTTCAGGGTCAACTCTCCTTTCAGAACTCTCGCTGCATCCTGGACTGAATCGACCAGTTGTTTGTAGCCGGTGCAGCGGCAGGCATTGCGGTATTTCTGAAACCAGTCGCGGATGGCTTCACGGGATGGATCAGGGGTGGTGTCGAGCAGGGCCTTGGCGGAAACAATGAAACCGGGAGTGCAGAACCCGCATTGGGCTCCGCCGTGGACCATCCAGGCCATTTGCAGGGCATGGAGATCATCCGGGGTTCCGATACCTTCGATTGTGGTGATAGCCGAACCATCCTCTACCCTGTCCATTTTGGTGATGCAGGAACGGAGCAGTTTGCCGTTGACAATGACGTTACAGGCGCCGCATTGTCCCTGACCGCAACCGACTTTGGTCCCGGTGAGACGGAGGGTTTTCCGGATTACGTCGGACAGCAGCTCGGACGATTCCGTGACCACCGTCCGGGCAATACCATTGACGTACAGTTTTTTTCTCTGCATTTTTTTTCTCCCAAATAGATATTGATAGTGCATCCGGACTATCGTCTTTCTTAAAACAACGACAGGACGCGAAAGATTCGCGTCCTGAAAAGTCGACCATAGCCGAATGTCTGGACAAGTACATCATGCAACAGCTGGTTCAACCTCGCCCCGGATAATCAAAAGGTCTGGGGCCTGGCTGAACCGGAATTCTTTTTGACTTTACAAGGCGGCCTTATAGATGGCCTTGACGTCGGCATCCTTGGGAATGCGCGGATTGGTCATGCCGCAGGCATCCTTCTGGGCATTAATGGTCATGGTCTCGATATCTTCCGCTTTGACATCCTTGCCGTAGCGCTTGCCGAGTTCGACTAAACCACCGGGGATACCGATATCGGTGGAGAGTTTCTTGATGGCGACCAGGGCCAGTTCGGCGGCGTCGCGGGGGGACAGACCGGTTGTGACTTCACCCATCAATTCAGCAATCTTGACGAATCGATCAATTTTGGCGATCAGGTTGAACCGCTCGACATGGGGCAGCAGGATGGCGTTACATTCGCCGTGGGGCAGGTCATAGAAGCCGCCCAGTTGATGGGCCATAGCATGGACATGACCGAGACTGGCATTATTAAAGGCCATTCCGGCCAGATACTGGGCATAGCACATTCCTTCACGGGCAACTATATCACTGCCGTTGGCAACGGCCGGACGGAGATGCTTGGCGATCAACTCAATGGCCTTTTCCGCGGCAGAGTCGGTCATCGGCGTGGCGATTGTGGAAACATAGGCCTCAACCGCATGGGTGAGGGCGTCCATTCCGGTTGCAGCAGTCAGTGCAGGCGGCATGCCCATCATCAGCAGGGGATCATCCAGGGCAATGCCGGGGGTGACGCGCCAGTCGACAATGGCCATTTTAACGTGTCGGGAAGTGTCGGTGATGATACAAAAGCGGGTCATCTCGGATGCGGTCCCCGCGGTGGTGTTGACCGCCAGGTAGGGTGGCATGGGTTTGGTGGATTTATCCACACCCTCAAAATCATGAATCTTGCCGCCGTTGGCGATTACCAGCCCAATGCCTTTACCACAGTCGTGGGAGGAACCACCCCCCAGGGTGATCAGACTGTTGCAGCCGTTTTTCTTGTAGACATCAACTCCGGCATGGACGTTTTCATCGGTGGGGTTGGGGATTGTTTCGTCGTAGACAACATACTCCATCTCCGCCTGGGCCATGAGATCGGTGATCTGTTTGGTGATGCCGGCGGCGGTAATACCCTTATCGGTGACGATGAGCGGTTTTGAGCCACCAAGGTCTCTGATTTTAGCCGGGATCTGTTTTGCAGCACCGATGCCGATGAGAGTAACGCTGGGAATGAAATAGCCGTAGACTTCTTCTCGAATTGCCATAATGTCACCTTCCTTTCCTTGAGTTTTAGTTTCTGTAATCGTTTTTTCCGGGTTTTGGATTAAACGAACTGCACTCAATTTCAGCAAGTACTATGCCATAGTAATCTCTTGTAATTTAAATACATTAAAATCTTTTCTGATGGAGATATACTTACTTAGACGAACATTAAATGACTGCCTGCAAGCTCAAATGGCAGAAAAAAATCGGCAAGTGAAAGGGGAAACAAACAAACGAGCCAAAGCAAACCGAGACAATATGTCCCTGCACGCTTTAGAAAAGAGTCGACCGGCTCTAGAAAGTTTTGTAAGTTGAAGTAATATACATTTGAAAACAATATGTTGCGTGGCTGCGGGTCATAAAGACACATAAAATTGCGAATGAGGCCAAAATGTCTCTCTTTTGAACAGCTGCCTCCTTTTGTACAATTCGAGGGATGCTCATCTTGCCGATGTATGTATATGGAGAGAATATTTCCGCAATGTTCTTTGTTCGTACAGCTGCGGTGTCAAATGGCCTTAAGGAATTAACCGCAGAAATTGTTCCAGTCGCACTCGGTCATTGGACTATACCCCTTCTCCTGCAAAATTATGTCGAGGTGAGTAAGTCCCATGGCGATGAGATCGGCAGGGGGATGACCGAGACAGGCTGATCGGTTGGCCGTGAGCAGGTATCTGTTGCATTTGTCGCAGGTAAAAGCAGCCTCCTCCTTTTGCCCGTCTATAAAAATAATATTGGTGTCTTGCGGGTCTTCGTGGTCACAGTACGGGCAGGCGAGACGGGAAAACGGCCAGGCATGGCCGCAATCTGCGCATTGCAAAAGGCGTTGTCCCTTTTCTCCAAGGATGGCCAGGTGGGGAAAACTGCCGCAGAGCGGACAATAGCCTTTTGTCCAGGAATAGGCGGAGAGTTCCAGTTTCATGTCCCTGGCCTTTTTCGTCAACATGAAACTGTTCAGGACACGCAGGAAGAAATGAAGCGAGACCGTCGAAATGCCCAGTTCCTCAGCCCTCAGGGCGAGTTGTCCTGCAACTTCTTCAGCGTTGGTAAAAAACTGGGAGAAGCTATCAGACTTTCCTGCGGTAACCCGATGCAAAATAACTTGCATGTCTTCGGTTAAATTTGGAAATCCGTGGGTAATTGCATTGACGACCGACCACCCGGCACTACCCCATGGATCATGTGTGAAAAATAGCTGATGTTGCTGATTAAGCGGAATACCCTCCGCAAATCGCAGCGGATCGATCGGCAAGATTGTCGGATCGACGGATGTCTCTGACAACCACCGGTTTTTTTCCAAAAAAAGATGACTAAAGGCGTCGAGTAAGGTTTGCAGATGGGGTTGTGTATTGCGAAGCTGCTCGATTTCCCTCACCAAGTCTTCGATTTCATAAGTGTCGATTGCCATTTTTATTTTTCCTTGCTGCTAATGTATAAAGTCTCGCCTGCGCGAGGTTAAGTGAAAAAAGGACCGGGGTGGGAAAAACCCCCGGTCCGTAAGTTACAGTTGACTGTGTCTTAAAAAGTGATGTTTTAGTACCTTACAGCTTGTTTTCTTGTTTTTTGCAAGAAAACAAGCTGTCCTGGTTTTCCCGTTTACCGGGAATAGAGGTGATTCTCGAGTTGTAATCTCGAAACTCATACTTTTTTTTCGGCACTTTTCTTCTGGCCATAGACGATCAGAGTGCCGTCCTTTTCCATTTCTTTCAACCACTTCGGGTGCTGCGTCTTGACCCAGCCCCGTGTCACCCAGCCGGTAAACATCGCCGGAGCCGAGCCCGGTGCACCGATGGTAACCAGGTAGAGATGGACAAAAAAGAAGGCAAAGATTACCACGAAGCCAAGCGCATGGAGGACATACATCAGCCGTAGAGTCGCCATTGCATAGCCGGTCGGGAACCAGATAATCAGGCCGCTTACCACCATGATCGTACCAAACAGTGATACAGCCCAAAAGAACATTTTCTGTCCCGGATTGTATTTGCCTACTTCCGGCACCTTCTCGACCTTCCAAAGATAGCCGCCGGCCGCCAGGATCCACTGCAGGTCTTCAGGGAAGGAAAATATTCCGGCTTCCTTCCACCATATGATGATGGCAAACAAGAGACTCACGGCAAAGAAAATTCCCCCGTAGTTATGGAGGTTTTTGAGATTTTCCATGCCGCCGACCAGGGTGCCGACAAAGTTCAGGGAGTGATACATCATCCCCATTCCGGTGATACACAGAAAGAGACAGGAGAGAGCCACACACCAGTGCACCACCCGTTCAAAGGGCCCCGTGGCCTTAATCATTCCCGTTTTCATGATAGCTTACCTCCTTCACTTGTGGTTTCCTCTTCGGGGGTCTTAGGCCCATGGGTGATATAGTGGAGGAAGGCACCCGCCACGACACTGCCTGCGACAAGAAGCCCTGCCGGTTTGAGCACATCCTTCCAGACAATTATGGTCAGAGGCATTTTGGGATCGGTGGGGAGATTGTCGTAAACTTCCGGTTTCTCCGGCAATACATAGACGACATGGGTGCCGTCAAGAAATTTATCGCCGTAAACACTGGCATCTCCGCCTAGTTCCTTGACCCGTTTATAGGCTTTTTTCAGCATGACATCTTTTTCGCCAATAGTCAGAGCTCCGGTTGGACAGGAGAGAACACAGGCCGGAAGCTGATTGGCCTGAAGCCGGGTGTAGCAAAGATCGCACTTGGAAATCTTGTTTGTTGCAGCATTGAATTTCGGCACTCCGAAGGGGCATGCCGGGATGCAGGCCTTGCAGCCGATGCATTTATGCTCGTGCATACTGACGCTGCCGAATTCGGTGTGGTATAGCGCCTCGGTCGGACAGACTTTAATGCAGGCCGCATCGGAGCAATGCATGCAACCGTCTTTCCTGAACAGCCATTGCAAAATTCCGTTCTGGTCTTCGCGCTCCTGGAAACGGATCATCGTCCAGGTATTCCACTGCAGATCAGGCGGATTTTGATAACTGCCAAAGTTTTCGGTCTGCCTGGCCGGCAGTTCGTTCCATTGTTTACAAGCAATCTGGCAACCGCGGCAGGCGGTACAGCGTGATAGGTCAATCAACTTTATGAGTTCTTGTTTCATTTCCTCACCCCCTTAAGCCTTGCTGACATTAACCATGAATGCCTTATACTCCGGACAGAAAGTATTAGGGCAACCCACGGCCGGGGTCAGGTGGTTGACGGAATCGTCGTCGTTCTTTACAGGATTTAACCAGCCATAATTACACGGCATTCCTACCTGATGGACGACCTTGCCTTCCACCTCAAACGGTGTCATCCGTTTGGTGACCATGGCCACACATGTTACTTCACCCCGGACAGAAGAGACCCTGACACGTTCACCGTTTTTAAGACCCAGCTGAGTAGCCAGCTTGTCACTTATTTCGACATAAGCCTCGGGCATAGCCTCAAGGAGCCATGGCTGCCATCGGGTGAAACCGGAGCACCAGTGCTCGGTGCAGGAGTAGGTGGTGCAGACATAAGGAAATTTCTGGTCGGCATTGGCAACCTTATCGAGATCGCTTGTGAATACCTTGACGGCTGGGTTGATGCGCTGAGCCGACATCGGGTTCGTGGCAAGCGGTCCTTCCAGCGGTTCATAATGTTCCGGGAAAGGTCCTTCAGCCATGCCCGGACCAAACAGGGAACCGACACCATCTGCCTTCATGATAAAGGGATATTTTCCCTTCTCCGTATTCGCCATCGGTGGCCAGGGACCATCGGGAACATCGCCGACCCACTTCTCTCCCGTCCATTCCAGCAGTTTCATCTTCGGATTGTAGGGTTTTCCTTCGAGGTCACAGGAAGCGCGGTTATAGATGATACGTCGGTTGAGCGGCCAGGCGAAAGACCAGTCTGGATAGAGACCGAGGCCGGTAGGATCCTCCTTGCCGCGGTTCATCATCTTGTTCACACCCTTTTGATCGAAACTTCCACTCATCAGCCAGTTGCCGCAGGAAGTCGAACCGTCGGCCGTCAGTTTGGCGAAAGATGGTACGGTTTCACCCTTCTTATTCTCTTCTGTCGTTCCTTTTATCGGATCCGTGATGACGGTCAGATCCTGGTTATAGTGACCGTTGATCATCTTGGAAACCTTTGCCACGTCAAAATTTCCTAAAGCATCCTTATAATCCCACTTCAGATTAAGGATTTGTTCCGGAAATGCCCCACCTTCTTTCTGGTAGAGCTCGCGGACCGTATCCATGATCCGCATGGTGATATCACCGTCGGAAAGTGCGTCTCCCGGGGGATTTGCCGCCTTATACCGCCATTGAACCCAACGGCCAGAATTGCTCTGACTGCCCTCTTTTTCCATGCTTGCCGCAGCCGGCAACAGGAAAACTTCGGTATCGATCGTTTTCGGATCGACCCCGGGTCCCTTCCAGAAAGAGGAAGTCTCGTTGTCAAAGATATTGACGTTGACCATCCATTTCAGTTTTTCCAAACCCTTCCGAACTTTGGTCGAGTTTGGTGAACTGACAGCGATATTTGAACCGTAGGCGAAGAACCCCTTCATCTTACCGGCGTACATCTGGTCAGTAGCATGCATGATTGAGTAGTCTTTGCCGTCGTCCAGCTTGGGCAACCATGAATAACCGAATTCGTTTTCCGGAGTTGCCTTGGCGCCCCATACTGCCTTCAGGAAGCTGACAGCATATTTGGGATAGTTCTGGTACCAGTTCGCCGATTGTGGATCGGTGGATTTGGAAGTGTATTTCTCAAGATACTTGCTCAGGGTGTCTACAGGTCCTGAAGGCATTTTCAGATAACCGGGCAGGATATTGTAAAGGATGGCGTGGTCGGTCGAACCCTGAACATTCGGTTCGCCGCGCAGGGCATTGATGCCGCCGCCGCAGATGCCCATGTTGCCGAGCAGCAGCTGGATGATCGCCATGGCCCGGATGTTCTGACTGCCGACCGTGTGATGGGTCCAGCCCAGGGCATAGCATTCGGTGCCGGCCTTGTCCTTGGCGCCGGTTGCACCATACTCGTTATAGACCTTGAGCAGGTTGTTTTTGGACACCCCGGTGATCGAAGAAACCTTTTCCAGGGTATACCGCTTATAATGCTTTTTCAGCATCTGATAAACGCAGCGTGGATCTTCCAGGGTATAGTCGCGAACCGGTATCCCTGCCGCGTCTTTTTCGGTGGTCCAGGTATTCTTGGCATATTTGCGTTTTTCTGCATCATAGCCGGAGAAAAGGCCATCCTGAAAGTCATAGTCTGGGCTTACTATCTGCGAGGCATTGGTATAATATTTAACATATTCTTCCTGGATGAGATTATTGTCAATAATGTGCTTGATCATACCGCCCAGAAAAGCGATATCGGTACCGGAACGCAGCGGCACATGATAATCACACCGAGCCGATGTCCTGGTAAAGCGGGGGTCGACATGTATTATTTTAGCACCCCGATCCTTCGCGCGGAGAATCCACTTGAAGGCGATGGGGTGGTTTTCGGCGGCATTGCTGCCCATAATGAGAATACAATCGCTGTTCTTTAAGTCAATATAGTGGTTCGTCATCGAACCGCGGCCAAACGACTCTCCCAGAGCCGATACGGAGGGACTGTGTCAGATCCTGGCCTGGTGATCTATGTAGACAAGTCCCATGGCGCGGCAACCCACGCTGAGTGTCCAGCATTCTTCATTGCCGATATTGGAGGAGCCATAGTGGCCGATGGTTTCGACCCGGTTAACCAATTGGCCTTTACCGTTATGGGTGATGAAATCGGCATCGCGTGTGTTCTTAACCAGACGGGCAATCCGTTTGAGACTCCAGTCCCAGTCTTTTTCCTCCCACTTGTCGCTCTTTGGTGCCCGGTAGAGCACCTTGCGCAGGCGGTGTTCGTTAACTTCGGTCAAGCCGAACAGCCCGGCACCTTTGGCGCAGAGCGAACCTTCGTTGATTGGATGGTCGGGATCTCCTTCGATATTGATGATCTTGCCGGTCAGCCTGTCGGTGCTGCAGATCAGGCCGCAACCCACTGAACAGTAACAGCAGATGGTTGTCGACTGCCTGGCCGCCCGGATTCGGTCCATCTTCCCAAGTCCTGCGGCATGGGCCTTCAAAGCAGTTAAATCCAGTCCTAGCGAGGACAGGGCTACCCCTGATCCTATTGCCCCGGACATGGCAAGAAATCTCCTCCTGGTAATGTTCATACACTCTCCTTATTGCTGAGGTTAGTCAATAATCCATGAATTATCTTGATTCGATAAGGCCGGATTTCCTAGTTCAATATGTCGGGTGTATAACAGGTTTAATTTTGTGGACAATACATTTCCTTTGGATTACAAAGATCGACGTATCCACACATGTGTTTGTTTTATTATGATTTTTTTTAGGTGACAAAACATCGTTTTTTAAGGTTGGCCTAAAAAAACCGACTCCCTGCTTAAAACTGCGGTATTCACGAAAATCGTCCTGTCCCTTTCCGACCGATCTTGCAAGATTTTTTTCGTTCGCCGACAAACCTCCTGCCATTCTGGCACACGAGTCAAATATTTGTGTGGCAACACTACGCTTATCAGCAATTACACCGTTTGCAAATCAATAAAAGGCTCCTCACATCCTCACGTCCGGCCAGCCGAGGTCACCATCGGACAGGGTCCGGCATTCATGGTTATCAAGGGCCGCTTATTTTGGCCTTGCCGGCCATTTGCCGCATAAA
>CAMBBS010000046.1 GCA_945863875.1 Desulfopila aestuarii DSM 18488
GCAGGAGATCCATCCGGGTGGCGATCTCAGCCAGCTCTTCCCCCTGATCCAAACACCTCTGAACCTCTACAAGTACCGGCGGTGTCAGAACTGCAGCTCCGCGCCTTCGCGGTTCTTCGTAAAATCCGGCGATTCCCTTCTCGCGATACAACTTTACGCCTCGCTTCACATTGATTGCTGCGATGCGAAAAGCTCGACAGATTTCAGACTGTTTCGCGCTGCCATTTACATAGAGCTGACTGGTAATCATGCGAAAGCTTCGTTGGTCGCGTCAACCCCATGGCGAAAAACAGGGAGATGGCCATGAAAATAGGTGATGTTGTCTCCCTCACGATGAAAACCGATGTTGGCATTAATGAGCGTCATCCCTTGGGGAAAAACGGTAATTGGAGTTGTGGCATTTCGTCGGTCCCTGGTTGCTAAGATGTGCATTAGAAGTGCTAATTGATGAAAGGGCGGTATCTTATCAGAATCCTCACCCGTCGCCAATCTTCTCAAGCCAACTAGGAAATCGTTTATCTATACTCCATTGTTATTACAGGAATATTTGTAACATAAACCAATTGCTGCTTCTTTCTAGAGATCAGGAGTTCTGACGTTGCGCTCCTTTTGCGGATTGCGCAGGTAGCGCAGCGTATAGATACTAGGGATGAGCTTGTCGAACTCGAAGACCGCACGCCGCGTCGGATTCGGCGTGGTGTAGGTGCACAGCTTGCGGATCAGGGTACCCTGGGTCATCTCTTTAAGGCCCGGGGTGGCGACAATCTTGTCGATGTTTGGCTTCTCGCTGACGATGAGCTGTCGGTCTACTTGGCCGACAGGACGGATCAGGCATTTCTCGTACTGCGCCGGATCGTCAACGCAATACAGCCCCTTCAACTGGTCGTCGAGGTTGGTGAAGCGCGGCTCGAAGCGCAGTCCGAACCACTGCAGAATGGCGAAGTTGGCCTTATTGACGCTGTGCATATCGCCATTGATCCCGGTCGGCATGTCTGGAAAAAATTCCTGCCATGCGGTGAACACTCGAATTCAATCGTGCCGTCCGGGTGGAGATATGCCAGCGAAAAAGCCTCTTCCCATAAATCCATCCAGGCAAAGCCCTGTCGATATTTCCGCCGGTCGTATAATTCGCTCCGGGCCCATCCTGCATCAAGTAGCTCTTGCCGGTGTTCTTTCAACCATGCCAACGCAACAGGTGACGGCTTTGCTTTGCCCCTCACGTGCCGTTTCGCTGGTATGTCTGTCTGCTGTTTGTTGCGTGACGGTGGCAAGTCGTCTTTGCTTAGTTGCGGTTCGGTCAACGCCTCAACAATCGCTTGCCGGTTCGAGGTAATCTGTCCACGAATATCATCGGTGATTAATGCCTTCGGTCGTGCCCACCGAAATGGATGCAGACGCGGGCACAATGGTTCAGACCATGGTACTCGATACGCTCTCGGGGCGCAGTCCGCTGTACCGTTTGGCCGATTTTTTCAAGCACCAGGACACTGAACTTTTACTTGGCCGGCATCTCGCCGACTCGGTGTTCAATGATACGAGCGTAGGTCGTGCCATGGATGCCATCTTCGAGGTGGGAGCCGAAAAACTCTTCGGCGACGTCGCCTGCCAGGTTTGCCGGCGGTTCCCCTTGGACATGAGCAAGGCGCATTTCGATACTGCCTCGGTTAACGTCTGGGGGAATTATGACCAGTGCAACTCTGATTCCGACAAAATCAACATCACTCAACTCCATTACATCGAGACCTCGGTGTGCAAAAAGGTCCGCTATGCTCGTGGCCGCCCGAAAAAGGGCCAATCTTGCAATATCGCCTCGGAGTACTACTTCCTCGACGCCAAAGTTCGGCCAAACCTGGAACATATTGAACAACAACCGAAAGAAGCAGGATGTTTCGTGCTCCTGTGCAATGTTCGGCTTGAGGGAGATGGTGCTCAAACTGGTGCTGATCTTCTGCGCGCATACAAAGAACAGTACACCATCGGGCGCAACTTTTCCTTTCTCAAGGATCCACTGATCGTCAAAGACATGTTCCTTAAGAAACCGGAACGAATTGAGGTACTCGGCGCAATTTTACGGATGGCGCTGCTGATCTGAAACCTCATCGAGCACCTTCTGCGTCAACATGTGCTCGAGAATAACGTTGAGTTTCCCGGTTGGGCCAACAAAAAGACACGTCGCCCCACCGTATTCATGATGAGCACGATGTTTGCGGGCCTTCAGATTGTCAGATTCGGTGCGATATGTCGCCTGACTATGCCCCTGACTGATATCCAGTGCCAATATTTGCAAGCCCTTGGCCCCAAGCAACAACACATTCTATCGCTCGATACGCCTTCAAGCTACGGTTAAAAAAATCCTTGCTACGATAGTAAAATGGGTGGGGAAAGTGAGTCGAGAGAAAAGAACGAAGGAAATTGGAAAAAGATGGTCACATTGACACAGAGAACAACACTCCCATGCTGGGGTACTGTTCAGAAAGAAGAGGCCGCTCAATGCGTAATGCAATGATCGAGGTAAGGAAGTGTAATTATGAAAGTTGTTCCTTCGTTGACTTTCGATTGAGCTTCAATTGTTCCCCGGAGGGCCAATACCTCATTGCGCACCGCAGAAAGACCAACTCCTCGTCCGGAAAGCATGCTCACTTCGCTCTTGGTGGAAAACGAGTCCAGAAAGATAGTGTTGATGATTGCCTCGTCAGACAGGGCAGCGGCCTCTTCGCTGGTGTAGATGCCTTTTGCTTTCGCCAGTGAAATAATGTTGGGTGGATTGATCCCTGCTCCGTCATCGGAGATTTTGATGATGAAATTAGAACTGTTCTTCAGGAGTTCACAGCGGATTCTTCCCCTCCCCACCTTCCCCTTTTCAGCCCGCTCTTCGGGGTGTTCGATGGCATGATCGATAATATTTCTGAAGATATGAATCATTGATTTGAGGAAATTCGCGTATATTTGCCGATTGACATAGATTATGTCGCCAAAAATTTCAATTTCAGCAATTGCCTTGTTCAGTTTTAAAGCGAGAATTTCTATATATCCGCTATAACCGAGGAGAATTGAGTTGAGTGAGGGGTAGGTGAGTTCTTGAATGCTTCCTACGAGAAATTGTTTGTCGTCGCCGTGGTACCGATCCTCGATGATATTGATGAGGGACTCAAAGCGGTCATAGTTGATGTTGATTTGCTTGCCTGAGTCAAGAAAACCTTCACCGAGAAACTCCTGGATGATGGTCATATCTTCTCTGATGACAGCATTGAAATCGATCTTGGCGATGAGGCAGCGCAGCATAACAGGAGGGTGTTTTTCCGGTTCCTTCAACATGGTGACAAACTGTTCCTCTAGCTGATGCAGTTTGACTGCGGTATTATGGAGGAAGCGTAACGCGAAGTCGCCCTTCATAGTGTGAATGATCCGGAACAAGACCGTTAAGACGTCTTTGACGGAATGGTGCTGGTCAAGGATCTGCCTCGCCTCAAAAGAGAAGAAGTCCCGTGCTTCCGCTACCGCCTCGATGATCTCGGATTTACAGTTGATCGCCGACAAGATTAACTTCATGTTGTTCCTTTCTTCCTGTGCCTTTTTCTCCAAGGATTTTTTGTCGGTGATGTCAGTCAGGATGACCATGAGGATCTTCGATTCGCTGAAGGAGATGATCTTGTAGGCGATGCTGATAGAGCGATTGTCCGCCCTAAACTCATGTGGCAGCAGCTTCAGATAGACTTTGGATCTAGCTTCTTTCTTTTGTTCAAACAGACTGTCGAGTGACTTGATTAGTAACATGTGCTGTTTTTCATCAAGATAGTCCTTCATTAAAACGCCAAAGTTCATGCTGGCGATTGGGCGCGTGAATATGTTGTTGCAGACGACGCTGTGCTCTTCATAGATGATCAGGTCGGCATTAAACGAGAGAAAACCCTGATCCGCATTGTCTAAAAGGTTTTTTATCGAGCAGTTTTTAACTGAAGTTTCCTGTGTATCTGTATATCACAAATTCTGCTGCCTTTAAGCAACCATGCGTAACAGCGTTTTGACGAAAGAATTTTGCGGTCTTTGCTTTGGCAATGGGCAAATCGATTGAAAATCCTCCCCCAATGCCGCCTCTGCTATAATTCTTCGTACATCAGAAAATGCAAATCCAGATCGGCCGCGGATCTTAAATTTTCGATCTGGTGCATATTGCAATCGATCGGCATAAATCCAAGTCAATGTTGTAGCCATCATGCAGAAGTTGAGGTGATTGAGCACGGCATCGGCATTTCGTGTCTGTGATTTTGAACTGCCAATCTCCTGCTTGATTTCTTTGAATCCCGCTTCAATCTTCCAGCGTGCTCCATAGTATTCAATTATCTGTTCAACGGAGAGAGTCAAGTCCGTTGTCATGAGTGCAACATATCTTGTTTTTCTGTACACCCAGACAACACGTACTGGACACTTCATCGTTTTTAACATGATGGTCTGTGCATGAGCCAGCACTTGTCTCTGCTTACCGTAGAGAAAAGCAGTATATGGCAGCGCCTTTTCTTTCCATCTGGCGGCACATTCATCGACACTACCCAGACGATCCCCGTATTTTCTGGGACGCCCCGCTTTTGGTTTTCCGTCTTTGGCCGGAACAGGTGCAAAATCGTACAGCGTAATATTGGTGCGCATGCGGGATAACAAATGAAAATGTCCCTTCGATCCTCTTTTCAGTCGAGACCAGAGGCCATCATTTCCAAACCAGCTATCAGTCACTACCAGCAGCGGCTTTTGGAAATGCTCATGAATTTCTTTGAGCATTTCAGCAGCCTGTTCCATCTTCGTCGCAAAAGGGATAAGATGGCCTTTTCGTTTAGCATTACCTGACTTTGCCTTAATGTCCTTCTGCATCATATAAAATCGAAAATCAAGAGGCAGGCAGGCCCAACGGGATTTCACTTTTTTAAGCAAACCAATTGCCAGTATACACTGTGACCATGGGTAAGAACTCTGATTTCCTTTTGCTGCATGATCGTGGAAATGGCCACAGCCGAAAATCTTCCGACCACTCTTGGGATTGATCGAATCATCGAGTGCAACAATAATGCGCTTTTCTGTTGCCGGCTGGGGAATCAATCTCCACATAGTTCTCCATAAAGCTTTCCAAGGCAGCGTTGTACTCCCCATGAAGGTATAAAACCGCTGACTCTGGATCTCCAATCCAAACAAAGTTTGCAAGGCACGCAGCAGATTGGACGTAATTGAGGAGGTGAACGGAACGACCACTGCAAGCAATGTGTATGCAAACCAAATTTTTCTTTTCTGTCCCTGCTTTGTATTGGAAAATTCCTCTTGCAAAGGTGCAAGTAAATCACGTAATATAAACATGGCAAGCGGCTCCTTTTGATATAATTTCAATGGGTTAGATCATGAAACTATACCATGGTGTCGCTTGTCTTTCACCACCTATCTTGCTGAATTCATATAATATATGCCACAACCAGCCTCATTGTGGCATAGAAGTTGAATCCTCTTTCTAATAGCCATTCTCATGTGATATCGAATCCCTTTAAGATGCTTTTCATTTCTAGGAAACTTCAGACAATACCTCTCGGCTTTAAACACCATGCCAGAGCGCAGCCGGACAGCAACATGCCCCAGGCCGACCGAGCCCTCACCGCCAAAGAACTGCCGGTGGTCTATCGGGAATATGAAAACGGCCGCCTGCAGCTCGGCACGCTCGGCGGCGGCAACCATTTCATCGAGATACAGCTTGGCGACGACGGCTGTATCTGGCTGATGATCCACTCCGGCAGCAGAAATATCGGCTACCAGGTGGCCGGCCATTACAATCGACTGGCGATAGCATACAATCAGACCCACGGCGCCAAGGTTCCGGCCAAGTGGCAGCTCGACTATCTGCCCATGCAGTCGGACCCCGGCCAGACCTATCTGCGGGAAATGCACTACTGTGTGCAGTTCGCCGCTGCCAACCGGCGGGCGATGACGCAGCGGGTCCTCGACATCCTGCACGACGTCGAGCCAGCGGTTACCTTTTCCCCCGCCCTGGATGTGGCCCATAATTATGCCGCGCTGGAATACCATTTCGGCAAGGAGGTGCTGGTGCACCGCAAAGGGGCTACCCGGGCTGCAGCAGGGGCCATAGGCATCATCCCCGGCTCCCAGGGGAGTACCAGTTATATCGTGCAGGGCAAGGGCAATAAGGAGAGTTTCTGTTCCTGTTCCCATGGGGCCGGCAGAAGACTCGGCCGGAAGCAGGCGCAGCGGCAGCTCGATCTCAAAGAAGAGATCCGCCGCCTCGACCAGCAGGGCGTTCTGCACGCCATTCGTCAAAAAAAGGATCTTGATGAGGCCGCGGGGGCCTATAAGGATATCACCGTGGTGATGCACAACCAGCGTGACCTGGTGAAGATACTGACTGCCCTGCAGCCGCTGGCGGTGGTGAAGGGTTGAACATCCGGCCGTTGGTGCAACGGCCGGAAAATTCTCAAGGGGCCAGCCGCTCGATGGCCCACTCTTTTGCTTCGCCGGTTCTGCTGTAGAGAAAACGGTCATGCAGGCGGTTTTTGCGTCCCTGCCAGAACTCGATTTCGACCGGTTCAACGCGGTAGCCGCCCCAGAAAGAGGGTAGCGGTACCTTGCCGGCACCAATTTTCCTCTTCATCTCGTCAAATTTCTGCAACAGCATCTGCCTTGAGGAAAGGGGATGACTCTGGCTTGACACCCAGGCGGCCATCTGGCTTTCCTTTGGTCTGGACAAGAAATATTTTGCCGATTCGGCCGCCGATATCTTCGAGGCGATACCGTTGATCATTACCTGGCGCTCCAGGTCGAGCCAGACAAAGAGCAGACTGACCCTGGCGTTATCCTGTATCTCTTTCGCCTTCCGGCTTTCATAATTGGTAAAAAAGACAAATCCTTTCCCGTCATAGTACTTCAACAGGACCGTCCTCTGACTGGGTTGGCCGTTGCCGCCGACGGTCGCCAGCGTCATGGCGGTTGGATCGGCTATTTCGGTTTTCTGCGCCTGCTCGAACCACTCGGTAAACTGCTGCATCGGGTCACTCTGCAGATTGGCGCGAGACAGGCCTCCCTTTACATATTCCCGACGGAACTGACTAAGATCCACGCTTCCCCCACTATAAAAATACCACCGTCAAACACTCGTAAACAATCCGGACAGTGGCATGCACCCCAGCCATTGTCATTCCGGCCTTGACCCGGAATCTACCGATTTCCGGGCCTTCAGACCTCTTTAATGCCTTCCAGCTTCCAGGCCTCGGTCCCGACCGGCCTTGCCCAGGTCCATTCTTCACTGAATTTGATCGGCGTGGTCATACTGCCCTCGACCAGCTCGCCGGTTTTATCGTCGACGGTATAATCGAGCAGGTTGGCGGCAAACAGCACCGTGACAAAATCTTCCTGACCGTCACTGCCCGCCTGGACGATCTCCAGGTTGCGCACGGCGATGGATTCCAGCTTGTTGATATGTCCCTTGCTGCGCATTTCGGCAAAATGACCGGCATATTCCCCGGCCAGCTGCTCGCCGAGGAGGTGTTTATAAGAGTCTACATCCCGTCGCATCCAGCCGGCCTGAACCTGAAAAAAGACGTCCGAGGCCACTTCCTTGAAATAAGCGGGATCAAAACTGCTGTCGTTTTCACGAATCTGCTCAATACCTTCTTCCAGGAGATTGCCGCCGATAACCGGGGCGGCCGGGGGCGGCTGCGCACTATTGCCGAAGGCCCCGCTAAACATATTCGACGGGCTCTGCGACTGGCCATTATGCTGAGAGGCCTGATAGGTGCCCGGACGGGGCTTGGTGGAAAAACGTTTGAAGAGGAAATAGGCGACTCCGCCAAGAAGCAAAAGCGGCAGAATCCCCATCCCCGAACCGCCGGCACCGAACATCGAACCGAAAAGCATGCCGCCGATCGCCCCGCCGAGAAGCCCTCCGGCAAGACCGCGGCCGAAGGTCGACCCTCCCTGCTGTTTAGTTGTCGCCGGCGCGACACTCTTCGCCGGGGCCTTAGGCGTCATCCTGAAGGATTTTCCACCGGAAAAAGACTTGGCCTCGGTGTATTGGGCCGTCAGCCCGGCCTCAAACAGGGTAAAGGCTATAAAAAACATAAAAATCGGAACCATTTTTTTACAAAGCATCATCATAAATCACATCCTTTTGAAATTTTTTCATTGATCATCTCCAAACCCGGACTACATTACCGGACTACATTATAGTACAACTTTGCCAAGAAGCGAGATAAAGCGGAATTTATTCACAAGAGAGTCCCATGCTGATCGTCCATCCACCCCACACCAAACCCTGCGAGCCGCCGGCTTCCCTGGCCTACCTCTGTGCCTCCCTTGCCGCCCATGGCTACCCGTGCACCATCTGCGACATGAATATCGAAGGGTTGCATTATCTCCTCAAAACGGCTGAACCGGCGGCGGACACCTGGTCAAAAAGGGCCTTCAAGCACCTGGAAGAGTCTCTTGCCAACCTGCAGCGCGGGGAAATTTATGGCAATGTCGATAGGTACCGCCGGGCGGTGGCGGATATAAACCGTGTTCTGGAAAGAGCGGGGAAAGGCTATGGCCTGCAGCTGTCACTGGCCAATTACCAGGACGACACCAGATCCCCGCTGAAAAGCGGTGACCTGCTGCTGGCGGGTAAAGAATATGCGGCGAATATTTTCTACCCCTATTTCAGCCGCCGGCTGGAAGAACTTCTGGCCGCCGACAATTCCGGGCAGATAGGCTTTTCCCTGAGCTACCTCAGCCAGGCGCTGTGCACCTTCGCCATGATCGGCTACCTGAGGGCGCACCATCCGCAAGTGCGGGTCATTCTCGGCGGCGGCCTGGTCACCACCTGGTTGAGCCGGCCGCAGTGGCAAAATCCTTTTGCCGGCCTGGTTGACCAGCTCATCGGCGGCCGGGGGGAGGGTCCGCTGCTGGCCCTTCTCGGCTCAGAGCAGAGAGTTGAGCCGATACGACCCGACTATGACCAGCTGAGGCACAATGCCTATCTCTCGCCCGGCTTCATCCTTCCCTACACCAGCTCCTTTGGCTGTTTCTGGAAAAAATGCAGCTTCTGCCCGGAGACCAGTGAAGACAACCCCTATCAGCACGTCGCACCGACGACTACCATCGCCGATCTGCAGGCGCTGACCGCGGCCACCTCGCCGAGCCTTATCCATCTTCTCGACAATGCCATCAGTCCGGCAACATTAAAGGCTTTGGCCGACACGCCGCCGGGCGTCCCCTGGTATGGTTTTGCCCGCATCGACCGACTGCTCGGCGACCTGGAGTTTTGTCGTCGGTTGAAGGATTCCGGTTGCCGCATGCTGAAACTCGGACTCGAATCGGGCGACCAGGGGGTGCTCAACAGCATGCGCAAGGGGATTGATCTCGAGCTTGCCGCACGGGTACTGGATAATCTGCATGCTGTCAGCATCGCCACCTACATCTATCTGCTGTTCGGCACCCCTGCGGAGAGTTATCAAGAGGCCGAGCGAACGCGTGCCTTTGTCGAAGAGCATCACCCGGCGATCAGCTTTCTCAACCTGGCAATTTTCAACCTGCCCATCTCCAGTCAGGAAACGGCGAGCCTTGAGGTGGCTGATTTTTATGCCGGCGATTTATCCATCTACCAAAATTTCACCCACCCCAGGGGCTGGAACCGCCAGGAGGTCCGACGTTTTCTCGACAACACCTTTAAACGTTCCCCCGGAATTGCCGAGATTCTGCGGCGGGATCCCCCATTTTTCACCTCAAACCACGCACCTTTTATGAGCGGCTTGCCCTAAACGTTCACCAGCACCACCGGCTGCCTCTAGCAAACCCGCACAACCGGTCGCGGATCACGCCTCGACCTTTTTTTCTCGGCGATTTTTCCGTACGTTCCGAGCTTTTTCTCCGCAGTTTCGCCAAGCAGATCTGCGCGGCTAAAGAAAACATACCAATCACCGCGCACCACTTTCTTGGCGGATTTCTGAGCAGCCTGACCTCGGTCGGATCGACTCTTCGTCCACCAGTTGGCCACCTGTTCGGATGTCCGGCAGACCAGATGGAGAGCACCGATGCCCACTATGAATTCTGCAAACACTATTGATGGTTCCATAATTCACCTCTTTTGGTAAAAAACGCTCAGTCAAATAGCGCCATCGCTCAGTTTTTAATCGTTTACACCCCAATCTTTCCAGGCGGTCAGCTGTTCATTTTCACCACCTGGACCGGGCAGGTAGCCAGAGCGGCAACCCGCTCGACGACACTGCCTAAAAGAATATCACCCACGCTGGAATATCCCTTTGATCCTAAAACAATATGCTGCATGCCCTTCTCCTGCGTATACCCTGTCAGACATTTTTCCGGGCTAGCCTCCTGCAATTCGGTAATTACCTGCACGCCAAGTTGTTCCCCCTGCCTGGCAACGGCCTCCAGGGCCTTGAAGCCCTTATGCCGGGCATCTTTTAACACGCCATAGCGAAGACTCTGGTCCACTGGTACGTCGATTGCGGTTACCGCGTGCACCTCACCGCCATAACTGAGGGCCAGATCAAAGGCCCGTTGTCCGGCCGCCATGCCGGCAGGGGTGCCGTTTATGCCGACAAGGATTTTTCCATAACGAATTTCCGACATTTCCGGCACGAGCAGCACATCACACGGACTGCCGTCGATAATTCTGGCCCGGAGCCTGCCGAGCAGCACCTGTTCCATCTTCGACCGCTTGGTGTTGCCGAGAATGATCAGCTCGACCCCTTCCTCCTCGGCCAGCCGCACAATCTCCTCGCTCGGCTCGCCGGTCCGGTGTACCGTTTTGATCGACAGCCCGAGAGACGCGGCATAGGATGCAGC
Organism: Desulfopila aestuarii DSM 18488; assembly: GCA_945863875.1. Classification (GTDB taxonomy): domain Bacteria; phylum Desulfobacterota; class Desulfobulbia; order Desulfobulbales; family Desulfocapsaceae; genus Desulforhopalus_A; species Desulforhopalus_A aestuarii_A. Next base: position 10,828 of record CAMBBS010000046.1, read on the forward strand.
GTCCTCGAGGCTTTTACGAAACGGCGCACTCAGCTGCCTGTCGGCATCATCAATTTCCAGGCGGCTCATATTCCCCTCGTATCTGGGAGTCACGCTGACAACCACCAGTTGAGCGCGCATCGAGGCCGCCAGGGCCAAAGCCTGCTTGAAAGCCGAATGACTGACGTGGGAATTATCGACCGCCACCAGTATTGACTCCATCATGGCGCACATGTTCAGGCCTCCGCCCGGGCCATTATCAGGGCGTTTTCCTCGCTTCTCGCCTTGAACATGTTAAAGAGTATGATAAAAGCACCGGTCAAGAGGGCAAAACACATGATGTAAAAACTCATCTGGCTCATCAGCCTCACACTGCCGGCGGTGAAAGATGTCACTTCCAGCTGATTCAGATACCGCGGTATGGCGAGAAACCGGCTGACCGCAACGATCAGCATAATGGTGGCCATGACGTATTTGATCATGTAGTCCTTGACATAGGTGGTACCGATCGCCCCCAGCTGGACACCAAAGAGGGAGCCGCCGAGGATAAGCAGGGTGAGACGGATATCGACCATGCCGTAAAAGGCCCAGATAAGTGTGCCGCCCAGCCCCATGACAAAGGCCACGACGAGCTCGGTGGCCGAAGCGATGATACTCGTTGCGCCGATGATATACATGAGTCCCGGAACACCGATAAAGCCACCCACGGCGATGGTCGCCGCGAGCATCCCGGTGGCCAGGGCCACGGGAAGAATGAACCAGACGCTGATGCGCAGGTTGGCTCTTTTGAAGGTCATCATCGGCCACAACTCGATCTGCTGCAGACGCGCGGCAAGACGTGGTTTCACCCAGCCGTCCCCGCCCGCCTTCCTCAGTTTCAGGGCATCGCGCAGGACAAAGGAGCCGACGATGACCAGGACGGAGACGAAACAGACACTGACGTAGAGATTCGATCCCGCCTCGCCCCAGCGGTCGAGGATATTTTTCTGCACCATAATACCGACCTGAACCCCGATCTCGGCGAAGACACCCATTATCAGTCCCAGCTTGATATCCACCTGGCCATAGCGGTATCTCTTGATCGAGCCGACCAGGGCCTTCGGAAACTTATGGCACATATTGCTGGCCACGGCCACGGTACCCGGCACGCCCATGCTCATCATTGCCGGGGTAAGAACAAAGGCGCCGCCCGAGCCGATAAAACCGCTGACCAGGCCGCCGACAAAACCAACGATTATTAAAAAGACGATGGATGCAAAATTTAAATCAATAAACTGGATCGTTTCAGCTATCGGTCCGTGCATGGCAGACTCCTCCTCTTGCGAATTTTAGTTATTGACATTTCGTGGCGCTGTTCAATTCCAGGGTGCTTTGATCAACCTGGTCATCATCTCACGCGTCGGCACGCAGACGTGGTCTGGTATCGGGCCGTTTTTCCTCGGATCGTTTTTCGACAGTTCTCGTTTGCTTTAACGTTGCACCCTTCGACCCCTCGATGCCAAGGGCCGACCAGAAATTGCTGGTGAACGAACCATGGGCATAGGAGAAGGCAAAAACCGTCGCGACCGGCAGCAGCGCAAACAATCCGCCTTTGGTAAAGTATTTCATGATGAAATCGGCATTACTGAAAACCGCCGCATAAAAAACCGCCGTCATCGCACCGAAAAGAATCGTTTGCCAAAAATGACTTTTCCTGCTTGTTACCTTCATGGGTTTTTCTCCTTTTAAAATTTTTTTAGCCTGATGGTGCGGGATCATCCTGCCGGTTCGCGCATCGGTGCAGACGATGTTGAACACCGGTACGGGTGAAGCCGAAGCCGCTTCTTCAATCTTTATTCCCTGATCAAGCAAAACAAACTCAACCCTCTTGACGATGCGACACAACCTACTGATAACCTGACTTATTCTTCCTGATTCTTCGACGAATTCGAACTCCACCCCCCTGGCCGCCGCTTTTTCCTTGAACGCCGCACCATTCTGCTCAATCGCTGCCGTAAAGAGATCCTGCTGCGTCCCACCCTGCCAAAAGAGCGGCTGGGTATGCACATAGGTGGCCAAAACCTTGCAGTTCATCCGATCCGCCACACTTACCGTATAATCCATCACCGGTGGCTCAAGCTGACTGTTTGCGGTTACCAGCAAAATGCAGGATCGTTTGGCCAGGCTGCAGTGCTGTAACATATCGCTGGGCTCTGTCCGCTGCAAAACCGTCCGCCGGGTGACCTTGCCGTGCATTGTTTTTTCCATAAGCCAGCTTTTCCCTTGTCCGATCATCTTTATTTCACCAAGCATTCTTTCCATTTCAAAAAACAGGCCACTTTGCCTTGTCACTCTATCATATTGTTATTTTGATTTTTATTTTGCAGGACAACACACCATTCTGTTGTGCGTTGCAAATAGCAACGGAATCAGAAAAAAACAAGTTGCACAATGCAACAACCGTTGCGCTCTGCAACCTGGATGGAAGTTCCGAAGTAAAGATTGCTTTTTTGCCGGATTTGGTACAAAACAACAGAGAGAGGCACGCCCTTGATTCCCCCAGAACAGACGAGGATGGAAATCATGTTTTTCAAAAATAATTCGAAAAATAACGAGGCACTCCCCGACAAACCGGACAGGGAAGATTCCCCGCTCGACAAACTGCGCAAACAGATTACCGAGGCAAATCTGCCCCGCCATGCCCTGGATGCGGCCAACAAAGAGCTTGCTAAACTGGCAACGACCGATGCCGCTGTTGCCGAATATTCCGTCGGTCTCAATTACATCGAACTGATCAGTTCCCTGCCCTGGAATGTCTCCACCAAGGGCACCCTGGACATGGCCCGGGTCCAGTCCATACTCGAGGGTCGACACTGCGGGCTGGCCCAGGTCAAACAGCGCATTCTCGAATTTCTCGCCGCCAAAACCCTGCGCGGCAGCGTCAGGCAAAACATCCTCGTGGTCGATGACGAAGAAATTGCCCGGTCGAACATGTCCCACGTCCTGCGCAAGGACGGTTATGATTGCAAGGGTGCCGAAAACGGCGTCGCGGCCCTGAAAATCCTTGCAGAAGAAGATATTGATCTCATTATCAGCGACCTGAAAATGGATCACATGGATGGGTTGGAACTGCTCAACGAGGTGAATCGCAGCTATCCGGCAATTCCGGTCGTCATGGTTACCGGCTTTGCCACGATCCATTCGGCGGTTCAGGCGATGAAAAGCGGTGCGGCCCACTACCTCGGCAAGCCTGTCAATCTTGATGAACTGCGCCGAACGGTGCGGGAAGTGCTGGCGCAAAAACTCACCAGCGAGATGGGCAAAGGACCGATCCTCTGTTTTACCGGCCCGCCGGGAACCGGGAAAACGTCGGTGGGTAAAGCCATCGCCGAGGCGCTGCAGCTCGAATTCATCAGAATCTCTCTGGCCGGCCTGCGCGATGAAGCGGAACTACGGGGGCATCGACGCACCTACGTCGGCGCCATGCCGGGCCGTATCATCATGGAACTGAAAAGAGCGGCGGTGAACAATCCCGTCTTCATGCTCGATGAGATCGATAAAATCGGCCAGGACTTTCGCGGCGATCCGGCCTCGGTGATGCTCGAGGTGCTCGATCCGGAGCAGAACGTTACATTCATGGACCACTACCTGGATATCCCCTTTAATCTGTCGCGGATCATGTTCATCGCCACGGCCAACGATGTCTCAACCTTGCCCGGCCCCCTGCTTGACCGCATGGAGCTGATAGAGTTTACCGGCTATACCGAGAAGGAAAAATGCCGCATTGCCCAGGATTTTATCATCCCCCGCCAGCTCAAAGCCGCCGGTTTGCATAATCTCGGCATCGGCTTTTCACTTGAGGCCATATCGAGAGTGATCAACGATTACACCAGAGAATCCGGGCTTCGTAACCTGGAAAGAGAGATAGCCAATGTCTGCCGCAAACTGGCGCTGCTCTATCTCGATTCCCAGAAAACGGCGATTGAAACGAAAATCGAGGCCAGCACCATCGCCACCCTTCTCGGCCCGCGCAAGTTTATCAGAAACAGCGCCGAAAGTGCGCCCAAAGTGGGTATTGCCACCGGGCTGGTCTGGTCAGGGGTCGGGGGGGAAATCATCAGTGTGGAGACGGCATCGATGCGGGGGTCGGGCAAGCTGCTGCTCACCGGTTCCCTGGGCGAGGTCCTGCAGGAGTCGGCCCAGGCGGCGCTGAGTCTTATCAGGAGCAGATCGGCGGAGTTCGGCATTAAAGAATACTTCTTTCAAGACATGGATATCCATATCCATTTTCCCGCCGGCGGGATTACCAAGGACGGTCCGTCCGCCGGAATAACCATTTTTGCCGCGCTGCTCTCCCTGTTAACCGGACGTCCGGCTCGAAGTGATGTCGCCATGACCGGAGAAATGACCCTCAGCGGACGAATTCTGCCCATCGGCGGCATCCGGGAAAAACTGCTGGCCGCACAGCGGGCGGGGATAAAAACCGTGCTGTTGCCCTTGGCCAATAGGGAGGAGGTGGAAATACTATCGGCCGATGTGCTCGCCGATCTTGACGTGATCCTGGTGGACAACGCCGATGCAGTCATCCCCCGTGTCCTGCTCGCGGCTCAGGAACCAACACACGGCTGACACGCCATCAGTTTTCGGGATCATCGAGACCATAGCGCTTGATTTTTCTCCACAGGGAAACCCGGTCGATCTGTAATATTTTTGCCGCTTTCGATCTGTTGCCTGCCGTCTCGTCAAGGACATCGAGAATATAATTTTTTTCATGTTCCTCAAGGGACGGCCAGGAATCCACGGCGACCCGGGAAGGGGTCACCGAACTGCCGTGCAGATCTTCGAGGAGATGGGCTGACGCAATGACCTCGCCGTCGCTCTGAAGCAGCAGGCGCTGGGCGATATTCTCCAGCTCCCGGACGTTTCCCGGATAGGCATATTGTTTGAGCTGCTGGGCAACTTCCGGGGAAAGCCTCGGCACTGTTGCCGACGGAGGGGAATGTTTGGCCAGGAAATGGTTGACGAGGATGGGGATATCTTCCTTGCGCTCGGCCAGAGCCGGAACCTTGATGGTCAGGACATCTAGCCGGTAAAAAAGGTCAAGCCGGAACGCCCCGTTTTCCGCCTCCTTTTTCAAGTCTTTATTGGTTGCGGCGATAATTCGGATATCGATGGGAATCTCCTCTGTGCCGCCGACCCGCATGAGCGTTCGTTCCTGGAGAACCCGGAGCAGCTTCACCTGCATCGGCAGGGACAGTTCACCCACCTCGTCAAAAAATACCGTCCCGCCTTCGGCCAGTTCCAGCAGTCCTTTCTTGATCTGCGATGCCCCGGTAAAAGCGCCCTTTTCATGGCCGAAAAGCTCACTGGTGATCAGCTCCTCGGTAAAGGCGCCGCAGTTGAAGGCGACAAAACGTTTCGCCGACCGGGGACTGAGCTCATGGATCGTCCGCGCCACCAGTTCCTTGCCGGTACCGGTTTCTCCCTGAATAAGCACATTGCAGTCCAACTGGGCGACCTGCACGATACTCTCACGCAGCAGTTGGATTTTCAGGCTCCTGCCGAGAATCCTGGTGACCCCGGTGGTGGAAGAAACCCGTTTCCTGAGCTCGATCACCTCTTGACGCAAGGCCCTTTTTTCCAGGGCTTTTTGTACCAGGGCGAGCATCTCCTCCTTCTTGACCGGTTTTGCCAGATAATGGTAGGCACCTTTCTGTATGGCCTCCACCGCGGTATCGACACTGGCGTAGCCGGTGACGACAATCACCTCGGTCTGGGGCCACAATCTTTTACAGGCGTCAAGAACCGCCAGGCCATCCTTGCCCTTCATGCGCAGATCGGTCAAAACAAGATCAACTTCCCGGTTCTCCAGAACACCAATGGCCGCCAGCCCATCTTCAGCGGTAAGGACTTCGTACCCGCCTTTCTTCAGGAGATATGCGACATTATCCCGGGCGATGGCCTCGTCATCGACCACCAGCAGCTGTGGTGCACTCACGACAAATCTCCCTGTTCGGCCACCTGCTCATGCCGCAGCGGCAGATAAATAAAAAAGGACGCTCCGTTACCCGGCACGCTTGCCACAACTATCCTGCCATTATGCTTCTGGATGATGCCATAGGCGATAGACAAGCCCAGGCCGGTCCCCTGCCCCTCTTCTTTCGTCGTGTAAAAGGGATCGAAGAGACGATCTTTTATTTCGTCAGGGATCCCCGTCCCGGTGTCGGTGATCTCGATAACCGCTTCACTGCTGCTTCTCTCAACAGACGCGGAAAGGGTGATTCTCCCTTCATCGACGATGGCCTGCGAGGCGTTGATGATCATTATGATCAGCACTTCCTGTATTCTCTGGACATCCATCGGCAGGAACAGATTTTCCGGAACATCGACCAAAATGTCGACTGCCGAGGGCACCTGGCTTTTAACGAGCTGCACCGAGCGGTTGACCACATTCTGCAGGTTGGCGGGATGCAGCTGAAATTCCTTGCTCCGTGAAAATTCCAGCAGTCCCTGCACAACGTCTCTTGCCCGATAGGTTTCCTGTTCGATATTGCGCAGCATCTGTTTGATCAGCTGTGGATCGTCCGCATCGAAATCATCGACGGCAATCTGGCAGGAGGTGGAAATATTATTCAGAGGATTGTTCAACTGGTGGGCGATACCGGCGGTAAGAGTGCCGATAGAGGAAAGCTTTTGTGACTGAACGAGCTGATCCTGCCGGCGTTCCAGCTCTTTCACCATGATATTGAATGCCTCCATGACCTGCTGCATTTCATCTCTGGTGTCGAGTACCTCAATTTTACTGAAACGCCCCTGGGCGATATCTTCGGTAGCCTCTTTAATAATGCGCAGCGGCACGAAAATACGAAACGTCATGATCAGGGGCATAAAGATGCCGACGGTTATGGCCACAAGAGACCAGGCAATAAGCCGCCTGACCAGTTCGTCTAAAATGATGCGGATCTGATTATGTTCAAAGCTGACCAGCTCCTCACTGAGCTCGGTCATCTCCTGCCCCTGATAGCGGAGCTCGTCGGCCAATTCGCCATGTGCCACCTGGCTGTTGACACGCATTTTTTTCGAAAGAAGCTCCATGCCCGTCTGATAGGAGGCGGCAAGATTCTTCAGTTGCCTGAGCATGGCATGCGCTTTGAGCCTCGCCACCTTTTCGGAGATCTTCTCCACTGTTTTCAGGGCGAGGGCCAGTTGTCTGGTGTTTTCCTGCAAAGACTCCTGCGTTCCATAGAGGAGAAAATTCTTCTCATATCTCCGTACTTCAAGGACCATGTTATTGAGACTGTAGGCCAGTTCAACCACCTCGAGCTTTTCTTTGGCCGTCTGCAGATCCTCCTGGGAGACTATAAACATGACGAGAATACCAAAGACATAGCATCCCAGGATAATGATGATTTTAGATCTCAGGCTGAGAGAGAGTATGTTGCGATGCTTCATTTCCTGACTCCAGACATTTCCGCGCCGAACTCCCGCGGCAGACCCGGCAAGGTGTCGAGCCAGCGATGCCGACGTCCCTGGTGATGTTGCAAATTCCACCATATACCAAGACAATAGCGAACACAACCAAATCCAGACCATTGGCCGGTGAAGAGACTTTTCTGAGCGACGGCTGACAGTTGGCTAAAAATCGACATGCCAGTTTATGGGCATATACTGACAAAGTGCGGAGAAAAAGGAGGATATCCAAAACCATTGAGGATCAATTAAAAAAATTTTGGATTAAACAGTAAAAAAAGGATAGGATGAAGAAATGCATCTTTCAAGAAAGAAATTAATCACTTCATTACCCTTTAGACCGAAGCAACATAACATGAGGATTGCCATGAACAAAATGAGTCACACCCCTGCCCTGTATCGACTGGGACCAGTTCTCCTTCTTTGCTCTTTTCTCATTGCTGGATGTGCCGGTTCGCCAACGGAATATCGGTATGACGACAGGATAGCCACCTCGACAATCGGCCAGCATGATAAAACAACGGCCCACTACATCCTTCGACCGGGCAACCGGCCCGATATCCAGCCAAGATTGAAAGCCTCGACAACAGCGACCGACCAGGCAGGTCTCCCCGTGACCGAGGCAGGCGACCTGCAGATGGTGCTCGAGGTTTCCGACATACTCTTTGATTTTGACAAGGCCGTCATTAAACAGAGCGTTGTCCCCGAATTGGACCGATGGGCCGATTACTTTCAGACCAATCCCCAGGTAACCGCCGAGATCTATGGGCACGCCGACAGTACCGGCCCAGGCACCTACAACGAGAAGCTTTCCCGTAAACGGGCCGAGGCTGTGATCAACTACCTGGTCGGTAAAGGCATTGACGCCCATAGGTTGTCGGCCAAAGGCTTTGGCGAGAGCCAACCAGTCGCGCCCAATACGACAAGTGAAGGGCGGCAAAAGAATCGGCGGGTTGAGTTGAGTCTGTAAGGGGGGCAGCCTCTTTCGCGGGGATTTTGTCTCCACATCTCTGAGCGTTGCATTATCGACCTTGTGCTTCTTTTCAGCCCTGTCCGGCGGCCGGGAAGAAGCACAAGGTCTGGCGGTTACAGGTAACCGCGAGAATTCGCACGTTTCTTCGCATTTTGTCTCGACAAGAACAGGGCAACCGCACCTGACAGCGCTATGCCGACCAGCATTCCACCAAAAAACATCCCCCAGCCGCCGCCCCCAGACGATCCAGCGGTCTCCTGCTTTACCTCGACAGGCGGAGCGGTCTCCGGTGCCGCGGATGTCGGCGCGGCCATTTTCTCCGGGCTCACTTCAGGTTTTTCCACCACAGCTGCAGCCACCGGTTTCGGCGGCACCAGGGCGAATCCCTTCGCCAATAATTCCGCTGTCTTGGCATCCCGGATTTTCCGGTCCTTGCTGCCCATGACAATGGCAATAAGTCGCACCCCATCCCTTGCTGCGGTAGCCACTATGGAAAATCCCGCCGCCTGAAAATAGCCGGTTTTGAAACCATCGCAGCCATTGACCATACCCAGCAGATGGTTGTGGTTGCGCATAATGAACTTGCCATCCCGAAAAGGTCGTTCCCTGGTATTGGTGTACTCAAAAATCGCCGGGCGTTTGGCCAGTTCACGACCGAGCAGAGCGAGATCACGGGCCGTGGTCTGATCCGGTTGCTGGCCCTTTGCAGGCGGCAGCCCATGCACCGAATAAAATTTACTGTCCTTCATGCCCAGCTCCTCGGCCTTTTTATTCATCAGGGCAACAAAACCCTCGGTCGATCCAGCCACATGGATAGCCAGGGCGACAGCCGCGTCATTTGCCGACTGCACCGCCAGGGCGTAGAGGAGGTCTTCAACGGAAAATTGCTCACTTGGGTCAAGATAGACCTGAGAGCCGCCCATCTGCGCCGCTTCCTTGGTCACCTGCACCATCTGGTCCAACTGCACCTTGCCCTGCTCAAGCTGGTCAAGAATGACCAGCATGTCCATAATCTTCAAAACGGAAGCTGGATAGACCACGGTCTCGGCATGGTCTTCAAAGAGGACCTCGCCCGAAGCCGCATCCACGACCAGGGCCGATATGTATGGATCCCGGGCGATATCATCCACCTTGGCACGTTCCGCCCATACGTTCCCACTGCACAGAAGGACAACACACACTGCTAGAATAATGCGCTTCATAACCTTTTTTGGTCAACCTGATAGAGTTAAAATTTATGAAAATATTATGAAAACAAACAATTATATATTTTTCCCCAGCGACGTCCCTGCCGAACGGAGATCGTGGCAGGCACGAATGATGCGATCCGCCATGCCGCGCTCTCCTTTTTTACCGTAGGAACGGGGATCGTAGACCTTTTTATCACCGACCTCCCCTTCAATCTTCAGCATGCCGTCGTAATTTTTCATGACATGATCGACCAGGGGGCGGGAAAAAGCATATTGGGTGTCTGTATCAATATTCATTTTCACCACGCCGTATTCGAGAGTCTCGTGTATTTTTTCAAGCTCGGAACCGGACCCGCCGTGAAAAACCAGGTCGAGAGAGCTATCCGCTCCAAGGGCTTTGGCGACCGCCGCCTGACCTTTCTGCAAGATCGCCGGCGTCAGTTTGACATTCCCAGGTTTATAGACCCCGTGCACGTTGCCGAAGGTGGCCGCCAGGAGAAAGCGCCCCATCGAGCCGACCTCTTTGGCCGCCATGACCATGTCTTCGGGGGTGGTATAGAGTTTGTCGGCGGCGACAGCCGAGGTGTCGTGGCCATCTTCTTCCCCGCCAACGATGCCGGTTTCGATCTCGAGGAGAAGATCGTTTTCGACACAGACCTGCATGAGTCGTTTTGATTCAGCAATGTTTTCCTTCATCGGCAGGGCCGAACCATCGTACATATGCGAACTGAACAAATTCGGCAGGCCCGCGGCACGACGTTTTTTCGTCTCTTCAATGAGCGGCAGCAGAAAGCCCTCGACATACTCGGGATGACAATGATCGGTGTGCAGGGCAACGTTGATATCATATTCCGCCGCGAGGATATGGGTGTAGACCGCCAGGGCGATGGCGCCTTTGCTCATCGAGCCGACCCCGATTCCCGAGGCAAATTTTCCGCCGCCGGTGGAGACCTGAATGATACCGTCGGAATTGGCCTCTTTAAAAGCAAGCAGTGCGGCATTGATGGTTTCGCTCGAGGAAATATTGATGGCCGGATAGGCGAATTTATTCTGCTTCGCATTATCCAGCATGTGGCAGTACTGCTGATAGTTGACAACAGGCATGGTATGTATCCTTTACTGTTAATTTTGATGGCGTCGTAAAAACTCTTCGTCTGCTCCGTTGTTTCAATTTCTTGATTACCGGGAGGCAGCGGAAGCAGTCCGATTCTGTCGAGATGTTTTTTTTTTACATCTTTACTCATTCATGCAGACATCTGCAAGAACTACCATATACAACGACAGTCCGCCTTAGCCGCACATTGACTCAACACACAAGACGTGCATGAAACAGACAGCGACAAAGGCGCACCTGGTCCGGCCTGGCAAAAGAAAAACATCTTCCCCTGAACGAAAAGAAGTGCAAAGTGGCCATGCTGCAGCTACTTTATGTTTTTCAAGAGTCGGACAACTTGACCGGACCGACTGCAGAACAAAGAGCGGATACCGGCTGCACAACCCGGAACCACAAGGAAGGACAATGAATATAGGCGGAGTACTGACAGCAATCCTGGCTGCTCTGTTCATGGGAACAATGGGCGTTTTTTCTCGAAAAACCGGCCTCGATGCGGAAGTTATCACCTTTTTCAGGCTCTTTCTCGGCGCAGGTTTTTTGACGCTCCTCATGGCCTTTACCGGGCGGATCCGGCTCCTATGGTCCTGGCCCACCTGGCCTGTGCTTATCAATGGACTGATGCTCGCAGGTTTTATTATTTTTTACGTCCAGGCGATGTACCTGACCACCATGGCCAACGCCATCATGATCCTCTATCTTGCGCCTCTGGTGGCCTCGATCTTCGCCCATTTCTTTCTTGGCGAAAAGCTCAATCTCATCAGTGCCGGACTTATCTGCAGTGCACTGTTTGGTTTTGCGATGATGATGGAATTTAAAATCGATTTTTCTTCCGGCTCCAACCACGCCCTAGGCCTTGGTTTTGCCGCCCTTTCCCTCTTCTGCTATGCGGCATTCATTCTCATCAACAGAATCATCCGTACCTCGGTGCATGTCTACACACGTACCTTTTATCAACTGCTCACCGGCGCCCTGTGCATGGTACCTTTTTTCATTGGCGATTTTCCGGCAATTACCCCAACAACCTGGCTCTGGCTCGCCGGAACGGGTTTTTTCCCCGGATTCCTCGGCATTCTCTTTGCCGTCATTGCCCTGGAACGGCTTCCAGCAGCGACCTTTGGCACCCTTGCCTATTTCGAAGCTATTTTTGTGGTCATTCTCGGCTGGATGATCTTTGCGGAAACACTGAACGTTGTACAAATTGCCGGCTGCCTGTTGATTATTGCCAGCGGGGCATGCAAAGGATACCTGGCCGCCTATGCTGTTCCCGCCGGCAAGCGGAAAGACCTGCCGCAGGTCGATCCGATCAATTCAAATACCTAGAAGCCCGTCAGGGAGCGGCACAGGCAACCAGTTCAATCTCGAAGGTGAGATCCTTTCCGGCAAGGGGGGGATTCGCGTCCAGGGTGATATGGGTATCGGTGATTTCGGTCACCACCACGCGGAGGATTTCCCCATTGGCGCCGCCCATTTCCAGCCGCATGCCCAGCTCCGGATGCAGATCGGGCGGGACCTGCTCTATCGGCGCCTGAATAACCATCGCATCGTTACGCTCTCCATAGGCCTTGGCCACGGGGATCTCGACGACCCTTGACTCACCGACTATCATACCGACAACGCCCTCTTCGAACCCGGCGATGACCTGTCCGCTGCCGACAGCGAATTCCAGCGGTTCACCGCCGGCGGAGCTGTCAAAAACAGTTCCATCCGTGAGTTTCCCGGTATAGTGTACCTTGACGTTATCGCCTCTTTTTACTGCAGTCATTTTTCTCCTCCAAAGCCATACGGCTCGATATCTCTTTATTGTTTAATCTATGCTCCTCCACACCTCATCCACCGGCAGAGATAAAAAACTGACAGCACCCGGCACCCCGACAGGCAGAGGACCTGTTTCTCCTGTGACAGGAAAGAACATCCAATGGACCATCAAATTTGATGGCCGATAGCAGACTATCATTAAACATCTTCAGTGATTTTTCAACCGTAAAACGGGGGGCGAATATTACGAAGCAGTGAGATATCCATTCGGACCTGCTTGTCTCTTCATTTGTTCTTTTTCTTTTCTTGGCTCTATAGTAGTGTCAAATTTTGATGGGCGGCGTAAAAAACCCTCTTCCCACAGCAAACTTTTTCGAAAAATAAGACATGAACAAGACAAAAATAATAGCAACCCTCGGTCCGGGCACAGAGAGCGAAGAAAAGATAATCGAATTAATTCGAGCCGGCATGGATGTGGCGAGAATCAACCTCTCCCATGGCGACCGGAACAGTCATGCCCAGTTCATCACACGGGTCAAAGGGGCCCGACGCGTGGCCGGCACCGACACAGCGATTCTCCTCGACACCCGCGGACCGGAAATTCGCGTCAACGATCTCGAAACCCCCATTGACCTGCGAGCCGGCCAGACCCTGACCATCACCGCCAACCATGCCTCCTGCTCCGCCGAGCGTATCGGAGTGAACTATCCTGGTCTCATCGATGACATCCGCCCCGGTAACCGGATACTTCTTGACGACGGCAAACTGGTCCTCGTGGTCGAGCGTATCGAAAATGGCGATGCACTCACCCGGATACTGGTCAGCGGCAGACTGTCCAGCCGCAAACGGGTCAGTTTGCCGGACTGCATCGTCAATCTGCCCTCCCTGTCCGACAAAGATAAAGAGGATATCGCTTTTGGCGTACAGCAGGAAGTCGACTTCATCGCCGCATCCTTTGTCAGAAAAGCCGGCGATGTCTGGGCGGTGCGGAAAATACTTGCGGAAAACGGCGGCAACCAGGCGATCATCGCCAAAATTGAGAACAGGCAGGGGGTGGAAAATCTGGAGGAAATTCTCCAGGCGGCGGATGGGTTGATGGTCGCCCGGGGGGATCTCGGGGTAGAAATGCCCGCTGAAGAGGTGCCGATCATCCAGAAGAGGATTATTCGCGCCGCCAATCTTGTCGGCAAACCGGTCATCACCGCCACACAGATGCTCGAATCGATGATTACCAACCCTTCGCCAACCAGGGCGGAGGCAAGCGATGTCACCAACGCCATCTATGACGGCACCGATGCCGTCATGCTCTCGGCGGAGACGGCAGTCGGCGCCTATCCGACAGAGGCCATCCGTTTTCTCGTCCGCTGCGCAACGATTACCGAAAACTCCCTCGACTACGAGGCGATACTTGCCGCGGGCCTCAGGCACAAACGCCAGACGGTCACCGACGCCATCTCCTATGCCTGCTGCGCCACCGCCGCCGATCTCGGCGCGGCGGCAATCATCACCTCGACCACTTCCGGCTCCACCGCCAGGATGGTGGCCAGACACCGGCCGAAAACACCGGTCATTGCCGTCAGTCCCAACCTGGAAAGCCTGAGGAAACTCCAGCTTATTCGCGGGGTAACGACGATTTTTTCCGACTGTGCCTCGACAATGGACGAGCAGCTGAACCGATCGACCAATGCCGTCCGCCAGGCCGGTCTCATCCAGAATGGGGATCTGATCATCATCACCGCCGGCATGCCCATCGGCACGACCGGCAACACCAATATGTTAAAGGTCCGCACGGTCGAAGACCTCTGTTTTGCCGGCCAGGGAGCAAGCGGCGCCACCGCCGAAGGCAAAATCCATCTTATCAGGCAAAAAAGCGACTGGCTGGAGCTGCCGGAGGATGCCATTGTCGTGGTCAACACCACCGACGAATCAATGCTCGTCTATCTGCGTCAGGTGCGGGGGATTATTACCGAACAGGCGGGATTCACCTCCCATGCCGCCATTGTCGGCCGAGAGCTGAATATTCCGGTCGTCGGCAATGTTCTTGATGCCACCACCCTGTTTAAAAACGGCCAGACAGTTTCCATTGACGGCAGTACCGGGCGTATTTCCTACGGCAGCGTCTCTTCCCGATGAGCCTTGGACGAACGATCGTTATCGGCGGAGGCGCCGCCGGTCTAATGGCTGCGGGCCGGGCGGCCCAAAGAGGCGCCAGGGTGCTCCTGCTGGAAAAAATGAGCCGGACCGGGCGAAAGATCGGCATCAGCGGCAAGGGCCGGTGCAATCTCACCAACACCGCCGCGCTTGACGATTTCATGCGCCGTTTTGGCAAGAACGGCCGCTTCCTGCGCCAGTGTTTTCAGCAATTTTTCACTGAGGATTTGATACGCTTTTTCGAGAGCCGCAACCTGCCTTTGGTCACCGAAAGGGGTGGCCGTGTCTTCCCGGCAAGCGGCCGCGCCCTCGATGTCGTGCATGTGCTGAACAACTGGCTGCAGGCGGAAGGGGTCGAGGTGAAAAAAACCTCCGCCGTGTCCGCCATCCTGGTCACCCAGGGTCAGGTAACCGGAGTGGTCTGCAATGGCGAAAAGCTGGCCTGCGCCAAGGTCATCCTGGCCACCGGCGGCAAATCCTACCCGCGGACCGGTTCGACCGGTGACGGTTACCGCCTTGCCGAAAACCTCGGCCACACCATCGTTCCCCTGCGGCCGGCCCTTGTGCCGCTGGTCAGTCGCGACCCAAGGGTACACCGGATGGCCGGACTCGAACTGCGCAACGTCCAGGTTCGCCTCTACCTTGACGGCAAGCGCAAGGGGCAGGAATTCGGCGAACTCTCCTTTACCGGATTCGGACTTACCGGACCGGTCATTTTAACCCTGAGCAGCAGCATCGTCGACGGGCTGAACAATGGCCGACAGGTGTCATTGTCTCTTGACCTCAAACCGGCCCTCGACGACAAAAAGCTGGACAACCGGCTCATCCGCGAGTTTACCGGTCGCGGCGGCGAGCCGATCGGCAGCATTCTCCGGGGCCTTTTGCCGCAGCAGATGGTGCCGATCTGCCTCGAATCCTGCGACATACCCGGGGATGTCGATACGAAAAACTTTCCCGGCAAAATGCGCAGACGCCTGGTGCAGTGGCTGAAAGACCTTCGCATCGACATCAGCGGCTACCGCTCCTTTGATGAGGCAATCATCACCGCCGGCGGGGTGAGCCTGAAAGAGATCGATCCCTTGACCATGGAATCAAAAATCGTCAAAGGGCTGTATCTTGCCGGGGAACTCCTCGATCTTCAGGCCGACACCGGCGGCTACAATCTCCAGGCGGCCTTTTCCACCGGCTGGCTTGCCGGTTCCTCGGTCTCTTGAGGCTTTCCATCACCGTTCTTCGTCAATACAGAGTGGACCGAAACTCCTCGAAGACCTTTTCAATGGGAATAGCAAAACCGATCCCTTGGGTATCGCGAAGAATCATGGTGTTCACCCCGCGGGCATAGCCGTGCTCGTCGATCAGCGGTCCACCGCTGTTGCCGGGATTAATGGCCGCGTCGGTCTGCAGATAGACCTGGCCATTGGTTTCATGCTGCCGGTAGCCGGAAAAGATGCCCGCTGTCACCGTATGCCGCAGGCCAACAGGGCTGCCGATGGTGTACACCTTGTCACCCTGCTGCATGCCGATCATGTTCGGAGGTCGCTCGATATATGGAGAGTCCCCGGCGAAAAGCGACAGCAGCGCCAGATCGCAGGTCTCGCTCACCAGCAGATAATTGGCGGCATGTTCGCTGCCGTCGGCCAGGAAAATTTTGATATCCGACGGCTGGATCTTTCTGTCAAGTTGCGCAAGCTGCCGTTGCCCATCCTGAAACTGGGGTAACACCCGGTTCAGCTCCTCTTCGCGTCCGGAGATGATTATGGCGAGCTGACTTCGCGACGGGCCTTTGGGCATCTGCTGCAAGGTCCTTTTCATCCCATTAATTTTCTGCTGTTCAAGCTCAATCAATCGCCGGGTCGTTTCGATCTTTTTTTTAAAGTCAGCGAGTTTCTCCTCTTCAAATGCAACGACATGCCGGTTGGTGACAATATAATTTTCATTGACGAAAAAGCCTGAGCCGGTCCCCCACGGCGTTTCGATGGACACTGTCGCCTGGCGGGCCCTTTCAATGGCACTTTGCGTGCTCATCACTGCTTGCAACGGTGCCTGCACCTCGGCGTCCACCGCCCCTGGTTGCGTCGGTGCCTGTTTTATCTCCTCTCCCCCCAGGGCGGTATCGACAGGTACGGCGACGGCCATGCGCTGAAGACTCTTTTGCCGGTGGTAAGCGGTGAAATAATAGGTGGTTGCGGCAACCACGACCACCAGCAGGAAGAGCTGAAGAATTTTCAGACCATTACCTGCTTTTCCACCTGCTTTGACAGCGTTGTCGGCTTTTTCGGCAAGCAGAGCCTCTTCTTGCTTCTTGCGCTCAACAACCTGGCGATATTTGGCGAATATCAGCCCGCAGGCCGCACACTCGAAATTATTTTTCTGTTCATGCTTGCATTTAGGACAGCGCATTTTGCACCAGGGGCGTTGATTCATTTTTTAAAAAACCAGTATAATCGCCTAAGAGGTATGGACAGAAGCGATTCATCCATCTATCTTATCAGGATAAATGAGCCTCTTCAATGCGCTCGCTCTCTTTTTATAAAATGCCCTCTTTTACCCACAACTACCGAGATGGTCCTTCCAATCAGCAATAGCATAGCTCTTCCCCTGCACGAGATCACCCTGACGCCCATCCGCGCCCAGGGTGCCGGAGGCCAGAATGTCAACAAGGTGTCGAGTGCCATTCACCTTCGCTTCGACATCCGCAGCTCTTCCCTGCCGGAATTTTATAAAGAACGGCTGCTTGCCCTGAGCGACAGCCGGATAACCGACGAAGGGGTTGTCGTCATAAAAGCCCAGCAGCACCGAACCCAGGAAAAAAACCGGGAAGACGCCCTGGCGCGCCTGACCCTGCTCATCCGCCGGGCCCTGCATACGCCGAAAAAAAGAAAACCGACCCGTCCCTCCGGTTCTGCCCGGCAAAAGCGTGTCGACAAGAAAACCCTGCGGGGAAAAGTGAAGGCCCTGCGAAAAAAGATCTCGGACTCCTGATCCTGCACCTTGTCCCGCTCATACGACAACCCATTAACCCGAAGAAAGGAACACACCAATGAACAAGAGAGACTATCTGCACGATGCGGCCACCATCATGGAATGCATAACCAAGGGCGCTTTTCTCACCGTCAAGGCGGGAGAGCAGCTGAACACCATGACCATCGGCTGGGCGACCCTCGGCTATATCTGGCAACGCCCCGTTTTCATGATTGCCGTAAGGGACTCCCGGCACACCTTTACCCTGCTCGAACAGACAGATAATTACACCGTTTCCATCCCGGTGGGAGATAATTATAAAGATGCGATCACGTTCTGCGGCACCAAATCCGGCCGCGAAATCGACAAGTTTGCTAAATGTGCCTTAGCCACCAAAGCGGCGCAGCGGGTCCAATCGCCGATCGTCGACATCCCGGCTATCCATTACGAATGCACGATCATTCACAAATCGGCCATGGACCCTCATTGCATGGCCAACAGCCTCGAAAAACTCTACCCGAAAAAAGATTACCACACGCTCTACTTTGGTGAGATTGTCGCCTGCTACGAAACCGCTTAACCGACATACCGGCCGATTTTTGCCGAGGCAGAAAGGAGGCGGGCGCAAAAATAATGCGCTGCGCTGCAGTTGTTTGGCCAGCGGAACCTGGTGTTCCGCTGCCCGGAGGAAAATCCCCTGTAACAACCTCTTATCGTGAATTAATTTTCTTGGAATATTTTTTCAAAAACAGGCCATCCACAGGACCATTCCGACCGACTCCGTGGCAAAACCGGTGATCCTCCTCGAGATAAACATTGCAAAGTGACGACAGTTCTGGTATTTAGCCAGGTTCTTTATTGTTAGTGTCAGACCAGAATATAGATTTTTGGGGAAGTTGCGCAAAACCTGGACGGACACGAACACATCGGCCGCTGAGAACCGCTGCATGGTTTTCATATATTGGGAGGCCGATATTTCTTTCCTGGGCAGGCTTTACACAACAAGTTCTTCTTTTGGAATCAACCCATTTCATCTATAGGTATTTCTATGTCTTCCGAGTACGAATCAACGCCGTTTTCTTTTGCCGATTTTGACCTTGCCGCACCCCTTCTTCAAGCCGTGAACGAGGCCGGGTATGAAACCCCGACGCCGATCCAGAAAGAGATGATCCCCCATGTCCTGGCGGGCAGGGATGTCGTCGGCCAGGCGCAGACCGGTACCGGTAAAACCGCTGCCTTTGCCCTGCCGCTTCTCTCCATGCTGCAGCCGACGAAGGACAAGAGCCCGCAGATTCTCGTCCTGGCCCCGACCCGGGAGCTGGCTATCCAGGTGGCGGAATCGTTTACCGACTACGGCAAGCATCTGAAAAATTTCAATGTCCTGGCGATCTTTGGCGGCCAGGATTACAGCATCCAGCTGCGCCAACTGCAAAAGGGTGTGCAGGTAGTCGTCGGCACCCCCGGCCGGGTCATGGATCACCTGCGCCGCGGCACGCTCAAAGCGACGACCATCCACAGCCTGGTCCTCGACGAAGCCGACGAGATGCTGCGCATGGGTTTTCTCGACGATGTCGAATGGATCCTCGAACAGCTGCCAAACCGAAAACAGACCGCACTCTTTTCGGCAACCATGCCGCAAAATATCCGCAAGATCGCGCAAAAATATCTGCACGAGCCGGTGGAAATCACCATAAAAAATAAGGCGGTCACCGCCCAGACCATCAACCAGCGCTGCCTCATTACCGCCGGCGGCCTGATGAGCAAGGTCGAGGCCCTGTCACGAATTCTCGAGGCCGAAAGCTTCGACGGCGTGCTCGTTTTCGTGCGCACAAAAATACAGACCGCGGAAATTGCCGAACAGCTCACCGCCCTGGGCTACCTGGCCGCGCCCCTGAACGGCGACATCCAGCAAAGCACGCGGCTGCGCACCATCGACCAGCTGAAATCGAAAAAAATCGATATCCTCGTCGCCACTGACGTCGCCGCCCGAGGTCTCGATGTTGAGCGAATCAGTCATGTGATCAATTTCGACATTCCGTTTGATACCGAGTCCTACATTCACCGCATCGGCCGAACCGGCCGGGCCGGCCGCAGCGGCGAGGCTATTCTGTTTGTCAATCCGCGTGAACAGTCGATGCTGCGCTCTATTGAACGGGCTACCCGGCAAAAGATCCAGACCATGGCCTTGCCATCGATCACCGACATCAACAAAAAACGCATCGAGAACTTCAAAGAGAAGATCAGCGGCGCTCTCCTCGGGGATATCGCCTTTTATGAGAAGCTGATCGAAGAATACCTGCAGGAGACCCAGGCGGATCCGCGCCGATTGGCAGCGGCCCTGGCCATGCTCACCCAGGGCAACACGCCGCTTTTAAAGCCTGAACCAAAGTTCGCCCCCATGGCCGCTCCGGAAAGCCGTCGCAGCGTCCCGGAAAGCCGTCGGGGCATGTCGGAAAACCGCCGCACCAAGCCTGCGGAAAATCGCCCCAGGGCCAGAAAAAACATGGCCGTACAGCTCCCGCCGGAAGAAGGCATGGAACGTTTCCGCATCGAACTCGGCAACGACCAGGGGGTCAAGCCGGGAAATATTGTCGGGGCCATTGCCAACGAAGCGGATATCAACAGCAAATTTATCGGTCGAATTGCCATTTATGACAACTACAGCACCGTCGACCTCCCCTTCGGCATGCCCGAGGATGTCCTGCGCGTACTACAGCGGGCCCGTATTGGAAGTAAGGCAATGAAATTACAGAAGATAATCGATGACACCTCACTTGCCGCACCGGGCACCGCCGTGCAAAAACCGAAAAGAAAAAGTACCGAAACCAGAAAAAAAGACCAGTACAAGGGCGTGCCGGCCAACGCCGCGCTCTAAGCCGGAGGCTGTCGGATCATGCTGCAGCATACCTTCTGCCATATTCCCGGTATCGGCATGAAGACCGAACGGAGGCTCTGGGAGGCGGGCATTACCCGGTGGGCACACTGGGAGTCGCCGTCTCCCATCCGCCTGCCTGCGGCCGCCCGACTTGATGCGGCCAGGGTGCTTGACGGCTCCCTGGCCGCCCTGCACAATGACCCGACTTTTTTCACCGGGCGACTTGCCAGCACCGAACCCTGGCGGATTTTTCCGCATTACCGTGACCGCACCGCCTATCTGGACATTGAAACCACCGGCCTCGACGATTATGCCGAGGTGACGACCATTGCCCTGTATGACGGCCACGAGGTGTTCACCTATGTCAACGGCAGAAACCTTGATGATTTCGCCGATGATATTCAGCAGTATCAGGTGATCGTCAGCTATAACGGCAAAAGCTTTGATGTCCCTTTTCTCGAGAGATATTTCCGTATCCGGCTGACCCAGGCGCAGATCGACCTGCGTTATGTGCTGGCCCGGCTGGGCTTTAAAGGCGGCTTAAAGGGCTGTGAAAAACAGCTGGGGGTGCATCGGGGCAACCTCGATGGCGTTGATGGCTCCTTTGCCGTGCTGCTCTGGCAGCAATACATCGAGAACAACGACGAACGGGCCCTGGAAACACTGCTTGCCTACAACATCGAAGACACGGTCAACCTGGAAAGGCTGGCCGTTGAGGCGTACAATCGAAATGTCCTCGACACCCCTTTTGCCGCCGAACTGCTCCTGCCCTGCCCCACGCCTTTGCCCAATCCCTTCGTCGCCGATTATGACTGTATTGCCGCGATCAAGCGCCGGCTGCCGGC
>CAMBBS010000047.1 GCA_945863875.1 Desulfopila aestuarii DSM 18488
TCTATGTGAAAACAACTATTTACATAGGAGAACGCCATGAATTCACGTAAATTTTATTCTACCCACGCCGTCAAAAAGTCGGCAACAAAATCAAGAAGAGCCGTCCGAAAACATCTGAATATCGATACCCTGCTTGAACTCGTGCGAAAGGAATTTCAAATGATCCCTGACAGCCGTGCGGATAATGCTCAGATATCACTTGATGACGCATTGATGTCGGCACTGGCGATGTTTGTGTTCAAAGATCCTTCTCTACTCGCCTTGGATTAGACCGTCAAATGCTCCGCTATGCGCGGAACAAGCAGAAACTTTCCAGATCACCCACCCCTTCCATCCCTGGTTCGAAAAGACGTATCAGTTGGTTCATTATCGTCACAGCTGGGGCGAAGACCGAGTCTATTTCCACGATGAAACCGGGGCCCTTTGGTCAGTCCCGGCAAGGTGGACCAACGTTATAGCAGATGATCCATTTGTTGTTGTCGCCGCAGGTCGCTCTGCCTTCCGAGTCACAGATCTCATACAATTAAACCGGATGATTCAGGAGATCGAGTCCCAATATTCGGCTGATAACGTAGGGGGTGAGGGGGAGTGTAAGTGTTAAGTAAATTATGTCAGAGATGTAAAGATAAATATGCCGCAACTATTTTTATTATTTTGACATTATACCTAATATATTGCATTTTTAACGTTTTTTTTGGCAGCAAAAATGAATGAATGTCTTGACTTATCAGTTAAAATAGGCATAAATATATTTACATATCATGAGTACTCTATCCCTGGAGTCTATTATGCCTACTCCCATATCGTCAGACCCGAAACTGAAAGCCCTGTGCGAGCAGGGTATGCTCAACCCCCGTCCCGAGGAGGTCAAAGACCCCCTTTTCCTCGAAGATGGATTTTTCGATCCGCACGACCTCTTGCAGGTCAAATACGAGATGCTGCGCCGAGTCAGTACGGAAAAAGCACAGATCGGTCCCGTTGCAGCGTCCTTCGGTGTTTCGCGTGTGACTTTCTATCAGATCCTGAAGCGATTTCGCGAGGAAGGAATGGCTGGCCTCTTTCCGAAGCTGCGAGGGCCCAAAGCAGCCCACAAGCTTACCGGGGAAGTGATAACTTTCGTGGAAACAGCCTTGGCCAGAGATGCTTCCCTTCGCCCCCAGGCTCTGGCAGAGCTTGTGAGAGAAGAATTGGACATATCGGTTCACCCACGCAGTATCGAGCGTGCACTTGCCAAGCGGCAAAAAAAACGCCAGAGATAGCCAGGGCTATTCCTTCACCGCTCCTTAGTTCCCAGGAGATGGTAGCCCGTTACGAGGAGCTGCGATGCATGGCTTTGGATAAGAATTATGTATCGAACAACCAGGGAATGGCAATATTGCGCCATCATGGGATGGCTGCATGGTCAAGAAACTTGAAAAAGGCCGAGTTGGTGCATGAGAGCTCGGGGAAGGGAAACCAGCCGGGGTTAGGGCCTTCCTTGGAGGTTCGATCAGAGATCGTGACAATGCTCGCCGGCATGGTCCTGGATTGCGCAAAGGGGGAAAAATGAAATTGGCTGATACGAATTCGAAGGTTAGAGCGGTACATCTTGAGCGAGATGCATACCTATATGTACGGCAGTCGACCGTGAGGCAGGTCTTTGAGAACACGGAGAGCACGAAACGCCAGTACGCACTTCGTCAGCGGGCCGTCGCACTGGGTTGGCCCATCGAGCGTGTCCACGTGATCGATACCGACCTTGGCCTGTCCGGGGCATCGGCCGCAGACCGGGAAGGATTCAAGCGGTTGATTACAGAGGTAAGCCTTGGGCGGGCTGGGATCGTGCTTGGACTGGAAGTCTCGCGTTTGGCACGAAACTGCATGGACTGGCATCGGCTCCTTGAGCTTTGCGCTCTTTCGGACGCCCTGATACTGGATGAGGACGGTTTGTACAATCCCAACGATTTCAACGACCGACTTCTTTTGGGATTGAAGGGCACGATGAGCGAAGCTGAGCTCCATTTCCTGCGTGCCAGGCTGCGGGGCGGTATCCTAAACAAAGCGCGACGTGGGGAACTGGCGCTTTCTCTCCCGGTAGGATTTGTCTATGATGATCGAAAACAAGTGTGTTTTGATCCCGACTCCCGAGTGCGCGAGACGATGCGGTTGTTCTTTGAAGTATTCCGGCGCACTGGCTCTGCCTACGCAACCGCTGGACATCTTCGAGAGCAGGGGCTCCTTTTCCCACGCCGCTTACGAACCGGTCCGCAGAAGGGCGAACTTGTGTGGGGGGAGTTGGGCCATTCGAGAGCACTCGAGCTTCTCCATAATCCCCGTTATGCGGGAGTGTACTCTTACGGGAAAAAGCAGACCATCAAGCAGATCAACGGGAGGACACTTTGCAAAATAAGGTCTCGTGAGGAATGGCATTCGTTTATCCCGATGGCCCACGAGGGTTATATCTCTTTTGATGATTACGAGGAAAATCTGCGTCGCCTTAAGGAATGTTCCCAGTCTTACGGAGAGGAGCGTCGGAAAAGCCCTCCCAGGGAAGGCTCCGCCCTCTTGCAGGGCATCGTGATATGCGGTTTATGCGGCCGTCGCATGACGGTGCACTATCGTATGAGACGAGAGGGCGCCTGCCCCGAATATGCCTGTGAAAAGGATGCAATACAGCATGGTCAGCCTGTCTGCCAGCTAGTGGCGGGCAAAAACGTCGACAAAGCCATTGGACACCTTCTCTTGGAAAAGATGACACCGGTGGCTATGGAAATGGCGATGGCAGTACAGCAAGAGATTTACAACAGGCTTGAAGAAGCCGATCGATTGCGCGTCAAACAAGTGGAACGTGTTCGGTACGAGGCGGAGCTGGCCCAGCGTCGTTACATGCAGGTAGATCCCGGCAATCGTTTGGTTGCGGATGTGCTGGAAGCGGAATGGAACGCGAAACTGCGAGCTTTGACCGAAGCGCGCGAAGAACTCGATAAGCAACGCCAGTCTGACCGTCTGAGGATCGACGAGGAGGAGCGAGCACGAATACTTGCACTTGCCACCGACTTTCCTCGTGTATGGGAAAACCCGAATACCTCAGATCGTGATCGCAAGCGCATGGTTCGTCTACTCATCGAGGATGTCACCCTGACAAGGAAGAAGGAAATCACCATTCAGATCCGATTCAAAGGCGGCACAACAGCGACCCTGACTCAACCGATCCCTCTACCCTCCTACAAGACATGGGAAACGCCTCCTGACATCATTGCACAAATAGATCACCTTATCGATGAGCATACGGACAAACAAATAGCATCCATACTGAATGAACAGGGCCTACAATCCGGAAAGGGCAAGCCGTTCAGTTCCAGTATCATCTTGAGCATCCGCAAAAACCATGGATTGAAATGCCGCTTTGATCGCCTGCGTGAGCGTGGTATGCTAACAATGAATGAAATGGCCGCCAGAGCAGGCGTAGGTGGAGCCACAGTGAGGCGTTGGCTCAAGCATGGTCTTTTGCAGGGACACGCTCACAATGACCATGGAGAATACCTTTTTGAACCGCCCGCTGGCAACGGGCCTTGCAAATGGCCAGGGCGCAAGCTCTCGAAAAGAAAAGAACTTAGCGGGTCTATGTACATTCAAACCAAAGAGGTGCAGTATGAAGCGTAGTCCTTGGCCAGCAGTCGGGCGGTTGTGACCGAGTACCCGCCGTAGGGGTCGTCATCGTCGTCCATCTCCGGATAGTAGTTGTGCAGGGCATTAACGGTGGTGGACAGGATAGACATCGGTGAGGCGTTTGGTGGAAAATGATCGAAAAAGTGGATCATATCTTCATGGAGTAAAGCAAAACGACGCATCTCGTGTTTAAAGAACTCCAGGGCATCGAAGGTTGGCAATTCCCCGTGAAGGATCAGATAGGCAACCTCTGTAAAGCTGCAGTGTTTAGCCAGATCCTCAATCGCATAGCCGCGGTAATCGAGAACACCTTTTGCACCATCGAGGTAGGTAATGGCCGAGGTGCATGACCCGGTGTTCATGTAGCCGCTGTCGAGAGTGGTATGACCGGTTTCTTTCAGCAGATTGCGGATGTCAATGGCCCTGTCTCCTCTTGTCCCGACGATAATGGGCAGTTTATACGTTTTTTCTCCAAGGGAGAGTGTGGCAAATTCTTGTGACATAGTAATTCCTCATGGTTGGCGAAACGGTGCCCCCGGACCGGAAACACACACTTCTGGTTTAATGATATCCCCGGCAGCCTAAGGGAAGGGGAGAGGGCCTGCACAAGCAACTGAGTTTTTTTTCGGTTTTGCAGGGCTGGATGGAAATATTGCCGGAAAGGGTACTCTACGTACAACAACGAGTTCGGTTGGAGTTCCTGGACCTGAAATTGTTACTGGAATGATCTTCTGGAGAAGACTATAATATAATTTTGACTATTCAGCTAATGATCTTAAATTTGCCATTTTTCGCGGATGTTTGTGCATCGTCTCATCAAAACAGTCGAAGCAGTTTTCAATACTTACCTTTGAAGGATCCACCATGCCACTTGAGAATACGGTGCAGCAATTAGTCAATGAGATTGAACTTTTTATCCAATATGCAGTGCCGGAAGATGAAATTGCGGCGGCGGTTGCTCTGGTTGACCGGTATAAAAATAATCCTTTCATCATGAGGCTGTTCCGGGAATATTATTTTTGTCTCCCTGAAGCGCGTGAAGAGGCGGTCATCCGGATAGCCAGACTCATCGATGAACAAGGCGTTCATCTTTTTGTTGTTTCCACGGGTAATTTTTCCTATCTGTACGCGGTGTCAGCCGAACATGTTCTTTTGCTGGGGGAATACCGCCAAGAAATTGACCCTCAGCTATTGTCTTTTTTCGGTTTTCAGAGCCAGGAAGAGTTTCTGGAGATATGCCCTTTGCGAGAAGATCTGGGGGAGTATGCTGCGACTAAGGGAAAAGAAAAAGAGCTCTGTCCGGTCTGTGCGGTACCCGAAGGAGAAAACCATCTCCTGGGATGTACAGTTGAGATTTGTCCCTGGTGTGCAGGGCAGCTGAGTCATTGCAATTGCCGCTTCGAGCGGCTTGATACGGATGAAATTGAAGATGAAGCACAATTGGAAACATTTGTCGACATGCTTGATGAGAAGGGAAGAATTCCTTACCGCAAGAGTCATGCGCCCGCCTATCCGGGAACAAGCGGTGGCCTGGATGACAACCAGGCCACCTGAGAACAGATATGTGACTCTCTAGTTTCCCTCTACCGACTTGAGAAAACGGTACAGATCGGAGTCAGAAGAAAGGACCAGGGAGGTATTGTTGCCGACAATGGTCGGGTAGCTCTCCAAAGTTTTCTGAAATCCATAGAAATCCGGATCCTGTGAGTAGGCCGCGCCGTAAATTCTGGTCGCTTCGGCATCGGCCTTACCTTTAATCGTCACGGCCTCCCGGTTGGCGGTGGAAATAATTTCCTTCAGTCGGCGCTCCACCGTACCAAGGATCTCGGCTTTCTGCCCTTCACCCGTTGAGCGTTTCTCCGCGGCGATCCGCTTTCGTTCAGAAATCATCCTGTCGTAGACCTTGAGTCGAACCGAATCAATGTAGTTGACCCTTTTGATTATCACATCGATCAGTTCGATGCCATACTGCGGCGTGACCTTTGAGGCTATCTCGCGAACCTGGTTGGAGATGCCGTCACGGCCATTTTTAGGTTTGACGCCGATGGTGGCCCGTTCCGTGGTTGGAGACATGGTTTCGATGGACCAGTCTGAGCTTCGGATGATCTCAATCAGGTCATTCTTGTTAACCATATCCCGAATAGTACCGTCAATGATGTCACTCAAAAGAGATTGGGCTCTTGCCTCATTGTTGACCGCCTGTAGAAACTTCAAGGCGTTGGATATGCGCCACCGGGCGGTAACGTCGATAAAAACATAGGTCTTATCGTTTGTTGGAATCTGATTCGGCTCCCCATCCCAGATGAGGATCTTCTTTTCGAACACTTCTGTCTGCTGCACAAAAGGCATTTTAAAGTGCAGGCCGGCTTCGGTAACCGGTTCACCCACCGGAGCACCAAACTGGGTGATAACGACCTGCTTACCTTCCTCAAGGATGAAGAAGCCGTCATACACCACGACAATCGCCAGAAGAACGAGGCCGACAAGAAAAAATTGGGCTATTTGTTTCATATCTATTTCCTTTGAGTACTATCAGTCTGTTGTGGCTGTGTTACCGACAGGCCGGCTGCTGAGGTGATGTTCAAGAGCGGGATTGGCGCCTGCTGGTCTTTATCAATGACATAGACGGATTCTACGGTAGGCAGTATTTTTCTCATGGTTTCCAGGTACATCCGTTTACGGGTCACCTCTGGAGCATTTTTATATTCTTTGAGAATATCGTTAAACCGCTGGGTTTCACCCTCGGCGTCATTAATGCGCTCGGATTGATAGCCGTAAGCTTCTTCGATAATTTTTTTGGCATCACCGGAAGCTTTGGGAATAACGCGGTTGTAGGTTTCCTGGGCTTCATTGACCAGTCGTTTCATATCCTGATCGGCCTCGTTTACCTCATTAAATGCGGGTTTTACCTGGTCCGGCGGGTTGATGTCCTGGAATTGCACGGTGCCGATGCTGACACCGGGTACACCTTTGGGAAAGAGTTTGTCAAGTTGCTCCTGGAGTTCCTTTTTTACCGATGCCGCGAGGAGATCACGGTTGCTCAACACATAGTCAAAGTCCATATTGCCGACTATCCGTCTGGTAACACTCTCGGAGTTGTCACGAATGGCCTGGCGTACGTTAGCGACTTTAAAGAGAAAAGCATATGGGTCGGCAACTCTATACTGGACAATCCAGGCCACGTTGATGACATTTTTATCGGCGGTCAGCATAAGCGATTCACTGGCAAAAGCTCCCCGGTCGACAGTTGTTTGCTGTCCGGGTGTTCGATTGCGAAAGCCAAACTCTTCTTTACGGATATTTTCCACATCAACTTTATAGAGGTGGTCGATGTAGGGAATTTTGAAATGCAATCCGGGAGGGGTCGTCCGCGAATATTCACCGAGTCGAAGAATAACGCCCACCTCACTGGGAGCTATCTTGAAAAAAGAAGAATACACGCCCTGCAAAACAATGATGATGAGGACAATGGTCAGCAGTTTCCCCACGTTGGCAAAAGGTGAGGACGGAGGACGCGAAGGACCCTGATTATCCCCTGCCGCCGCCGGCGGCTTTTTTTTATCTGAAAAAAAATCCTGTAATTTGTTAATCAGCTGGGCGACAATCTCTTCCGGGGTCTGCGGCTTATGCTTTTTCCCCCATGGAGGCTGTTGATCCTGATTGGACATAGAAAATCTCCTGGTCGTAATAGTCTGATACTTTATCCTCCGCACAAAAACCTGACAAAAATAGCGCTCTAATGCCTAAGGATCGCTTAAAATGTATTACCGAACACATAAGGGTAATAATAGATCGGGGTGATTGCAATCTGAATCGTCAATTTAGCATGTGGCCGGCGACGATTTTCCTTTGGCTCACCGGTAAAGGGCCATCAGCCAGCAACCATAAAAAAATATCAGGGTGAGAGCGCCGAGAAGGGTTTGCACAAGAAAAGAGGAGCGCAAAGGAGTAAAGAGCGGCCAGCGGACAAAGTTGCCGGAGACGAGGCCGCATAAAAGGCCAAAAAGATGCGCGCCGAGATCTGTTCTTTCTCCGCTGGAACCGAGGAAGGCGAGGAGGGCTAAGCCTGACATGAGAGGCATGAAAAAATGCAGGGTAAATCGTCTTGTCCTTAAGGCAAAGTTGATGGTGCAGAGCATTCCGATAACGCTGAAAATGGCGGTGGAAAAACCGACAAAGAGGTGGCCTGGGCCGTGCACCACGACATTGATGTAGTTGGCTATGGCCGCGGTGACCAAGAGGGCAAAGAGACCGATGCCGTTGCCGGTGAGATGAAAAAAGAAATGTAAGAGAAAACCGCCGAGAAAACAGTTGCCGAGGAGGTGAACGATGTCGGCGTGCAAGGTGAGCGGGGTGACCAGACGATATAGTTCAAAATTGTTGAGAATGGCAGTCGAATCCCCCGCACCCTTGGCAAACCAGAACGAGTGAAGGTGCCAGTCACCGCTCAGGCCGTAGATGAAAATCAGGCAACCTATGACCACCGAGCCCATGGCGCGGAAGGTCGGGACGAAGGTTTCCTGTTGGAATGAAGGCGGCCAGTCCTTGTTTTCGCTGTCATAGGCGGCCAGCTCGTAGAGGGCTCGCTCCTCCCTGTGCGCGGCGACATAAATCTGTATTTGATCAGCGGAAATATATTGAATACGATGGGTTATCCCCGATGCGGAAAGGACCAGCGAATAGGTGTTGAGGAGCTTGTGATCAGAAACCTGTGCTATCAAACGTTCGGACGATGGTTCGGAGGGAGGCATCAACTAAAATTACAGCGTGGATAGTTCTTCCTTCAGGTGGAGGAAAAAACGCTGTCTCCCATGTAGTAATTGTAACCATCGGCACGCTGCAAAAGAGAGCAATGTTTCCATGAAATCCCCTGTATTGTACCCGCTTCTGTCTTGCTATTGAAACTGCCGGATTTTCGCACAGACACCCGGCCAGCATACGTCCCGGGCTTTTTGCCTTTGTTGACCAGTGCCTTGAACAGATCCCCGGTTGTACATCCCTTGACAACTCTTCTTGCTTTCGCTGACGCTCGGGGAAAACCATGTGTATCCACCCGGCACATCTGCCGTGATCCTCTGCCCGTAGCAGAAACATGGAGAGCTTGCAGTCCCGGCGGAATATGGACACGCCCGCCTGTTGCACCGACACAAACGGCATCAAGCCAATGGGATTTTCCGTCGCTGTGGTTCGTCCGGTTATACGTGGTTCTTCCTCCGGCCCAGAAGGAAACCTGCAACCCGAATGCCTGCAACCTGCCGCCGGTGGCATAGCGAATCGAGTTGCTTGCACCACCATCCTGTAACGGTGCTTTGGCCCGGGCAGGAATGTTGATGAACCGTTTACAAAGATCAACGACAATCCCGGATACTGGAGCAAAGTTGATGGGACGCATTGCCCCGGTAAAAACATTGTCCACCCTCGAGAGGAGATTATCTCTGATGGCCTGGCCACGCTGAGTGAGCTCTCCGGCCCAAACAACCTTTCTGCCCTGCTGACACTCTGCCACCAGGGCAATGGTTGTCGTCTTGCTCCCTGGATCGAGCTTTAACTGAAGATCTTGAACATCACTGCCGCTCTTTTCTTTGAAAATGATCCTGAAAGGACATCTTTTATAGACAGCAGCTTTTCCCTTGCGCAAAAGCCCCCTCGCCCTTGCCGGATGACAAGGCATCAAGAACATTTTGTTTTTGTCCATGGCCAACACATGCTGCATTGAAGGTTACCTTTAAAATTCTTCACTTGCGCGAGTAAAAACCACAACGGCAATGGTAATGAAAGGTTTTGTCCCAGCACCACCGGCTTAACCCCTTCAACCTGTTGAACCACTTGTCGCAGAGCCTGCAGCTGGTGTGGAACTGGTGGAGCATTGCAGAGTGCCTCTCTCTTCTTTCTTGACGCAGCCCGTTAGCCCTGCGGCCCTGGTTGAGCCTGGTCAACAGAGGAACGTGCCTGCACACGCTCCGTCCTTCAGGGCGGGGTAGTTGACCTCTTCGGTTGTTCACAGCAGCGATGCAAAGATAAATGGGGGATGGTTGCCGGTTTGGCAAAAGGTGCTCCAGCCCGGTCGGATAGCCCGGGCTGGAGCAGGACAAAATCAAACCAGTTTATCCATGGGAACAATGGAGCCGAATTTTTCCTGCAGCTGGAGAAGTTCTTTCTTCTGATTTTCGTAGACTTTGAAGATCATTTGCGGAAGTTCCGGTTCCTTGCTGTACGCCTCGCGTTGCAGATCAAGGCGATGGACAATCTTGTCTATGTAGAGGGAAAACTGCATATCGTACAAAGACTTCGGATACTCTTTGTCTATGGTTTGAAACAAGGGCAACAGGTCTTCGTATTTAGGCAGGTAGCCGACAGGTGTGCTGATTGCCTCTACCTCGCCATTGGCAAAGAGGTCCAGCCAGCCGAGCCAGACGCGGACATCCTTTTTTTCACCAAGAAGATGACTGCCGGTGCCGCCACGATTTTCATGGGTGAGAAAATAGTTCAAACCGGCCATGACTGGTCGGGTGGTCTCAGAAAATTTTGTCGAGTTGAAAAAGGTGAACTGCGCCGCCATATAATCAGCCAGAGCACCGGGGATAAATGGTGCATTCGCCCATGGCTGACGGTTTACCCCGGTGGTGCCCACTTCCGTGGCGGTGGCTTTGGACACGATAGATGCGCCAATCACCACACCTTCGTTGGGGGTCTTGGCAACCCAAACCGGCGGCATGGTGTCGGCATCTCTGCCGGAGTAGGTGATGACCTTAATTGGTACGCCGTTTGGATCTTCGGATAGCTCCGTTGCATGGTTGGCAATCGCCGAAGCAACCAGGGTGCAGCGTGAATTCTTATGGGACATCGGTACCGGCTTCCCGTCGGGACCAATTTTTCCCTTGTACCATTCACCCTGAAAGTTTACCCCTTTGTCAGGGGCCGGCTCTCCGTTGCCTACCCAGTACGGCACTCCATCGGCAACAAGAACATTCGACCAGATAACCTCCGTACCATCCCCGCGCAGACAGTCCATCAAATAGGGATCGCCGTCACGGTTCACATCTTCAACGATGCCGAAGATACCTTTTTCCGGGTTGATCGCCCGGAGAACGCCGTTTTTGTCAATCCAGAATTGGGCGAGATCATCGCCGATAAAATCGGTACCGACCATGGCGGTGGTGGTTTTACCGCAGCCGGATGGGGCGGCTCCGGCAAAAAATGTTTTCCTGCCCCCGGGACCGGTCATTCCGGTGATAAACATATGTTCGGACAGCTGTTCTTCCACTTTGCAATAGGTGGCGTAATCGACGCTGAACCGGTGGTTGCCTTTTTTCAGCAGCAAGGTATTGCCGGCATAGGTGCAGAAGGTAGAAAAAGTTGTCATCCAGCTTCTGTCCATAAAGATACGGGCATTGGGCACATCCGCGGAGGTATTATTGCCCTGGGCGTGAACATTGGTGAAAAAGAGTCCGGTGCGTTCAATTTCCGCATCAAAATCGCTGAAACAGTTGCGGTATAATAGCTCAGCGGAATGCAGTACATAGCCGGAAGAGGAGATTTCGATGGCCGGCAGAGCCGCTTCGGCGCCAACCGGGCCACGGCTGTAAAAACCGATGATGAGGGTCATGCCGGTCATAATCCCCGGCATGAACTTCTTGACATACTCGGTTGCCTCGGAGCGCAATACCGACTTTGCCAGGGAGCTCATCCTCTCCCCTGCATTGATGATATAAAACGTCTGGTTGACCAATCGAGCCTGGTCTTCCGGCAGGTCGAAATGAATGGTGTGTCCCGTTTTTGTCAGCGGTTTTTCTTCGCCTTTGGCAAGAGAGTATTCTCGAATCCATTGGATATCGGCTGGCGAACCCGTATTCACAAAGACACTGTCGGGGCGGCACATTTTTATGGCATTGGCAACCTTAATCAGCGCCTCTTCATTTTTGATCTGCGCAAGTTTCGTGTTGTTATTCTCGTCGAGATTTTCAGCAAAAACATTCCGAGCTTCGGTAATGGTGGCGATGCCACCCACAACTGCAAGAATATCATCACCTTTTTTCATTTCAAGCATTCTTTACTCCTTCTTTTATGATAGCCGGATTCGCACCATTGATAGAAAAATATTCGACTCGTGAACAAGTCTGACCAGCCTATAATAGGAGCTTCTCCGATAGTCGTCAAGTTCAGATAGTGTCGTTTATATAAAAATAAAAGTAGGAAATGTGCTGATTTCAATGTTAAATTTCGATCCCATTCGAAAATCCAAACTGCCAAAGAATAAAAAATAGTTCATAAAGCGTCGACATATATATAAGGAATTGTGATGATTCTGACGATTATTCCTGACAGGACATGGTGCGCACGGTATCGAATGGCTGGCCTTGTCGATTCAAGAACGTCGGAGTAAATGCGGCTCTTTTAAGCTGGCATTTTTCCGTTTCTTGAAAAATAAATGAAAATAGGTGAAAGGAATCATACTTACCCATCGTCCTTAAAGAGGGTTTACTGCCGTTGTGGTAGACGAATGACTGTTGTCGGCCTGCTGTATGATGAGAACCGATGTTGCTATAACTGCTCCGTTCCTTTCCGCTCTAGGGTTGGCTCTATGGTGACTTTGCGAGACCTGACAAAGACACTCTTTCTCCGGTCGATACAGTTACCAGCGGCGGAAAACCGACTGCTGATCCAGAGAGCCGCGCGGGAAATGGCTGTGAGACCGGTGCCCGGTACAGTCATTGTTCCTCTCTGTTTTGCGATGGCGGTTGTTGTCTCCGGGTATCTGTTTCACTCACCTTCTCCCTGGGGGAGCCTGTCCCTTGTCATGCTGGGTAGCGCCATCGACCGTCATCTGGCGATAAGCTGTTTAAAAAAACAAGAGCCCGCATTACACCCCAGATGGGTGAAGGTGTTCTACTCGAGTTGCCTTGGCATGGCTGCGGTGTGGGGCATCACCACGGCGGTTTTCGTTTACACCGATTTTGAAGGTTTTCCGTTGTTGCTCATCTTGATCCTCTCTTCGGGCATAGGCAAAGGATGCATGGTGAATTTTTGCATCTGGCGGGCCCTTGCCATGCAGTACCTGCTGCTTTCCTTTGTCCCGGATATCTTCAGGAGAGGCAGGCCGAAAAATTATCAGAAACCAACTGCAAGTTGGCCGGAATTATGGCCAAAGAGCAACAGGCGCGGCGGGACGTGGAAAAAGCCAGGGTGAAGACGCTCGAACTTTTTAACCTTACCGGGGATGCCATAGTCATTTGTAGTCTGGATGGCAGCGTCTGGATGTTCACCAGGCACTCTTGAAGATGCTTGCCACTGACAGGGCCAATATTGTGAACACCTGCATTCTGCCTCTGCTCACCTTGTCGATGGGTTGTGTCGCAACTGTTCGGGACTATTGGGAAAAGTCAGTTAACGGACAGGGAAATAATTTTGAATGCTGGGTGATTCGGCCAAGAGAGCAGGCACCGCTTCCGGTCCACGCCAATCTTCGACGGTTACTCTGGCAGGAAGAACAGATAATTTTTGTCACCCTGCGTGATATCGCGGCGGGAAAACAGCTGGAAGAGACGCTCGAAATTACAGCTTGGAAAAGATTATCTGAAGATTGAGGGTCTGAGAAAATCTGTCCGGAAGGTTACGGTGATCGATCGGGGAGTCGGCATTGAAAAGGATGAGCTGGAAGCAGTGTTCGGCCTATTTATTAAAGGAAGCAAAACATATCCGGGGGCAGGCGGTGTAGGGCTTGGCCTGTCTATATGTCCGCGTATTATTGAAGACCATCGCGGCATAATCTGGGCGGAGCAGAATGTCCCGGAAGGGACGATTTTTTGTTTCCTGATCCCTGGCCTCGACTAGAAATTTACAAATATAACAAGATCTTCTCTGACAAAATACCAGGGAACTGCTCTTTGCTGCCGATGAAAGGGACATTGCATCTCTGCCGCAATCATGCTATACGGCATCAATTCCTGATTGGACCGGCGTGGCGGTCGTTTTGTCGGCAGACTCTTTTCTCTCCGAGCAAGTAGTGGCAGGTAGGACGCTGTTTCCGTGGGGAATGCAACGAGAAACGCAAAAAGGGCTGCAATCGAAAAAAAGATTGCAGCCCTTGAGATTTTAACTGGTGCCGAAGGCGAGACTCGAACTCGCACAGAGATACCCCCACTAGACCCTGAACCTAGCGCGTCTACCAATTCCGCCACTTCGGCAA
Source organism: Desulfopila aestuarii DSM 18488 (assembly GCA_945863875.1). Lineage (GTDB taxonomy): Bacteria > Desulfobacterota > Desulfobulbia > Desulfobulbales > Desulfocapsaceae > Desulforhopalus_A > Desulforhopalus_A aestuarii_A. The sequence continues at coordinate 13,835 of CAMBBS010000047.1, forward strand.
CGCGCATGAATATGCTTCCTGCGCGGGATTTTGTCAAGACATTCTTAGGTGCAGCACTAAAAAAAATTTACTCTTTGTCGTTCATATGAAAATTTTAAGAAAAATTGAGGATATCAATCGACCTTTAACGAATGGCTGTGTGACGATCGGCAATTTTGACGGGGTCCATCTGGGGCATCAACAGCTGTTCGCTGCAGTGGTCGAAAAGGCCCGGGCCATAAATGGCACAAGTGTGGTCATAACCTTTGATCCGCATCCTCTGCAGATATTGCTGCCGGGCGGCATCAAGCTGATTTCAACCTATCAACAGAAAGAAGAACTTATCGGCCTCTCCGGCATCGATGTCCTTCTGGTTATCCCTTTCACCAAAGAATTTGCCAAGACAACAGCGGAAAACTTTGTTGCCGACCTGCTGGTAAAAAAAATTGGAGTGAAAGAGCTGGTGGTCGGCTATGACTACGCCTTCGGCAAGGGACGCAGCGGCAATATCGACTTCTTAAAACAGCAGGGGAAACTCTATAATTTTCCGGTGACGGTGGTTCAGGCCTGTTACAGTAACAACCAGCTTATCAGTTCCACAAAAATTCGAGAGCTGGTCAAAGAAGGGCAGATGGCCGCCGCCCGGGAACTTCTTGGCCGCTGTTACCAGATTCGTGGCACTGTCCGTATGGGTAAACAGCGGGGCGGCAAGGTGATTGGTTTTCCTACGGCTAATCTGAAATTTAACGACGAAGATCTGGTACCAAAACATGGGGTATACGTCACTCAGGTATTCTGTGAAGGACACCAGTACGGCGGCATACTCAATATCGGCTATAATCCGACGTTTGGTGAAGAACAGCTGGTGGCAGAGACGCATATTTTTGATTTCAATGAAGATATTTACGGTAAACCGATCAAGGTAAATCTGCTCAAGTTTTTGCGCAGTGAAAAGAAATTTTCTGGTCCGAAAGAGCTGGCCGAACAAATAGGGAAAGATGTCATGCTGGCTAAAAAAATTCTCGCCGAGTAATGAAATGCCTGTACAGCCAGGCGCGAAGTCATGGTCTGCCGGTAAATAGTCGCAGTGACCGGGGAACTATTTTATTGTTGCAACTGCGCTCAAGGTGTCTATATTGTATGCGCTCATCGCGGGCAGGAGTCTCGGGGCCAGTTGTATGGCATAAGGTCTTTAACTTCGAAGAGTATTTCTCCACCTGAACTGGTTGAGGAAAGGTGATAAAATGACAAGGATACAAGCTCGTTAAAATATAGAGGGACACTATGTCAGAACAGTTGCGGGAAGATTTGCCGAAGGTAATAGAAGAACTGGAAAAAAAATGTAAGGAACATCCTCAATCCGTGATGGCCTTCCACCACCTTGGCCTTGTGTATATGAAGGCTGGTCGTATACCGGAGGCCATAGCGGCGCTGGAAAGAGCGATTGAAATAGATGATCTCAGCAGTGAGAGTATGATTAACCTTGGAGCGATTTATTTTGGCCAGGGAAATCTGGACAAGGCTCAGGAACTAAATGAAAAGGCAGTCTCGGTTAGCTCCGATAGCGCCCAGGCCCATGCCAATCTCGGTCTTATCTGGCAGCAGCGCAGTGATTTCGACAAAGCCATACTGTCCTACGAAAAGGCTATTCAACATGATCCAAAACTGGCCAGCAGCTGGATAAATCTCACCGCCGTTCTGACTATGAAGGGCGAGGATGATCGCGCCGTGACCGCCGCTCGAAAAGGTCTTGAGCTGGACCCCGATTCACCACTTGGCCATAATAATCTGGCAGTGGCGCTGTACTTTAAGGGGAAATTTGCCGATGCCAAGAACCATTTGGACAAGGCAAGAGAACTCGGCTACTCGGTTGATCCGAATTTTGTCCTGAACCTTCAGAAAAAGCTGGCATAAGGCACGAGCCGCAGCTGCAAATATGAGCGATTTATAGATGCCTAAAGAACAGATTATAGTACGGCCGTGGTGCCCTTTTTGCGGCCAGAAGGTCGGCAGGGCCACCCACGCACCTGTCAGAAAAATGACTGAATTTCCCGTTGGACGCTGCCAGTGTGGTGCGGTGTATACCTCTGATGCAACAGGGCACAATGTCGGCGCAGCCATAGTCGAGACCCTTGTCTATGCCTGCAATGACAACGCTGATTTTGCCTGGGAATTAATGCCCGAGGATGACTACCTGACCGGACGTATTGAAAATTATGATGAAGGTCGGCATCAGGTGGTGGCGACGAAAAATGTCGATGGCCGAGCGGTGCGCGGGGTACTCTATTTTGTCCGGCTGCACACGGATATTCAGGATATTGCCTACAGAATAAAAGAAAAAAAAGCCGAGGCGGTCGAGAGGTCACTGGGCGTCCTGCCCGAGAAAAAACCGGGTTCTATAGAACCGGCGCCGGACGAAAAGCGGGTACGCAGGAAGGCGGATAAAAAAATCATCAAGGAATTGGTCGAGCAAGAAAACATTGATAGCCTTGTCGCCCTCTGCTTTGACGATAAAAAAACCCTGCGGCTGATGCAGCGACTGCTCTATGACCCCATGGAAGAAAATCGCTGGCGGGTGGCCTGGGTAATCGGCCGGGTATCGGCGCGGATATCTACCCGAGAACCAGGGCCCATATCCGAATTGTTACACCGTTTGTTTGAGGCCTGTTCCGACTCAGCGGCGACGCCCTGGGGCATGGTGGAAACGATTGGGTATATCATCTCCCTGCGTACGGATATATTTGGCGCGTTCACCAGGCATCTTTTGAATTATATCGGCGATCCTTCAACGCAAAACCAGACCCTGTGGGCACTTGCTGAAATTGCCGAGAGGCGGCCGGATCTGATTCGCGATACGCCCTTTTACAATCTTTTCCACTTTCTGCAACACCCCGATGCGCAGATACGGGGGCAGGTGGCCAGACTCATGGGGCGCTTAAAAGCGACCGAGGTGGCTCTGCAACTCATGCAACTGGATACGGATCAGGAAGAATTCCGGTATTGTCGCGATGGAATACTCGTCTCTTCGACTGTCGCTGCAGCGGCATGTTCAGCACTACAGGTGATACAAGGAGAAATTATCAATGACTGAAAATTTACAGACACTCGATAGCATAGGAACAATGGGGGCATCCCCGACCGTCAAGCCGACCGATCCTCTGCACGCTGACTATGAAGAAGGGAAAAAGTATTTTGACAACCAGGCCTACGGGCAGGCGGCAGTAGCTCTGCATAATGCCCTTGTTGGCTTCAAGGAAAGAGATGACCAGGCCGGCATAGCCAATGCGAGTAACCAACTCGGCCATGTCTGTTTTGCCCGGGGGGAATATGAGAGCTCTTTACAGCATTATCAACAGGCTCTGGACATCTGTGATAAATCCAATGACCGCATGAGTGTGCTGGCCGTCCTGAAAAAAATTGTCGAGGTGCGGAAGGCGCTGAAACAATATGCTCTGGCCATTACCTCCTGTCTGGCGATTCTCGATCATTATCATGACAACAGGGATCCCCAGGGAACAGTAACCACCCTGGAAGAAATAGCCGGATTGTACATCAAGCTCGAGCAAAAAGGAAAGGCTGCGGATACCTACCGCACCATCGCATCAATCCATAAAAACTTTCGGCATGAAAACATCGCCTCCGGTTTCATGAAAAAAGCGGCACAATTAGCGGACGAATCCTGAATCGGCCTGCAGGGACATTATGTTTACAGGGATTATCGAAGGAGCCGGTAAAATAACCGGGAAGCGAACGGTCGGTGGCGGAATAGCCTATGACTTTACCGCTGATTTCGACCTCGTGGAACCAAAAGAAGGTGAATCGATCGCCGTGAACGGCGCGTGTTTGACGGCGTATAATATTCGCCGACGCACCTTTAGTGCGGATGTTTCTCCGGAAACACTGTCGCGGACCAAGCTTGGTTTGATCGGTCCGGGAAGCATGGTCAATCTTGAGCGGGCTTTGAGACTTTCCGACCGGCTCGGCGGGCACCTCGTTTCTGGTCATGTAGACTGCCTGGCCACCGTTACCGGCAGGAAAGAAATCGGCAGCTATACGCTATTTTCTTTTTCACTGCCGGTTGAGCAGGGACGGTACATTATTGAAAAGGGATCGATCACTATCGACGGGGTCAGCCTTACCGTGAACAGTTGTGGTCCGGCGCACTTTTCCGTGTCAATAATACCGCATACCCTGAAGATGACGACACTTGGAGCGCTCAAGGCCGGCAGTAAGGTCAATATTGAGGTTGATATAATCGGTAAGTATATTGAAAAGTTGCTCGCCCCCCGGTCCGCAAAGGCTGGTTCCGACGGCAGTGAGGGTATTCAACCCGGATTTCTTGCACAGCACGGTTTTATGTGATCCCGGCTAAGGGATGCGGTTAACCATTACATTTAAGAGTGTGAATTATCATGGCAGTGAGTTCAATAGAAGCAGTAATTGAGGACATCAAGGCGGGCAAGATGATCATTCTGGTCGATGACGAAGACCGGGAAAATGAGGGTGACCTCTATATGGCGGCCGAGAAGGTTGATGCGGCGAGTATCAATTTCATGGCCACCTACGGCAGGGGACTGATTTGTTTGACTTTAAACGAAGAACTGACCGACAGACTCGGCTTGCCGATGATGGTCTCGAATAACACCTCTCCCTATGGAACCGGTTTTACTATAAGTATCGAGGCGAGAACCGGCGTTTCGACCGGTATTTCCGCCGCCGATCGGGCGCGTACGGTGCAGGTAGCCGTCGACCCGAACGCTAAACCACACGATCTTGTCAGTCCTGGTCACATCTTTCCACTCCGCGCCCGGGCCGGAGGCGTTCTTGTCCGCGCCGGGCAGACGGAGGGCTCCGTCGATCTGTCGCGGCTCGCCGGGCTCATTCCAGCGGGAGTAATCTGTGAGATTATGAACGAAGACGGAACGATGGCCCGGATGGGTGATCTGGAAATATTTGCCGAAAGGCATAATTTGAAGATTGCCACCATTGCCGATCTTGTCGCCTACCGGCTGCGTGAAGACACCCTTGTCCAGCGAGCGGTGGAAGCACGGGTACCCACGGAACACGCCGGAGAATGGAAGGCAGTGGTCTATACCAACTCGATTGATAAACTCGATCATCTGGCTCTCGTTAAAGGCGATATCTCCAAGGCGGACCGGGTTCTTGTCCGGGTACACTCGGAATGTCTGACCGGCGACGTCTTTGGCTCCGCCCGTTGTGACTGCGGCCTCCAGCTGAACGCGGCCATGAAAATGATCGATCAGGAAGGCTGCGGTATTGTCCTGTACATGCGGCAGGAAGGTCGCGGCATCGGACTCGTCAATAAACTCAAGGCCTATTGCCTGCAGGATGAGCAGGGGGTGGACACCGTCGAAGCCAACCATCTCCTTGGATTTAAAAGTGATTTGCGTGAGTACGGTATCGGTGCACAGATTCTCCGCGATCTTGGTGTAAAAAAAATGGCCATATTGACCAACAATCCGAAAAAAATTGTTGGTCTGGAAGGATATGGCATTGAAGTTGTCGAGCGGCTGCCGCTTGAGATGCCGGCCACCAAAGACAGTAAGGAATATCTGATGTGCAAGCGTGACCGGATGGGCCACCTCATGGCCGTGGATGATTGACAACAACACTTTTTACTGACGTAAAATAATAAATTCCAGGTGATAAGGTATGGCAAAGTATATTGAAGGAAATCTCAATGCGGCAGGGAAAAAGTTTGCTGTTGTGGTGGCAAGATGGAATTCTTTCCTCAGTGAGAGACTCTTGGAGGGCGCTCTCGACAGCCTAGTTCGGTCCGGTGCTGCCGGTGACGACATTGATGTGGTCAGGGTTCCCGGCGCCTTTGAGATTCCCCTCATTGCCAAAAGATTGGCCGGATCGCAGAAGTATAATGCGATCATTGTGCTAGGGGTGGTCATTCGCGGTGCAACGCCACACTTTGATGTCGTCGTTAACGAGGTTTCCAAAGGGACGGCTCAGGCGAGCATGGAAACCGGAGTGCCGGTGCTTTTTGGCGTGTTGACCACGGAAACTATCGAACAGGCGATAGAGCGCAGCGGCACAAAGGCCGGTAATAAAGGAGCAGAAGTTGCAGTGGCCGCCATAGAGATGGCCAATCTGATTGATGTACTGCCGTAAGATAGATATCCTGAGATGGAGACAATGGCGGCAAGGTCTGCGCCTTGAATTTGAGGGGGCGGAAATAGGGTCTAACCTGTTTGTATCCGCCCCTTTGTTCTTTCAATTATTGGTATTAAAAAAATATGGGTACACGCCGAAATTCACGGGAGGCTGCACTCCAGTTCCTCTATCAGGAGGACTTTACTCTTGGTCCTGATCAACAATTTGGTTACGATCTGGCTGAACGTTTTGATCTCTTCTGTACTCTCTTTCAAGTGAACAAAAAGGCACGGCCATATGCCCTTGTTCTGCTGCAGGGGATAAGCGACAATCTGGCGCAGATAGACCGGTTAATCGTTGATACGGCCAGTAATTGGCGTCTGGTCCGTATCGCCGCAACCGACAGAAATCTGCTGCGCATAGCCATTTTTGAAATGCTGCACCTGGCAGATGTCCCGCCCCAGGTCGCAATTAACGAAGCGGTGGAAATCGCCAAACGTTTTGCTGGAGAGGAGTCGCCTAAATTTATCAACGGTGTTCTGGACGCGGTGCGGGCCGTCCTTGTTGAGAAGTAATTCTTTCCCGTCTGGCCTCTCCTTGCAATTTCGGTGAATTCCGAGTACATCTTTTGCCCGGAATAGTCACAAAAAATGCTCCTTTAGGAATGGCTCAGGTACATGGCTCAAAAAAATGACATACCCAAGCCGGGGCTCAGGCAGGAAGCCCTGGCCGTCCTCGGAATATTTTTCTCCCTCTTTCTCTCCCTCAGTCTTTTTTCCCATGCACCGGGAAGTCAAGGAAACTGGTGTGGTCAGATAGGTACGTTTGTCGCCGAGGTACTTTTCGGGTTCATCGGCTGGGGTGCTTATCTGCTGCCCGCTCTTTTGCTGCTGTCGTCCTTTCTTTTTTTCAGCCCGCGGATGACATTTACCCGGTTGCCCCAGGTAATTGCCGGGTTGACCGGGGCGGTCATCTCGTTTTGCGGCTTGCTTTCCTCGTTGACCATCAGGGAGGCCAAATACCTTGAGGCCGGGGGATTTTTGGGAAAAACTGGTTTTACCCTGCTAAACGCGGTTGTCGGTCATGGCGGCACTGTGCTGTTTTTTGTCATGGTGTTCCTGATTTCTCTGATGCTGTCCACCCAATTTTCACCCTATCAACTTATGGCCGCAGTGTGGCGGCTGGCCAAACGATTTTTTATCCTTTGCAAAAGCGATCCTGATACCGTCAGGCTTAAAAAACAGCCAAAGGTCAACGGTGCATCCGACCGGGCACTGGAAAAACAAGACCAGCCGCTGCTGGTCCCGCAGGTATTGCAATCCATCACTGTACCCCTGGTAAAAGAGCCGGCGCGGGCTGCCAAAGGTGCGGAAGCGGACGAGGACTTCGCTGCCAAGCCCGTGGCCAGGGGGGACTGGAAGCTGCCGCCGCTTTCCCTTCTCAATAAAAGTGATCAGGTGCAGGAGAAAATTGATAATGAAGTCTATTACAAACTCTCCAAGCAGCTTGAGCAGAAGCTGAAAAATTTCGGCGTGTCGGGAAAAGTCGTTGGTATTTCTCCCGGGCCGGTGGTAACCACCTATGAATACTCCCCGGCTCCAGGGATAAAAATAAACAAAATCGCCGGACTAGCAGACGACCTGGCCCTGGGGTTGAAAGCACAGTCGGTGCGCGTTGTCGGTTCCGTTCCCGGAAAAGCTGCCCTTGGCATCGAGATACCCAATGAAGCGCGACAGATCGTCTATATTCGTGAGCTCATCGGTGCCGAAAAATATCGGGCAAACTCGCATAAGCTCACGATTGCCCTCGGCCTTGATGTGGTCGGCAACCTGGCTATGGCAAATCTGGCGAAAATGCCGCATCTGTTAATTGCCGGGGCGACCGGTGCCGGTAAAAGCGTCGGCATCAACACCATCATCGCGTCCATCCTGTATAATGCAACGCCGCAGGAAGTGCGCTTTCTTATGGTTGACCCCAAGCGAATCGAACTTTCCGGTTATGAAGGCATCCCGCATTTACTGCATCCTGTCGTTGTTGACCCTAAACTCGCGTCAAGAGCCCTGAATTGGGCGGTGCGGGAAATGGAGCGGCGTTACCGGCTCCTCGAAGAAGCCCGGGTGAAAAGTTTCGACTCATATAACGAAACAAATGAAGAGAAACTGCCCTATATCGTTGTCATAGTCGATGAACTGGCGGATTTAATGATGGTCGCCTCAAAAGATGTCGAGGCAGCGATTGCCCGGCTTGCTCAAATGGCCAGGGCCGCCGGTATTCATCTCATTCTTGCAACCCAGAGACCTTCGGTCGATGTACTGACCGGTCTTATCAAGGCCAATTTTCCGACGAGAATATCATTTAAGGTCTCTTCAAAAATTGATTCACGAACCATTCTTGATGCATCCGGGGCGGAGCATCTTCTTGGGGCAGGGGACATGCTGTTCCTTGCTCCGGGCACGTCTGATATAAAACGTATTCATGGCGCGTATATTTCTGAAAAGGAAACAGCCGATATCGTTGACTTCTGGAAAAAACAAGGCAGTTCCGGCTACGATGAGACCGTGATGCAGGAAATAGAAAAAGAACAAAATGGCGGCGGCGTTGAGGGGGACGATGATTTTGATGAGCGCTATGATGAAGCGGTGGCGCTGGTCTCAGAGGCGGGGCAGGCTTCTATTTCCATGGTGCAGAGAAGATTACGGGTCGGCTATAACAGAGCGGCGAGGATGATTGAAACAATGGAAAAAGAAGGCATTGTCGGGCCGGCTGATGGAGCCAAGCCTCGGGAGGTCATTGTGCGCAATAATTACTCCTAGGTATAACAGGTGTATTGTTGAATTTTCTTGACAATTCCCGGGCAACCTAATATAAAAAGTTCTCAAGAAAAATGAGTAGCCATTCAGTGTTAGCCAAATTAATTGTTTTAGAATAAAACGATTTTGTCTGTAGTATTACTTAGTTGCTCATTGTGTTGTCTGCCATGGGTGGTTAAGGGATCTTTTAGTTGTACAGAGTTTAAGTGGGCCCTGTCGGTTCAGGGTCACAACAGTTAATACAAAACTGAGGAGGTAGTTGAATGCCAAGTTATGTAGATCCTGCCAAATGTGATGGCTGCAAAGGTGGAGATAAAACGGCGTGCATGTACATCTGTCCCAACGACTTGATGGTTTTAAACATTGAGGAGATGAAGGCGTACAATCAAGAGCCTGATGCATGTTGGGAATGTTATTCCTGCGTTAAAATCTGTCCCCAGGGTGCTATCTTTGTCCGCGGTTATGATGACTTCGTACCGATGGGCGGCCAGGTTCATCCAATGAGATCTTCTGATTCCATTATGTGGACTGTCAAGTTCCGTAACGGCAACATGAAGCGTTTCAAGTTCCCTATCCGTACTACCGCTGAGGGTGCTGCCAATGCTTATGCTGGACAAAAAGGTGCCAGTCTTGACGACGAGTGTCTGTTCCTTGAGGCTAATCTTCCGACCCCTAAATAAGCTGAGTTAGAAACTTTATAACTACAAAATCTTTATTTTAAGGAGATTTGAAAATGGCATTACCAAATAAACCAAAAGGTGAGCTCAAAGCCGTAGTGAACCCAGAGGTAGTCGAACATGATGTTGACGTCCTCATCATCGGTGGTGGTATGGCAGCATGTGGTACCGCTTTCGAGATCAAGAAATGGGCTCCGGAAGGCATGAAAATCGTGCTTGTGGACAAAGCCTCTCTTGAGCGTTCCGGTGCTGTTGCTCAGGGCCTGTCCGCAATCAACACCTACATCGGCGAGAATCCTATCGAGAGTTATGTCAAGATGGTACGTAACGATCTCATGGGCGTTGTACGTGAGGATCTTATCTATGACTGCGGTCGTCACGTAGATGAGTCTGTGAAGCTTTTTGAAGAGTGGGGCCTCCCTGTCTGGAAAAAAGATGCCGACGGCGAGAACCTGGATGGTGCCAAGCCTGCTAAAAGTCTGCGTGAAGGCGGTCAGCCGGTACGTACCGGTAAGTGGCAGATCATGATCAATGGTGAGTCCTATAAGCCTATCGTTGCAGAGCCTGCAGCGACAGCCCTTGGCTCAGACAATATCATTGAGCGTGTTTTCATCGTCAAGCTCCTCCTCGATAAAAACAAGCCAAACCAGATCGCCGGTGCAGCTGGCTTCTCCACCCGTGAGAATAAAGTCCATGTTTTCCGCTGCAAGGCAGCCATGGTAGCCTGCGGTGGCGCTGTTAATATTTTCCGTCCCCGTTCTACCGGTGAAGGAAAAGGCCGTGCCTGGTATCCAGTATGGAACGCAGGTTCCACCTATACCATGTGTGCTCAGATTGGTGCGACACTGACCATGATGGAAAACCGCTTCACCCCAGCTCGTTTCAAGGATGGCTATGGTCCTGTTGGTGCCTGGTTCCTTCTGTTCAAGGCCAAAGTGCAGAACGGTCTTGGTGAGTTCTATGCCAATAGTGATGCAGTAAAAGATGAGCTTGAAAAATTCATGCCTTATGGCGCTTCTCCGGTTACCCCGACCTGTCTGCGTAACCATCTGATGATCAACGAGCTGAGAGAAGGACGTGGTCCCATTTACATGGCCACCGACGTCGCCCTCAATGCCTTCCTTGATGATCGTAAGGCCAAGGGAATGAATGATAAAGATTTGAAGAAGTTCTGGAAACATCTGGAATCTGAAGCATGGGAAGATTTCCTCGATATGTCCGTTGGTCAAGCTGGTCTCTGGGCCGGTGCCAACGTCGAGCCTGAGAAAATCGGTTCTGAAATTATGCCGACCGAACCCTACATGCTCGGATCTCACTCCGGTTGCTGCGGTATCTGGACCTCCGGTCCGGAAGAAGCCTGGGTACCTGATGTGAAGAATGACTCACGCGTACATAAGTACAAATGGGGCTACAACCGCATGACTACTGTTGATGGTCTCTTTACTGCCGGTGACGGTGTCGGTGCTTCCGGTCATAAGTTTTCCTCCGGTTCGCATGCAGAAGGCCGTATTGCCGCCAAGCAGATGGTTAAATTCTGTCGCGATAATGCCTTCAAACCTGAGTTGAAGCAGACCGCCCAGGAAATAGCCGACGAGATCTACGCACCGGTAAGGCGCTATGAGGAATTCAAAGACGCTTCTACCGCAGCCGATGTCAACCCGAACTACTGCAAACCCGCTGGTCTGATGATGCGTCTCATGAAAGCCACCGATGAGTATGGTGGTGGTGTTGCGACCTATTACATGACCTCCGGCAAACTGCTGAATATCTGTCTCGATCTTCTCCTGCTCCTTCGTGAAGATGCCGCCAAAATGGCTGCCGGTGACCTTCATGAGCTGCTTCGTTGCTGGGAAAACTACCATCGTATCTGGTGTGTTGAGACTCATATCCGCCACATCGAGTTCCGTAAAGAATCCCGTTACCCAGGATTTTATTACCGGTCAGATTTCCCGACCTGTGATGACGAGAACTGGAAGTGTTTCGTTAACTCTACTTTCAATCCTGAAACGCAGGAGTGGAAGTGTGAGAAAGTTGAATGTCTCAATATTTTCCCAACCGAACCCTGGCTGTAATGGCTTGGGAAGTAGTTGAACTGATGTAAATAAAAATCTCCAGGAGTCTTTGATTCCTGGAGATTTTTTGGTGTTAGGGGTTTTAGTGAATAAGAGATGTGGAGAGGGTTAGGTCGTTTTTAACCAGAAATTGATTTCATGAAGGGTCTGATCCCGCACCATATGATGGGGTTGGTTTATCTTGGCAGGAGAAGAGTATTGCAACTCCGATCAACATAAGCTAAAAAAGACTTTTATGAAGTTTTTCGTGCATTTCTGATGTGTTCAATAGTTGTCATGTTTTGTGCTTTTCTAAGTAGGACAAGCATTCGCTGAAGCTGACAATAGTAAAATATTTCAAGAGCAATCATGGAGGTTAGGTATGACTGACGAGCAAGGCACCTCTGGTGCAGTATTGGTCGTAGGCGGAGGCATCAGTGGGTTGACTGCTGCTCTGGAGACCGCTGAAGTCGGAAATGATGTCTTTCTTGTTGAGAAAAGTGCATCTTTTGGCGGACGCGTTGCGCAATTAAACCAGTATTTCCCAAAACTATGCCCACCGAGTTGTGGTTTGGAGATCAATTTTCGCCGTATCAGGGATAATCGAAAGATTAGAACCTACACGATGACCACGGTGAAATCCGTGAGTGGGACGGCAGGAAATTATCACGTCACCCTCGAGACAGCACCGCGTTATGTGAACAGCAACTGCACCGCCTGCGGGGACTGCGCTGTTGCCTGTCCCGATGAGATTGATAATGATTTCAACTTCGGCATGAATACGTCAAAGGCAGCGTATCTGCCGCATGAAATGGCTTTTCCGAGAAGGTATGTCATTAAAAAAGATGCCTTGTCTGCTGCAGGGGCTGAAGCCGTCAAAGGGTCATGCAAATACAACGCTGTCGATCTGGATATGCAGACGGAGACCTTTACGGTAAATGTCGCATCGATTATCTGGGCAACCGGGTGGGTGCCATACGATGCGAAAAAAATGGAAAATCTCAAGTTTGGACAGTCAAAAGCCATTGTCACCAATATGATGATTGAGCGCATGGCTGCTCCGAGCGGGCCAACCGGCGGAAAGATCGTCAGACCTGGTGACGAGAAAGAGATAGAGTCCATAGCATTTGTCCAATGTGCCGGCTCTCGTGATGAAAACCATCTGGAGTATTGTTCGCATATTTGCTGCATGGCCACCTTTAAACAGATGACCTACGTGCGCGAGCAATATCCCGATGCGAAGATCTATGTTTTTTATATTGATCTGCGAACTCCCGGGAAATACGAAAAATTCCGTGAGGCTCGTATGGCTGATAAGAATGCTGTCTTTATTAAAGGCAAGGTCGCAGATATCATCCTCGAGGCGGATGGCGGGGTGTCTGTTATTGCAGAAAACGCCGTCACCGCCGAGAAAATCACGCAAAAAGTCGACATGGCTGTGCTGGCAACCGGCATGCAACCGTCACTCGCCCTGCAAGGTGTTCCTGCCGATCTGCAGATGGACACCAGTGGTTTTATCATCTCTGATTTTGATAAGGCGATGATAGCCACCGGTTGTGCAAAGAAAGCCGCGGATGTTGTTACATGTACTCAATCTTCAACTGCAGCTGCCTTAAAGGCAATTCAGGTTTCCAGGAGGTAATGATTGATGGATAAGAAATATTGCGCCTATATATGTGCTGGTTGTGGCATTGGTGAAGGCCTTGATCTTGAGGCCCTCACTGAAGTTGTGACTGGTGAGATGTCCATGGAGTGCAAAACGCACGAATGCCTCTGTGGAGCGGATGGTCGAGCTCTGATTGAAAAGGATGTGGCAGGCGGTATCAATACCGTCGTCGTTGGTGCCTGCTCGCCCCGGGTAATGACTCAAGAGTTTGATTTTGGAAAGGATAAAATTACCGTACGAGCCAATTTGCGGGAGCAGGTGGTATGGTCGGAGGTAAAACCTGCCGCCGGCGAGGAACCACACAGCGATGCCGTGGAATTCCTGCAGGAGACCGCCAGTGATTATATGCGTATGGCATGTACCCGGGCCAAAAAGACCGAACTGCCCGAGGCCTTCCAGCTGGAAGTGATTAATAAAACGATTCTGGTCATGGGCGGGGGACTCGCTGGTCTCACCGCTGCAAAAGAAGCGGCGGCAGCTGGCTATAAAGTCATCCTTACCGAGAAGGAAGAAAAGCTCGGTGGCAAGGCCCTCGGCTGGAGAAAGAGTTTTCCAACCAAGGCGCCCTGGACCGACCTGGAAGAAAACCCTATTCACAGTCTCATTTCCGCTGTGCAAAGTGACAACAGGATCACCATAAAGACCGGGATGGAGGTTGCTCGTATAACCGGATCCCCTGGTGATTTCGGTATTTCCTTTAAAGCAGCCGGCATAAAAACCGAATGGGACGCCCCTGCAAAGGTCACCGTTGATGAGGCGGACCTTATTGAAAAAGGCAAGATGGAAAACCCCAATGAGGGGCTGAACAAGTATACTGCCATTAATCCTGATGCGGTCAAGGTAGGCGCTGTTGTGCTTGCTACCGGCTGGAAACCGGCCGATGTCTCACAATACGAACATCTCGGATACGGCAAGGTGAAAAACGTCGTCACCAACGCCGAGTTCGAAAAAATGGCCAAGGAAGGGAAGGTTCCGGCTAATGTCGCGTTTATTCAAAGCCCCGGCGGCAAGGACGACGACAAGGATTTCCCCTACTGTAACTCGGTGACATCCATGGTCGCTTTGAAACAGGCGCAGTATGTCTGTGAGGATAATGCGGCAGGTAAGGCCTATATTCTGTATCAGCATATGCGAACGCCAGGCCATATGGAGTTGTTTTATAAACAGGCCCAGAACAATGACGGCATTTTCATGACCAAGGGAAATGTCATGAAAGTTGAAGAAAATGGTGGAGCACTGACTGTTTCCGTGGAAGACACCCTGCTCGGCGAAAATATCACCCTGAGTGTTGATATGGTTGTCCTCGCTGCCGGTATGGAGCCGACAACGCTGCACGAAAAAAGCATAAACCTGGCCTACCGGCAGGGACCTGGCTTCAATGATCTTGAGCTTTTTGATGGGTATGCAGACTCGCATTTTATCTGTTTTCCATATGAAACCAGGCGAACCGGTGTCTATGCCTGTGGTGGCGTGCGCAAGGCTGAAACCATGGAAGAAGCAGTCGATGATGCTACCGGTGCAGCTCTTAAGGCCATCCAGTGCATCGAATCGGTAGATCGCGGTGTTTCGGTTCATCCACGTTCAGGAGATGCAACCTATCCCGAATTCTTCATGCAGAGATGTACTCAATGCAAACGTTGCACAGAGGAATGTCCTTTTGGCGCCCTCGATGATGACGAAAAAGGGACCCCCCTGCCCAATCCGACCAGATGCCGGCGTTGTGGGACCTGTATGGGTGCCTGCCCAGAACGAATTATTGGTTTCAAGGACTATAATATCGATCTGATCGGTTCTATGATCAAGGCGATCGAAGTACCGGAAGATGATGAAGACAGATTGAGAATTCTTGTACTGGTGTGTGAGAACGATGCCTATCCGGCCATTGATATGGCTGGAATGAAACGGAATGGTATCAGCCACATGGTTCGGTTTATTCCGGTGCGATGTCTAGGGTCCGTGAATATGGCCTGGATCAGGGATGCACTTTCCGCCGGGTTGGATGGGGCAATGTTACTCGGATGTACCTACGGTGACGATTACCAGTGCCACTTTGTTAAGGGATCGGAAATTGCCAACAAGCGGATGGAAAATATCGGTGATACGTTATCCACTCTTGGCCTTGAACCGGAAAGATGTGCGGCTAATCAGGTAGCGATCACGGATTATGATAAGATCCCGCAGATCATTAATGATTTTGTTGATCAAATTGTCGAGATGGGTCCGAATCCATTTAAGGGCTTCTAGGCTGTTTTTGCCATGCACCCGCCGGTAAAAAAATGATCGGCAGGGTGCATGGCCTGAGAAATGAGGGAAATTTAATGATTTGCATTGATATACTATGCAGGAGGAACAAATGAATGTTCAACCCGATTTAGAGTTTATTAGATCTTTGAAAGAGGCGGGGGGGGATACACTGAAAAAGTGTTATCAGTGCGCAACCTGCTCCGTTGCGTGCCCTCTTTCCAAAGATGGCAAGCCTTTTCCCAGAAAAGAGATGATCTGGGCCCAGTGGGGCATGAAAGATAAATTAGTGACTGATCCTGATGTGTTTCTCTGCCATCAGTGTGGTGACTGTACAACGATGTGCCCACGAGGAGCAAAACCCGGTGACGTCCTGGGCGCAATCCGGGCCTATGCATATACCTTTTACGGGTGGCCTGCGCCTCTTGCTAAACTTGCTTCCAGTGCGAAAGGCCTGCCGATTCTCATCGGTATGCCTGTTCTGGTGATTTTTGTCATGTGGCTTCTTTCCGGGGCGATGCATATCCCGACCAAAGAAGAATTCGCCAGCCACGGCTATCAGCAGTTTTTCGGCACCTGGGATTTTTACTGGTATGCGAAAAATATCTTCTTTATCGTGCTGATTATGCTGCCATCTTTGGGGCTCGGCCTGTTTGCCGGCTTTAAAGGTATCACCAAGATGTGGAAGAGTATGAGCGCCGATGCCGGCCTGAACAACGAGTACAGGCCTTCTGTTGTCCAGTTCACGAAGGAATTTCTTTGGCCTTCTCTGATCGAGATTGTCAAGCACTCCAGGTTTCGCGAGTGTACTGTGAATATTGACCGCGTACGGGGCCATCTGCCGCTGATGTTGGCTTTTATTGGGCTATTCATTGTAACATGCTGGTCTCTTTTGAAAAATGATGTCCTGGGCCTCATCTGGCCATCACTGCATGGTCCACTGCCTCTGACCGATCCTTTCAAAATTCTTGCGAATGTCTCGGCTATTGCCCTGTTGTTTGGTATTGCCGTGCTGTGGAGCAATAGAAAAAAAGCCGAGAAAGAACTGAACACCCAGCCTACCTTTTATGACTGGTTTCTCATCTGGGAAATCACTGCAGTTGGTGTTACCGGACTTGGGGCGGAACTGCTTCGCTGGGCCGGCATGCCGGTTCTCGGTTATATCGTCTATTTTCTGCATCTCGTCGCTGTTATGATGCTGTTTCTGTATCTGCCATACACAAAGTTTGCGCATCTGATCTACCGGACCGGTGCGTATACTTTTGAAAAATATCGTGACAGTGTCTATGGGAATGGAAAGGTCTGAAAATGGATAGTGCGAGATCTTGCCCCTAGAGATCCCTCTTGTAAGAAATTTCTGGAAAAGCCGAGCCCATGGGACTCGGCTTTTTTGTATGGTTGCTCCGGACGTTTCTTCGTTATAACGATGCAGAAAAATCTTGGAATCGAAAATAGAACTTGATTTAAATTTTTAAAGTAAGTATATTCTCCGGTCTTGTAAGCTGGCGTAGCTCAATGGTAGAGCTCCTCACTTGTAATGAGGTTGTTGTGGGTTCAAGTCCTATCGCCAGCTCCATTTTAAAATAGTACTTTACAAAGGGCTTGTTAGAGTATAAAGAGTGTCTGTCTATTTCAGACGTTTCCCCTGGAG
>CAMBBS010000048.1 GCA_945863875.1 Desulfopila aestuarii DSM 18488
CGCCCAAACACTGTTTCAGTTCACCAGCAGCAATAATATCTATATGTGGAATATTTTTTGCTAACTTGAGTTTTGAAAATCCAGCGTCTATGATACAAAGAACGGCTTCAGGGAAAAGGATATAAGGGCCCTGATATGTGCTGCTGGAAAATACAGGGCACCCTCACCGCGCAATATTTAATAACCTGAACCTGTCATGGAGGATTTGTTTGGATCTTGCAACCGTAATCGGCATAGGCGCGGCATTCGGCCTGATGCTTATGGCCATTTTGATGGGTGGCCCCCTGTCTATTTTCGTCGATATTCCATCCATTCTCATCGTTTTTGGCGGAACTCTCGGCAATACCCTGGTGCATTATCCCTTCGGTGATGTCCTTGGTGCCATGGGTGTCGCCAAGAAAACATTCCTGCATAAGGAGATGTCCATCAACAACCTCATTGTTCAACTCATGGAATTTGCCAACAAGGCAAGAAAAGAAGGCATCCTCGCCCTGCAGGGGGCAATGGAGACGGTCGATGACGATTTTCTCAAGAAAGCCATGCAGATGGCGGTGGACGGTCAGGAACCGGAGACCCTGCGCAGCATGCTGAACACGGAAATAGAATATATCCAGGTGCGGCACGGGAAAGGTGCGGATATTTTCACCTCTTTCGCCGCGTATGCACCGGCGATGGGCATGGTCGGCACCCTGATCGGCCTCGTGCAGATGCTCCAATCCATGGATGACCCGGCATCGATCGGGCCGGCAATGGCGGTGGCTCTGCTGACAACCTTTTACGGCGCGGTCATTGCCAATGTTGTCTGTTCACCAATGGCCGGAAAACTCAAAAACCGCTCGGCCTCGGAGGTGCTGATTAAGACACTTATCATTGAAGGTATGCAGTCCATTCTCTCCGGTGAGAATCCAAGAATTATGGAACAGAAACTGCACGCCTTTATTGCACCGAAACTTCGCGAGTCTACTTTTAACAAATAAAGATACAGGGCTATGGAAGAAGAAAAAAAACAGGCTCCACCAAAAAAAGAGCGCAAAATTGATGTCCCGGCCGGTGCCCCGGCCTGGATGGTCACCTACTCCGACCTGGTCACCTTGCTTTTAACCTTTTTTGTCCTGCTCCTTTCCATGGCGAACATGGACCCGACCAAATTCACCGCCGCTTCCACTTCCCTGCAAGATGCCTTCGGCACGCACAGGGATTCGGCCCGTGTTGATTTTGCCATTCCCGTTCTCCCATCGCAACCGGTAAGCCAATTTTCGCCGATTCAGATACAGACAACCGAAAAAGTGTACGAAAAGGTAAAATCACAAATCGATTCCCTGCGGCTGAACAACGACATAGGGGTGATAAAAAAAGATGATGACTCGATCATTCTTCGCATCAACGACTCGGTGCTTTTCGGCCCAGGCCAATCGACCCTCGCCAGCAAATCCCTGCCTATTTTGAGGAATATCGCCGACATAATTCGCCCACTGCCGATGAATTTACGGATTGAAGGGCATACCGACGACATTCCTTTAAAAACCTCGCAATTTGCTAACTGGGACCTCTCGGTGGACCGATCAGTTTCAGTTCTGCGATTTTTCACCCACAGCGACCTGCTCCCCCTGGACCGAATGGCGGCGGTTGGCTACGGCAAGGACCGGCCAATCGTCGTCAATAAAGACGAGGCAAGCAGAGCACACAACAGGCGGGTTGATTTCGTGCTGAACCTGCAGGGCAATAGGTCGCAAAACGGCAACCCCATATCAAACGGCACATTGCCCCTTTAGCACCAAGGTAGGAAAACATGGCTGAAAAAAAAGATGCAGTAGTTGAAAAAGGCAAGAACAAAAAGAAACTTTTTCTCATCATAGGTGCAGGAGTTCTTCTTCTCCTCATCGTTGGAGGTTTTGGCGCATGGTATCTGCTGAAGGAGAAACCTGCCCCCGAGGAAAAAAAAGACCCGGCACAGCAAGTTCCGGTACCAGCACTCAACCAGCAGGCGCAGGTCGGCCCGATGGTCAATATTGACGAGTTCATCGTCAATATCATCAGCGGGGATGCGGCGCATTATGTCAAGGCCTCCATTACCGTCGAGCTGACAAGCATCGAGGTTCAAGCCGAAGTCGAGCAGAGAATGCCGCAGATGCGCGATGCAATTCTCCTGTTGATCAGCAGCAAGACCTATGAAGAACTGCAGGATCTGCAGGGAAAAAAACAACTCAAGGCCGAGCTCACCGACAAGATCAATTCCTTTCTGCAATTGGGCAAGGTAACTTCGATTTATTTTACCAACTTCGTGGTTCAGTAGCATTCGCAAATATCATGGACCCTATTCTAAAAAAATCAGAAATTTCTGACCTTCTGCGAGCCATCAGGGAAGGAAAAGTCTCCCTCGACCTCGATGAGAGTGCGCAAGACGCCTTTCTTGCATGCAGTTCCATTAATCTGTTTCAGCTCGCCCGTCCGGACCGCGAACAGTTCAGAATTCCAAATTTTGATATTATTCTCGATCTCTTCTGCCGTTCCTATGCGACATCCCTGACCAACCAGCTGCAACGGACCTTTTCCATCACCCGGACAGCCCTCGACACCTTTGAATTTCAAAAGTTTATGGCCGACAAGAACCAGCCGGGCGGCATTGGCATACTGGACATGCCGCCGCTAAAACATGGCGCCCTGATCATCATCGACCCTAAACTCTCCTTTGCAATGATTGAAATCATGCTCGGTGCGTCCAGTGATCTGGAATCGCCGCACCTTGACCGCAGGCTCACCACCATAGAGCTGACCATCTTAAAAACAATACTTACCGATGCCTGCCGTGATCTGAATAAGGCCTTTTCCCAGCTGCTCGACCTGGACACCTCCCTGATGAAGCTGGAGAACAATGCCCGTTTAGTCTCTATCGTCGAACCCGAGGCAGAGGTCATCGTCGGAACGCTCCTGGTCAAGGTTGGCGAATATTCCGGAGAGATCCACCTGGTGTTCCCCTACGCAACCCTTGAACCGCTCCGGGATCTCTTGCGAGAACTGCTGAACATTTCGACGGTCACCAGGGGAACCTGGCAGGATGTCCTGGAAGACGAGGTACAGGGAATCCCCGCCGGCATTACCGCCCAGTCCGGGGTCATAACCCTGTCAGTACAGCAGATCCTGAACATGCGGGTTGGCGACATTCTCGATCTGGACTATGACCCCGGCTCCCCGCTGAAGGTCCTGGTAGAAGAAAAGGCAAAGTTTTCCGCCATCCCCGGAACCCATAACGGCAAAAAGGCCATCAGCCTCACAGGTATTATTAATTAAGGAAGAAACATGGATACGACCACTACGAAAAACAGTCGTCCCGACCCGGACGAAATCAAGGAACTTCTGCAGGAAACCGCCAAACCCGCCGCGAAATCCGGCAGGGCCTCCTCGGACCAGAAAGGCGGCAGAGGGCTCAGTTTTCTCTATGACATCCCCCTGCAGATTTCCGTCGAAGTCGGCAGAAGTAAAATACTCCTGCGTGATCTGCTGAAAATGGGCGAAGGCTATGTCATAGAACTGGATAAACTTGCCGGAGAACCACTGGATCTCTATGTCAATGCAAAACTGATCGCCAAAGGCGAGGCGGTGATGGTCGGCGACAAATTCGGCATTCGCCTGACCGATGTAGTCAGTACCGCCGACCGGATCGAGAACCTCGGATAAAACGAGACATTATGCTGCCGTTTCTAAAACCTCCCTTCTTTTTTATCCTGCTTCTTCTCGTCTGCCAATGTGCTGCTCCGCTCAACTCTTTTGCGGCCGCTGCACCCGCCGCGGCAACAAGTGATACGGCAAATTACTTTCGGGTCATCTGGGGCTTACTCGTCGTGCTCGGCATCATCCTGGTACTGTATGGTCTGGTGAAAAAACGTTTTTCCCTCCTGACCACAGGGGAAAATCAGGAAATCAAGATTATCGAGATCAAACCCCTGATGGGCAAAAAAGCGCTCTGCCTCATCAGCGTCAAGGGACAGGAGCACCTGCTCGGCATCAGCGGCGACAATATTACCCATATTGCCGCCCTGACGCCACAACCGCCACCGTCCTTTGCCGAAGTGCTGCAGGCGACAGGACAGGTTCGCCCATGATGCCCAGGCTGCACTTCACCCTACCGACAGTATGGCCTCCGGTTGTCCTGTGCATCCTCTTTCTGGCTTGGCCCCAGGAAGCAGCGGCCATCGGCCTGCCGACCATCAGTTTCGGCGTGGACGATGCCAATACGCCGGGCGAGGTGTCGAATGCCCTGCAGGTGCTCTTTGTCCTGACCATCCTCTCCGTTGCACCGGCGATCCTGCTCATGACCACCTGCTTCACCAGGATAGTCATTGTCCTCGGTTTTGTCCGGCAGGCGATGGGCACGCAGAATATGCCGCCGACCCAGGTTGTTCTCGGGCTCTCGCTGTTTCTCTCGTTCTTTGTCATGTCGCCGACCATCAACAGAATCAACGAGGAGGCCCTGCAACCGTATTTGAATGAACAGCTAGATCAACCGGCAGCCCTGGAAAAGGCCCTCGCCCCGATGCGGGATTTCATGTTCAGCCAGGTGCGCGAAGCGGAACTGTCGTTACTCACGGAAATCACCATGGACGCGGAACCGCTCGCCCCAGAAGATGTGCCGACGATGACCCTTATTCCAGCCTTTATGCTTTCCGAACTGAAGAGGGCCTTCCAGATGGGATTCATGATCTATATCCCCTTTCTGGTCATTGATATGGTCGTTGCCTCGGTTCTCATGTCGATGGGAATGATGATGCTGCCGCCGGTGATAATATCCATGCCGTTCAAACTGCTGCTGTTTGTTCTCGTTGATGGATGGAGCCTTGTTGTCGGCTCTCTGATTAAGAGTTTTGGTCCGTAAGAAAACAAGCAATGACATGCCGATACTCTATCAAACAGAGGTAAAGAGAAAATGACTCCGGAACTGGCGGTAGATATCTGCCGCAAGGCGATTCAAACCATTCTGATGTGCTCGGCACCGATGCTGATTATCGCCCTGGTCGTTGGTCTGTTCGTCTCCGTGTTTCAGGCGGCGACGCAAATCAATGAGCAAACGCTGACCTTTGTGCCGAAAATCGTCGCGGTGTTCATCACCCTGCTCATATTCGGTTCCTGGATCATCAAGATCGTCTCTGTTTTTACCGTCGGCCTTTTTGATATCATCGCCACGCTCTGACGGCCGCGTATGGATATCCAACTTATCCCCGTTGAACAGTTCCAGACCTTTCTGGTCGTCACCAGCAGAGTTGCCGGATTCATTGGCGCAATTCCGGTCATCGCCTCCGCCCAGACCCCCGGGCGCGTCAAGACGGCGATGACTGTGGCCATCTCGCTGGCGCTCTTTCCGGTCATGGCCGACGCCGTGCCGAAGGAGGTCAGCTTTGCACCACTGCCCTTCCTGCTGCTGCTGATTTCCGAACTCCTGTTAGGCCTGCTGCTCGGCCTAGTCGCCCGGCTCATTTTCACGGCGGTGGAGTTCGGTGCCACGGTCATAGGCTACCAGATGGGTTTTGCCGCGGCCAACGTCTTTGACCCGCAGAGCGAGCGGCAGGTCGCCCTTATTTCCCAATTTCAAAATGTTTTTGCCATTCTGATCTTTTTGGCCATTGACGGTCACCATCTCTTTTTGCGCACGGCGGTGGTATCCTATGAGCTTCTGCCGCCTGGCCAAATTGACTTTTCCGGCCAGGCGGTGCCCTTTCTCATGGAACTCGCCTCGCATATGTTTGCCATCGGCGTGCAGTTCAGTGCCCCGGTTCTCGCGGTACTGCTCCTCTCGGGCCTGATCCTTGGCGTACTCGCCCGGGTATTTCCGCAGCTGAATGTCTTTTTACTCTCCTTCCCCATCAACATCGGCAGCGCTTTTCTTGTCATTGCTTTGACACTCAGTATGGTATCGGTTCTCATTAGACGGGAATTTGACATCCTCGGCGAACGTTTTATTCTCCTGCTCCAATATCTCAATCCCTAGCACCGGGATACGAGCCGGGATATATTTTTCATTTCCCGAGGTAAACAGGCAGGTTTCCGTACATCCTTTCAGCAGGCGATAATCGATGGCAGAAGAAAGTTCCGCAGGTGGCGAAAAGACCGAAGCACCATCGGGAAAGCGACGGGAAGATTTTCGTAAAAAAGGCCAGATCGCCCAAAGCAAAGAGGTACAGACCGCCTCTCTTTTTACAATTATGCTCCTCTTCTGGATTTTCTATCTCCCTACCTTCTGGAATGGCCTGACGGAACTGCTTTTTTATATCTTCCAGACAAGCGGCGGCTATGAAATTACTCCCGCCTCCACCATCACCCTGGCGACTTTTGTTTTACTAAAAATCGGTTTGCTTATTGCCCCGCTCTTCCTGCTTGTTTTACTTATCGGCTTCTTCTCAAGTGTCTTCCAGTTCGGCTGGTTACTGACCGCCAAACCTCTTCTGCCTGATTTCTCAAAACTCAATCCGATCACCGGCATGTCCCGGTTTTTCTCGAAAAAATCCCTTATCGAAGTTGTCAAATCGCTGTTGAAGGTCCTCCTGGTCGGCTGGTTCGCCTTTTCCACCGTCCTTGATAATTTTGCAGAGGCCCTGATTCTCGTCGATACGCCAGTGACGAGCACAATAAGTTATCTCGGCAGAATTTCGGTGATTATCCTGGCCAAAGTGTGCGCCGTGCTCATCCTCATCGCCTTTCTCGATTTTCTTTTCGTCAAATGGGAAATGGAGGAAAAAATGAAGATGACCAAACAGGAATTAAAAGAAGAGTTTAAAGAGAGTGAGGGCGATCCCCATATCAAGGCCCAGATCCGTTCCATCCAGCAGCAAATGGCCCGGAAAAGGATGATGGCGGAAGTGCCCAAGGCCGATGTCATCGTCACCAATCCCACGCACATCTCCGTGGCCATTCGCTATGATGCCAGACAAATGGCGGCTCCGGTCATCATCGCCAAAGGGGCCGATCTGGTCGCCATGAAAATCCGAGAAATAGCCAGAACCCATGAGATCCCCATCATCGAGAATCCGCCAGTGGCTCGATTATTGCATAAAATAGACCTAGGCGGACATATACCAGAGGATCTCTTTAAAGTTGTCGCGGAAATTCTCGCCCATGTTTATTCATTGAAAGGCAAGACGAACTGATGGAATTGACGAACCTACAAAGCACCCTGGCCGGACTGCGCTTCAAACAGCTTTTTGGACGCAGTGATGTCATCGCCGCCTTGGCCCTGGTGTCTATCCTGATGATCATGATCATTCCCCTGCCGTCGATCATCCTCGATCTGTTTCTTTCGATGAATATTACCATCGCCCTGCTTATCCTGATCATCAGTCTCTACACGGTAAAGGCCACCGATTTTTCTATTTTCCCGTCGATCCTGCTGACCACCACCCTGTTCCGGCTGGCATTGAACGTCGCCTCCACCCGGCTTATTCTCATCCACGGCGATGAGGGTCCGGGCGCTGCCGGTTCCGTCATCCAATCCTTTGGCCAATTCGTTGTCGGCGGCAACTATGTGGTCGGTATTGTCATCTTTGCCATCCTGGTGCTTATCAACTTCATGGTAATCACCAAAGGTGCCGGTCGTGTCGCCGAGGTCGCCGCCCGCTTCACCCTTGACGCCATGCCCGGAAAACAGATGGCCATCGATGCCGATCTTAACGCCGGCCTGATTAACGAAGATGAGGCGAGAAACCGACGGGAAAATATTTCCAAGGAATCCAGTTTTCACGGAGCCATGGACGGTGCGTCGAAATTCGTCAAGGGCGATGCCATCGCCGGTATCATCATCACCTTTATCAATATCGGTGCCGGCTTTATCATCGGCGTGGCCCAGAAAGGCATGCCGATGGCCGAAGCCGCCGCCAACTACACTATTCTGACGGTCGGTGACGGCCTTGTCGGCCAGATCCCGGCGCTGATCATCTCCACCGCCGCCGGTCTTCTCGTCACCCGGACCACCGGCGACAAGGATTTCGGCAGCGACATGCAGACGCAGTTTTCTCTGAATACCGTCGCCCTGTGGGTGGTTTCCGGCATACTCATCGTCTTCGCCCTCATTCCCGGACTGCCCTTCTGGCCCTTCCTCATCCTCTCCACCGCCCTGGCAACACTCGCTTACCACCTCGACCAGTCAAGAAAAGTCGCTGCCGAAGTCATCGCCGAACAACCGGCGGAGATACCGGTGAAACGTGAAGAAAACTATGAAGAGATGCTCAATGTCGACCTGCTGCAGCTGGAAGTCGGCTACGGTCTTATCCCCTTTGTCGATTCGGCCCAGGACGGGGAACTGCTCAACCGGATTCAATCGATTCGCAAACAGTTTGCCATGAATAACGGCTTCATTGTTCCACCGGTGCATATCAAGGATAACCTGCAGCTGTCCCCCAACCAATACACCTTCTCCCTGAAAGGAGTAAAGGTTGCCGGATCGGATATCCTGCCCGGTCATTTCATGGCCATGGATCCGGGCATGGTAACGGAGAGAATGCAGGGTATCGCCACCACCGAACCCGCCTTTGGCCTACCCGCCCTGTGGATAACCTCCGACAAAAAAGACCGGGCGCAGATTGCCGGCTATACGGTCGTTGACTGCACGACGGTCATGGCAACGCATATCAGCGAGATCATCAAGCAATATTCCCATGAACTCATTGGCCGCCAGGAGGTTCAGGGACTGCTTGACAATCTGGCCAAAAGCTATCCGAAACTCATTGAGGAGCTGATACCCGGCGTGCTTTCTCTCGGAATAATCATGCGGGTGGTGCAGAATCTGCTCAAAGAAGGCGTGTCGATCCGCGACCTGCGCACAATCCTTGAAACCATGGCCGACTGGGCGGCAACAACCCAGGATACGGACATCCTCACCGAATACGTTCGCCATGCCCTGGCCAGGACGATCAGCAGCGAACTGGCCATCGACGGCATCATCCCAGTCATCACCCTGGCCAAACCCGCCGAGGATGCCATCAGAAATGGCATACAGCACAAAGAAACCGGCAGCTATCTGTCGATAGACCCGGTCATTGCCCAGAGAATTCTTGATGGTATCGGCAAAGCCATACAGCTCTTTGACGGCGGCAGCCGGCCGACCCTGCTGTCAGCGCCGCAGATTCGCCCCTACGTGCGAAATTTGACCGAGAGATACTATCCGGCACTGACCATTCTCTCCCACAATGAAATTACGCCCAATCTGAAGATCAGATCCCTTGGCACGGTGAAGCTTGATGCAAGTTAGAGTCTTTGAAGCGACAGACATGGCCTCGGGCCTGAAGTTAATCAAGCAGGAACTTGGTCCGGATGCCCTTATCCTGTCTACGAGGACAATCAGAAACGGCAAACTCGGCATCCTCGGTAAACCGATGCTGGAAATTACCGCGGCGGTCGATGCCGATTTCCCGGAGCGGGAGAAAAATGACCAAAGGTCCAGGTATCAGGAGATGGCCCCGGCGCCGCCTGCCGGTAAACAACGCACGGGTTTTCGTCAGGTCGTCGGCGATTCCGTTGCACGCTATCTCAACGCCCAGGATCCTGGCCCCGCCTCGGCACCGCCCGCGGAAAGGGCCGCCAGGGAAGGAGCTGCCGCAAGAACCGACACCCAGTGCCTGCAAAATGACGTCAACGAACTGAAAGATCTGGTAAAAAATCTCGCCGGCCAGATCGGCCTGCTGACCGGACAAGAGGCGGGGGGCAAAGAACAAAAGAGCCCCAGGCAAACCGGCCTCCAGGTGAAAGATATAGATTTTGCCAATCGGCTCACCGGCCATGCCATCCACGGCGACCATATCCTCTCTCTGCTCACCGGCAGAGGCATAAACGTCGAAACATCGAGGACTATAACCGGTTTTCTCAGGCAGAGCCTCACCGAACAGGAACTGTGCGATCCGGCCAATGTGACCAATACCATCATCGCCACGATCACCGATCTCATCGAAGTGCACGCCCCGGTTTTCGCCGCAGGCCAGGCGCAGCAGCGCATTGCCCTGGTCGGGCCGACCGGCGTCGGCAAAACGACGACCCTGGCGAAAATTGCCGCCTCGTACCTGGGCAGGCATTCCAACGCCATCGCCCTTATTACCATTGACACCTACCGGATTGCCGCCGTGGAGCAGCTCAAGGTCTATGGCGAAATAATGCACCTGCCGGTCGACGTGGTCATCAGCCCGGAGCAGCTCGAACAGGCGATAGCCAGGCACGGCGACAAGGAGCTGATCCTCATCGATACGGCGGGCAGAAGCCCAAGGGACAGCTACTGCATCGATGAGCTGGCGCAATTTCTCAGGCCCGAACTGCACATCGACAAGCACCTCGTGCTCTCGGCGGGAACACGTGAAAATGAGCTTCTCGACACCATCGAACGCTTCAATACGCTGGGCATCAGCAACACCATATTTACCAAAACGGATGAGTGCACCAGCCTTGGCATACTCCTCAATGTACAGATCCAGAACGCCAACCCGCTTTCGTACGTTACCAACGGCCAGAGAGTTCCCGAAGACTTACTGGAAATTTCACCGAAAATTGTTGCAGAGTTGATCATGTCTCAAAATGAAGGATCCATGCATGACTAATACACCACACTCGGGTGGAGATCAGGCAAAAACATTGCGCGATCTCAACTCTCTCCGCCCCGAAACGCCATCGGCCGGCACCGAAGCGGCAACAGCCGTTTATTCGATAACCAGCGGCAAAGGCGGTGTCGGCAAAACCGCGGTATGCGCCAATCTGGCCTACAATCTCGCCTCGATGGGCAAACGTGTACTGATCCTTGACGCCGATCTTGGCCTGGCCAATATCGATGTCGTTTTCGGTCTTTCGCCATCCTACAACATGAATCACTTTTTCACCGGGGAACGCGAACTGCAGGACATTATGGTCGATGGCCCTCTGGGTATTAAAATACTGCCGGCCGGTTCCGGCATCCAGAATTTCACCCGCCTCAATTCCAACCAGAAGATGCGCCTGCTCGACGGCCTCGATGCCATGCAGAACCATTTCGACTTTGTGCTGATCGATACCGAGGCGGGTATTTCCGAGAATGTCACCTATTTCAACACCGCCGCCCAGGAAATACTCGTTGTCACAACGCCTGAACCGACGGCGATCACCGATGCCTACGCCCTGATGAAGCTGCTTTCCACGCATTATCACGAGAAAAAATTCAATCTGGTGGTCAATCAGATCCGCACGGAAGACGACGCGCTCGATGTGTACCGTAAATTAACCATGGTGGCCAACCGGTATCTCGATATCTCCATCGATTACCTCGGTTCCATTCCGGAAGACCGGCAGATGATCGATTCCATTAGAAAGCAGAAGGTCATCAGCGAGCTCATCCCCGGATCGAAGATCACCGCCGCCTTTCGCCAGCTGGCCGGTCGCATCTGTTCCGAACCCTCGCAGACGTCGCCGAAAGGCAACCTGCAATTTTTCTGGAAAAAGCTGCTCAACATCGGGGGCTAGGGGGAGATGCTTTACAATCAGATGCCGCACAGGGACGACAAATCAAAAATCATCCGTGACCATCTCTACCTGGTCGATATTCTCGTCGGCCGAATGGTCACCCAGGTGCCTTCGTTCATGAATAAAGATGACATGAAGAGCGCCGGGATGCTCGGTCTGCTCGATGCGGCGAACAAATTCGATGCCTCGAAAAACATCCTCTTTAAGACCTTTGCCGAATATCGCATTCGCGGCGCCATCCTCGACGAGATGCGCAAGCTCGACTGGTTCTCAAGGACGCTGCGCGATAAGCAAAACCGCATCGGCAGAACAATTATGGATCTGGAACTGAAACTTGGCAGAGATCCGGAGGAACATGAGGTGGCAACCGCCATGGACCTCTCCCTGGACGACTACCGCATAATGCTCGGCGAAGTCAGTCACCTCGGCTGCGTCAGTCTCAACGAGACCCTCGATAATTCCCAGGAGGGCAGCTCTTTTCTCGATTCCCTCATGGACGAACGAGCGGACATATCCCCCGGGGCAAGAATTGAAGGCCTGCAACTGGCCGAAAAGATGGCCGACGTTCTCGCGCAACTGTCCGAGAAGGAACGGCTGGTCATCTCCCTGTACTATTATGAAGAGCTGACCCAGAAAGAGATTGCCGAGGTCATGGAGCTGTCTGAAGGGCGCGTCTCCCAGCTGCACAGCCAGGCCCTGATCAAGCTGAAGACCAAACTTGAAGCACGGCTCTACTAGGGAAACAGTGGTAACTATGGCACAGGCGCACCTGTCTTTCTTTCTCCTTGGTATACTTGCAATGCTCTGCGGTGCGCTGCTGCTCGTGGTTGTCTTCGCCAAAAAGGAGAGCCGACTCCTCGCCCGCCAGTTGACCGAAACAACGGTCTCGCTGGAAATGACCAGAAAACAACTAGGCGAAATCCAGGCCAGACAGGCGGAGATCAAGGTGTTCCAAAATAATCTCCAGGCGGCGGAACTGACCACCAAATTACAAAAACCCCGTCTCGATGCACAGCGTAGCCCGACGGCGAATACGCCTCCGGGAAAATACAGCAATATCCAGTCCCTGGCCGGCCAGGGCAAGACCGTAGAAGAAATTGCCGCAATCCTCGGCGTGTCAAGCCACGAAGCCCAGCAACTGGTCAACCTGTCAAGGATTGCCCAGGCAAATTTCACCGGGAAAGTTGCCGGCTGAGGGTTAAGAAACCAGACAACCAACCGATAAGAAAAGAAGGCAACCACTCAACTCGTCTTCTATGGGAAATCATCATGGGATCAGGAAAATACAGCGCCCTCGCCGGAGCCATTTCAAGAGAACAGGCCATCGCCAATCTCAGCAACAATCTGGCCAATATCAGCACCAGCGGCTATAAAAAATCCAATATCAGCTTCGAATCCGTTTTGCAGGAACAAACCCAGGTCAACGCGGCCAAGGGCAAGAACTACAACCGGATCGGTAAAAACTATACCGATTTCTCCCCCGGAGCAATTCGCACCACGGAAAACCCCCTGGATCTGGCCATTCATGGTGAAGGATTCCTGAAGGTTCAGGGGCCAGAAGGTATTTTATATACCCGCCGCGGCGATCTGGCCATCAACGCCGAAGGCCTCCTCACCACGACCAATGGGCTGCCGGTACTCGATGACGGCAACGGCCAGATCACCATCCCCGATACCGACACGAGCAAGGTGGCCATCGGTGACGAGGGGACTATTTATATCCTTGGCCCGCAAGGCAGCAGAAGCGAAGTTGCCCAGTTAGCCGTCGTCGACATCGCCGATAAACAAAAACTCAGGCGGGAATCCGACACGACTTTTTCCCTGGAACAGGGGGCGCTGGAGACCCTCAGCGAAGACTCCCGTGTCGTCCAGGGGGCGCTGGAGCTGTCCAACGTCGATATGGCTGAGGGCATGGCGAAAATGATTGATAACTACCGGACATTTGAAACCTACCACAAGGTGCTGAAAAGCTACTCGACCATCGGCGAGCAGCAGGAAGAACTGGGTACTCTGGGTTAAAAAAAATTAACCAACTCGTAACACCTTAACTACTCGAGATTAAAGGAACCACCATGATCCGATCACTTTGGACCGGCACAACAGGCATGCACAGTCAGCAGTTGAATATTGACGTCATTGCCAACAATCTGGCGAACGTCAGCACCACCGGCTTCAAGAAAAGCAAGGCCGATTTCCAGGATCTGCTCTACCAGACCATGAAGGTTCCCGGCAGTCAAACATCGGCGGACACCGAATCCCCCACCGGGATTCTCGTCGGCTTAGGCGTAAAACCGGCGGCCGTCACCAAGGTTTTTTCCCAGGGCGACCTGATCCTTACCGAGAATGAACTGGATGTCGCCATCGAAGGCGATGGTTTTCTGCAGGTCGAGCTGCCGAACGGCAACACCAGCTACACCCGGGCCGGGGCAATGAAACGCGACAGCAACGGGCGCCTGACCACCTCGGACGGCTATCCGATCATTCCGGGCATCACCATCCCTGACGGCGCGTTAAAAATCTCCATCGGTGAAACCGGCATAGTCAGTGCCATCATCGGTGACGATTCGGTCAGCACCGAGCTCGGCACCATCGAACTGGCAACCTTCACCAACAACGCCGGGCTGTCGGCCATCGGCAAGAACCTCTTCGAAGAAACCACCGCCTCCGGCACCGCCCAGACCGGCACCCCCGGAGAAGACGGCTTCGGCACCCTGCTGCAGACCTATCTGGAGGGATCGAATGTCAACATCGTCGAGGAACTGGCCAATATGATCACCACCCAGCGGGCCTATGAAATTAATTCGAAGACCATCCAGACCTCGGATGAAATGATGCAAACCACCAACAACCTCGTCTAACCATGAAAAAGGTATTCTTTCTCCTCTGCCTGCTCGTCGGGCTCGGACAAACGGCTGAAGCGCTGGAGATCACCTTTCAGCCGAGCTGCTCGGTTGATGATTCGGCCATCACACTGGGCGACATTGCCCGCTTCGATGAACAGACGGAAATGACCCGGGCACTTGCCACCCTCGCGGTCGGCCAGGCCGCTGCACCGGGAGAAAAAAGCACCCTTTCTTCCCTCGGCATCAAGGACTCCCTCACCGCCATACATTCCCTGTCCGGGGAGATCGTCTGGTCCGGTTCGCCGACCGTCACCGTTATCAGACGCGGCGAGAACATTGGGCCGGAGAGAATAGAGACAATTATTGCTGAATATATCAAAAGGAACATAAACAACCTGCCCGAGGCGGAAATCCGCTTTGTGCCGAGTGCCCTGCCGTTGCCGTTCATGCTGCCGACCGGAGATCTGTCGCATGAGGTCATCCCTTCAAACCCCGATATCCTCGGCAGTTCACGCCTTTCGATAATTTTCAGAATTGACGGCAACGTCGTCAAAAACATGTCGGTGCGTGGCACTGTCGAAGCCCTGGCCCATGTGGTTATCAGCGCCGGACCTTTGAAAAAAGGCGAAATCCTCCGTCCACAGCATCTCAGCACGGCGATGATGGATATAAGTTCATTAGACAATGCCGGAACGGCAATGGAAGATTTTGTCGGTAAAAAACTGACCAGAAGTCTGCGGGCCGGCTCTCCCGTCCTCCTCTCCATGGTTGAAGCCCTGCCGGTCGTACGACGCGGGGAACGGGTAAAAATTGTCATCAATTCCGGTGCACTGCACGTGACGGCGGCGGGACTGGCGCACAGTGACGGAAGTCTGCACCAAATGATTCAGGTACAGAATACCAACTCAAATAAAATTATCTACTGCCGGGTGGCCGCCCCCGGCCTGGTGGAGGTAATTCTCTGAAATGATACAGCTAATGAGAATTTTTTGGTGCGGCCTGCTGCTCACCTCCTGTGCACCGACCCAGCCGCCGGTAATCTCTATCCAGGAACCTCTCGAGGAGATTCATGATGCCACACCGGTTAGCCACGAAGCCGGCTCGCTCTGGCAGCAGGGCGAACAATCGATGTTTTCAGACAGGAAAGCGCAGAATGTCGGTGATATAGTTACCGTCATCATATCTGAAAAGGCCAGTGCGTCCAAACAGGCATCCACCTCAACGGACCGGTCAACGAGTATGTCGGCAGCAATACCCAATTTTTTTGGGTTGGAAAACAGTGAAATCTTTTCCGGCGAGACGCCGTCAGTCGACGTCAACAACCTGGTCAATGCCGAATTTTCCAACGGCTTTGAGGGAGCGGGTTCAACCACCAGAAAGGAAGATTTGAGTGCATATCTCACCACCCAGGTTGTCGAGTGCTACCCGAACGGACAGCTGAAAATTCGCGGCGGCAAGGAAGTCATGGTCAACAACGAGGTGCAGATTATTTATCTGACCGGCATTGTCAGGCCGGTGGATGTCACCGCGGCGAATACCGTCAGTTCGGCTAAAATTCTCAACGCCAGAATCAGCTATACCGGCAAAGGCTCCATCAGTGATAAACAGAAACCGGGCTGGGCGATGCGCGTGCTCGATAATGTCTGGCCGTTTTAGATCCTCCAGAAAGAGTACCCCCTTTCGGGGTATTTGCTCCATCGCAAAAATCTCTATCACACCGGTATTCACATGAAATTCCGAATTACTCTCATCATCTTCGCCGGCTTTTTCTTGTTGCTGGCCGGCATCAATGCCGAGGCGGCAAGGGTCAAGGACCTGGCTCAGCTGCACGGCGTGCGCAACAATCAGCTTTTGGGCTACGGCCTGGTCTCCGGCCTGAACGGTACCGGTGACGATATGAAAAAATCGGTATTTACCCTGCAGGCCATCTATAACATGATGACCAGACAGGGGATTACCATCAACCCCGACAATATCAATGATATCAAGGTGAAAAATGTCGCAGCGGTTATGGTGACCGCTTCCCTGCCGCCGTTTGCCAAATCAGGCTCGACCCTCGACATCCAGGTCTCGTCCATGGGCGATTCCAAAAGCCTGGCCGGAGGAACATTGCTCATGACCCCGCTGGTTGGTCCGGATGGTAATGTCTATGCTGTTGCCCAGGGACCGCTTACCCTCGGCGCTTTCTCTTTTGGCGGCAAGGCGGCCGAAGTACAAAAAAATCATCCCACCGTAGGACGCATCGCCGGCGGGGCGATTATCGAAAGATCCATTCCGGTCACCCTCGGCGGCGATGGTACTCTGCAGTATCAAATTCGCGATGCCGATTTCACCACCGCCTCGAACATGGCCGAATCTATCAATAACAGCTTCGGTCCCAACACCGCCTTTCCCGACAGCCCGGGCACAATCAAGGTCACTATCCCCAAGGCGTACAAAGACAAGCTCATCGATTTCATTGCCGCGGTGGAAGTACTTGATGTCAACGCGGATACCACCGCCAAGGTGGTCGTCAATGAACGGACCGGCACCATCGTCATGGGCAAGGATATCCGACTCTCGACGGTGGCTGTCTCGCACGGCAATCTCAGCCTGATCATCCGCGACGATTACAATGTATCGCAGCCCAATCCGCTCGGCGAAGGGGAGACCGTGGTCACGCCCCAGACCAATATTTCGGTGATCGAAGAAGATGGCCAGCTGGTCCTGCTCGACATGGAGAAAGGCGTATCCATCGGCGAGATCGCCACCGCGCTCAATGCCATTGGCGCCACGCCGCGGGATCTGATAGCCATTTTCCAGGCCATCAAAGCTTCCGGCTCGCTGTATGGCGAGCTCATTATTCTCTAAGCAAAGGTACAATTTCCATGGACTTGAAGATCGATCCACGCATCCTGACCAGCCCCTCCACCCAGCCGAATGTCAACCGAAAGACAAAAGATCTCGAATCCCTGCGGGAATCGAGCCGGGAATTCGAGACGCTCTTTGTCATGGAGATGTTTAAAGCAATGCGCAAGGCCGTGCCGGAAGGCGGCCTCTTTGAAAAAAGCCAATCCACGGAAATCTTCACGGAAATGATGGATATGGAGACCGCCAAAGCCACCACCCAGGGCAAAGGGTTAGGTATCGCCGAGGCCATGTATAAGCAGATGGCCAAGCTGGTTGATATGAAAAAAGAAACTTTGTAGTTTTTTTCATATTTTTGTCTTATACTTTTGCAATGAACGTACATACTGAAGCACAGATCATCAAAGATTCGTCCGGAAAACCAGCTTTCGTGGTTGTTCCGTATAAGCGTTGGCTCAAGCAGACATCTCTTGTTGTGCCGGATTGATTCCCAATGAAGTTGTGGGGCTCATGATCCGTGACAATACGACACCCTTTCGCGCCTGGCGTGAATACCTGCACCTCACCCAGGCCGAAGTAGCCGGGCGCGCCGAAATTACCCAGGCAGCGCTCTCCCAGATCGAATCAGGAGTTCACAAGGCAAGGAAGGCAACGCGAGAAAAACTGGCAAGAGCTATGGGAATCAGTGCTGAACAATTAACATAATTGCACTGCGCCGATGACAATACACGAGGTTTTTGTCATGAGAAAAGAATATGATTTTTCGAAATCCGTTAAAAATCCTTATGCGAAACATCTCATAAAGAAAGTAACTCTTCACCTTGGTGCCGATGTTATCAGCTATTTCAAAGAACTTGCTGATGAGACTGGGATTTCGTATCAAAATTTGACAAATCTTTATCTTCGAGATTGTGCCGTCTCCCGCAAAAAACTAAATATTCTAAAATTCTGACCCCTTTCTTTTCCTCATTCTCATTTTTCCTACCCTCCTGTAGCGCTTTTTTCAGTACCCTGAGACAGATTATTTTCTTGAAAAAACCAAGAAATAATCCGTAAGGCACTAAACTTTCTTCACTCCACAGCCGATAAAAAACATAAGAAGAAATATAATCGGCAACAACCCAGTGCAAGGATGCACGAAAGTAACACTGCACGGAGGCAAACCATGATCGAGACGACAACCGCAAATTCGCAATATACGGCAAATTATTTAAAAACAAATCAATCAGTTAACAGCAGCACAACCCAGAAAAACCGGCAGACAGTCCGCCAGGAAAATGTGCAATACAGCAGCGATCAGGTCAGCCTGACATATAGTTCGGAAACCACTGCCACTTACAACCGGTCGATGTCTCTTGAAAAGACTGCCGGCGACGGGTTTGATCTTTTAAGAGGGCTGGTTCTGAATATTTTCAAGGAACAGGGTTTAGACTACACCATCGCAACAGACGATGGAGAAATAGATATCAGCACAATTAGCCCCGAAAAGGCCCAGGAACTCATTGCGGATGACGGCTATTTCGGGGTAGAAAAGACATCGGAGCGCATTTTTAATTTTGCAGTAGGCATGGCCGGCGGGGATCCCGGCAGAATAGAGGCCATTCGACAAGGGGTGGAAAATGGATTTCAGGAGGCTCTGGACGCATTCGGCGGCTGGCTTCCGGACATTTCCTATGACACCTATGATACTGTCATGCAGAAACTCGATGATTGGGCCAGTGCAGAGAGCCCGCAATCAAACATTTAGGTGAAGTCATGAGCGTAGAATTTTTCGGAGTCGGCGGACCGGGACAGATAAACAATCTTAAAAAGACGCCAAAGGTTCAGGCCGACAAAAAAGTGGAAGGCGCGGCCCAGGACAAGGTGCAGTTTTCCTCTGTCCTGCAGGATGTCAACAAGGCAAAAGCGACGACACAAAGTGGTGATGCCGAACGGACCGAACGTATCCAGCAGCTCAAGGCCCAGATCAAGGACGGATCCTATGCGCCCGATCTCAAAAAAGTTTCCGCCTCGCTGCTGCAATTTCTCGTCGAAGGGAAATAACATGGAAGCCAGAACCACACACGAATATCTTGTTCGACTGCGCGACATCATTTTTGAAGAGAGAGAGTGCGCCAAGGCACTTGACATGCAGGGAATGATCGCCGCCATGAACACCAAGGAAGAGCTTGTGAAGGTGCTGGCCCATATCAAGGTTATCGACGACCGGGACAAACCTATCGCCGGCCAGATCCGCGATGAAAATCGCCGCAATGCCTTCCTCTTTAAATCGACCCTCGGCTGGATCAGGCAGACCATGGAATTCTTCGGCCAAAAAACCGTCACCTCCACCTATTCCGCATCGGCCTACACGGTTGCCTCTCAGGTAAACGGTCGGCTGCTGTCAGGGAAGATTTGACATGGCCGGTCTCTTTAACGCACTCAATTCGGCCAGAACATCTCTTGAGGTCAACCAGAAATCGATAGAGATCATCGGCAATAATATCTCCAATTTAAACACCGAGGGATATTCCCGGCAGAAAGCCATCTTCGAGACCTACCCGGCGATGAACTTCGGCGATTTCTTCATCGGCCAGGGGGTGAAGATTTCCGATGTCAGCCGCGACCACGATGTCTTCATCGATCAGCAGATCAAACAAAAAGCCGTCGACTTCGGCCTGCAGGACGCCTTGACCCGGCCGCTGTCCGAACTGGAACGGGTGTTCAACATCACCGAAGACAACATTTCCACCGACATCGATAACTTTTTTGACTCGCTCCAGGAACTCTCCGCCGACCCCAGCGACCTGGTGCAGCGCAACAACGTCATCCTGCAGGGTGACGTCCTGGCAACCAGCTTCAACAACACCGTCAACGAGCTGAATTCCATCAAAGAAAACATCAACGATACCATCCTCTCGAAACTTGATGCGGTGAATTCGCAGATCAAGGAGATAGCCGACCTCAACGACCGGATTTACAGCATCGAAATCCATGGCCAGACGGCCAACAGCGCCCGGGACCAGCGGGACATGGTGGCAAAAAGCCTGGCCCAGACGCTTGGTGCGCAATCCTACGAGAATGCCAACGGCATGCTCTCGGTCGCCCTGCCCGGCGGCATGCCGCTGGTGCAAGGCAATATGGCCATGACCATCAGCGCCGATGTCTCCGGAGTAGACCTGACCCTAAAACTGAATGCCGGCGGCGTTACCCGGGATCTTGAGCTGCGCAATATGGGCGGTGAGTTCCAGGGAATGATGGATATTCGCGACAATTTCATCCCGGAACTGAACGCCGACCTCGACAAGCTCGCCTATGAACTGAGTACGCAGATCAATCTGCAGCACCAGGCAGGCGGGGCACTCGATTCAAGTACCGGCAATCTCTTTTTCAGCCTACCGCCGAACTATGTCGCTTCCCCGCCCGGCCCGCCGCCGACGGCCACCGAATACGCCGATGCGGCCAGGCAGATGAGTGTTGTCATTAGTGATGCCTCAAAAATCGCCGCGGGTGCCGCGCCAAACCCAGGCCCGCCACCTGGCACCGTTGCCCCGGGCGATAACAGCAATGCCCTGATCCTGTCAAATATCGGCGACAATTATTTAATTGGCGGCGTGGATAATTTCAATTCACTTTACGGTAAGGTCGCCGCCAAGGTAGGGGTCGAGAGCAACCAGAACCAGCTGTCCCTGAAAGGCGCGGAGGATGCCATGGTGCAACTGGAAAACTTTCGCGACGGCCTGGTTGGTGTATCCCTTGAAGAAGAAATGATCAGCCTCATTCAATTCCAGCGCGGCTTTGAATCGTCGGCCAAGTTTCTGTCGACCGTCGATGAGATGATGACGACAATCCTCGATATCAAACGATAGCCATAGCCAGGCAGGTATATTATGAAAGTCACCGACAACTCAACCTACCGGTTAATGCAGACCAACCTTGACCGGATCACCAATGACATGCTTGTCCTGCGCAACCAGGGCGCAACCGGCCTGAAGCTGAACAAGTCATCCGATGATCCGGGGGCCATCCGCCCGGTTCTCACCACCAGAACCCAGCTGCAGCAGACCGAGCGATATCTTGAGAGCATGGGCCAGGCGAGTGATAAAATGGCTGCAACCGATAGCCATTTGTCCCAGGTCGAAAATGTCCTTGTCCGTGTCAAGGAAATTGCTATCAACTCCGTTAACAGCGCATTAAGTCAAAGTGATCTGGCCGCTTTGGCCGATGAAATTGCCGAATTAAAAAATGAGCTCCTCGATACGGCTAACGCCGTGGTGAACGGCAAATATATCTTTGCCGGTTATCAGGAAGACACCAAACCGTTCAGCGTTAATGCCAACTACGACCCTGCCGCTTACGACTCCGGCGATGTAACGACCTGGCCATATTTTTACCACGGCGACCATAATCCCACACAACTGGAAATTACCCCCGGCGAGACCCTCGAAACAAACCTGACCGGCAACGAGGTCTTCTTCGGTATCACCAACGAAATCGCCGCCACCGGCTATGCCAACCCGTACCAGGGGGAAAGCATGACCTCCGGGCCTCTTCTGCCGGGGCCTTTTGCTGACGACATTACCCTGAGCGACGGGCTCACTCCGCCGGTATTGAACCATACCATCCTCGGGGCTGATATCGTAGCCCTCCCCGGGGAAACTAATTATGCCGGGAAGGTCGCCGGGCTGTTCAGTGCACCCGGAACCGGCCTTACCGCTAAGGCAAACGCAGCCGTTGCTGATCTCGGCCCCCTGTCGCTGACCGGTTTCGACAGCACTGAAGGTGACGAGTACAACCTGGAAATCACCTCCGGCACCACACCGGTTTCCGTGCAGCTCGGCCCATCCGGATATGACTATACCCTGGATGGCCTGGCCTCCGCTCTGGCCAACACTGTCCCGGCGCCGACAAATCTGACGATGACGAGCGGTACCCTGGCAAACGGGGTCAACTACGATATTTCCAGTGGTACTCTGGTGCTCACCGGCCCGGCGGACGGTTCGGACATCATCCTCGCGGAATCGATTACCGACAATGGCGTTGCCGGCACTTCCGGCGGCATCAGCGGCGGTGACCAGACCGTTTACGGCACCTTTACTATCGCGCCGAACTCGCCAACGGATGTCATGATTGCAGGAGCGAGCCTGAGTGATGTCGGCCTCACCACCGATACTCTCAATGGCGCTTCAGGACGAATCGATCTCTTTACCGTCCTCACCCGCGCGGAAGAAGCCATTCGAGCCGGCAATGTCGACAATATCAATGGAGCAGGCGGCTCAATCCAGGCCCAGATCGAAAATCTCGAAATTGCCGCCAATCAGAACCGGAGCCAGCGCAGCACCCTGGGTGCCCGGGCGCAGCGCGTCGATTCGGCAATGGTGCACCAGGAAGATGCCCAGATTGACCTCAAACAGATTCTTTCGCGTTATCAGGATGCCGATATGTTACAGGTTTTTAATGATATAACGCAGAAAGAAACGGCGTTTCAGGCAGCTCTTAACATAACGGGCAGGGTTTCACAGATTTCGATTCTTGATTATTTTTAGGAAGAGCGCTACAAATAGAGGCGTAACTCTTTATTCTTCTTTCTCTATTTCTCTTCAACCCGGAGTCAAACATGCTGGTCCTTACCAGAAAACTCGGTGAAGGCATTGTCATCGGTGATGATGTTACCATTACCATTGTTGAAATGAAGGGAGGCAATGTCCGAATCGGTATTGACGCTCCTCGGAATAAAAAGATCTATCGTCAGGAAATTTTTGATCGTATCGCTCTGGAAAATCGCGATGCGGCAAACTGGGATATGACGGATCTTGACAAAATCAGCGATAACCTAACCGTTGGGAAAAAGAAAAAATGAAAAAAATCAATACTCGATTCGGTGAAGTAGAATATGATCCGGACAACCTGCTCCATTTCCCTGCCGGCTTGATCGGTTTGCCGAATCTGCGTCATTTCGTCGTCATGCCCAACAAAAAACAAGGCCCGCTGTTCTGGATTCAGAGTGTCGACGACCCGGATATCGCCTTTGTCCTCACTGATCCGACAAATTTTTTTCTTGAGTATCAATTAACGCCGGAGGACTCCGAACGACAGATGCTGCATCTTGGCAAAGATGACGACTGTTACATCCTCAGTGTCGTCACCGTCCCCGCCGATCAGAAAATTACCTTGAATCTCGCCGCTCCGATACTTTTTGCGCCGAAATCAAACAGGGCGATTCAGGTCATCATTGAAAACAGCAGCTACTCCTCCAAGACCCCCCTGCCCCAATAGTTCCGGTGGTGGAGTGTCCTGTTGTTTATTTGCTTTTGTTTCCTTTTTTGTTGTTTTCTGTGGCTCTCTGTGATCTCTGTGATCTCTGTGGTAAAAAACCACACCCCTCATTCCATCACAGAGTGCACAGAGTACCACAGAAAAACACAGAGATTTTTTCTAGATGGAATACCCCTTGTTCCCATGGGGCCACATGGGAACCAGACAACACTGCGCCGCAGTGCTACCAAGTTAACGAGTTAGCCTAGCCTGCAAACAGCACGCTTAGTATAGAGGCGAACTTGCAAACCCGGGCGATCAGTACAAAAAGCCAAGCAGCCACAAGGGAATTTTGTTACCGACCCCGTATTCTTCATTATCCCGAAGCACAAAGCTGTCGGCAACCCCGGAGATCTGGCCGCCCCCCCTGCCTTTCCCCCCCACCTCAAAGAGATACCGTTCGTCAACCAGGAAATCTCCGCGGGCCGGATAGTGCAGGCGATGGCCGGCATTACCCAGCATGGCGGCGGCAAAGGTTTCCCGAATCGTGCCATCCTGGGGATGATCGCAGAGGACGGTGAACAGGTTGGGGTGGTCGAAATAAAGTTTGTCG
The DNA here is from genome assembly GCA_945863875.1 of Desulfopila aestuarii DSM 18488. Classification (GTDB taxonomy): domain Bacteria; phylum Desulfobacterota; class Desulfobulbia; order Desulfobulbales; family Desulfocapsaceae; genus Desulforhopalus_A; species Desulforhopalus_A aestuarii_A. The sequence goes on from CAMBBS010000048.1 coordinate 23,995, forward strand.
GGTTTGCCCAGGGATTTATGGGACGCCACCGACCGTACCGGGCTGCCTTTTTCCAAATAGCCCAGATAGGCGTACAGGGTGCGAATATTGATCCCGGCCGCCCCGGCCAGTTTGGTCACCTTCAATTCCAAGGGCGGCGAACGGCAGATCAGCTCCAGAATCCGGTTGAGCTTATTGAGATGATCTGTGCCTATCTTGTAGATCACCGTCAGGTCGGAGTCGATCATTTGCCGCACCACTTCGATCAGTTTCATCGGGTAATCCGCCACCCCTTCCCGGTAGAAGGGATAGGCGCCGCAAGCCAGGTAGTCGAGGTACAGCCGGAGAATTCTGCGATCCGCCAAACGTTGCACGATCTCGCTGGAAATCGCTGCATGCTTCTGGACCAGGGTGACAATATCCAGGACGGCGAACTTAAGGCCGGTTTCCAGTCCCACATCCTCGCGCAAAGAGAGACAGGGCAGGGTGTGAACAACCGCCCGGCGGGACAGATCGACTTTGGCCTGATCCAGATGCAAGGCTGAAGAACCAGTGAAGATCACCCGCAGGGGCAGACTATCGTAAACCGCCTTGAGGTCGACGGCAAACTCGTTCTGCTTGTGGATTTCATCGATGACCAGCAACTTGCCGCCTATCTTGGCAAACGCTTCGGCGATATCGTAAAGTCGCATGGCATTTACCCGGGGATGATCGACGGTGACATACAGCGCCTCCGCCGAAGCCAACCCGGATTCTTGCAGCAGTTGCAGAACTAAAGTGGTCTTGCCCGCCCCCCTGGGCCCCTTAACGCCGAGCAGTCGCCCTTGCGGATTTAGCCTGGCATGGAGAAAACGCCGGTATTTTCCTGCCTGCGCTCCAAGATAGTGCGGGACAAGGTTATCAAGTACTCTATATCCATCTTTAAAACGGATCACCCCAGTAACGGTAAAAAACCACAAGGTCACGGACACAAAAAATTCACATGTACCACTCTACAACAAAAGCATAGCAAAACATGCATAGCGATGCAAGATTTTATCCTGGCTTTCACTTAAACCACACCCCTCATTCCGCCACAGAGTGCACAGAGAAACACAGAGAGTCTTTTTAGGATAACCATTGCTTCCATCCATCGCATCTCGCACCGCAAGATGTCATCAAGTGGGTATCTTTTTATGACACGGAGATCCGGCATATGGGAACCAGAATAGAAAATATTCATTGCCGGATATGCGAAACTATCCGGAAAGCTTGCCTGCTGCGGTAAGTGCGGCGTGAATAGGCTTGAAGGGCAATAGCAGAGAAAGAGGTTGATCAAGCAGGGGAACAGCTCCATACCCCGCATACCATTGTGCAACACGTTCGTTTTTGGCATCGATAAGAAGGGCAACACCGCCGACCTGTGAAGCAACCAGAAGGCAACGCCGACCTGCGGCGATGAGAAGTTGACCACCCAAGCCGCATCGTTGCACCGAACGGTCAACGGCCAGTCTTGCCAGTCTAAACACCGGCACTTCATGGCGAGCAAGCCCACGACTGATGAGTTGAGGCGTACGATTAAAGGCCACGGAGGCCGGGCTGATGCTGTAGAAGCCGAGAACCCGGCCGTTTATTGCGTTGTCGATGGCCAGAAACGTTTTGGCGCCGCCTTGAGCATGGCTCTTTCGCGCATGCCGGTGCAAAAAGGTATTCAAAGCAGCGTCGCCACAATCAAAACCGTCTCGATCATGAGCCTTGGAGACAGGCTCCTCATGCCAAGGGGGAACGGTCTCGGTCATTCAGGCAAGGCACAGGCAGCCTGCATCAGCTTGGCATTGGGCACGGGAGGATTTTCCAGCAACTCAAGCACATGCAAACTGTCACGATCAGTAAGCTTCAGCCTTTCGGATTGGTCAATCAGTGTTTTGGCGGCCGCCAACGCATGCCGTAATACAAAGCCACAAGGGAATTTTGTTGCCGACCTCCAAGCCCTTATGACCGTTTCAAATGACGATAGAAATTTTCATGCAATCCCAGCAGGAGTAATTTTCTTGAGGCCTGATCATACTCGTAAGCCAATAAGGTCATCTGACCGCAACATTTGAATTTGTATACGAACACTCCGGCCAAATCACCTTTCTTAGCAACACCGATCAACGGATTGAGCACTATCTCAGAAACCGCATCATCAACATCTGCCTTCTGATTTGCCTGAAGACGCTTATAAGCCCTCCTAAAAGTTGCACTTTGCCGAACCTGGACTTCTTGTCCCATCAGCTCCTCTTACCTTCTGGAATAAAAGGAGTGGAAAGTCCCTCACCCTCACGTCGTGCAACAAGCAAATCTCTTATGAAATCTACTGACAGGTCAGGATTATCCAAAGCAGTTCTCCCAATCTGAGCCCAAAACTCTATTTGGCCGGCAATTGTACGCCGCTCTGCCTGTGCTGTTGCCCGAGCTTGTTCATAAAGCGCATCATCAATACGAACCGGCATCCCCATTATCTCACCTCCGTGAATAAAATCTACACTACATAAGTAGTATAACGATACGCTCATTAAAAATCAATACATACATAAACCTTGCCGTAACGCGGAAGGCTGATGCGGCGCATCCGGCATAAGTTCCCATGTGGCACATGGGAACCAGAGGCCAAAACCAGAGGCCCTGCCAAAAATACACAAATGGAATACTATTTGCAAAACCAATATACAGAGAAATTACTTAGAAAAATCTCCGCAAAATCGGCAGGTCTGTTATATCATATTTCGTATATGAGTTTCGAATACCAAAATCAAACTTGGTTGATTTGTAATGTATAGGCCTATTCTTTTCATCACACGTGGAGGAACGACATGGTGGATTCAATCAATAGTAGTTTTAGCAGTGCACGCAACATTGCCACCGCTCAAAGCGGCATGGAAAAGGCATTCTCCCGGCTGAGCAGTGGTGCAAGAATTAACAGTGGCAAGGATGATGCTGCCGGTCTGGCTATTTCCGATCGGATGAATTCGCAAATCCAGGGACTCAACCAGGCCATGCGCAACGCCAATGACGGCATCTCCCTGGCGCAGACCGCTGATGGCGCCCTGGCCGAATCCACCAACATTCTGCAGCGTATGCGCGACCTTTCCCTGCAATCCGGCAACGGCATTTACAATGACAGTGATCGGGCGTCGATGAATGGTGAATTTTCCCAACTTCAGTCAGAACTGGACCGCATAGCCGGTTCGACATCATTTAACGGGAAAAATATCCTCGATGGCAGCATGTCCAGCTACGGTGCATCCTTTCAGGTTGGCGCCAATTCCAATGAGACCATTGAAATGACAATCGACGGCGCCACGCAGGCGGATCTCGGCACAAGTTCTCTTAGCATAACAACCGCGACCGATGCGCAAAACTCCATTGCGGCGATAGATGATGCCCTTGGCAGTATTTCAGCGACCAGGGGAAACCTGAGTGCCGTGCAGAACCGCTTTGAGTCGTCCATATCCAACCTTGGCAATGTTTCTGAAAATCTCGCCGCGTCCAATTCGAGGATTGCCGATGCCGACATCGCGGCGGAAGTGTCCAATTCTTTAAAAAACAGGATCTTGGCACAGGCTGGAGTGGCCGTGCAGGCCCAGGCCAACCAGTCCGCCGGAGTGACACTTGGCTTGTTGAGTCGATGATTTTCTGATTACCTCTAGCTCCCATGCACAGCATGAAGACCAGAAAAGGGCACGGCGCGCCGTGCCCCTACTCTTTCCTAGATGACCTTTTTCTGGTTCCCATGCGCATCCCCCCTGGATCGGGTCAGAGGAACCCGACAACCAAAGCCACATAGCACGTCCGGCGTCGGGTTAAAACCCGATCTACGTGGGCCATTCGCCTTGACACAATCGTTATAATTGCATAATTTCAATACACAAGGCAATCACAATTGGAGGCACACTCAATGAAAACCATCACTATCCGCAGATTTGACGATCAACTCGCTGAACTTCTCAAAGAAAGTGTCGATGAAGAAACCGCCGAAAAATACAGCGCCATTCTCCAACAACTCAAGCGACAGGGAACGCCCATTCCCACCAACTGAGCAGATAAAAAAATAAGGAGACACAGACATGAGATATTCCGACATCATTTCACGGGAAGCCGAATCACTGCCCCCTGAAAAGCAGGCCGAAATACTTGATTTCATATTCTTTCTCAAGTCGAGACAATTACCAGCCGTTACTTCCAAGCCTAAAACTGCCGGGGAAATTGAACGGTTCTTTCGAAACTTTAAAGTAGATATTAAAGATTATAAATTTAACAGGGACGATGCTAATGCCCGGTAAGATTTTTATTGATACAAATATTATCATCTACTCACTTGGGCCAACATCCTCTAAGGCACACCTTGCTGCACCATTATTTGTTGATTCACCATCCATTTCCACGCAAGTACTTTCCGAAACCGCCAATGTTGTTGCATACAAACGACTGGCGCTCTCACTTTTTGAAATTCGCCAACTCATCACTTCACTTGCAGCAATGTGCCGAGTCGAAATCATATCATTACCTACCATCCAGAGCGCTCTTGACGTTCAGGATAGATACCGTTTTTCATGGTACGATAGCCTTATTATTGCTTCTGCTCTTGAAGCAGGCTGCGAGTTTCTGTATTCAGAAGACATGCAGAACAATCAGGTAATTGAAGGTCGCCTCCAGATTGTCAATCCTTTTATCTGACTCTTTCTTTCATCATTCTCGTTCCCATGCGGTGCAGGGGAACGCAGTGCGGATGCGCCGCATCCACAATTCAAAGGACTCAGGTGAATCACCATGGGACGCAGCCGCTAAAATCATTATACGTCGCCCTTCGGGAGCAAGTAGGGGCACGGCGCGCCGTGCCCTTTCAATTGACAGGTCAAAGCCAGATCAAGGTGGAATTTACGCTTGCGCCTGGTGGTTTGTTCGCGGTCTTTGTAGTCGATGCTGGCAAGATCTATATTGGCCGAGATGGTTGTGGGCAGAAAGCAGCGAATAAAGTCGCGGACGTTCTGTGGGCCGCTCATGAGTTGCTTGAAAAAGGTGTCGTGCGAGTTGGCGGCTTTAGGGCTCATGGGGTGGGAGTGACTCTTCAGGATAACGAGATCACCTCCTGAAGACGAAGTATCCAGTGAGTTGGAGCCATCAACCGGACAACTTTGGCGAGTGTATCGGTTGGTGGCTTTTTTGTTTTCAAAAACTCTTTCTTGTAATAACCTGTCAAGGAAATTATATGTTATTTCTCATGAAACATGAAGCCAAGCGATGGTACAGAGCAAATATCCTGAACAATCAAGGAGATGCGATATGGAAATTATAACTGACAGCAACAAGCTCAAGGAAATTTTCAAGCAGGCCATCATAGAGGCCATTGAGGAAAAAAAAGACATGGTCCATGATCTGCTTGTCGACGCACTGGAAGACCTGGCCATGATCCACGCAATTCAACAGGGAGAAAAGACAGGGGCTGTTAGCCGGAATGAGGTGTTTGGCATCCTTGAAGGAAAAGCATGAAAACAGCGTTTACCAAAAGCTTTGCCAAGGATTTGAAAAAACTCTCCAAAGATAAGAATATCTTGGATCAAGTGCGAGAAATCATCCTGGAAGTGGAAGCTGCGGAAAGCATCGCTATGATCGGCAACCTGAAAAAATTGAAAGCGGAAGGTTCGTATTTCCGCATCAGATCAGGAAATTATCGAGTGGGCCTGATTATAGACGGTGAGACCATCATCTTTGTTCGCGTTCTCCATCGGAGCGAAGTATACCGCTTTTTTCCATAAACAATTCATTTGCCGAGCGTCAGCCATATGAAAAGGTCTGAATGGCACAGAATTTGCCTTATTAACTCAACTACAGAGAAACAGCCCGGAATACTCTCAGCAAAGTTGCCGGATATCACCTGTATTTTCCACATTTTGAGGAGGTATATCATGCCATCAATATCTGTTGCCAACGCTAAAACTCATTTTTCTGAAATCATCGCTAAAAGCGCCCATGGGCATGAACGATTTATCATTACCCGGCGAGATAAGCCGGTGGCGGCTATCGTCAGTCTTGACGACCTGAAAATTATCGAGCAACATCAGGAACACCAGGGTCTCGCGGCTGTAGCCTCGGCATGGCCGGACTTTGAAGAAGTGGACAAAGCGGTTGTTGATCAAGACGAGCTCCGGCGACAGGGAGGAGAAGGGCGCAGCGTATCTCTTAAGATACCCTCAGTTCAAAAATGAATTCTACAAAAAATGCACTCAAAATTTACGGAACGATATTTTCTACAAATCAAGAGTACTGCAATATGGCTCAGATCCCAGATAAAGTCTCTTCCATAATTGATTTATTTTTGGAAGAATTAAACAACAACAATATCAATACTGAAGTTTCCTGTGTATTTATACATCGCAAATCCTGCTGCCTTTAAGCAACCATGCGTAACAGCGTTTTGACGAAAGAATTTTGTGGTCTTTGCTTTGGCAATGGGCAAATCGATTGAAAATCCTCCCCCAATGCCGCCTCTGCTATAATTCTTCGTACATCAGAAAATGCAAATCCAGATC
>CAMBBS010000049.1 GCA_945863875.1 Desulfopila aestuarii DSM 18488
ATTCAACCGTGACACTTTTCGCCAGATTACGCGGCTGATCGACATCGCACCCCCGTCGTGAGGCTATTTCATAAGCCAGCAGCTGCGCCGGAATGGTATAGAGAATCGGGTTCATCGCATCGTGTACCTTCGGCATGTAGATCACGTCATCGGTAATGTTTTTCAGATGAGCGTCCCCCGCCGTGCCGATGAGAATAATCCGCCCCTGACGCGCCCTGATCTCTTCGACGTTGGAAATGGATTTCTGGTAGACCTCATCCTGCGGCACCAGCGCCAGGACCGGCATATCCTTGTCGATCAAGGCTATAGGGCCGTGCTTCAGTTCCCCGGAGGCATAGCCTTCGGCATGGATGTAGGAGATTTCCTTGAGCTTTAACGCCCCTTCCAGGGCAATGGGATAATTTAGTCCTCTGCCGACAAATAAGAAATCCCGGCTGCTGTAATAGCTTTCCGTGAGCGCCTGCACCTCCGCCTGGATCCGCGGCAGCTCGCTGTCGATCACGCCGGCGACATTGATCAGTTCCCTGCCGAGTTCGATACTCTGCTCAACACCGATGGTCTTTTTCTTCTGGCCAAGATACAAGGTAAAGAGAAACAGCGCCGCCAGCTGCGAAATAAACGCCTTGGTCGAGGCCACGCCTATTTCCGGTCCGGCATGGGTATAAATGGTCCCATCGGCCTCGCGGGTCATGGTCGAGCCGACCACGTTGCAGATGGTGATGATTTTCGCACCCAGCTGTTTGGCCCGGCGTATTCCGGCCAGGGTATCGGCCGTTTCTCCGGACTGAGAAATGGCAAGGGTCAGTACCCGTTCACTCAGCAGCAGGTGGCGGTAGCGAAACTCCGAGGCGATATCCACCTCCACCGAGATATGGGCGTATTGTTCAATCCAGTATTTCGCGACAAGGGCCGCGTGCCAGGATGTGCCGCAGGCGACGAGAAAGATGCGGTCAATGTTGTCCACATCGGCCTGGGACAGGTTGATCTCCGCAAGATCGACCACCCCCGATTCCACATTGATCCTGCCGCTGACCGTATTGGTAATTGCCTGCGGCTGCTCGAAGATCTCTTTCAGCATGAAATGGCGGTAACCGGCCTTTTCGGCCATCGCCGCGTTCCAGTTGATGACTTTTATCTCTTTTTGTAACGGCTTGCCGCTGATGAGAGAAAAAATCTGATGACTGCCGGCGGTCAGGATTGCCAGTTCCATATCATCCATGAAGATGACCTTATTGGTATAGGGCAACAGGGCGGGAACATCCGAGGCGAGAAAAACACCCTCCTGCTCACTGACGCCGAGCACCAGCGGACTCTGGTTACGCACGGCAATGAGCGTATCCGGCATGCCGGTCCAGAGCACCCCGATGGCATAGGACCCTTCCACCAGGCTGATGGCTTTTTTTACGGCGGCGACCAGATCATCGCCGAGGTTATCTTCAATCAGATGGGCCAGGACCTCCGTATCGGTTTCCGAGGTAAAGACATGCCCCTTCTGCTTTAAATCCTCCCGGAGTGAGTGATAGTTCTCGATGATCCCATTATGCACGACAACCAGATTTCCGGTGCAGTCGCTGTGGGGGTGGGCGTTATTCGTCGTCGGCGCGCCATGGGTTGCCCAGCGGGTGTGGCCGAGACCGATATGGGCGGGGGCGATTATGGCGTCGCCGATAATCGCCTCAAGCCGCGACAGTTTACCTTCCGACCGGTGCTTGACCAGCTTGCCCTCCTGCAGGTAGACAATACCTGCCGAGTCATAGCCCCGATACTCGAGGCGCCGCAACCCTTCCAGAACGACCGGCACCACCCGCCGTGGACCACAATATCCGACAATACCGCACATACTTACCCCCCTGTTGATGATTCTGTCCAGTTTCCCACAAGAGAAACCGTTGAGGAAACCGTTGAGGAAACCGTTGAAAATATTTTATGGTTTTATTGCCGCTGGGACGAATAGCCGTTCAGCAGATTCATCAGAGCACAAGCAAAAATCGATCCGGCTGCATCACCGCGCCGGGAAGAGCACAAATCAGACAGCCTAACATTGCTCTTGAGACTTTTACCAGTTTTTTCTTTAAACATAGTTAAAAAAAAGGTAGTATCGCCTGCAAATCTTACGGCGACGACAATTTATTACAATTTCACCATCCCTTACATTGAATATTCCCATGGACGACAGACAACGACTGAAAGAAATTCTCCTCGAAAAATCATATCGGCAAGGTACCTTTACCCTTACCTCCGGCAAGACGTCAGACTTCTACATCGACGGCAAACAGACGACCCTCTCGGCGGAAGGGGCATATCTTTGTGGCAAATTGCTCTTTGAACTGTTGCAAAAATCACCCACCCCGATCGAGGCGGTCGGCGGCATGACCTTGGGCGCCGATCCGCTGGTCACCGCTGTGTCCATTGCCAGCTTTCTTGCCCACCAGCCGATTCCGGCCTTCATTGTCCGGAAAGAAGCGAAAGGTCATGGCACCGGCAACTATATTGAAGGCTTGAAAAATATGCCCGAAGGCTGCACCGTCGCCCTGCTTGAGGATGTGGTCACCACCGGTGGAACACTTCTAAAAGTCATTGAGCGAGTGGAAGCCGCCGGCTTTAAAGTAGGCCTGATTGCGACCATCGTTGAAAGGCAGGAAGGCGGTACGGCAGCGCTGGCCAAGGCGGGGTATACCCTCGAATCAATCTTCACCCGTGAGCAAATGCTCGGATAAACAGCCAATGAAATGTAAAAAATGTGCCGAAAAACTCGAAGTACACCGCGCGTGCCGAAGAATTCGTATGCGATGTACCGGCTGTGGTCGGGAATACCAGATTCATGAGGTGGCCGGCGACCTTGATCGGGAGACGGAAAAGATTCTCGAAAAATATACGGCAATTATTTACGACTGAAGCACTAATAAATACTTGGCCTTCTTAAAATTTAGCACGTATACTATATGTGGCTGTTTAGTAGGTAATACATATTGAGGATACGTTTACTCCAGCATGTCAACTGAGATATCTACCCATAAATCCTTTGTGAGATCAGACGATGAGGCAATGATCGTCTGCCCGGCATGCGACACGGCCAAGAAAATATCCGCAGCACAGTTTCGCCACCGGCAGCATCTGGTGAAGGTCAAGTGTAAGTGCGGCCACCTCTTCAAGGTGCACCTGGAGTTCCGGCGTCACCACCGCAAAGCTACCGAACTCGAGGGCATGTACGACGTGGATCCGCCGGCCATCGGCGGCGGCAAGATAAAGGTGATCAACCTGTCCCTGAGCGGCGCCTGCATCGAGGTTCGCGGGATCCATGATCTGAAAGTCGGCCACCAGGGTTCCCTGGTCTTCACCCTCGACAACCGTAACGAAACCGTTCTTTTTAAAAAAGTCATCATCAAAACCACCAACGGCAACCGCATCGGCTGTGAGTTTATCCAGGACCGGGCGTACGAAAAAGAACTGGGCTTCTATCTGCTACCGTAGCTCCGTATCCAAGACCTTACCGATGCGTTTTTCCGCCTGAACGAGAAACTCTCTGAGCGATTCCGGCTGGAGCGCACTGACAATAATGCCTTCCTTCCCGACAACTTGCTCTGTCAATTGTCGATCCTCAACCAGATCAATCTTATTAAAAAGGGTCAGGACAGGGATCTCACCTAGTTCAAGATCGCGAAGGAGTTGTTCGACCACGGCCATCTGCTGCCGAAAACCTGGGTTTGAAACGTCGACGACATGAACGAGCAGATCGGCTTCCTCTAATTCTTCCAAAGTCGCCTTGAACGCCTGCAGAAGATCGGCCGGCAGGTTTCTGATAAAGCCGACAGTGTCCGTGATGATGACCTCGAGTTCGGTCGGAAAACGCAGTCGCCTGCTGGTTGGATCAAGGGTGGCAAAAAGCTTGTCTTCCGCAACAATATCACTGCTGGTCAGGGTGTTGAGCAGGGTCGATTTGCCGGCATTGGTGTAGCCGACCAGGGAAAGAACCGGCAACTCTTTTTTCCGTCGCTTGGCCCTGCGCCGATACCTTTCTTCACTGACCTTTTTCAGTTCCTTGGTCAAGCGGGCCAGTCGGTCGTTGATCCGCCGGCGATCTATTTCCAGTTTTGTTTCGCCGGGCCCACGGGCACCAATCCCTCCGGTCAGCCTTGACAAGGCATCGTCTCGTGTCGAGAGCCGGGGCAGCATGTATTTCAACTGGGCCATTTCCACCTGCAGTTTGCCTTCCCGGCTCATTGCCCGGTGGGCAAAAATATCCAGGATAAGCTGGGTCCTGTCGATGACCCGCAGATCACTGAAATTAGTAATGGAGCGGATCTGTGAAGGATTCAGCTCCTGGTTGAAAATGAGCAGATTGGCATCGAGCTGCAGCGCCCGGATCATGATATCGGCCAGTTTGCCCTTGCCGAGAATAAGCCGTGGATTAACCCGGCTGCTTCGCTGCAGCACGGTATCCAGGACAACAATATTGTCGGAAACAGCCAGTTCAACCAGTTCGGCCAGAGACTCCTCCGCCTGGCGCTTCTGTTCGGTCGTGACACTGACGAGAATGGCCCGGTCCTGCCCATGGTCAACAAGGCTGGTCTTGCGGAACAGGCCAAACTCTCCCTCTATGGCCGCAATCAACTCATCGACCGGTTCGACCTGGTTGGCGGGATGTACCGGCTGCAGAAAGGCCCAGTTCTTGCCGTCATGCCCCCCGGGCAGCAGATGGGCGGAGTAGATTTTTTCCGGCAGCCCTTCCGCGTCTACCTTGATGACGGACAGCAGGTCGAGCCGTAAAAAGAGCAGATCCATCAGGTCTTCATCGCTGATATCTTCCCCGGCCAGATGCGTATGCACCAGTCGCAGGCCACGCAGTCTGCCGCCGGAGGCACGCACATTGCCGAGCTGCGGCAGCATGATCCGCGCGTAATCGCCGACGATGATCGATTCGATCTTGCCGGATCGATGCACCAGCACACCCAGTTGCCTGTTCAGTTCAAAAGAGAGCTGACAGAGCGCCCGGGCCATTTCCGCATTGATGATTTTGTCCGGCTGAACTCTCTTTTGCGCGATACGTTCGAGGGTTTTCAGCTGATGGGTTTTTAAGCCAGCAGTATTTCCGCTTACTATTCCGATACCATTTCTCCTTTTATTACGGGAAAATCTTCATCCGCCCCACCGCCCGTGAGCTCCGGACGACGGCAGACGGTCTGCCCAGTATACTCTTTCCACATCGGATCGTCGTATTGTTTATGACACCGCACACACAGGCCGACCCGCAGAATGGCCCGCAGTTCGCCCTTGTCAAACGGCCGCAGGGTCGATCGCGAACTGTGCTGCAGCGGCTCCCCGGCCAGAGTCACATACGCATCAAACGGCACGGTCGTGCCGGCACTGGTCACTATTCCCCGGTCAATTGCCTCAAAGACCAGCTCGCCGTCTTTCATGAAGACTTTTCCTTCGCCTAATCCGACGGTCTTGGTCGAGGCGTGGCAGTCTACGCAGTCCCGGCCTTTGGCCTGGGTGGTGTGCGGGTTGATGGCCGCCATGGTAAACCGGTCGAAGCTTTTTTCGATCTCGCCCTTTTCATCAACGACGGTGACAATATCCTGGCATCCCGGCGTAACAATGACGATATCGTCCTGCCAGACGCCGAGCATCGGCCGTTCATAGCGGATGTAGGAGCGGCCTTCCTCCCACATTCCCGGCGTTTCTTCAAGGCTCAACTTGTCAAGATGGGTCAAGGAGGCGTCGCGTTTCACATGGCAGCCATAGCACTGGGCCACCCATGTGGAATGGCAGGCCTCACAGCTTACCCGCTTATGCGGGACAAAGTCGCATACTCTTTTTTTCGCGGTCTTGACCGGGTGAACCTTCTCATCAACCTTGCCTATCAGCACCAGTTTGCCCTCTTTTTTTTCCAGATTGGTGAGACTGGCCTTCTTTCTCGTTGTTCCCGGGTTGTCCGAGTGACAGACTTCACAGGAGATTTCCAGCTGCTCTTCATAGTGGGCATAACTTGTGCCATCGCCCATGACCTCATTGCGCGTATGACAGTCGATACACTCCATCCCTTTTTCATGGTGCACATCATCGGCGATATCCAGGTAGAATCTGGCGCCCGGCAGCTGTTTGGTATTCAATCCTCCCTCTTCGTAGGGCGTGCCGTAGCCCTCGGATTCAAAGATCCCCATATACGAGATACCTATGCGGCCGGAACGGTTGTGACAACGGACGCAATTAACACTTCGTACCCGTTTGGTGATCAGAGGATGAATCTTTTTAGCCGCGGGTTTTTCTACATACGCATTGTCGGACCCAAGTATTTCGTCGTCGACATTTCTCCCGGGTATCTCATAGTGACATGCCGAACAGCCGCCGCCTTTTTCGTTGAAAAACTGGGGCACTCCGGCGAGATCGTTCTTTTGTTTCCAGAGGTGACAGGTGGCGCAGAGTTTTCGATAATAATCGAGGGCCAGAGAACTCTTATTTGATTGCAGGAGTTCTTCGACGGTCAGATCTGTATCCTGGCTGTCACTTTCTCCCCAGTAATAGAGCAGGGTCCCGAGAATCCCGCGGTTGGTGGCCATGAGGGAGTTCTTCACCTTATGGGCATCCGCCGGATGGCACCCCTCAACCGAACATGTTTTTTCGACATGGCGCAGATCCCCTGGATTGAGAACCATCCCGGCATGCCCTTCTTCTTTCGTTACAGCCAGGGGGTTGCCGAGATGGCAGGGGGTACAGCCGATGACCGCGGCATCATGGGCCGGATCGAGTTTCTCGTCTTTATGGCAGCTCAGACACATATCGACGCTGCCGGAACTGGTCACATAGAGTTTTTCCGGCCGCTGCAGCTGCTGTTCATGGACGATAAGCCAGCCGAAGGTTGAGAGAATGGTGCACAGAAAGAGGAATTTCAGCAGGGTTTGCAAGGAAAATTGACTATATTTCAAACCGACAGTCCGTTAAAAGAAAAAAGGATATTTTTGAGAAATCGTCAAAACCGGCCACTGGGATGACCCAGTACAGATGCAGGGCGTTGCTAAAGGGTGGTGTCATTCCTGAAAATTCTGCACATTGGGGTATCTGCGTCCAAAACCAAAGGCCTTGGTGGTCACCTTCAGGCCCATCGGCGCCTGTTTTCGTTTGTATTCATTGAGCCGCACCCGCCGCAGGATATCTCTGACCATCTGCCCGTCAAAACCACGGGCGACTATCTCGTCTCGGCCCTTGCCCTGTTCCAGATGCAGCTCCAGTACCTGATCGAGAATTTCGTATGGCGGCAGATCGTCCTGATCCGTCTGATCCGGTTTCAGCTCGGCGGTCGGGGCCTTGGTGATGATTCGTGACGGAATGATTTCCCGTTTTCTATTGACATAGGCCGCCAGTTGATAGACCAGCTGCTTGGGCACATCGGAGATCACCGCCAGGCCGCCACTCATGTCTCCGTACAGGGTACAGTAGCCGACGGCCATCTCACTCTTGTTGCCGGTCGTCAGGAGTAAATGGCCAAATTTGTTGGACAGGGCCATGAGCAGGTTGCCGCGAATACGTGCCTGCAGGTTCTGTTCGGTCAAATCTTCGCCAAGCCCATCAAACAGGGGCGCAAGGCTGTGCCGGAAACAATCGAAAAGCTCCGAGATCGGCAAGACTTCAAACCGGCAGCCAAGATTTTCGGCCAGCTTTTTTGCGTCTTCCATCGAATCCTCGGAACTGTAAGGAGATGGCAGGGCCACGCCGAGAACATTCTCCGCACCTAACGCCTCAACAGCAATTGCCGCAGTAAGGGCCGAATCAATCCCTCCGGACAAGCCGAGAACAGCCGAAGAAAAATGACATTTCCGCACATAATCATGTACCCCCATGACCAGCCCCTGATACACCGCCGCGTCCTCAGTAACCTGCGGCGCCTGGTGCATGTCACCCTGCCAGCAGGAGCTGTCGACCACGATCATATCTTCCTGAAAGCCCAAGGCCTGGGCGACAACGGTACCGGTCCCATCCATCACCAGGCTGTGTCCATCAAAGAGCAGGGAATCTTGTCCGCCAACCTGGTTACAGTAGAGAAAAGGAAGCCTGTAGCGCCGACTGATCTTTTGAAAGATACTCAGTCTGATTTCTTCTTTATGGCGTTGAAAAGGTGATGCGGAAATATTGATTATGCCGTGCATGGTTTTCTTGTTTTTGCCCGCGTGAAACACCAGCTCGTCGACGGGGTCCGTGTCATATTCATTCACTTCTTCGTTCCAGACATCCTCACAGACGGTGACCCCGAAATGGTTATCGTGCAATGTATAGAGCTCGGATGGAACTCCCGGTTCAAAGTAACGGGTTTCATCAAAGACATCGTAGGATGGCAGCAGTCGTTTGTGAGCGCGAAAGACAATTCTGCCGCCTCGAGCGACAACGGCGGCATTGAACAGTTTTTTGCCATTGAGCCATGCCCGTTTTTCGAAACAGCCGAACATGACATCAAGCGCAGGCAAATCGCCGATTAATTTGCCGATCGCCGCGTCGTGGGCGTCAAGAAATGATTTTCTCTCCAGAAGATCCTGGGGCGGGTAGCCGGAGATGGCGAGTTCGGGAAAGATAACCAGCTCACAGCCGTGGGCCATGGCCTTTTCTGACCATGATTGGATTTTTTGACAATTATTTGCGAAATCACCGATAACCGGGTTGATCTGCACCAGGGCTATTTTCACCATTTCCTCCCACCTGACTCATCGAAATATTCGTTCTCTGGCTCCGCTCAGCCTTTGCATCTATTTACCTTTATTATCAGAATTTTTCCTCTGATATTTGTTTACCGCACGATTATGCTCAATCAAGGATTTTGAGAATTGATGCGTTCCATTATTCTTTGAGACAAAATAGAGATGGTCGGTTGCCGTGGGATATAAAACGGCTTGCAGGGCCTCTTTGCCGGGATTGCTGATAGGTCCGGCGGGAAGACCGGCAAGGGTGTAGGTGTTATAAGGCGTAGGCGTCTGCAGATCATTTTTGGAAATCGTCCCGGCAAATTTTTTACTGCCATAGACGACGGTAGGGTCGGACTGCAGCCGCATGCCTGTTTGCAGGCGGTTATGAAAGACTCCGGCAATCAGTGGTCTTTCTTCATGTGCTCCGGTCTCTTCTTCGACTATTGAAGCGAGAATGACCGTCCCCTGCTGATCCGGTTCCTCGTCCAGTCCGGCGGTCAATTCCCCCCAGACAGCAGTGAAGCGCTGCACCATGAGGGAAATGATTTTTTCAGCGTCGCTGATGTCCCTGGTAAAGAGATAGGTGTCCGGAAAAAGATATCCCTCGAAGCTGTCCAGATGGGCAAATCCCAATTTTTCCAGCAGGGGCCGGTCGGCAACAAGCTTGATGAAATTTTCCGGATTGCACCAGCCCAACTCGCCGAGAAGTTCAGCGATTTCAGCAGCACGGAGTCCTTCGGGGATAGTTACGGCATATTCAATGGATCTGGCGGAGGCCAGCTCCCGCAAGACCTCCCCCGGTGGCACACCGGTACGAAGACGAAATTCGCCGGCCTGCAGTCTGCGGCCATAACCGGAAAATTTCGCCAGCAGCAGAAACCGGATATCATCATGGATAATACCGTCCCGGGCCAGAATTTCACGGATAGCCCGAACGGAGGTGCCCTGGGGAATGGTGACGACCACGGAACTTTTTGCAGTGTCAGGCCCAGGTCTGAAAACATAGGATGCATACCATGCCGCACCGGCCATAAGGACAAAAACAATCGGGAGAATAGTCCAAAGGGCCATCCTCCCGAGAGGGTTCAGCGTACTCACGCGGTCTTTCGAATCAGGCTCAGTCACTGCTCCGGCTCAGCTTAACAGCGGCTTTTGCTGGTTTTGCGGCTATGGTTTTCGGAAAAGCGATCCTGACCACCTCATCCATGTCCTTGACGGGAAAGAATTCCATTTTATCTCTGATATCTTTGGGGATTTCTTCAAGATCTTTCTCGTTCTGTGCAGGAATAATAACCTTGGTGATATCGGCACGGAGTGCGGCCAGGGCCTTCTCCTTCAGGCCGCCGATGGGCAGCACGCGACCGCGCAGGGTTACTTCACCCGTCATCGCCAGGTGGCTTATCACGGTTTTGTTGGTTATCGCCGAGTACAGTGCCGTGGCCATGGTGATACCTGCCGAGGGACCATCCTTGGGGATAGCCCCGGCCGGAACGTGGATATGCAGATCGATCTTGTCAAAATAATCTTCCGCCACCTTCAATTCCTCCGAGCGGCTTCGACAATAGGTGAGTGCGGCCTGGGCGGACTCCTTCATGACATCACCGAGCTGGCCGGTCATGAGCAATTTTCCCTTGCCCGGCATGATGTTCACCTCAATCTGCAGAATCTCCCCCCCGACCTCGGTCCAGGCCAGCCCGGTCACCAGACCGGGCTGTTCGAGTTTTTCCAGCTCTGATTCGGGTATGGTCTTCGGCGGGCCAAGATAGCGATTCAGGTTGTTTTGGGAAACAGTGTACGGCCCCTTACCGCCTTCCGCCACCTTGCGGGCGATCTTTCGACAGACCTTGCCTATTTCCCGCTCGAGATTTCTCAGCCCGGCTTCATAGGTGTAATGGGTGACAATGTAACTCAGGGTTTCATCATCCATTTTCACCTGCCTCGCTTTCAGGCCGTTTTGCTTTAATTGTCTGGGAAACAGGTACCGTCTGGCAATGACCACCTTTTCTTCCTGGGTATAGCCGGACAGGCGAATCACCTCCATCCGGTCAAGAAGCGGTCCCGGAATGGTATCGCTCATATTGGCGGTGGTGATAAACATCACCTTCGACAGATCTATGGGCAGATTCATGTAATGGTCGGAAAACTCGAAATTCTGTTCCGGATCAAGTACCTCAAGAAGTGCGGAAGATGGATCGCCGCGATAATCGGAGCCGAGCTTGTCTATTTCGTCCATCATGAACACCGGATTATTGGTGGCGACGGTTTTCAGCCCCTGGACAATACGTCCCGGCATGGCGCCGATATAGGTGCGCCGATGGCCGCGGATTTCCGCTTCATCGCGCATACCACCGAGTGAAATACGGTGGAATTTCCTGCCCATCGCCCGGGCGATGGATTTGCCAAGAGAGGTTTTGCCGACACCTGGAGGCCCGACAAAACAGAGAATTGGGCCCTTGGTCGTCTGGTTCAGCTTGCGCACCGCCAGGTATTCAAGGATACGCTCTTTCACTTTTTCCAGTCCATGGTGATCCTCATCGAGGATGACCCTGGCCTCCACCAGATCGAGCATGTCCTTGGTGCTTTTTTTCCAGGGCACGTCAAGAATCCAATCAATGTATGTCCGAATAATCGTCGCCTCGGAGGAATCCGGATGCATCATATCCATCCGGCTTAACTGCTTGAGGGCCTCCTTGCGAATACTTTTCGACATCTTGGTCTTCTTGATTTTCTTCTCGAGTTCGTCGATCTCCTGTGAGCGCTCGTCGGTGTCGCCCAGTTCTTTCTGCAACGCGTGCATCTGTTCCCGCAGAAAATATTCGCGCTGGGACTTGCTCATCTCCTCCTTGGCATCATTTTGAATCTTCGCCTGGACCGTGGACACCTCGAGCTCCTTGGTCAGCAGCTGACTGACCAGTCTGAGTCGCTCTACCGGATCACTTTCCTCGAGAATCTTCTGCGACTCAGAAATTTTCAGCCTCAGATTTGAACCGACCAGATCGGCCAGCCGACCCGGATCCTCGATGTTATTGATGATCATCATCAGATCGGCGGAGAGAATACCACGCAGGGACATTATCTTCTCGGTCTGCTCGCGTACCGCCCGCATCAAGGCTTCGACCTCGACGGTGACCTCTTCCGCCTCGACATCCTCAATGACTTCCACCGACACCTGGTAGGATGGCTCGGTTCTGATAAATTCCTTTATTTTCGCCTTGGACATGGCCTGCACCAGAACCTTGAGGCGGCCATCCGGCAGCTTCAGGGTACGCATGACGACACAGACCATCCCGACATTGTAGAGGTCTTCAACCTTTGGATTGTCCTTTGTGGCATCTTTCTGGGTGACAAGCATCAGTAATTTATTTGTTCCAAGAGCCTCATTCACGGCTTCAACGGAACCAGGACGACCGACAAAAAGCGGGATAATCATATAATTAAAGACGACGACATCCCGTACCGCCATCATAGGCAGTACTTCAGGAATTTCCATTTCTTCGTTGTTTGAAAAATCGTCCATACCTATGCTCAATGAATCATTAAATTCCACTCAATCCTCCTGCAAAAAACGCTTGACGAGGCTTCCATAATGAAGTTCCCATCGCGTATACCGAACTGTTAGTAGCACCATATTAGCACCTAAATATAACCAGATAGCACCACGAATCCGATGCACCTTTAAAAGCCTCGGAAATACTAAACATCCGAATAACTTAAGTCAAGATGGGTTATACCCCCCCCTTCGGTAAATTTCCCCGATTTTTCTTGATCTCTTCTCCTATTTTTCGCATAGTGAGTGATTCATGCCAAGCGGCAGAAGGTACACCTATATCCTGGAGAGGACAACATGCTCACCTCGCAATCTTTTTTTGATCTATCGGATTTTCCCCATCACGATCTTTTTACACCGGCCGACCGGGTATGGCAGCCACTTCATGATCTGAAAACCTATATGGATGGATACAGATATCCGAAATATGATAATGTGTACATCAGAAACGGCGTCCCGCTGACGGAGCCTATTATAATTCACCGGGGCCAGACCCTCTGTTTTAACGACCTGGAAATCGTCTATGGCAATACCACCAAAGGGGAATTGCAGGTAAAACGAGCAGGAATGCGCCTGGAAGGGGCCTCGGTAATTATGGCCGGTGCCGTTCTGTTAGGCGAAGAAATCGCTCTCGGCCAGGGAGTACTGGTGGAGACGGGGGCGATGATCAAGTCTCCGGCGATTATCGGTGACATGAGTGAAATCCGTCAGGGCGCCTACCTGCGCGGCTACTGCCTTGCCGGCAAGAGATGTGTGCTGGGCCATGCCACGGAAATAAAACACTCGATCCTGCTCAACGACGCCAAAGCCGGTCATTTCGCCTATCTCGGTGACTCGATCCTCGGCAACGACGTCAACCTCGGCGCAGGGACAAAACTCGCCAATCTCAGGTTTTTGCCGGGCAATATAACTATCTTCTCCGAGGGCAAGTATCTCGACACTTCCCGGCGAAAATTGGGGGCGATTATGGCCGATGGCTGTCAGACCGGCTGTAATTCCGTTACCAGTCCGGGGACCCTTATGGCGAAAGGAGCAGTGCTTATGCCCAATGTCACGGCCAAAGGCGGTTATCATAAAGAGAGATCAATCCTTCGCTAGGAGCCCCAAACATCACCCCGTAAAAACTTCAGCCCTTTTCCTTGATGCACGCCTCCTTGCGCACCACCATGGTGGAGAAGTAGTGAATATCATGCCCCACTGCCAGGCGGACATCGGTCCAGATGCGCTGATCAGGCAGGCTGCATCGCTCGACAAGAACCGCATTGTCGACCAGACCAAGGTCTTCCAGGAGCCGCACCAGCCGCTCCATCACCTTATGGACCTTCATAAAAACAACGACATCACTCAATTCCAGTAACTGGCGAATACGTTCATTCTCGAAGGTGGCAGGAATGACCACCAGCCGCTCGTCCCCAAGGCAAAGCGGCAGGGCGGCGACTGCCGACGAGGCGCCGATGGCAGAGACGCCGGGGACAATTTCGACCGCAAAGGGCGAGCCGTACTCCTGCAGGGTTTCACAGACATAAAAGCCGGTGGAATAGATGGCCGGATCCCCGAGCGTTGGAAAAACAACATCCTGCCCGTCTCCAAGCGCGGCCATAATGGTTTTTGCCGCCTCCTGCCAGGCACTTTTTACTTCGGGATCGGGAGTTTCCCCCCTGGGTATCTGCTTCATCGGAAAGCGATGACTCAGAATGGTCTTGCCTTCTCTGCTGACCGCACCCGAGGCGATTTTCAGGGCCATACTGCCACCGTTTTCAAAGGCGGAGGGCACAAACCAGAAATCACAATTTTCCAGAATCTTAGCCGCTTTCAAGGTCATCAGCTGCGGATCACCCGGCCCTACGCCAACAACATAAAACGTCCCTTGCATTACCCACCCTTCCTTTTGTTTAAGTAATCCCGCAATACCCGATGGGGCTATTGCAGCACAATTCCTCTTTCCTTTGCCGCATCAGCTATATACTCGACAAAGATCGTTGCGAAAGCGTCGTTTGAGCCCAGGCCCTGCAGTACCGGCTGCACCTCAAATCCTTTTGCGGTCAAAATCGATTGCCAGGAATCGGCCTCCGGCCCCGCCATATCATTTTTTGCATGGTCGCCGGCGGTAATCATAAATGGTCGAAGAATGATCTTCTTCTTTTTCGTCAACTGCAACCGAGGCAGCAGCTCTTCCAGGGACGGCAGCCCCTCGACCACACCGATAAAAGTCGTCGTCTCCGGGTATTCACCGCGCATTGCCTTCTCGGTTTCCCCATAGATGCCGGTAGACCAGTGTTCATTGCCGTGCCCCATGTAGAGCAGGATGGCCCCCTGCTCCCGCGCTTCTTTTGCATCATCCGCCAGGGTTTTCACCACGCGTGCCACATCATCATGGTAGTTGTATCGATCGCCGGGCATGCCCAGTGCCGGTCGGCCGAGAACAATATTATCAAATGGCCGCCATCGTTCCTTCAGGGTCCGAATCGAGCCGAGGCCATGAACATAACTGCTCAAATCATGGGATTGTTCCATAAAGAACATATGCGCTGGCTGGACGATGATATTGCGATAGCCATCTTCCTGCAGATCCCCCAGGGTCTGGATGATATTCTTTACATTGAGGATGTCCTCGGGAACGCCTTGATCGAGCCACTCCCGGGGGTTAAGGCGTCGTTTTTTCCACACCGACCGAACTATATTCGAGGTGAAGGTGATACGAACCTCGGTGCCGGGATAGGCTTTTTTGACCTGATCGCTGATATGGGTGATGGCCTGCAGCGCCGACGGCTCGGTGGTGCCGAAAGCGGCAAGAAGGATCGCCGTTTTCCCTGGAATCGATGGTTTTTCCTCGCCGACGGCCATCGAGGCGGTCAGCAGCAACAGGAACAGCGAGATGGCAACAGCTCTTGTGACAGCGGGCAACATAAGACATTCTCCTTTGCATGAAATGTGGGGATCCGGAGAATAAAAAACCCCGAATCAAAAACCTTGATCCGGGGAGTCCCTGTTGTTCCTCGTCTCGATGTAGACATCCTTTTCCGCGGGATGTAATATACCGTCATTTCAGGCAGGTCTTCTGACTTCCGGATCATCCATCTTCCACACCTTCCCGGGAGATACTCCCAGTGGTATAACGTGAAATCTGTTCCCGGTTACAGCGGCGGGTCCGTCCTCGATTTACACGAGGTTCCCTCTTAAGCTTTTTGCAAAGCACCTGAAACTCCTTCGCAATAAAGCAACAGCACCGGAGAAAGTCAACTGTTTTCTCTCCCGCAACGCCCTGCGTTTCTGCGACTTTGAACCTTGCCTGCAGAAAAATCATCCGGAAAATTCTCTGCATAATAATTATTTTCTTTCTTGCCTCTGCGGTGTAGTATCGCCCGTTGATAAACGGACGTTGATTTTTGTTGCTCAGCGTTGATGAACGTGGAAAAAAAACCCCTGTGAGCTGACCATATAATGGAACAGGATCTTATCACCGCGATATGGCCCCAGGTTATCCTGCCGATTATCAGGATAACCCTTTTTATTACCCTTGGTCTTTTTATCGCCAACTTTATTGAAAGCCTCAACTGGACCCACCGGCTGGCGGTCTTTGCCCGTCCTCTCATGCGCATAGGCAGATTATCGGCGGTCACCGGCGCCAGTTTTTCCGTGGCGTTTTTCTCCGGCGTCTCCGCCAACACCATGCTCGCCGAAGCCTTCGACAAGGGGCAGATGACCAGAAAAGAGCTGATCCTGGCGAACCTGTTCAACTCCCTGCCGCGCTTTTTTCTCCATCTGCCGACGGTTTTTTTCCTCACCGCTCCACTTATCAAGATGGGCGCCATACTCTATGTCGGGCTGACCTTCAGTGCGGCGATCCTGCAGACCGTCCTCGTCGTCCTGGCGGGAAGAATGCTTCTCCCGGCAAATGACGGCGGCTGCGCGACTGCACTGCCGCAACAGGGCAAAACCGGCTGGAAGGATGCCGTTAAAAAGAGTATCAGGCGACTGAAAAAACGTATCGTCAAGATCATGTGCTTCATGATTCCGGTCTATCTGCTCTTTTTTCTTTTCAACAGATATGGTTTATTTACCGCGGTGGAAGGGTTCATAGCCGAAAAAGCATGGTTCTTGTCGTGGCTGAACCCCCAGAGCCTTGGTATTGTCGTTTTGCATGTAACCGCGGAATTTTCCGCCGGACTGGCCGCGGCTGGTGCACTGCTGGCCGCAAACAGTCTCACTGTAAAAGAAGTGGTGCTGGCCCTGCTCGTTGGCAATATTCTCTCAACGCCGATCAGGGCAATTCGCCACCAGCTGCCCTATTATACCGGAATATATTCTCCGCAGCTGGCCCTGCAGCTGGTTGGCATCAGTCAGATGGCACGGGCTCTTTGCGTTATTCTGGTGACGGTTGGCTATTATCACCTGGCCTGATGGTCATGCATCTCCACCATACTTAACGGCAGCATCTTGTCTCAGTCACTCAAACCGCAGCTCGAGCAAACAATGCATCGACATTCAGAAAAAAAATTTCTCCTTCTCACCGGCGCACTGCTCATCTGCACTGTTCTGGCCATCATTATCTCCACGGCCATGGGCTATATGGTGATATCTCCTGTGGATATCCTCCGGGTGATCGGCGCCGCCCTTACCGGCGATGCCTCCCTGCTCGACAGTATTGAAGCCACCGTCCCCTATGTGGTCATGGATGTCCGCCTGCCGCGTATTCTTACCGCCGCCCTGGTCGGTGCAGGTCTGGCCTTATCCGGGGTCATTTACCAGGGTATTCTGCTCAATCCTCTGGCCGATCCGTATACCCTTGGTATCTCCAGCGGCGCCGCCTTCGGCGCATCACTGGCACTGCTTGCCAATGTCAGCATGCTCGGCCACTTTTCAACCCCGGTTTTTGCCTTTGTCGGGGCCATTCTCACCCTGCTCCTGGTGATGCGGCTCTCCACTTTCAACGGGCAGATCTCCGCGCAGACCCTTATCTTGTCTGGCGTCATTGTCGGGGCGATCTTGTCGGCGGGGATCAGTTTTCTGAAATATCTCGCCGACGAACAGGTGGCGATCATCATTTTCTGGCTGATGGGCAGTTTTGCCTCCAGCACCTGGAACGGCGTGTTACTGGTCGGAGCCTCCCTCCTTTTCGCTATGCTGGTGACCTTGTACTATGGCCGGGATCTGAACATCATGAGCCTTGGCCGGCGATCTTCAGACACTCTTGGCGTGGAAACCGCCAAGGTCAGAAAGATCCTTTTGCTCACCGCTTCACTGGTGACGGCAATATGTGTGGCAGTCACCGGCATCATCGGCTTTATCGGCTTGATTGTGCCGCATCTGATGCGCTACCTGGTCGGACCGGACAACCGTAAACTGCTGCCGGTCTCCGCCCTGGCCGGGGCCATCCTGCTGCTGCTCGCCGATACCATGACCCGGGCGGTCCTCCCCGTCGAGGTACCCATCGGCGTGTTGACGGCTCTCATCGGCGGACCTTTTTTCTGCATTATTTTCCGGCAGAAGCAAAAAGGCAAAAGCTATGAATAATGCGGACCTCTTTACGCTTCGCGATGTTTCCTTTGCCTACGGCCCGACTCCGGTCCTGCAGGATGTCAACCTCAGCCTTGTGCCCGGTAAATTTTACGGCCTCATCGGCCCGAACGGTTGCGGCAAAACCACCTTTCTCGATCTCCTCACCGGCTGCAAAAAGCAGCTGACCGGGACGATCGACTACAAGGCAAAGGAACTGAGCCACTACTCGAAAAAAAGCCTCGCCCAGCAGCTGGCCCTGGTGCCCCAGGAATTCGACACCGGTTTTGGTTTTACCGTGGAAGAGATTGTCCTGATGGGCAGACATCCGCACATCGATCGTTTCTCGGCACCTTCAAAACAAGACTGGTTCTTTGTCGATCAGGCGATGAAATGCATAGGCATCACCGGCCTCAGGGATCGCTACACCAATAGCCTGTCCGGCGGGCAGAAACAGCGGGCGGTGGTCGCCCGGGCCCTGGCGCAGAATGCGCCGGTACTGCTCTTTGACGAGGCGACTTCCAGTCTTGACGTCAAATACACCCTGCAGATTTTTAATATCGCCCGCAAACTGGTGCAGATGGAGAAAAGGACGGTGATCGCCGTTATCCATAACCTCAATCTGGCCGCCGCCTATTGCGATTATAGTATTTTCATGAAAGAGGGCCGGATCGCCCAACATGGCCCAACGGCCGATACCATGACCGCGGAGACCATTGCCGAGGTGTTTGATGTCCAGGCGAAGGTGGTTTTTGACCCCTTCAACCAGACCCGGCAGGTAAGTTTTCAATATTTTGAATAATAATCAATCATGTCGGCAATAAAAACAACGTATAGCAGCGCTTTTACCCAGCTCCTCAGATGCATCAAGCCGGTGCTGACGATGATGGCGACACTGGGAATTCTGGCTTTTTTGCTCCTGTCCGTGCCGGCCATGGCGGGCGGTGTGAAAACCATTGTCGACAGCTCCGGTCAAGCACGGCCTGTAGCAAAACCGTTCACCAGAATTATCTCCCTCTATTCGGCCCATACCGAAAACCTGTGCAGTCTCGGTGCAGAAAAGCAGCTGATCGGGATCTCCCTGTCCGACGACTACCCTCCAGCCATTACCGGGAGACCTCGTTTTTCCTACCGCGAGGATCCGGAAAAATTCATCGCCCTGCAGCCCGATCTGGTCCTGGTCCGGCCAATGATCGAACGATCCTATCCGCAGTTTATCGATAAGCTCAAACAGGCGGGCATTGCCGTTATTTCCCTGCAGCCGAACAGTGTCAAGGAGATGTTTGGCTACTGGCACAGCCTGGGAATTCTTACCGGCCGTGAAGCACAGGCGCAAGAGATGATTACTGTTTTCCAGACCCGGCTTAAGGTCGTTCAGGACGGTTTGAAAAATGTGCCTGACGACCAGCGGCCGAAAGTCTATTTCCAGTCTATCCATAAGAAGATGAAGACCTTTGCCCCGGAAAGTATCGGCACATTTGTTCTGAAAGAGGCCGGCGGCATCAATATCGCCGCCGACGCCGAGCAGGTCCGGGCAACCAATATTGCCGTCTTCGGCAAAGAACAGCTGCTCAGTCGCGGCCCGGAGATCGATATTTTTCTCGCCCAGCACGGCAGAATGAATCCGGTGGATATCGACACCATCCTCAAGGAACCTGGTTTTGCAGCGATCAAGGCGGTACGGGAAGGACAGGTCTTTTTAATTGAAGAAGCGCTGGTATCCCGGCCAACCCTTCGCATCCTAAACGGCATTGAACAGCTCAACGCGCTTTTCTACCGCCGACACGACAAAAATCTGCAAAGCAGCCTATGATGAACAGAACTACTCCGACATGTATTGTTTCTGGCACCTCGAGCGGATCGGGCAAGACCACCGTTGCCCTGGGACTGATGGCAGCTTTCAAGGAAAAAGGCTATTCGGTGCAGCCCTTCAAATGCGGCCCGGACTTTATCGACCCAGGTCTGCACAGGCTGATCACCGGCAAGGTGTCACGCAACCTCGATCTGTGGATGAGCGGCGAAGAGTTTTCCAGAAGGACACTCGCGCGTCATAGCCGTGGTGCCGACATCGCCATCATTGAAGGCGTTATGGGCATGTTCGACGGCGGCATTTCGTCAAGCGGCGCCCTGTCGGAGGCCTTGAATATACCCACCATTCTCGTTCTTGATGTGCGATCCATGGCGGAAAGCGCCGCGGCCATGGTCAAGGGCTTTGAAAGCCTGCGGCCCGAAGCGGCGCCGAAAGGCATCATCCTCAACCGCGTGGCAAGCACCAGGCACCTCCAGCTGGTCAGCGACGCCATCCGGGAACACTGCCAGACGGAAATTCTCGGCTATCTGCCAAGAACACTGGAATTTTCCATCCCCAGCCGGCATCTTGGCCTGCTCACCGGCGACGAATCCCCTCTTGGCCCCGAGGCGATACAGCTGCTGGCGAAAACCATGACCGAGCATGTCGATCTGGACCGGATTATCCAGCTGTGCGGCAGTGGTCCTGAAGCCCCTGCTTTTGCGCCTTCGGAACCGAAAAAAAGGCAATGCCGCATCGGCGTAGCCCGCGACAAAGCGTTCTGTTTTTATTATGAAGATAATTTTGATATCTTGCGCGACGCAGGATGTGATTTGACGTTTTTCAGCCCCCTTTCAGACACGGCGCTGCCGGACAATGTCGACGCCCTCTATCTGGGCGGCGGCTACCCGGAACTCTATGCCAAAGAACTCAGCAACAACGACAAGATGCTCCGTGCGATCCGGCAATGGATCGAAAACGATCGGCCGGTCTACGCCGAATGCGGCGGCTTCATGTATCTGACCGAAGGCATTGTTGATCAGGCGGAGGTGCTGCATACCATGGTCGGCGCCTTCCCGGTGCAGGCCCGCATGGAGAAGACGCGAGCCAGTCTTGGCTATCGGGAAGTACAAACGCAGGCGCCCTGCTGTTTTGGACCGACAGGCACCATCCTGCGCGGCCATGAGTTTCACTATTCACGTATTGACACCATGCCGGCGCGTATTGCCCGGGTCTACGCCTTAAATAACGGCACGCACGAAGGCTACACCTACAAGAACACTCTCGGCGGCTACCTGCACCTGCACTTCGGCTTTGCCCCGCAGGTGGCCGGCGAATTCATTAATTTTATTAACTTTTGCCGAGAATAATATTATGACTGTGACACTACAACAGGTTCTTCCCGGAGACATCGAAGGGGAGAGTTTTCGCATAATTCGTCAAGAGTTCGGCCCCACCGACCTGGACGAACAGACTTTCAAGATCCTCCAGCGGGTCATCCATGCCACCGGGGATTTTTCGTTTAAAGACACGATGCGCTTTTCGCCCGGTGCCATCGAGGCCGGAATCAAGGCCATCCGTGAGGGCAAGGATATCCTCACCGATGTCACCATGGTTGCCGCGGGGATCAGCAAGGCCATGCTGGCAAAATGGGGCGGCAAGGTGATCTGCCGGGTGGCCGACCCGGAGGTGGCCGCCCGTGCCACGGCAGAGAACAAGACGCGATCGGCGGTGGCCATCGAGATGTCCCTTACGCGCAACATCGGTATTGTCGCCCTCGGCAACGCGCCGACGGCATTGGTCCAGGCGATCAGAAGCCTGACCGAGGTCACGGCAACCGGGGCTCCGCTCATCGTCGGGGTCCCGGTCGGCTTCGTCAACGCCGCCGAATCGAAAGATCTGCTGGTAGAACAGAATACCTGTTATATCACTAGCCTTGGACGAAAAGGCGGTAGCCCGGTTGCCGCAGCAATCGTCAATGCCCTTCTTCATCTTGCGGCAAAATAACCATGGCGGCAAAAAAACGTCTTCGAAGCGGCTTTACCACCGGGTCCTGTGCGGCGGCCGCGGCTAAGGCCGCGGCCCTGGCCCTGGTGAGCGGCTCCTGCCCAAAAGATATCGAAATCCCTTTCCCCGATGCCAGCCGAAAGAGTTTTACCGTGCACCGCTGCCGCATTCAAACGGGCCGGGATGGTGCAGATGATTGCGCGACCGCCTCGGTGATTAAAGATGCCGGGGATGATCCCGATGTGACCAATGGTGCCGAGATTGCGGCAACGGTCAACACCGGTCATGCACGTTCTGCTGATCAGACCGCCGGACATTGTGTCCTCCTCGACAACATCCTCCTGTGCCGGGGAGAAGGCATCGGCATGGTGACCAAGCCCGGCCTGGCCATCCAGGTCGGCGAACCGGCCATTAATCCGGTGCCCCGGCAGATGATTGCGGCGGCCGTTCGCGAAGTTGCCCCCGGGCAACCCTGCACCGTGACCATCTCGGTGGCCAGGGGGAAAGAGCTGGCCGAAAAGACCCTCAACAAACGGCTGGGTATCCTCGGCGGCCTGTCGATTCTCGGCACCACCGGCATTGTCCGGCCCATCTCGGCCGACGCCTGGACCGCCACCATCCTCGCCTCGCTGGATGTAGCGAAAGAGGCCGGCCTGCATGATGTCGTCCTGTCCACCGGCAGGACTTCGGAAAAAGGTGCCCAGCAGCTGCTCGACCTGCCGGAGGAAGCCTATGCCATGATGGGAGACTATCTTGAGTTTTCTTTAAAAGAGGCGGCACACCGAAATTTCACCACCATCCACCTCTCGGGGATGTGGGCGAAAATCATCAAGGCGGCCCTGCGCATCCCGCAGACCCATGTGCGCAACGGCGCCCTGGAAACAGTGGACGGCGCGAGACTGCTCGCCGCACTCGGCGCGGCAGGGCCCCTGCTGCACAAGATAGAAAATTCAAATACCGCACGGGAAATGTACAGTCACATAGAGGATGCCGGAAAGACCGAGCTGGTCCAGGCGGTCTGCCTGAAAGCGCGGGAATACTGCCGGGAGATCACCGGCACCGAGATAAAGGTGTATCTGGTCAATCATAAGGCGGAAATCATCACCCATGTCTAAACTTTTCGTCCTTGGCCTGGCCGATGCCGAACTGACCAGAGAACAGCAAACCATTCTTGCCGGATGCCCTCTTCTGGTCGGTGCGGCAAGATTTGCGCCGCTCGTTGGCCACCTGCCCGGCCGATTCCTGGAAATCACCCCCCTCGCGACCGCTTTCACAGCGATTCGCGCCGCCCTGCCGCAGGGCAATGTGGCGGTGCTCGTCGGCGGGGATCCGCTTTTTTATGGCATCGGCCGTCGGCTGCTCACCGAATTCCCGCAGGACAGTGTGCGGATATACCCGGCGCTCTCGTCCATGCAGCGCGCCTGTGCCCTGTTTCAAATCCCCTGGGACGATGCCGTCATCACCAGTCTGCACGGCCGCACCAGAAGCCATATCCCCGGTGTTATCCTCTGCCACAAAAAAAATCTCCTCTTCACCGATACAGACAACAGCCCGGATAAAATTGCCGGGCAGCTGCTCGACTATCTCGAGCTGATCGGCGAAACGCTGCTGCCGGCAACCATCAAAATGCTCGTTGCCGAGGACATTGGCCTGGCAACGGAGAAACTCTTTTGCGGCACGCTGCTCGAAGGGTGCCGGCAACGGTTTTCGCCACTGAATATTCTCTGCCTGCTCATTCCCCCTGAGCCCGAAGACAGTTTTTCGCGTTGTCCGTACCGTTTCGGCCTGTCGGAAGAGTCGATCCAGCACAGCCGTGGGCTGATTACCAAAAACGAGGTCCGGGCGGCAAGCCTGCACCGGCTGCAGCTGCCGTCGACTGGCATCCTTTGGGATATCGGCGCCGGCAGCGGCTCCCTGTCCATCGAGGCGGCACGGGCTAACCCGGGGCTGACCGTCTATGCCATCGAGCATAAAGAGGAAGAGCTGAACAATATAAAAAACAATATTGTCAAATTTCGCTGTTACAATATAGTGCCGGTTTTCGGCAGGGCTCCGAAGGTGCTCGCCGACCTGCCGCCCCCGGACCGGGTGTTCATCGGCGGCAGCAGCGGTTCCCTGCCGGACATCATCGCCCTGCTCGACCGCCGGTTAGACCGTGCCGGCCGTCTGGTCATCAACGGCGTGATCGACAGAACGGTGCAGCAGGCGTCGCAGCTGATGCATAAACACGGTTTTTCCGTTGCCACCTCGGTTATAAAAGTGACCAGAACCGAGCCGGACGGCAGGACGCTGGATTTCAATCCGATAACTATCATGACAGGAACACGATGAATGCGCTAGATGATGAAAAAGTGACAACAGCTGCGGCAAGACATGCGGTCCATTTTGTCGGGGCCGGACCGGGTGATCCGGAACTGATTACGGTGAAGGGACAGCGGCTGCTCCACGAGGCCGATGTGGTAATTTACACCGGCAGCCTGGTGCCCAAGGCGCTTATTACCGGCCTCAAGGCTGAAATCCACGATTCGGCCGGTCTCAACCTCGACGAAGTATTCACCATTCTCCGACACTCATGGCAGGCCGGCAAGAAAGTGGTCCGCCTGCACACCGGCGACCCGTCGATCTTTGGGGCCATCAAGGAACAGCTTGCCCTCCTCGACAAAGACAAGATTCCCTTCCGGGTCATTCCCGGCGTCAGTTCAGGACTGGCCGCCGCCGCCGCCTTAAAGACGGAACTGACCCTGCCGGAGATATCGCAGACGGTCATTTTCACCCGCCGCGGCGGCAGAACGCCGGTTCCGGAGCAAGAAGATCTGACCCTGCTCGCCGCCCATCAGGCAACGATGATGATTTTTCTCAGTGTCGGCATGATTGAAGGCGTCGTTGCCGACCTTCTTGCCGGCGGTTACCCGGAGGATACCCCGGTGGCCATCGTCGAAAAAGTCAGCTGGCCGGATGAACGGCAGCTTCGCGGCACCCTGTCGACCATCGCCGCACAGGTGAAAGAGGCAAATATCACCAAGACAGCACTCATTGCTGTCGGCAAAGTGCTGGCCGAGGGTCCGCCCCCCGCCCTTTCCAAACTGTACGACGAAGCCTTTACCCACGGCTATCGACAGGGCAGCCGTCCATGAAAGTCGGCATTCTGGCCATAACCAGGGGCGGCAGAGAACTGGCGGCGAGGCTCTGTCCCTTGCTTGAGACGGCCAGGGTCCTTATCCACAAGCCGGGGGAGAAATTCGCCGAGACAATTGCGGCGAACTGGCGCCATTACGATGGTTTTATCTGCATCATGGCCACCGGCATTGTCGTGCGGGCCATCGCGCCGCTCCTTGGCGACAAAGGCACCGATCCCTGTGTCGTGGTCCTTGACGAGAAGGGCCGGCATGCGATCAGTCTGCTCGCCGGACATATAGGTGGCGGCAATGGCCTGGCTCGAAAGGTTGCCGGACTCCTCGGCGGGACACCGGTCATTACCACCGCCTCCGACACCCTCGAACTGGTCGCCCTCGACCTCTGGGCCAGAGAGCAGATGCTTGTCGCCCCGAGCCGGATGGAGTTGACAACACTCTCCACTCTGCTTGTCAACCGGGGGTGCCTTTTCCTCTATGCCGACGTGCCGGTGGCATCCTTACCCAAAGGTCTGATACAGGTCGAAGAGGCCGGTCAAGCCGATTGCATCGTTTCCCATTTGACCGGCATTGCCCAGAGCTGTCCGGTCTTCAGACCACCGAACCTGGTTGTCGGCGTCGGCTGTAATCGTGGCACGCCGGCACATGAATTCGAGGAGGCCCTGGCTGAACTTTTCCGTGACCTGCAGTACAGCAGGGCAAGTATCCGCAACCTGGCCTCCATCGATAAGAAAAACGATGAGGTCGGCCTGCTGCAGTTCGCCAAAGAGAATGGCCGGCAGATAGATTTTTTTGACAGCAACACCATTAATACACTGACGCATCTGGAACCTTCCTTTGCCGCGCTGAAAGCGGTCGGCGCCATCGGCGTTGCCGAACCAGCCGCACTGCTCAGCGCGCAAAGTAATCACTTACTCAGCAGGAAAAGAAAATGGAAAAATGTAACCATGGCCGTGGCGCAGGTACCCTTTACGTTGTCGGCACAGGCCCCGGATCCATCAAGAACATGACCCTGGCGGCAAGCGAAATACTTGCCAAGGCTGAGGTTATTATCGGCTATAAAACCTATCTTGAGCTGATCCCCGAGTTCCTTACCGGCAAAGAAGTGATCTCCTCGGAGATGATGAAGGAAGTAGATCGTTGCCGCAAAGCGCTGGATATCGCCTCTTCGGGAAAACAGGTTGCCCTGGTCTCAGGGGGCGATCCCGGCATCTACGCCATGGCCGGTTTGGTTTATGAAATGGCCAAGGAAGCCGCCTCTCCCTGCACCATAGAGATAATTCCCGGTCTGGCCGCCATCAACAGCTGCGCAGCTCGGCTTGGCGCACCACTCATGCACGACTTTGCCGCCATCAGCCTGTCGGATCTTCTCACCCCCTGGAAAATCATTGAAAAACGGTTGACCGCCGCCGCCGATGCCGATTTTGTCACCGCCATCTACAACCCAAGATCAAAACGCCGCACCGAACAAATTGTCCGGGCAAGAGAGATATTCCTGTCGTATCGTGACGGCAAAACCCCGGTGGGCATCGTTACGGCGGCGACCCGGGACAATGAAAAAATCGTTATTACCACGCTGGAGGAAATGCTCGAACAGGAGATCGGCATGCAATCCACCGTCATCATCGGCAACAGCCAGACATTCACCTGGAAGGACCTGATGATTACGCCAAGGGGATATGGGGAGAAATATCAACTATAAGACCCACGGCCTGAGGCGGATCAGACGTGACACCCGTGAAGCCCGGCGGGAATGAACTGATGAGCATCGATCGTACCAGTCACATAGGGTGACGAGGAGCCTGTCGGGGATCAGCGGCCAAATGGCGGAACACAGGCCGCACAGTGGTGCAAAAGTGTTTATGGTAAACTGCGATGGACCAGTACAAAGACGCCTGCTTTAAAAAAAATGTCGTGGGGGTGGCGGCCGTTGAATTTTTCTGGGGATTGGGCTTTCCCATTGTCCTGGAGTCGACCTTTCTCCAGCTATTTCTGCAAAGCCTCGGCGCTTCCAGTTTTGCCATCGGCCTCGTGCCCTCTCTTTTTATCTTCGGCATCTCCACTTTTCCGCTCTTTTCCAGCTACATTTCGAGAAACAGGCGATTCAAAAAGCCTCTGGTGGCGACACTCCACATCGTATCGGGCCTTTCGATCTTTCTCTTCGGCGGAGTTTTGTCTTTCATTGAAGATGCGACACATGTCCTGCCGCTTTTTTTTGCATCCTATGCGGTCTTCTCCCTGTGCATGGGCCTGACAATTCCGATCTGGCTCAATTATCTGGTGCGAATTTTTTCCGAGTCCAAGACGGTTTGCGGCCTGGGCTACATGATGCTCGCCCAGAACATCGGCAAGGTCGTCTCCAGTTTTTTTATCCTCAAGATTGTCGATACGTATGCATTTTCACTGCAATCCTCGGCCTGGGTGTTCATGGGAACCGGCTCGCTGTTCATCCTCGGCTCCTTCTGCTTTTTTCTCACCACGGAAACGGCCGACCCACATGACGCGGAGCGGGACAATCTGTCTTTTTTGCGCCATACCGGACAGGCGCTGGCCGAGATTCTCAGAAACCGCAGATTCCTGATCTTTCTCGCAGCCGATCTAGATTTCTACGTGATTATCACGGTCATGTCTTTCTACGCCACCTATGCCACCGGATTTTTCGGAGTGTCGGCGCCGGTGGCAGCCGGTACCTTTGTCGCCTGCATCTATGCCGGATCAATCACCGTGAACATTTTTCTGGGGGCGATGAACCTTCTGGGACTGAAACAGAAGCTCGTGCTGTCGAAGTTGATCACCTTGTTCCTGTTGCTTCTTCTCGCCTTTTTGCCGGGGTATTATACATTCTTCCTCATCAGCTATCTGCTCGGTTTTGGCCGGGCGATCCGCAATATGATTTATGCCCCGTCGGTGAAAAAATTTGCCGGAAAGGCCGAGACAACCTCCTATTTTGCCTTAGCGCCGATTCTTACCATCCCGGTTGGTTCCGGTTTTCCTCTTCTCTTCGGCAAGGCCCTCGATCTGCTTTCATTCATGCAGGCGGATGCATATCGGCTCCTTTTCCTCGCCTCCGCCGTATTCATTCTGGTGACACTCTATTTTAGCATCCGGACCGATTATCAGGGTGCTGCCGCAGGCTCGGAAAATTGATTTCAGGGTCTTTTTTCACGGACGACAAATAACCGGTTTACTGAAAAATCCGCATAAGGTAATGATCCGGTATCAAATGAAGATGCCTCTGGAAAAAAGCAGCTTTGCAACAACCATATCATTGAGCGGCCTCTGGCCTGCCCCGTCGGAGATCGGCGGGCCGTTCGAAAGTGAACATGCTGAAACTTATTTCTATCGGAGCAGTGTCGGGGCTGTTTTTCAGCACCACCTTTGTTCTCAACCGAATGATGAGCCTGGACGGCGGCCATTGGGTGTGGACCGCCAGTCTGCGCTATCTCTTCATGCTGCTCCTGCTGCTGTGCTGGTTTCTCTTGTCCGGGAACCTGCGCCTGCTGCGGGAGCTGCTGCAGCTCTATTGCCGGCACTGGCTGTTCTGGACCATCGCCGGCACCATCGGCTTCGGCCTTTTTTATGCGCTTATCAGTTACAGCGCCTCTTTTTCCCCGGGATGGGTTATCGCCACCACCTGGCAGACCACCATCATCGCTACCCCGGTTGTGTTACTGGGCTTCAGGAGGAAGGTGCCCGGAGCGGCGCTGTTTTTCTCACTGCTTATTTTTGCCGGGGTGGTACTGGTCAACGTCAGTCAGGCGCAAATCGCCCCACTGCGAGAGGTACTCATGGGGGTGATCCCCGTGCTCCTTGCCGCCTTTTGCTATCCCCTGGGCAACCAGCTGGTATGGGAGGTGCAGAATTCCGGACACTCCCGGTTGCCAAAAATCGACAGTCCGGCCTTGAACCGGCCTCTTGCCAAGGTATTGCTGCTGACACTCGGATCGGTCCCGTTCTGGCTGCTGCTCGTCCTGGTGTTCCAGCCGCCACCACCGGCGGCCAGCCAGGTCATGCAAACGGCGATGGTCGCGCTTTTTTCGGGGATCATTGCGACAAGCCTTTTTTTATATGCCCGGCAGCTGGCGAGGGATCCGTACGAGCTGTCGGCGGTCGATGCAACCCAGGCAAGTGAGGTGATTTTTGCGCTGGCCGGGGAGATCTTTTTTCTTCACGCCGGGGTGCCGAACATATACGGCATTGTCGGTATTATCATTACCATCTTCGGACTCTGTCTGTACATCAGGGCGCAGGCCCGGTGAGGCTGCCGGAAAAGGATGCGATATGGCTGAACTCGATTGGTCGGTGACAATTGTCTTGATTATGTTTTTGGTCGGTTTGCTTGCCGGATGGATCGATACCCTGGCCGGCGGCGGCGGGCTCATCACCCTGCCGGCATTGCTGCTGGCGGGGGTACCGCCGCTTGCCGCACTGGCGACGAACAAGGCCCAGGGCTTTGTCGGCACCATGACCGCGACACTGATGCTGATCATGAAAGGACATCTCAAAGTCCTGCGGCTTTTGCCCCTGGCAGGAACTGCCGCCACCGGTGCAATGCTCGGAACCTGGTTGATCCAAAGAGTTGATACCAGCTGGCTGCACTGGGGAATTCCTTTTCTTCTGCTCGGCGTCGCCGTTTATTTCTTTGCCGTTCCGCAGGTGGGTACAATGGAAACCGTCGCCCGACAATCCGAACGGGCCTATGGCCTCACCGCCGTTCCGCTCATCGGCTTTTACGACGGGGCGATCGGTCCAGGGGCCGGCTCATTTTTTGCGGCCAGCGGCGTGCTTCTCCGCGGCCAGACACTGCTGCAGGCCACCATCCGGGCGAAACTCTTTAATTTCACTTCCAATATCTGCTCGATGGCCCTCTTTGCCGTCGCCGGCAAGATTGTCTGGATACTCGCCCTGGCGATGATGGCTGGCCAGCTCTGCGGGGCGATGCTCGCCAGTCATACCATGCTGCACGGCGGCGAGAGATTGATCAGGCCGCTGGTGATCGTGATGTGTGTGCTGATGTCGTGCAGCCAGGTTTATAAGCTATTGATGTATTAATCAACGACCCTGATTTCCACTTTTGCAATCCCTTTGTCGATATTTTCAATTTTTGCAAATGCAGCCCTGGTGAGGTCAATGATTCTCTTTTTTATAAATGGGCCTCTGTCGTTTATGGTGACCTTAACAGATTTGCCATTATTGAGATTTGTGACGACCACATCGGTGCCAAAGGGTAAAGTCTTATGAGCCGCTGTCATTAAATTATCGTTATAGATCTCACCGCTGGCTGTTTTTCTGTATTGAAATTTATAGGCGTAATATGAGGCTATTCCTGTCTTTTTATACTCAAATTTTTCTGGTGGAATTGTTTTTTTGACGATGGAACATCCATTGACGAAGGACAGCAATGCCATCAATAGTGCAAAAACAAAGATGGCCCTTAAGTAAGAATAAAATGTTTTCAAATGAGTATTGAGAAATGCCAAAAGATTTTCCCTGCGCATGAAGTGGTAAGTGAACTGAAGGAATGGCCACAACTTCCCCGGTCTTTAAGCGGGTGTGGTGGCTATCGCAAATGCAAACTATCGTCAACGGAACCTTCCGCCATGTCTGCTACAATTATTTCTGTTTATTATAAGCAAGAGAGAAGACTGCTAAAAATCACCACTCAAGACCCGATCCATTTTTCGTGCTCCAGTTTTTCATATAAAAAATTTGCTCATTCAGTCGCTAACGTCTCGGTACGGTTTCAAGATGAGGTTGCCGGGCAGATACAAGGGGTGACAAGGGGTTTTTCCATCTATTGCCAATTTAAGACAGGAAAGCCCTGGATAATTCGTCAACA
>CAMBBS010000050.1 GCA_945863875.1 Desulfopila aestuarii DSM 18488
GATTTCAAAGATTATATTTTTTTATGCGGCGATAGAGGGTGGCTTCACTGATACTGAGCTGCGTCGCCGCCTCCCGGCGACTCCCGGAGGTCTGGCGCAGTGCCTGACGAATTATCTCTTTCTCGTATTCGGCAAAGCTGCTCTGGTCGCGCATGGTTTCGTCCATCGGTTCCGGGCAGCTCTCCATGTTCAGCAGAAAGTCGGCCGGTTGAATGGTCTCTTCACGGGAAAAGGTCATGGCGGTTTTCAGGACGTTTTCCAGCTCCCGGACGTTGCCGGACCATCTGTTCTGTTTCAGAACCCTATAGGACGAATCGGCGATGTTTTTCAGCAAAAGCCCTTCGTCGGCGGCCGCTTTCTTGCAAAAGTGCTGACAGAGCATCGGGATATCCTCGATGCGCTCGCGTAACGGCGGGATAGTCAGGGTGACCGGACTGAGCCGGTAATAGAGGTCGAGGCGAAAGCTGCCGTCCTCGGCCGCCCGCTTCAGATCCCGGTTCGAGGCGGCAACGATTCGGATATCGACCGGATATCTTTTGGTGGAACCGACGGGCCGGACCTCACGTTCCTGAATGGTCCGCAGCAATTTTGCCTGCATTTTCAGGGGAAGCTCGCCGATCTCATCGAGGAACAGGGTTCCCTTGTCGGCGGCCCGGATCAGGCCAAGCGTTGTCTGTTCCGCCCCGGTAAAGGCCCCCTTGTTATGGCCGAACAGTTCGCTTTCAATAACCGTCTCATTGAGAGAGGCGCAATCGACCGGAATGAAAACCCCCGGCTTCCGGTTGCTGTGGTGATGGATGGACTTGGCCACCAGTTCCTTGCCGGTGCCGCTTTCCCCCTGGATCAACACCGAGGTGTCGGTGAAGGCGATCCGGACGATCATATCCTTTAGTTTGAGCATCGCCGCCGATTCACCGATCAGACCGGCAAAGGTGAATTGCCTATTCAGCTGCGCGCGAAGCCCCCTGTTTTCATTTTCCAGCCGCCATAATTTGTGCAGCTGATCAATCTTCAGGGTCAACATCTCCGTCGGCGCCGATTTTTCAAAAAAGTCGGTGGCTCCCAGCTTGATCGCCGACACCGCCTCCTGCACGCCGCCATGTCCGGTGAGTATGATCACCTTGACCACCGGCCAGGTCGCCAGGGCTTCACGCATCACCGTCATGCCATCCATGCCCGGCATCTTCAAGTCGAGCAGCATGAGATCGATGGAGTGCTCGGCCAGTGCCGACAGGGCCTCCTCCCCGTTTGCGGCAAATAAAATTCGATAGGGCGTGCGGGCAAAGAGCCGCTGCAGCGATTTCCGGACATCTTCCTCATCGTCAACGATGAGTATGGTAAACAATTCTTTCTCGTCCATATATCAATCTATTGGGTACGTGCTCTTGGGTAGTTTCATCATTTTTTTGTTTTCTCGGCCATGGGCCGCCTCACCGATTTATCGTCCATAAATATTTTACTCTTAGAAAATGCAGAAAGCAAAGAAGAATTTGCTAAAGCCCATAAGATTACACATTAATTTGAAAAACAGCGCTGGCCCTCTTCCGGGACGGCGGGGGGCAGGGGGTGCCCATCGCCACTTTTCTCTCTTTGGCAGACAGACGATTTATCAAGCTGAGAGACGGCCGACAGACCCAGGCCGCCTGTTTTTCCAAAACTGCCGCCCGCAGGCGAGTCCATTTATCCCTACGATTTCAAGGAACTACACTCCTGGCCACCGCCCTGCCAGGCAGCAGAATTTTTTCTCCTCCTGTGTGGTTTAAATATTGCATATCTACCCTTCGGTACGCCGGGTGCGCTCGTCATTGGCCCCCTTGGGTGGGGCTGTGCAGTAATCCCCGGAAGTATTGATCTTAGCATTGCAACAAGATCGACTATCATAAAACGGAGTTGTCATGGCGATGGAAATGAAAATAAAAATGTCCCCACAGATGCAGAACCACTGGGCAGATCAGCATCTTCTCTTCTTAGACGATGATATTTCGGTGTTGAAAAGTATCAATCGCATCCTCATTCAGAAAAGGGTCGACTGGCACTTCAGCTTCGCCACCTGCGTTGCGGAGGCGCTGGATTTGATGAGCAAGACCACCTTCGATATGCTCATCACCGATATCAAGATGCCTGGACGAGACGGCTTTCACTTTCTGAAAAGCCTGCGGGAAAGTCCGGACTGGGCCGATCTACCGGTGATCATGGTTACCGGACTCGATAGTCCGCGCATAAAAACCAAAGCGATCGAAATGGGCGCCGCTGATCTGCTCAGTAAACCGATCAGGCCGGAAGAACTGCTGGCCAGGATCCACTCGGTCCTCTTGGAAAAAAGAAAACTGGACGAGTACAAGGCGCACAATGACTACCTGCGGGATCTCGCCTCGGAGCATTCGCGGGAAATCGAGAGCGGAAAGATCGAAATGATCCTCAGGCTGGCGAAAGCCGCCGATTTTCGCAGCAATGAAGACGGCAACCACGTCATTCGGGTTGGCTATTATGCGAAAATCCTCTCCGAGCAATTAGGCGTGGACAGGGCCTTCAGTGACAAACTCTTCATAACCTCACCCCTCCATGATATCGGAAAAATTGCCCTGCCCGATGCTGTTCTGATGAAAAGCGGCAAACTGACCGAGAAAGAATGGGCCATCACCAAGTCGCACTGCGAGCTCGGCCACGACCTGCTGTCACCCGGGCTGCTCAAGGACAGGGCATCCAGTCAAAATCTGTCAAAAATGGTCTCGGTGGTTTTTGACGTCTACGAAACAACCCGCAACCACCTGCTCGACATGGCCGCGGAAATAGCCCTGGCCCACCATGAATGGTATGACGGCAGCGGCTACCCCTACGGCAGAAAGGGCGAACAGATTCCTCTGGCGGCACGGATAGTCGCCATAGCCGACTCCTACGATGCGCTGCGGACCAAGAAAAGCTATCGGCCGGCCTATGAGCATGGCAAGGCGCTGGCCATGATGCAAAAATTAAGCTCCACGCAATTCGATCCGCATATTTTTGAAGAATTTGAAAAATGCGCCGACGATTTCAAAAGAATCTACCTTCTCGAGAGTTTTTAAGAGGCAAGGGGCAGTTGCAGGATAAAGGTCGTTCCCTGCGCCGGATCGGTGAGCACCTCGATACGGCCCCCATGTTTCCGCACCACCACGTCATGGACGATGGCCAGTCCCTGGCCGGTCCCCTTGCCCACTTCCTTGGTGGTAAAGAAAGGATCAAAGATACGTCCGCGTATCTCCTCAGGAATACCTGCCCCGCTGTCGCCGATGCGGATTTCGACAAAGTCTTCGCCATGCCGGGTGCTGATGCTGATGCGTCCCGGATTGCTGGTGACCGACGCGCCCGTCTCCTCAATGGCCTGGGCGCTGTTGATGATCAGATTCAATACCGCCTGGTTCAGCTGATCCGGCAGACACAGGAGCCGCGGCAGGTCCGGATCAAAATCGGTATGCACCTCGGCGACATACTTCCACTCGTTGCGCGAGACGGTGATGGTGCTTTCCAGGGCGCGATTTATATCGGTGGCGGTTTTTTCATCGGAGCCGGGGTGGCTGAAATCTTTCATGGCCGCGACGATTTTCACCACCCGGTTGATCCCGCCATGGGTCTCGCGGATACTTTCCGGAATTTCCGTGAGGAGAAAGTCCAGATCAATATCCTGTAAATGGGCCCGGGCCTCGTCGCTCACTTCGCTCGCGGCCGCCGCCTGCAGTATTTTATAATCCTCCACCAGCACGGCGATATCGGCAAAGGCCCGTTCAAAAAAGGTGACATTATTCTGCACGTACTGCATCGGGGTGTTGATTTCATGGGCTATGCCCGCCGCCAGCCGGCCGATCGCCTCCAGCTTCTGCACCTGCAGCAGCTGTCCCTGCAAAAGCGTCATCTCCGTGATGTCCCGTTTAATGGAGACGTAATGCGTCAAATCGCCCTCTTCGTTGCGCACCGGGGAGACCGTCACGTCTTCCTCGATGACCGAGTCATCTTTTCTGCGGCTCTTAAAACGGCCGTGCCAGCTTCGTCCGCCGGCGATGGTCTTGCGGAGTTCGCCAATCATCGCCGGGTCCATCAAGCCATCGGTGAAAACATGCTGTGTGGTCCCGATCAGTTCCGTTTCGTTGAAGCCACTGTTTTTCAGTCCGGCGGGATTGATATACTGAATCACCTCATCGGTGCCGGCAATGATGATAGTATCGCCGGTCTGCTCGATGACCGTCGCCAGCAGGTTCCTTGCCTCTTCGGCTTTCCGTTCATCGGTAACGTCTTCGATGGACACCACCGAGGCGACATCCTCCAGCACGGAAATGACCGTAGCGTGGCATTTGAAATAGGCGGCGCCTTCATCCCGGCCGAGACGAAGGGTAAAGGTGTCGTTTTTTGACTGCCGTTCGAGGATTTTTTCGACGAAGGTGTCGGCACATTCCGCCTGGGTCAGGCCAAGATTTTCGGCGCAGGAATGCAACATCCGCTGGAAGGCGAGATTATATTTTTCAACCGTATGCGACGGGGAGATGGCCAGCAGCCCGCCGGGGACGATATCAAAAAGCGTCTCGATATACTCCTTCTGACCGGCGATCTTATCCAGGGCCAGACGGAGACCGGAGACATCCTTTGCGCCCGCCACCACCCCGGTGACGGTGCCGTTGTCATCCTGCAGCAGGCTGATATTGAAAGACATCGGCAGACGATCCCCATTCCGGTGGCGATAACACAGCTCGACATTGCGCAACTCCCGCGGAGGTTCCGGCTGCCGCTGGTGCTCCCCGTTGTAAAAAGCAAACACGGAGCGGACATACTCTTCTGCGTCATGGAAAAATTCAACGACGCTTCTGCCGATCAGTTCCCGTTCAGAGAAGCCAAGAAGGTCGCAGGTGACCTGATTGACACGGACAACGACAAGAGCCGTGTTGACGACGATCAGGGTATCCAGAAAATTGCGGATGATAGCATCCAGTTCCTCTTTTTTTTCGGCGAGGACCTGTTCCCGCCCCTGCGCCTCGGTGAAGGATTGCGTCAGCTGAACCGTCTGTTCCCGCACTTTCTGGCTGATGACGGCGGTACGCCCGGTCATCGCCAGCAGCACGATCTGCAGCAGGGCGGCAATGGACAAGCCGGCAATACCGATGACCAGGCCATAGCTGGAATGGTGTTGCTGCAGATATTGCGCCGTCGGGAACACCTCGAGACGCCACTGCCTGTCGGCCATCGTCAGGTCGGTGCGCCAGACATACGGACCCGTCGGCCTGTTCTGCCCGGCGTCCGATTGAAAAAGAAGGGACCGGTCAGGGGCCGCCGCCTGATCGGTGAGACGAAAGATGATGCCCCCCGGCACGCGGTTTTTCGTGGCGATACGCACCATTTCATCGATCTTGAAGACGCCTACGGCGAAACTGACCTGCGCCTTGATGCCATCATCGATTGGTCCATCGCCCATGCGACGATAGGCGGGGGCCAGGACCAGGACGCCGATGCGTTTTTGCTCCTCCTGTACCAGCTGAATCGGCGCAGTCACCGCCGGAAGCCTTGTGGTGAAGGCCTTTTCGATCGCATCGCGGCGGATCGCCTCCGAATGGATATTGAACCCGATGGCAGATCGGTTTCCGTCAAGGGGCGCGATAAATCCGACCGGCACGTAGACAGGATGCTCCCGGGCCGGCACAAGTTGTTTATCATGATCGCGTTCGGTAATGGCGAAAGACGGGAGGAAGCGCCTGGCCATGGTCCGCTCAAAGACACTGCGCGAGGCATGGGGGAGGTAGGGGTTGTAGCTCAGAGCAAAAATATCCTTGTTGTCCTGCAGGGTGATCCGCGTAAAGTACTCAAACTGGTCAAAGGTCATATCCGGCATGACCTCGATCAACCGTTTCAGCGCGGCAAGCGCCTCCTGGTGGGCAATGAAACGATGATTGAGCAATTGCCTTATATTCTCGCCATGCTCTTCAATCTCTTCCACGTACTGCTTTTGCTGCCGATGGGACGCACCGAAAAAGGCAGCGACGACGAGGCAGAGGGTCACCAGCATCGGCAGAACGACGGCAATCCGCCGTTCTTTCCAGCCGGTCTCCCTCCGTAACAGAACAATCAGGGTCAGCGGGGTAAAAACAAGCACCCCGAGGGTATCCCCCGCCCACCAGGTCCACCACGAATAGCCAAACGCCTCCAGAGGAATGGCCCCCGAAAAATACAATGCAGAGGTACCGATCGTCGCCGCGAGAAGGCAGCACAAGGGTCCCCCCGTGGCAAGAAAGAGCGCAATGTCCTTTTCCGTCTCCAGGTGACGCCATTTTTCCCCCAGCCAGCGCCGAATCATCCGGCCGGCGACCCAGGCCTGCAGCACGGCACCGCAGGCGATCACGGCGGCGGTGAGCATGGTTATGCTGCCAAATGTGTTGTTTTGCCAGGCAACCACAAAGTTGACGATCAGCGAACCGAGCCATATGCCGGGGAGTATGCGGCTGCCGAAACAGAGCACCAGGGCAACCGCCAGACCCGCCGCCGGAAAGACAGGGCTCGCATAGCCCGGCGGGATAGTCAGGGCCAGGGCCAGGACGCCCAGTGCCGCATAGGCCAAGGCAGTAGCGCATAATGAACTGAATGTGACCTTCATAACGTCCTTTTGCAGCGTCGCTTCATAAGCAAGTCGTTTTACCGGCCAGTGGGCACGGAACATTCACCGGCTCATTTCTTTCAGATATCGTTGTACCGGTGATGAATCGCGATAAATTGAGGGAGACACTGTTCAAATGCGCTGAAGATTGCCGGATCAAAGTGGCGGCCGTTTTCCCGGCGCATAATTGCCAGGGTTTCTTCATGCGCCAGGGGCGCCTTGTAACTTCGTTCCGTTCTGAGGGCATCATACACATCGGCGACGGTGACGACCCTCGCCGGCAGCGGGATGTCTTCCCCCTGGACCGCATAGGGGTAGCCCTTG
Source organism: Desulfopila aestuarii DSM 18488 (assembly GCA_945863875.1). Lineage (GTDB taxonomy): Bacteria > Desulfobacterota > Desulfobulbia > Desulfobulbales > Desulfocapsaceae > Desulforhopalus_A > Desulforhopalus_A aestuarii_A. The sequence goes on from CAMBBS010000050.1 coordinate 6,932, forward strand.
CCGCGCCATTGCTGATGATGAAAGCCGGCGATCTCCGAGGCCATCTGCATAAAGGGATTATCTTCCACCCCAAAAACCTGCTCGATCTGCTTCTCCCCGGCACGGAGGACGGACGTTCCGAGGACCGTGCTGCGGGCGAGGAGTTCCTGGCCGATCGTGCAGTGTGTTTTCATGATTCCCCATTCCTCACCGTTCAGCTTGCCGCTCTTCAGCAGCACCCGGTCGGGGATACCAATCTTCCCGAGATCATGCAGGGGGCTGGTGAGGAAAATCATCTCCTGCTCCTCCCGGGCCAGACCCAGTTGTTCAGCCAGTACCCGCGAATAATATCCGACCCTGATGACATGGTTACCGGTTTCTTCACTTCTAAACTCAGCCGCCTTGCCCAGCCGCCAGATCATATCAAGGCGGGTTGCCTCCAGGGCTTCGGTGCGCTGCCGGACCAGGTTCTCGAGGTGACAGTTCTGCAGTTTGATCCTGTCCTGGCACTCCTTTATATAGAGCACCGACCGGATACGGGCGAGCAGATCATCGGGATTGATCGGCTTGCTGAGCAGGTCCGTGGCGCCAAGATCAAGAGCCCTGCTTTTCAGCACCGGATTATCGAGGCCGGTGAGCATGACTATCGGCAGATCCTGCCACCTGGCGGTGTTTCGCAGGTGGACAAGCAGATCAAAACCGTCCCGGGCCGGCATTTTAATGTCGGAAATCACCGCATCGACCTCGCCCTCGTCTATGATGGCAATGGCCTCGTCAACGCCGGCGGCGAAACGATATCTCCAGTTGACCTTCTGCTGCTGAAATAACCGGTTCAGGCCCTTATGGATGTTGGTATCGTCATCGACGAAAAGGATGTTCTTATTGATGGTGGAGTATTGCATGGGGTTGTCCTAGGCCTCTATTTCAAAATCAAGGAGAGGAACCAGCACGGCAAAGGGCTCCTTTACGCCCAATGTCTGGGAATAATTAAGCATCCCCTTCATGAGCGCTTCCGTCACCTGCTGCCCCCTGGTGGCCAGCAGCACCCCGGTTTTGGTGCTGATATCCTCATCCAGGATCATTCGGGTGTTCAATTCCTTACAATGGATGTTCATGCCCACCATGTTTTGCAGGCCGAAGTCAAAACTGTGCAGGGAGGCGACCATGGCCGGGTTGTACTCTTCGGATTTTTTCCCCAGGGTCTGCAGCGCCTTGCCCGGGGGGACCCCCACCATCAGCAGCCGGTCCAAATCGAGGCCTAAATGAAGAATCTGGGCGCCGAGGTGCGCCCGGCCGTAGTTCTCCTGTGCGGCATATTTCGGAAACCCTGCGTAGGGCTTGTCCTGGTTGGATATCATTTCGATGACCTCTTCCAGGCGGGGAATATGCATCAAGAACCTGGCGGCGACGGACGGATGCTGCTGCAGCATCTCCCTTTCCGATGCGGAAAGGGCTCCGCCATTTGCACGCCTGGTAAGGACGTCCGGCGGGATGGCCAGGCAGCCGAGCTGTGAGAGCATGGCCGCTATTTCGTACAGCCAGCCATCTTTTTCTAAAAGCAGTTCTTTTGTGATATGACGGACATACCGCTTGAGACGGCCGGCACACCCCTGCGCTGTCGGGTTGATCAGGGCGAGAATCTGCGACAATACCCGGACTGTGCCAAAAAGTGTCTGCTCGAGAAGTTCTTTTTCCGAGACAATGAGTTGATACTGGCGGACGCCGGCGCGAAGGACCCTGTTGAGATTTTCTATTTCACAGGGTTTGGTGAGAAAACGAAACAGATCGCCCTTGTTCACCCCATCGATGGCGGTTTGCTGGTCGGCAAAGCCGGTGAGCAGGATACGAATGGTGTCGGGACAGATCTCCTTCGACCGGCTGAGCATTTCAATGCCACTCATCCCCGGCATTTTCATGTCGGAAACAATCACCGAGAAAGGTCCTTGCTCTGCCAGAATGCGCAGCCCTTTTTCCGGACTGTCCGCGGTGACCACCTTGAACTGAGCGGGCAAGGTCCTCTTAAAACTTTTTAACAGTGTCACATCATCATCAACAAACAGGATGGGATAGGCCATGTTTTCCCCAATGGTAATTTTTTATGTTTTATTTATGGCTGTTGCAAAGCTCAAAGCACAGGCGATTGGCCTGGCCGACCGCCTGCAAAACCGGCGACATGCTCACGTCACCGGAAGACGGGAAGGTATGATGCAGAAGCACCGCCTCGGTTATCCTTCGGGGCAGCCCCCAGAGGGAAATCAAATATCCGCCGATGGCCGCATGGTCGGCACCGAGTATGTCCAGTTCGGCCTCGACACAGGACCTGCCGGTCCGCAGGGCATTGTCTCGAATCTCCCGGTAGCTCTCCGGAAGATGGGTGGCAAGGAGCAGCTTGCCGATATCATGGAGCAGCCCGGCAAGGTAGGCACAATCTTGAATTTGTGCACCATTTTCAACGGCCGAGGCTATCTTCCTCGCTTTCGTGGCAACGCAGAAACTGTGCTGCCACAGCTGGTCAAGCTGAAATTCCTTCATTGCCGCCGGACTACATCGGCTAAACAGTTCCTCGACCAGGACAAGGCTGCCTATCGTCTTGACGCCAAGATAGGTGACCGCTTCTTCCAGGGTCTCGATCTCCCTGGCCAGTCCAAAGAAGGAAGAATTGACCAGTTTCATTACCTGGCCGGCCATGGCCATATCCTCCCTGATAACTCCGGCCACCTGCAGGCAATCTGTTTCGTCCTGCTCAACGAGCGAGAGCAACCGGCTAAAAAGTACCGGCAGGGACGGCAGCGAACTGATACCGCCGATTATCCGGACCAGATTTTCGTTATGCAGGGACGCATCCAGACAGTGAAGTCGATGGAACAGCACCTCGAAATCTTCAAATATGGTCGGTTTCCAGAAAAAATAATGACATAAGGCCATGGCCTCATTGTAGATCTCTTTATCCGCCTGGCCGGTGAGCATGACTCGGATGGTTTCAGGGTTACCCTTGCGCACGGCCTGCAGCAGCTGGACGCCGTTCATGACCGGCATGCGCATATCGGTGATTAAGACGTTGACCTTTTGCCGCTGCATGATCTCGATGGCCCGGGCGCCGCTTTCGACGAAGAGCATGTTCCACCTGTCGCACAGGGGATAGAGCGAGCGGCGCAGTCCATTGAGGATATCACGTTCATCATCAACAAAGAGAATTGTCTTCTTGGTCATACCAGGCCTTTATTGTTTTCGATTGTTTTGATGGGAAGCCGCAGGATAAAGGTTGTTCCCTTACCGGGTTCGGAAATAAAATCGAGACTTCCGCCATGTTTTTGAACTACCGCGGCATGGGCGATGGACAATCCCTGCCCGGTCCCCTTCCCCACCTCTTTGGTGGTAAAGAAAGGATCAAAGATACGGTTGTGTATTTCTTCAGGAATACCACCACCGCTGTCACTCACCCGGATTTCGACAAAGTCTCCGCGGTGGCGGGTGCTGATACCGATACGGCCCGGATTATCCGGCACCGATGCGCCTGTTTCCGCAATCGCCTGACCACTGTTGACGATCAGATTCAGCAAAGCCTGACTCAACTGGTCCGGCTGACAGCAGACCAGGGGCAGTTCCGGATCAAAATCGGTCACCACCTCCGCCACGTATTTCCATTCATTGCGTGAGACGGTTATCGTGTTTTCTATCGTGTGATTGACATCAATCAATGTCTTGGCCTGCGATCCGGGATGACTGAATTCTTTCAGGGCGGCCACGATTTTCACCACCCGGTTGATCCCGCCGTGTGTTTCAAAGACACTTTGCGGGATCTCGGCCATGAGAAAGTCCAGGTCGATCTCCGCCAGGTGTTTGACCGCCTCGTCGCTCAGTTTTATTCCAGGGGTCTGCAGCAATTGCCGGTAGTCCCGGACCAGCACGGAAATATCCTCAAAGACACGCCCCAAAAAAGTCACATTGTTCTGCACGTACTGCATGGGGGTGTTGATTTCATGGGCGATACCGGCTGCCAGCTGGCCTATGGTTTCCATTTTCTGGGCCTTCAGCAGCTGTTTCTGCAGGAGATCGATTTTCGTGACATCCCGCTTGATCGCCACATAATTGGTAATATCGCCCTCCTCGTTACGGACCGGTGAAATAGTCACGTCTTCCTCGACGGGGGTATCGTCTTTCTTTTTGCTTTTCATTCGGCCGAACCAGACATGGCCCCCGGTGATGGTCTGCCAGAGTTCCTTGAAGAGAGTCGGATCGGTCTGGTTGCTCTTGAGTATTGCTGTTTTCTGGCCCAGCAGTTCTCTCCGGCTGTAGCCGCTGGCGCGTATTGCCGCCGGGTTGACATAGCGGATGACCCCGTCTGTTCCGGTGATAATGACTGCGTCGGCAAACTGCTCGATTACCGTGGCGAGAAGGATCCTCGCCGTCTCCGCCTTTCGCCTGTCGGTGATGTCGCGCAGCGAGACGACACGCTCAATATCGCCGGGAAACTGGATGGGCGTGGCATTATATTGCAGATAGGCGGTCAAGCCGTTATGCGTCAGGGCGAAATCATGTTCCATGGTTTCGCCGAGAGCTTTCTTGAGTTTATCCAGGAGTTCCCCGGTCAGTGAACTTTCCGTCACCTGAAATTGTTTGGCCCAGTTTTGCATAATTCCGCTAAAAGCTTTATTGGTTTTGATAATCTCCATGGAGGAGTCAATGGCCAGCAATCCCGTCGGGAGCACATCAAAAAGCTTTTCGATGTAATTTTTTTGCTGGGCAACCTTGTCGAGTACCGCCATCAGCCTGGAGATATCTTTGGCCCCGGCAACCACCCCGGTAATCTTCCCCGCATCATCCTGCAACCGGCTTATGTTAAAGGACATCGGCAAATTGCCACCATCTTTACTCCGGTAACTGAGGTCGACATTACGCAGCACCGCCCGGCCGGCCAGGGGATCGGAATCAGGGACGGCATAAAAGGAAAAAATCCCCCGCACCAGCTCTACCGGGTCATCAAAGAGCATGGTGACGGGTTGGCCGAGCAATTCCTCTTCACTGTAGCCGAGCAGCTGGCAGGTGGCCTGGTTGACCCGGGAGACAGTCAGATCCTCATCGACGACAATCAGGCTGTCCAGAAAGTTACGAATGATGGCGTCTGATTCTTCTTTGGCTTTGCCAAGGAATTGCTGCGCCTCCTTCTGTTCGGTTAAATTGAGCTGAATACCGAGGGCCCGCAGGGGCCGGCCGGTCTGGTCACGCCTCAGCACCTTGCCGGCGTCCAGCACCCAGATCCATTTTCCCGACTTGTGGCGCAACCGGTGCTCGACGGAATAGACGGCCGTTTCCCCCTTGAGGTGGGCCCGAAGATTTTTCCTGACTGCTTCCAGGTCATCGGGATGGACAAGATTTGTATAGGTATCGACATGGGTGTCGAGTTGCCCCGGGTCATAGCCGAGCATGGCCATCCAGCGTTCGTTAAAGAGCACCTGCCCGCTGACGATATCCCAGTTCCAGGTACCAAGCCGGGCACCGTCGATGATCAGCTCGAGTTCTTCCACTTTTTCCGCAACCGCCTTTTCTCTCCTGCCGGCTTCGAAAAGTGACGTTTCGAGGATAACGTTCCTGGTGTTGGCACGTAAAATTGCGCCGGAACCAAGGAGAACCGCGGCTGACAAAACACCAAGCCCGGCCATGAACAGCAGACGGAACTGCCGTCTGCTGATGGTGCTGCTTTCCTCCGCCAAGTACAGATTGATTTTGTATTTGGCGAGGCTTGAAAAAAACAGAGTGAAAGCTGTCTTCTGCGCATACGTCGCCGTTGCAGGATCCACAAAATCGTCCCTGTTCAACTCGACAGGCCACACGGTGTCCGTACGGCCAAGCCGCTCCAGGGCGGCGGGAAGAATTGTTGTTTCCGGTTGTGACTGGAAGACCAGCCGTCCAGCTATGGTAATAAACAGCAGTCCGGGCGTGTCGCCCAGCAGGTAGCTGGTCAGGGTGTCAAAGCTGACATCGCCCTGGATGTATCCCTGCAGCTTGTCATGTAAAAATACCGGTGCAATAAAAGTGATACAGCCGAAGGATTCGCTGGTCACAGCGACGGTCAGGGGCCCGCCTGCCTCCGGCACCTTTTGACAATCAGCCGTTTCATCAATCGGCCACCGCGAAAGGATTTTGCCGTCGATATCCAGCAGCGACAGGTGAGAGTAGATGAATTCTTCGCCCATACGCGCCGAAGCCGTCCGGTGCTTGAACAGCTGGGTGATACTATTCAAACTCGACCGCAATCCGTAAGTCATGGACATCCCCAGGTTGCGGTTGGAGAAAAAACCGGTTACCGGTTTAGAAATGGCCAGATTGGTGATGTCATTTTCCCGTTCACTGAAGAAGTAGGCGATACTGGCGGTACTTTTTTGAAAGTTCTGTTGAAACCGATAAATATTCGCCTGCTGCAGAGATCGCTGGGACAGGTAGTTGATCACCAGCAGACCGCAGATGAGCGCCGTGATGCAAAAAAAAACAAGCAGCTGTGGGGTCCTGCCAAAGATCGACCGAATCTCTATTCCCTGTCTTTGCATAACGTTATCCGGTTGTGTGAAGGCATCTGCCTGAATCAGTGGTTCCTCTTCCGCCAACCGAGCACTCTCTTCTTCTTGGTGGAAGTCACCGCAACGTTCACCTGGCGGCTGTTTTCTGGGGTTATTTGACGGTGAAAAAATCCGGGTAATAGTCAAAAACTTCGGGATAATATTTGCTTACCAGCGCATGGTAGCTGCCGTCCATCTGGATTTTCCGGTAAAACACCGCGAAGGCCTCCTGCAGGGCCGGTGAATCTTTACGAAAGCCCACGGCCATCTGCTGCTCGACTGAAATGGGTCCCAGGACCTTGATCTGCCCCGGCCATCTGGCCAGGGCAACCAGGGCATCCGGTACATCGAGCAGGGTCGTATCGGCTTTTCCTTGCATGATAGCCGGAGCCAGCTCGCTCAGCCCTCCCTCAAAAAGACTGATTGCCGTATTGATATCCTCGAGGAAATAGAGACTGGGGTCCAGGCAGGTATTGTTTTTCCCGAGAACTGACTTGCCGGTGAGCAGCTTTTTGGTGGCGACGATATCATCCTCAATAAAGCCGCTTGGGACAATGGGGGTGAGGGAGGAAGCAGGGCCGGTGATCAACCAGACCTGGGTGGGAAAAGTCGGTGCGGAAAAGTCAAGCGCCTTCTGGCGCCAGGGCAGAATGGTCATGCCATTGGCGATGACATCACCGCGCACTGGTGCATCCCCGGTAATTTTCACATTGTTGCCATCAGCGCCTACCTGTTTGCCGAGCAGATCATTCACAACAGTAGCCCAGCTGGTTTCGACGTACCGGTACTCCACACCGATCTCCCGGGCAAAAAGCTGCATGACTTCCACATCCAGGCCGCCGCCATCACCGGTGACGAAATTGGCATAGGGAACCCCGAGATGACGGAGAACACCTTCTTTCTGAATCTCGCCCAGGTCACGTGCTTCGGCACAAGACAGGGCCAAAAAACCGGTTAAAAAAAAGAGCACCACGCCGGCTGTGTTGATTTTCATATGCTGTTCTCCATTCAGTTGATGACTTCGTTTGACGTTGCGTCCCTGTTTCCGTTCCTGTCCTCTTCGCGGCAACGCAGCTGTGAGTCCTCTTTCCGGTATAGCAATTTTTGCACCAGACTCAAAAAAATACAAGAACAATATGCCAAAAAGGAGACCTTCACGCCGTGCTGCGGGGACGCCGGACAATTTTTGAAAATTGTCCGCGCAGAACACCCGCCTGGGCAATGGAAAAAAGAGCTGGGGTAAATCATAATGAGAGGATATGGAGAGGAGACACCTCTCGTTATGAGAGGTTGAACTGTTTCAGTTTACGGTAGAGGGTCGCTTCGCTGATGCCAAGCAGGGATGCCGTTTCCCGTCGATTGCTTTCCGATTTGGTCAGGGCATTTTTCAGGGCCAGCAGTTCATAGGCGACCAGAGAATCATCGACTGGCCTGAAAACCGCCGTTTCTCTCTTTTCCAGGACAATAGTCGCCGGGAGATCGGACACCCCGATGCGGTCACCTTCTTTCAGGGCGATGGCCCGCCGAATGACATTTTCCAGTTCCCGCACGTTCCCCGGCCAGCTGTAGCACTCGAGCAGCTCCAGGGCATCCGGGCTGATATCAACCGGCTGCTGCGGGCAAAAATGCTTCATGAAATGGCGGGCGAGCAGGGCGATGTCCAGGGCCCGGTCATGCAGCGACGGCAACTCCAGAGAAATGGCGGAGAGCCGGTAATAGAGATCACTGCGGAAAGCACCCCTGGCCACCTCCTCGGCGAGATTCTGGTTGGTGGCGGCAATAACTCTGATATCCACCGGGTAGGTCTTGGTACTGCCCACCGGCCGTACCTCAAATTCCTGCAGGGTACGAAGGAACTTGGCCTGCATATTGAGAGGCAGTTCGCCGATTTCATCGAGAAAAAGCGTTCCCCCTTCGGCCGCCCGGATTAAGCCCACCGTCAGTTTGTCCGCTCCGGTAAAGGCGCCTTTTTCATGGCCGAACAGCTCACTTTCCAGCATGCTTTCGGTGATGGCGGCACAATCGACCGGGACAAAGGGTTTCTGCATACGCACGCTGTGATGATGCACCGCCCGGGCAACCAGCTCTTTCCCGGTGCCGGACTCGCCCTGGATCAGCACGGTCGCGTCGGAGGCGGCAACGCGGACAATGAGAGATTTCAATGTCTGCATGACCGGAGACTCTCCGATAAGGCCGGCATAGCTGAAGAGCTGCTCTCCTTTTTTTCTATTCGACCGTTTCTGCTGCCAGATGGCGTGATAGGTGGCCAGGCGCTGGTAGAGGATATCCGGCGGGCAAGGTTTTTCAAGAAAATCAGCGGCGCCGATTTTAATTGCCTCGACCGCCTCCTTCACCCCTCCGTGCCCGGTCAGCATGATCACGGTCATCTCCAGGTAGAGGGAGGTTATATCGCGCAAAATGGCCATCCCGCCCCGGCCGGGCATCTTCAGGTCGAGCAGTACCAGGCAGACGGACTCCTGTTCGAGCAGAGAAAGCGCCTGCTCGGGGTCCGTAGTGGTTATGAGCCGGTATGGTTCCGCAGATAAAATCCGTTGCAGAGAACGTAACAGGGCCGGGTCGTCGTCTATGGCGAGAATGGTGAATTGGTCTTCCATGAGGAGTAGCTATTGCTACGGATTTTCCCTTTTGATTTTAGTCTGAGGACACAATACCTTGCGAATCAAGGCAGCAATATCGCTTCTGGCGAGAGGTTTCATAGCAAAACCTTTGATCCCACAGGACTCGGCCTTCTCTTTGGAAATCTGACTGCTGTAGCCGGTACAGAGAATAATCGGCAGTTTCGGCCTGAGCTGTAACATTCTTCCCGCCAGATCAATTCCCGTCATGCCCGGCATAGTCTGGTCGGTAATCACCAGATCATAGGCGTCGGGCCGGCTGGTGAAGGTGGAGAGGGCGTCAATACTGCTGGTCCGGGCCGTCACCGTGTAGCCCATGCGCTGCAGCATAGTGCTGGACATTTCCACGAGTATCTCTTCATCATCGACAAGGAGGATATGTTCGGTGCCGGGCGGAGTCGATTGAGCATTTTTGATCTCGGTTGCCGCATTCCCTGCAATAACAGGCAGAAAGATTTTAAACTCCGTTCCTTGTCCAACGTGACTGTGGCAGGATATGTACCCACCGTAACTCTTGACGATACCGTGAACAATGGCAAGGCCCAGGCCGGTACCCTTGCCGACCTCCTTGGTGGTGAAATAGGGATCAAAGATTTTTTCCTGTAAATCCGGTGACATTCCCAGGCCATTATCTCGAACCGACAATTCCACGAAATTTCCGGGCTGAATGTGCGGGGAGCAGACGAGATCCTGCTTGGCGAACGTTCTCCCTTTCAAGGAGATAGAGAGTATTCCGCCCTGCTCTTCCATGGCGTGGTAGGCATTCGTGCCGAGATTCATCAGGATCTGATGGATCTGGGTTGGATCGACATAGATGAGACCGGTCTCAGCCTGGATATCTTGTTCTATAGTGATGGTCGTCGGCAAGGAAGAACGGAGCAGCTTGAGGGTCTCTTTGACAATGATCGCCGGTTGCAGAAGGATATTTTCAGTGACGGTCTGGCGGCTGAACGAGAGAATCTGTTTGACCAGATCTTTCGCCCTGTGGCCGGCCACGATTACCTGATTGAGATCATTTTCGATAGCGGATCCCGGCGGGCAATCCTCCCTGGCCATTTCCGAGTAGCCCAGGATGGCACCGAGAATATTATTGAAATCATGGGCGATTCCTCCGGCAAGGGTACCAATGGCCTCCATCTTCTGCGCCTGCTGCAGCTGCTCCTCCAGCTTGATCCGCGCCTCTTCGTTCTGCTTCCGTTCGGTGATATCCGTCAGCGTCAGGACGAAGCCGATGTCAAGATCCTGGGCCCCCTTGAGTGACGAGGCATTAAGGAGAAAATGCAGGGTCCGCCCATCGGATTGCCTTACTTCCACCTCGATGTTTTTGGGGATCTTTCTCGCCATGGCGGGCAGGAGTGAAAACAGACGTCCGGTTTGGCTCAACCGCAATGGCACCACTTCATCAAAGTGCTTTAACAAGGGATTTTCCCTGCACAGCTGATGGGCGAGTCGGCTGGCGCGAATGATGCGCCCCTCTTCATCGCAGACCAGGATCGCCTCTCCCGCCTGTTCAATAATGGAACGGGTAAGCCTCTCTTCGGCCATAAACTGTTCGCTGCGCTTTTGCTGGGTGAGGTCGGTTATCACCACAATTCTCCCCTCACTGCCAAACGGGTCGAAAGCACAGCAGGAAATCAAGGTCGGCACGGGATCACCTGCGCCGGTTATGAAGCTGATTTCATCTTTCGTGCACTCCAGGGAGGATGTCGTGAGCAGAGCTGCCAAAAGCGGCTGGTCGTCGACGGCAACATAGGCGCTCAAGGGAGTGCCGACGAGACCTGTCAATGGCACGCAAAGCATGCTCGCCAGACTAGTATTGCAGTACAAAATGATGCCGTCGGCGGACAGGGTGACCGCCCCTTCGTTCATCGTTTCCACCAGGATACGGTAGGGCTGCTCAGCTCCTTTCAAGGTAAACACCTGGTCGCCATCCTTCCCGGAGATGACGAAGGCATCGACCTCGCCCCGGCCGATAACCCGCAAGGTTTCCTCCGCCTCTTCCAGACGCAGGCGAAGCGCTTCCATCTCCTGCAGCAGCTCGTCTCGACTTCTGTCCATGGCCATGATCAACCTTGCTTTTTCGTTCTGATATCCAGACCCAGGAGGATACGCTCGGTCTTTGACATGTCGCCGATGAATTTGCGCAGGGGCGGTGGCAACTCCTTGACCAGGGTGGGAGCGGCCACGATCTGCCCCTCTCGGGCAAAGATCGGTTGTTGGTAAATATCAATCACCTCTAACTGATAACGCCCTTCAAGATGCTCCGTGCAGATCTTTCGTACATTCTCGATGGCCCGCTGGGAATTGGGCGTCAGACCGCTTACATAGAGACGCAAGACATAGAAGCCCTTCCCTGTCTCTTCGATTGCCAACTCGAACGCCTTGGTCGTGTCGTGCTGTTTTTCGTCACTCATCGTTTTCTCAATTTTTTTCAACTCAGGTGAGTGGTTTAATGTCAAGCCCCACGAGTACCCGATCCGTATTGGACAGATCGCCGATGATTTTCATCACCGGTTCGGGGAGTTTTCGCACCAGGGTCGGCAAGGCGAGGATTTGATCGCCTTTGGCCAGTTGGGGATTTACCATGAGGTCGATCACCTCAATCCGATATTTCCCCTCCAGGTGTTCCTCGCAGATTTTTTTCAGGTTAGCAAAGGCAATTATCGATTTGGGGGTCTGACCCGCGACATACAGCCGCAGCTCCCAGTCAACCGCGGCTGACGGGTCTTGGCCTGGCCGTGGCCCCGCATTTTTTCTTTCCCTGGTCATCTCTCTCTCTTCCTCGTTTTTGCACCCTTTGCGGCACTTCCTCCGGTAGAAAGCAGGTTGTCGGCCTTTCGTGTCCGGGCCATTGTCTGGGCTTCTTCCGCAAGGATATTCTGGCGGAGCTGTTCCCGGTTGATCGACCGCTCCAGCTCATCCTTTTCCGCCTCGAAACCACTGCGCAAGGCAGCGATCTGTGCCTCGACCACGGCCTTCTTGCGTTCGATTTCGCCCTGTTTACGCTCGATCTCCTGCCTGCGGGCAAGCATCTCCGCCTTATCCTTTGCCTCCTGGCCTATCCTGGCAGACCCGGTCAGCACCCCGCCTGTACCGATATAGACATCCTGCAGCAGGATGCCATCGCCGGACAGGCAAAACTCCCTGACCTGGTTGGAATGGTGCATGCCGCGAGACTTGAGAATGTACAGGCCACGGTTACGTTCCCCGCTCTCCTCCATGACCTGCAGCAGAAGCCAGGTGTCGGTAAGCGACGATATCCCCACTTCGGTCCGTTCCAGGCCCCCGTCAACTGCGGTCAGATCGGTACAGAAGGCGGTGATCTGTTTCATCTTCAAAAAATCGATCAGCCGTGAGAGCATTGACTTCACCTCAGTCGCACTGGCCGCGGCAATCAGGTTGGAAATAGGGTCAACCACGACAATGGCGGGATTGAAGGTTTCGATGGCCTTATGCATGGTCACCAGATGCATCTCCAGCCCGTAGAGGGTCGGCCGGGAGTTACGGAATTCGAGCAGCCCCTTGTTCGCCCATTGTTCCAGATCGATGCCGATTGATCGCATGTTGCGGATGATCTGATTGCGGGATTCCTCAAATGCGAAATAGAGGCATTTCTCGCCGCGCTGGCACGCCGCATCGACGAAATGGGCGGCCAGACTCGTTTTACCGGTACCGGCGGTACCGGTAACCAGGATGCTGCTGCCCCGATAATAGCCTTTGCCACCCAGCATGGTGTCCAGCCGTTCAACCCCGGTCGAAACCCTTTCCGTGGAGGCCGCATGATCGAGCCCCAGGGAGGACACCGGCATGACGGAAAAGCCCTCCTTGTCAATCAGAAAGGGATATTCATTCGTCCCATGGGCGGACCCGCGGTACTTGACAATGCGCATGCGCCGGGTGGCAATTTGTTCGGCCACCTGGTGATTGAGGAAAATCACGCAGTCGGCGACATACTCCTCCAGGCCGAAACGGGTCAGGGTTCGTTCGCCCTGTTCGCCGGTGATGATCGCGGTCACCCCTTGATTTTTCAGGAAGGTGAACAGGCGTTTCAATTCTGCCCGCAGGATGACTTCATCAGCAAAACAGGAAAAGAGTGTCTCGATGGTGTCGAGAACAACCCGCTTCGCGCCGATGCTGTTGATGGCGTAGCCAATGCGAATAAACAACCCTTCCAGGTCATAGGCCCCGGTTTCCTCGATTTCGCTCTTGTCAATGTGCACATAGTCGAGGACAAGCCTCTTTCGCGCGACCAGGTCGTTGAGGTCAAAGCCTAAAGAGGCAAAGTTTCTCACCAGTTCTTCAGACTTTTCTTCAAACGACATGTAGATACCTGGTTCGTCATAATGCATTGTCCCGCGCACCACGAATTCCATGGCCATGAGCGTCTTGCCGCAGCCGGTGCCGCCACAGACCAGAGTCGGGCGGCCCTGGGGAAGACCTCCGCCGGTTATTTCATCCAGCCCCTTGATCCCCGTCGGGCATTTCTGTAACAGTTCCACCGCCGGTTTGGTGTTTTTCTTCTGTTGGGCCATGTTATTTCCTGTGAGTGACTGGCATCGTGCCAGGTTGGTGTATCAGCAAAAAACATTATCACCTTTTTTTATCCTCATTTAAAGGTTATTTCGCTTTCTCTTCTAAAAACCCTCCGAATGGCCGGGCCGGGAAAGCGCAATGAAAAAATATCCCTGACGATTTTCAGACAGCCGCCCCGGCCTTTGGTCACCACCGGCGCATCGGGTGATTTTATCTGCCATTATTTCGCCCCTTCATTTCCAGAAAAAAGTCATCCCTGCCGGAAAGAGTAATTAGGGGCGCCGGAGGGGTGCTTTTTAAAAATCAACCGAGAGGCAACGGAACAATCATGCAGCAAATCCTTGCGGGATTCGCCAAACGATACGGCCTGACCAGAAACGAGGTCATGGCGGAGATTGAAAACGTCTTTTCTGTGGTACTTTCCAGGTGGTACCATCTGGAGGTGATGGTTTTTTTCCGAAATGATCTGCAGCTGGAGGCGGTGGCCTACGACAAAATCAACGGGGTGACCATGCAGCGCCCAGTCGACCTTACCGAAATACGCGGATCCAACAGTCTGAAAAAACACCTTGAAAAAACCCTCTGCAAAACAGCCCTCCTAAAACAAACGAGATACTACAAGGCCTATGAAAAGCGGTTGTGCTGGGGAGAGATCCTGTGCCGCGACGCCGGCCAGAATATCTTTGTCGAGACGGAAATCATCCCAGGTGAAAGGGTCACGGCAGTGTGCCCCCCGGGCCGTATCGGCCTCCACGAGAGACATTCCGGAAAATTTTCCCTCGGCATGCGCCGGGCCTTTCATGTACGCCGGATTGAGCCGGTTTTCCTCGGTGATACCCCCAGGCTCAAAGTCGTGGTGGACCGGGTATCCAAAACCCTGGTCGAAACCCTGCTCAGCGACCAGCTTGGTCCGGAGGCGGAGAAAATCAGCCTTCGCTGCGTCAAACGCTATGTTGGGCATAAAAGTTTTGTCCTGACAACCAGACACATACCCAAGTCAGCCATCATCGCCGTCACCCAGGAACTGACAGAGCCCGTGCAGGTCAGGTTTGTCAAAGAACTGTGATGCTCAACAAATGGAAAAAAGCAAAAGCCCCGTGGACGCATATCGGCACGGGCATCCATCTCGATCACCCGGAGACCATCCTGGAGCTTGGTTTTCCCGACCGTTACCGCCAAGGGCATTTCTGGTGTTTCGGCACCACCCGAGTCGGTAAAACCCGGGTCATGGAGCACATTATCGAGCAGGATATCCGCAAAGGCTATTCCCTGGTCGCCATCGACCCCAAAGGTGATATCGAACTGTTTTCAAAAATCACGCAACTGGCGCTCGAAACCGGCCGCCTTCATGACCTGATGCTGATTACCCCCGTTTTTCCGGAATACAGCGCCATACTCGATCCTCTCTCCTCGTACTACATGCCCGAGGAATTGGTCGCCCATATCACCGCCGGGGTGGCCGTCGGCCGGGAACCATATTTTTTCGGCGTGGCCTATGAGGTGAGCCTGGTCGTGGTGCAGGCCCTGATCATGCTCGCCGAAGTCGCCGGCACCGCCCCGTCGTTTAACCTGAACGACATCAAAAACCATATCAGTCACCAGGACCTGGAGCGGCTGAAGGAAAAACTCGATTATGTCGACACCCCGGAGGCAGAACAGCTCTGCCGGGATATGCAGAAGATCCTCGCCACTCCGGCGGATTACTACTCCAAGATAGCCAGCTCGCTGCGGGTCGCCCTCACCGAGCTGACCTCCGGCAGTGTCGGCCAGATAATCGGCAAGGCGGATGAAAACCGTTTCATCAAGCGGCTGGAACAGGGCCAGGGTATCATCCTGGTCGTGCAGCTCGGCTCCCTGCTGACCAAGCGGGCAGCGTATACCGCAGGCAAGGTGATTATCTCCATGATCCAGGCCTTTGTCGGCCGGGTCTATTCCAGTGGGAAAAACGTCACGCCGCCGCTGGTGCTGCATATCGACGAGGCCCAGTCGGTGCTCTACCACGGAATCGAAGAGCTGTTCGCCAAGGCCGGCGGGGCGGAGGTTTTTATCCATGGCTACTGTCAGTCTATCAGCCAGCTCTATGCCGAGGTCGGAGAGGACCGGGCCAACACCATCCTGGACAACTGCAACACCAAGCTCTTCATGCGCGTACCCGACGCCAACACCGCAGGTTATGTGTCGCGGCATCTCGGCGAGGAACGGCGCTTTTCGCCGATTATCTCCGTCGGCGGCGGCCTGTCGATCCGGGAAACCGAAGAGGTGCGGATCAAACATACCGAGATCCTCAACATGGCCCCCCGGGAATTGTTCCTCAGCACCTACTCCGGCACCTATAAGGGCAAAACCGCGCCGGTCAGTGACGGCAGGCTGAAGGTGATCTTCCCTGATCTTGGCGGGAAAAACCGCGCCGGCGCCGGCCAGGGGGCAAAGGGCAGTTGATGGCCGGCCTTGGCAGCTGGCTGCAGGGTGTCGCGGGGAGTGACTATCTGCTGTGGACGGCACTGGCTGCGGCGGCGGTGGTCGTCACCATCCTCCGTTGCGGCGGGAAAAAGGACCAGGCCGTGCAGGAAATCCTCCTGCGCGACCTGGCAAAGCTCTGGGCCAAAAAAGGCGGCCAAACCATCCATATTGCCGAGCTCTCACCCCTGTGGCGACAACGGCCGGCCGTCCCGGGAGAGCAGGAGCCTGTTGACCTGAACCATCCCAGGGCCATCGCCTTTATGGAGAATATCCGCCAGTGGCCCTGGTTTGAAAAATTCCCATTGCAGCGGGCAGTGTGCGGACAGCTCCTCAAACTTCTCGACCGGGAGGGGCAATGTTCCTCTGTGGTCAATATCAGCGGCGACGTGGAAGGCAACTGGGATGAAAACACCTATCAGCTTCTGGCCAAAACCACTCTGCTCGATCATTCCCTCAACGTCGCCGAGCTGGTTGTCCGGCTCCTCTCGGAAAACAAGGCCTGGCACGTCATCCCGGATACGCTGGTCGGCGCCTTAGCCCACGACCTCGGCAAGCTGCAATCCATGCGCGGCTATCTCTATTCCCTCGGCGAGCACCCCCTCGCCGCCGGCCGCCCCTTAGCCGGCATCGCCGAATTCAACGCCCTGCCCAAAAAAGATGAAATCCTCCGGGCGATCAAGCTGCACCACAAGATGGCCCGGGGACTGCTCGGAAAAACCCTGAAAAAGGCGGATCAGCTGGCCAGGCAGCAGGAGCTCGAGGAGACTGTTTTGCAAAACGGCGCGGCGCCGCGGGTCAGCGACACGCCGGTTATGGACGCCGCGCCCCGAAAGACGAAGCAAACCACGGCCGCGGCCCGGCGGGCACAGGCGGATATCTACCCCGATAACGGCGGCGGCGAACCAGGGAAATCGGCATCGGTCCCACCGAAACTGATGGATATTTCGGCATGGTTCGATGGCCCACGGTTTCTCGCCGGCTTGCAACCGTACATCAACAAGATGTATGGTCACCGTTTCCTCGCCTTTTCCATGCCGAACGGCTATGTCTACTTTCAGGTCAAGGTGCTGGAGGGAGTCGCCCGAAAGGAGGCGGAAAGAAACGGCTGCATGGAGATCGCCACCATGGCCCAGGGAGATGAAACCATGCGGCGGGTCCTCTTGTCCATTGTCCATCATCTGCGAACGGAGCATGAGGTTATTGCCCGGGGCCTGATCAAGGACAATTTTTTCGGCGGCTACTTCACGGTCACCCGCAGGCTCGGCAGCTCTCTCCGGGGCTACTATACGCCTTTCCATGCCGAGCCTTTTGGATCCCTTGCCGAGATGGAACGGGGCAAGCCAGCGGGGCTGCGCGATATCGTCAGGGTCTGCCCGTATCTGCACACCAGCAAATCCCAGGATGGCCGATGACCAAAGACCAAGACCGGGCCAGCAGGGGGCAAAGTGACACCAACGCCCAGATTATCACCACCGATGGCGGCAGGATGGACAAGCCCGCTCATCTGCTCAATGCCATCTCCGAGATTCAGCAATTTTATGTGATCGAAAGCAAGGGGCAAAACATTCCGGCGGAATTCCTCACCCTGGACCGAACCCTGGATTTTTTCAAGATCGGCATAAAAAGCGGCTTTCACGAAGGCTTTGCCCTGATACTGCTTTTTCCGGTGTTCCATTTCTACCTCTTTCCCTTCGTCTTCCATCGGCTGGATTCTTTCAGCCATTTACTGTTTGGCTCCATCCCCTATCTCGTCCTGTTTATCAATACGGCGATGTGCAGCTACATCAGCCGTTACTATGTCGGCAACATCACCAGAAAGGCGATCAACTCTCTGCTTCTCGGCCGGGCCATGTCCCTGCTTCTCAAGGCCTTTCTGCTGTATGTGGTGTACCTGGTGCTTTATCGGCTCGGCACACCGGAGAACGTCTGGCGGCTGACTGTACATTTCGGGTCGATGGCCGGGCAGATATATTACGGATTCTTGCAGATTAAGCCGCACCTGCTGCCGGTGGCCACGAAAAGTTCCCTGCTGATGGTCACCGCGGCAATTTTCCCATATGGCTCGGTGTACCTTCTCGACCTCTGGCACCGGTACCGGATCAAGAGGAACGCCAAGATCATTTCCGCATAACCAAAGGGTGAAAAAATGACCGAGAAAAACGCGACAAAACCCACCTGGCAGGAGATCCAGGAAAAGAAGATCAACATGGTCAAGGAACGAGGCTCGCGCGTGTTAAAAATCAACTCACCGCTCGGCTCGACCATGTTCAATATCTTGCGCCAGTTCGATATGGCCTACATCAATTTCAAGGCGAGGCTCGGCGAACTGGATGGCATCTCGCACCAGGAAGGCGAAGCCTTCATGGCGGAAGGCAGGGAGATCGTCATCGCCTTCTCCGACTATACCGAAAGGCTGAGCAAGAGGATACGGTTCCGCTATTATCCGCCCCGGGAAATCAGTGAGTTTATGCGGGCCGAACAGGAGACGGCTTCGAAATAACCTTGCAAAATGGCTAAGAATCGACTATTTGGGCAAGAAAGAGTTCTCCCCGGCCCATGGCAGTTCAACCAATATAAAGGAAAAATCATGAACAAAGGCGATCTGATAGAAAAAGTGGCAACGGAATGTGGTTTGACCAAGACGGCAACCGATCAGGTGTTGAACAGCATCCTCCAGGCGATCACAACCGCGGTCGCAGCCGGCGACAAGGTCGCCCTGATCGGTTTTGGGACGTTTTCGGTGAGCGCGCGGCCAGCTCGCGAAGGCCGTAACCCCCAGACGGGGGCGGCCATGCAGATTCCGGCCAAAAAAATTGTGAAATTCAAAGCCGGCAGCAAGCTGACCGATGCGGTGAAATAAATTGTGAAAACCTGGATCCTCATCTGACCGCCGCTGTTGCCGGGAAGCAAAAAAGACGGGCGTCGCTGTTCGTCTTTGCCTTTGCCTTCAGTCGCGCCCCTGCCCCCATGGCGAAAGCGAGGGGCCGGGGAGCTACTGGTGGTCAATTTTGACGACTATGCAGGTGAAATCGTCCCGAAACCTCTTCTCACCGGTAAAAGTTCTGACCGCATCGGCGATTGTCGAGATGAGCTGCTCCGGCCCCTGCCGGTGGTGGCTGGAGACAATATCGCCGAGACGTTCCAGACCAAACTGCTCCTCCCCTGCCCCCTCCGCCTCCGTCACCCCATCCGTGTAGAACAGGAACAGGTCACCCGGCAGAAAATCAACCAGGCTTGCCCGGTAGGCTTTCTCTTCGGTCATGCCTAACGGCAAATGGTGGCCGGCCAGATAGCGGCAATAATCGGCCGCAACCTGGTAGTGGATGGTCTGGGTGTGGCCACAGGAGACATAGGCCATTTGTTTCTGGGGCATGTGAAAGCGGGCATAACACAGGGTGGCAAACATTTCCAGTTTGAGCAGATCCGGCGCTGCGGCCGTGTGCAAGTCGGATATGATTTCCCCGAGCCGGTTCAGATTGACCTTGCCCGATGGGCAGGAAAGCCTCGGTTCTATCCGGCAATCATGCTGGGCAAGTATTTTCAGCAGGTGTGATTTGAGGCCTGAGGCAACCAGGGCGGCGGCAATCCCCTTGCCCATGACATCGCCGATAACCACATCGACCATGTCCCGGCCGATGCTGATAAAATCGGTGAAATCACCGTCAAGATGCCCGGCCGAAAGGGCCAGCGCGGCGACTTCCATGCCTTCCAGGCCGGTGGGCGGCGGCGCCTGCAGCAATGCCTTCTCGATCCTCCGTTCAATCCCCTGCTTTTCCCTGATAAATTCCTTTCGGGTATTTTCGAGCAGCTGGCGATGCGACAGATCGCGCATGATAAGAACCAGGTGCTCTTTGCCGTCAATGACCGCCGGGGCCGCCGACAGCTCGGTCACCACTTCCTCGCCGTTTTTATGCAGCATGACGTTCTTTCTGATCTTCGGGGCACAAGGGTCGTCCGCCCCTTGTACATTGCGGAACAGTTCTTTCCGCCAGTTCGTGTAGCTCGCCAGGCAGCGCTCGGGAATGCAGAAGGCGTAGGGGTTCCGCCCCCTCGCTTCGGCCGCGGTATAGCCAAATATTTTCTCTGCGGCTTTATTCCAGACAACAATCCGGACCTGTTCATCCACCACCACAATGGCATCGTTGGCAATGTCCAGGATAGTCGTCAGCTGCAGCTCGCGGCAGGAAAGGATATCGGTGAGATTGTTCAAAGACGCATTCGTCCGTTGCAGTTCTTCATTGCTGCTCTGCAGGTCCTTGAGCAGGGCCCGAGACTCAATTTCCCCCAGACAGTGGCGCACCGCATCCAGGAGGATTTTCTTGAATTTCTCGGGTTCCAGCACCTTCGGGATAAAACGAAAGACCTCCCCGGTGTTGATACTCTCGATGGCCTGCGCCATATCGGCCGTGGCGCTGAGGACGAGGCGCAGGACGGAGGGATGGCGCCGTTTCACCTCAACGAGTAATTCGAGGCCGGTCATGGCCACCATCCGCAGGTCGGCAACGACGATGTCGATGGCCTGCCCGGCCATCAGGTCCAGGGCTTCCTGGCCGCTGGCGGCGAAATATTGTTGATATTTTTCCTTGAGCAGTAACCGGCGCAGGGCATGCAATACGGCTAAATCGTCATCAACAAAGAGGATAGCTATCTCGTTCACGGGTCTCATGGCAGGATATTGTCATTATTATTTTTTAGGCAACTCGGCTGAACGTAAGGTTCTCTGCCAGCCGGTGGACCGACCCCGCAGGATCATGCTGCCGTACACGGTCAGTTTCCACAGGACGAAAAGCGGGGCGGCGGCGAGGTAGAGCCACATTTTCAGCCCGGCGCGCCGCTGCAGCTGGCCGGACGCCACGTAGCAGCTCAAGCCCGCCAGGAGCAGCCAAAGCACCGGCAGCGCAGGCGGAACCAGCAGCCACGCCCAGCAGAGCCAGACCATGACCAAAAAAACCAGCAGGGATAACGGCGGAACGAGAAAATCCAGCAGGGCATGAAGGTAGCGAAACTGCCCCTGGCCGACCTTGGCGGCAAGGCCGGGCAGCAGCCGGGCGGCCAGGCGAAAACGTCCACCTTCCCAGCGCTGCCGCTGGGGGTTTGCCTGTCCGCCGCTGGTGGCCATCTCACTGGTAATGACCGCCGCCGGATTGTAGTGGACGGCGATGCGGTGCTGCAGCAGCAGCAGGGAAAACTCAACGTCCTCCACCTCGGAATGGGCCGGCCAGCCAAAGCGTGCGAGGACCGGGGTCGCAAAGGCCATTCCCAGCCCTTTCAGCATGGCCGTGCCGAACAAATAATTATTGCCGGCCATACGAAGATGGTTGAAGAC
This sequence comes from Desulfopila aestuarii DSM 18488, assembly GCA_945863875.1. GTDB lineage: Bacteria > Desulfobacterota > Desulfobulbia > Desulfobulbales > Desulfocapsaceae > Desulforhopalus_A > Desulforhopalus_A aestuarii_A. The sequence goes on from CAMBBS010000050.1 coordinate 28,420, forward strand.
ATTAAAGGCCGCGGTGACCAGCGCTGTTCTCCAGTTGACCGCCGAATTGGCGACGCCGTTAAAGCCTTGCACCACCTCGACCCCAGGACAGGACAGTGAGGCGCTCAACTCGCGGAACAGGCGCACATCGCAGGTCACATCGGCATCGACAAAACAGAGACCGGCGAGATCCAGGTAATGCTCCCGTCCACTGGTCAAAAACCAGTCGAGGGCCTGTCCCTTGCCCCGCGCCTCCGGATTGGCACGGACCAGGGTGCACACCCCGGCGGCCCTGGCAAGCTCTGCCGTATTGTCGCTGCAGTTATCGGCAATGACGATAATTCGCAACAGCTCCGACGGATAGTCGCACCTTTTGATCGAGGCAATCGTCGACACGATCCCCTCCTGCTCATTGTGGGCGGGAATGACCACGCCAAGGTGCAAGAGGGGGGCACCGGCGACGGTTTTAGCCCGAAACAGCCAGGAGGCACCGGTGAGGAGCACCAGCCAGGCCACCGCCAGAGATAAATAGCCGAGGCCGAAATAAAAGAGGAGGGTCATTATTGGCATATCAGTCCCCGTATCGGCGAAACAAGCCGGCCAGTTCTTTATTGTTTTTCTTCTGATCGTACATGGCCACCACCTTTTGCCGGGCGGCCAGCCCCAGACGCTCGCCGAGCGTCCTGTCATCGAGGAGCCGTGTCAGCTGCCGCGTCAGATCGGCCACATCGCCGGGGACCGCCAGCAGGCCGTCGACCTGATCGGCAATGAGCTCGGGAATACCGGTGATCCTCGTCGATACCACCGGTTTGCCCATGGCCATGGCCTCCATCAGCACTACCGGTACGCCTTCGGCAAAACTCGGCAGGACAAAGATGTCCGCCCGGCGGTATTCCTCGTGCACCTCCTCCTGGCCAAGCGCGCCACGAAAAGTAACGAGCGCGTCGAGGCCCAGGTCACGGCAGAGTGTGCGCAGTGACGGCAGGTCCGGGCCGTCCCCGACAAAGACCATGGCAAAGGCTCTGCCCCGCTCAACCAGCGCGGCACAGGCCTGCAGCAGGATATGCTGCCCCTTGGCCGGACAGAGTCGGCCCACACAAAGAAGGCGGGGGAATCTCTTTGGCACAGCGTCGCCCGGCAGGTAGACATCCGCATTGACGCCGCAGCGGACGATATGCGCCGCCGGCCATTTTTCGTGGCTCGTGATGCGCATCACCTGACTGCGGCAATAATGGCTGATGCAGCGGATAAAGGCGGCACCGGCGATCTTTTCGGCGAGCAGCGACGAATCCACCTGGTAGAAGACATCCGGTCCGTGGATCGACAGGCTGTAGCTGATCCCGCCGTATTCTTTGCACAGCATCGCCACCAGTGCGGTTGGATTGGCGAAATGTTCGTGGATATGCCGGATGTTGTGTTTCTGCAGCCAGGAGACGAGGATGACCGCCTCGACCAAATAGCCCACCGCCTTCACCGGGTTCTTCGGCCCACGGAAACAGAACATACCGGCCCGCCTGGCCATGCGGGCGAAGCCGGCGGGTGATGCCCAGAGAAGGGAAAGACCCTGGAGCACAATCCTTGGCAGCGGGGTATCCTTCAGCACCAGCGTCTGCCTGGCCTCTGTCTGTTCCGCCTCGGTCATCTTGACGAGCCCCGGAGTACGGTCGACCGAGACGGTAAAGACCTGCAGGCCTTCGGCCCTGATCGAGGCTATCTCCCGAAAAATGAAGGTGTGGGATATGGCTGGATAGGGATTACTCAGATAGGCTATTTTTCTCATCATATTTTTCCTGACTGACGATGGAGGCGGGTGCGCAGCCGGAAGAAGCAGCCGATGCCAATGCCGGCCAGCACCCATAGCCGTCAAGCTAACGGATAACTTATTGAATGCACTAATTTATTTTGACACGACAAAGCCTTTGGGGCTTGAACCCCAAAAGCTTTGTAGCCTCATAATGGCTCCCCTGTTTGGGTCGGCTATTTCATTGAAACTTGGATAATA